>JAWBRA010000008.1:0-70592 GCA_038844785.1 Candidatus Caldarchaeum sp.
TGAGTGGCCTATAGGGTTCTGGACATCTGCACGGGGCAGGGTTCTATCCAAGCGTCTCGACACATACTTCAACCTGACTGCGCAACCTTCTCGGGACTATTCCTTGGGGAGACTTCAGGCAGAGCTGAGAATCAAAGCAGTCTTCATAGGCGATGACGGGAGCAGGGTAGGGCCTCTAACCCTCTTCACAGACCTAGAATACGTCATGGTCAGGGAGTTTAGAAGCTTCAGCATAACAGTCCTAAACTACTGGGGTTTCAACCACATCTCCGTAAGCCTTGCCAGCGGTCCGTTTGTTCCTTCAGGCAGTCAGCCAAACTATCATGGGGGAATGGTATTGAAGTAAATGCTGTCAAACGTTTAAAAACAGGGATAATTGCCCTAACTGCAACAGAATATTAGGGAAAAACCAAGAAGAAAGAGATACAAACCAACCATCTAATATCATGATTAGGCGGACGATCATCCAGGCTGATCTACCGGCCCATCTCAATGTTTTCTGCTTTGTGATAAATAGTTTACCACTCTTTGGAGGCCTTCTTCTAAGCCGACCTTTGGGCTGTAGCCGAGGACTGTCTTTATCTTTTCTATAGATGGTGTGCTGTACATCGGCTTCGACTCAGCTTGAGTCCGTGGAGGAAGTAGTTGAAGCTCGGAAGATGAGCCCGTCATTTTTTTTATCATTTCCGCCAGCTGTCTGACGGAAACGGCTCCACCGGTTCCGACGTTAAAAGCTTCTCCCACAGCCTTTTCTTTCGTTAGGGAAAGCTCAACAGCGTAGCAGAGGTTTTCAACGTGATATGGGTCTGTCACATCAGCCCCACCGTTGTAAAGAGGTATCGGCCTACCCTCCAAGCATGCAAGAATGAACCTTGGAACCATTTTTGAAGGCGGCTCATACTCGCCGAAGGCCTTCCAAGGCCTGAGGACGACGACGGGAACGCCATGGTTGCTGTAATAACTCCAAACCATGTTTTCAACAGCAACCTTGGAATAATCGTAAGGCGTTCTAGGCGAGGGCGGGTCAGCTTCGGAGACAGGCGTCTTTGCGGGTGCACCGTAGTAGTTAGCTGAAGAGAGAAATACGACACGCGAAAGTCTTTTCCGCCTTGCCGCCTCAATAATATTTAGGGAGCCCATGAAGTTCACGTGAAAACATCTGTATGGGTCTTTTAAGGACTCAGCTATGTCGGCTACCGCTGCAAGATGGACAACGGCTTCGAACTCTAGGCTTTCGAAAACCTTCGACACCATAGTGTAGTCTGTAACGTCTACACGTAAATTCTCCTCTCCGCGAAGGTCAACACCCACCACCTCAAACCCTCTCGCCCTCAGATACTCGACAAGATGTTTTCCGATGAAACCCTGCGAGCCTGTGACCAACACCTTCACGGCCAGCCTCCAGTGTCTGCTTTGAGGTTTTTAAAAACCCTTGTCCAAACGAGGCTTAAAATATCCCTGATAGACAGCATACGGTAGTAATGTCGGCTCTCTCCTCGTTCGGCAAAACTTTGAAAGATGCTTTCGCCAAGTTTCTTTCCTCGCCATCAGCGGACAGGAAAGCCGTCGAAGAACTGGTGAGAGGTATTCAAAGGTCTTTGCTGATGGCGGACGTGAAGGTAGAGCTTGTCCAGAAAATCTCTGAAAGAATAAGGGAGAGAGCATTTTCTGAGAAGCTTCCGCCAGGCGTTAGCAGAAAAGACCATGTCGCCAGAATAGTCTATGAGGAGCTTACCTCGCTGCTCGGCAGGAAGCCTCCTAAACTAACGTTCGACGGAAGAAAACCCTATGTAATCATGTTGCTTGGCATCCAGGGTTCCGGCAAAACAACCACGGCGGCTAAGCTGGCGAACTACCTTAAGGCGAACGGTTACAAGGTTGGTGTTGTATGCGCCGACACCTACAGGCCCGCCGCCTACATACAGCTGAAACAACTCCTTGACCCACGCGGAATACCCGTCTACGGCGAGCCGGAAAATGATGACTCCATAGAAATAGCACGGAAAGGTGTGGAAAACCTGAAACAATCAGGCCTTGACATCATAATTATAGACACTGCTGGACGGCATAAGCAGCAGGATGAGTTAATGAACGAGATGATGAAGCTACAGGCAGCCCTCAATCCCGACGAAAACATACTAGTCATAGACGGAACGATAGGACAGCAGGCGGGAGTCCATGCAGCCGCCTTCCACAAAGCTGCACCTGTAGGCTCCATCATAGTTACGAAGCTGGATACATCAGCAAAGGGAGGGGGAGCCTTGACAGCCGTAGCCGAGACCGGGGCCTTGGTCAAGTTTGTAGGCGTGGGCGAGAGGATCGAGGACTTCGAAACCTTCAACCCAAGCGGATACATAGCATCCCTGCTCGGCATGCCAGACATCGAAAGCCTTGTTGAGAGGGTCAAGATGGCTGAGCTCGCGATGGATGAGGAACGGATGAAAACAATTCTCACGGGAAAGTTTACCCTTGAAGACATGGTTAACCAGCTCAGCAGCCTGACCAAACTTGGGCCTCTTAGGAAAATACTGAGCAAACTACCTCTTCCAGGAGTCGACATGCTGTCGGAAAACGAGTTCGAGAAAGCTGAAGAACGCATCAGAAAATGGTCTGCGATTATCAAGTCCATGACGCGTGAAGAGAGAGAGAACCCTGGCATTTTAGATGGTTCTAGAATCAGGAGGATAGCTAGGGGTGCGGGGGTTTTTGAAAGGGATGTGAGGGAGCTGGTTAAGAGCTATCAAGCCTCCCGCAAAATGATGAAGGACCGTAAACTCAGACATATTCTCCGCCAGAGCAGGGGAACTGCATAGTTGGAAACAGTCGTCCAGCGTGCGATACATCTTCTGACCTTAGACCCTCTATGCGACTATTGCCTAGGCCGCCAGTTCGCAAGATTGGGTTTCGGGTTGACCAACAAGGAGCGGGGGAGAGCTCTTAAGATAGCTCTGCTGCTGGAATCCGTCAAACAACAAAACGTTGAACTCCTTCGGCTGCTTGCCGAGAGGGGCGGGGTTGAAGAAGCCGTAGAACATTTGAAGAAAAACAATATTCTGACCCAGAAACAGCCTTGCAGCCTGTGCGGCGGGATACTGTCCGAAGAAAAATTTAGGGCGATTGTGGAGTCTATCTCTACACAAACCAGCCAGTACGAGTTTGGGACATTTTTAGTCGGCGCATCCGTACCTCCCGAGGTTAGGGAAAAAGAAGACAGGCTGCGCTCGCTCGCAGGAATAGAAGAGGGAGAGGATCTGAAGAACGACATAACTAGAGAAATCGCCAGACTTTTAGCAATTAACACAGGGAAAAAAACAGACTACATATCACCAGACATAACAATCATAGTCAACATGTTCGCCAACACATTCAAGATATTCCCAAACCCGTTATTCATCAAAGGTAGATACCTTAAACACAGCAGAAACCTTCCACAATCACCTTGGCATTGTAGAAAATGCTGGGGTAAAGGCTGTGAAGAATGCGGTTTCACAGGGCGTGAATATCCAACAAGCGTTGCAGAACTCGTAGGAGAGCCTGCGAGGAGAATGTTTGATGCGGAGGCGTTTAAGTTTCACGCCGCAGGCCGCGAGGACGTTGACGCTCTCGTGGAGGGTGGTGGAAGGCCTTTCGTAATTGAGCTGAAAAGACCGAGAAGAAGGTTCATAGCGCTAGAAGAAGTGGAGAAAACAATCAACAATGAGTCTGGAGGATTGGTTGAAGTGATGCTCGAATCCCTCGCGAGCAGGAAGGACGTTAGAGCTTTGAAGCTAACCTCGCCGACAGCAAGCAAAACATACATCGTTAAAGCCTACTATCACACGGACTTAGACGCTTCACAGCTTAGGAAGATTGAAGAAGTTTTCAGAAACATAGTTATAGAACAGAGGACGCCGACAAGGGTTTTGGCGAGGAGAGCTGACAGGGTAAGAAGGAAGATAGTTTACGAGACTGAGGCAAGTCTCGTGGGCAGTAGAGAGGTGGTCTATAAAATAAGATGTCAAGGCGGACTATATGTCAAGGAGCTTGTGACTGGTGACGACGGTAGAACAAAACCCTCGTTCGCAGAAATCTTACAAACGGTTCCATCCAAGCTTGAGCTGACCGTGGTAAGCGTGGAGGCATAAATGCTTTTATCATGGTATACTGTAGACTTCAGCGGATACTTGGAATGGCCACCTCTAAAGGTTTCAGGAGAAAATCAAGAGGCCGGCTGCTAAAGCCTAGGGGGTCAAGGAGCGGCCCAGCACCAGACGTATACTTAAGGAGCTACAAGCCAGGCGACAGAGTACTGATAGCAATCGAGCCAAGCGTTCAAAAAGGTTCTCCCCACCGAAGATACCATGGAAGGGTTGGAGAGGTGGTTGAAAAACGCGGGGGAGGATACGTCGTCCACGTAAGGCTGGGCAATAAGATAAAGAAACTATGTCTGCTTCCAGATCACATAAGGGGGGTTGTGGGTTAGCATATGGCTAGGAAAATAATCTCGAAAACTGAGATTCCTATGGCTACAGCCGCAAAGATACTGCAGGAAAACGCGGGAGAATTGAACGTCCTGCAGTCACGCGTCCTTTCATACGCCAAAAAGTATTCAAAACTATCTCATGAACAGGCTGAGCTGTTGGTGGATAAACTGGTTAACGAAATAGGTTTGACTAGGAGGGAGGCTGTGCAAGTAGCCGACACATGTCCAACCAATGTTGAGGAGCTGAGAGCAATCTTAAGCGGTTACAAAAGGCTTGTCTCATTTCTCCTTTTCTCTGAAGAGAAAATGAAAGCTGTGATTGCTCTGGTCGAGGAAGCGTTAAACAATCGTCTAAAGTGAAAGCTGAGAAAGCCATGCAGCGTCAGAAACGCTACGAGGATTATGGATATGTTTTAGATGTTTTCCCAGCGTCGCAGCACGCTAAAGCGGGTCAAAGATTCCTCCACGACCGCAACGAATACGTCATACAGCTTTTGGGCGAAGATTTCTTCACATTGCTGGAGGTGGCCGTCAACGAAAGGTTTAAGCCTAAACCGGGCACCCGAATATACATAGGCCGCGACGTACCCCGGGAGATACTGAGAATAATCAGACGCGTAGACTTCAACGAGCTCACGGAAACAGCTATGGCATACGTCGAGCCCGTGGTACATAAAATCATTGAAGAGAACCCTAAAAGATTCCTAGACTTTATCAACAACAGCGGCCTGCTAACCCCTCGTCTGCATGCATTGGAGCTGGTTCCAGGAATAGGGAAGAAGATGCTGCAAAAATTTCTTCAGGAAAGAGATCTGGCAAGGTTCGAAAGCTTCGAAGACGTAAAAAAACGGACCGGTCATCCCAACCCTGTTGAAGCCATATGTAAAAGAATAATACAGGAGCTGAAAAATAGGGAGGAGAAGTATAGGGTGTTTGTGCGCGAGCCTGCGCCTCGCGAGCAGGTTTAACGGCCCTTAAACTGCGGCTCCCTCTTCTCGTAAAACCTCGCTCTTATACCCTCCTTCAAATCTTCTGTATGGAACATCAATATAGATTCCTTAAGCTGGTATTCCATCCCCTCGTCTACTGGCATTTCTCCGCCTAGGTTGACACATGCTTTTGTAGCGCCGACAGCAAGGGGAGCGTTCTTGTTTATCTTACGAGCTAGAGCAAGAGCTTCTTCCAACAGCTTTTCGTGGGGCACAACTTTGTTGACGAAGCCGAGCCTGTAAGCTTCTTCTGCAGTTATCCAGTCGCCGGTGAACAGAAGATACTTAGCCCAGTACTTGCTAAGGAAGCGCGGTAATCTGACGGTTATGCCAGCCCCAGGGCTAACGCCTATCGTGACCTCGGGAAGACCAAATCTCGCGTTCTGGCTGGCCACAACCAAGTCCACAGCCTGAATCACCTCAATGTTGCAGTAGCCGTTGACAGCCGCTATTATCGGCTTCCGCATTTTCTCCATAAAACGCCAGACATCAAGGTTAAACCTGTTAAACTTCTCGATCTCAGCGATTTTTCCAGCCTCGACGTTGGCTAGGAACTCCTTCGCATCACCCCCGGAACAAAAAGCTCTGTCACCTGCTCCCGTCACTATGATAGACCAAACATCAGGGTCTTCAGCTGCTCTATGCAGCGCGTCGTTAAACTCCTTGAGCATAGCCACGCTCATGGCGTTCCTAGCCTCAGGCCTGTTGAAGGTTATAACGGCCACTTTGTCCTCGGCACGTTTTTCATAGATTATGTTTCTATACTCGCTCACGTCTGTTCCTACGCGAGACTATTTTTTAACTCTTGTCTTTCAACGTAGGGCTTCCAGAGGCAACACCATGTTCTCAAATTAAAAACATTGAGGACGGGGGCAAAGGCGAAAAACCTGCTAAAAAGCTGATGTCCCGCTAGAGAACTTTTGAGAATATATGATGTTGTAAAAAGGCTGAGCGAGCTACTTTTTTCTACGCATGTTCAGAAGCGCTGCTAAAATTATTATCTGTAGAACTATCAGAAGGTCATAGGTTATGATAAACGGCGGGCAGAGGAAGGGGCAGCTGAACTGCGGGCTGCTGGAAACTGGAGAAACTCCGAACAGGTACATCGCGAAAAGCTCAACAGGTATTCCTATCGAAGGACCTGTCAACGGGTTGAGAAGGAGAAGTATGAGATAGAGGGCTGACCAGTACAGAAGAACCCGCACCCCTGCATGCGGTCTTGTAATCAACAACCCGAGCAGGAAGGTTTGTATGCCGGAGAATATGATGAGAGCTGTGGCATGACCGGTTTGGGGGTTGTCGAACCACAGCAGCCCGTCAAAAAGCAGGATGACAATTCCAATCACGAGAGAAAGAACTAATGAGGCTTTAACCAAAAATAATCCTCTACCTTCACTCACGAAACTCACATCCGTTGTTCCAGATATAATCTTTTGCCGGAATCCAACATGCTGTGAGAATAACAATATATTCACCTGCCCTACTGCATATTACGTGAATAGTGTGGAAGATTTTGTAAAAATGATTCTCTCCGCGAAAATATACGACTTGGGCCAGCCATACTTTAACGGCATGCCTGTGCATCCTGAAGACCCGCCCTACACCATGGTCATATACCGATACCACCAGTATACGAGGCAGCTTTTCGAGAAGGTGGCTCCAGGGTTTTCGGACTCGATGGAGCTGGTGATAACCAGCATGCATTCTGGCACTCACATCGATTCAAAATGCCACATGGCGAGGGATGGGATGTTACACAACGGCGTTAAGGCCTCGGACATTGTGAAGCATACGGGCTACACAAAATACGGCACCGAGGAGATACCAATATACGTTAGAAGAGCTGTCCTGCTCGACGTGCCAGCTTCAAAAGGGCTTGACATACTTCCTCAACGATATGGAATAACCGCGGAAGACCTTCAGAAATGCCTTGATTACGAAGGGGTAAGCTTGAGGGAGGGAGATGTAGCGTTAGTCAGAACAGGTTACTCACGCTACTTCACCGCCGACAGGGAGAAATACCTCCATGATTTCGCAGGCATAACAGAGGAGAGCGCCCAGTGGCTGATTGACCGGAAAATATCCCTTCTAGGAATAGACAACCTGGCTATGGCTGTCCCGAAACCCTTCAAAGTCCACTTGATGTTTCTTGTCGACGCCGGAATACATGTTATGAAGAGCCTCTACCTAGAGGAGCTTTCACGCGACAAAGTGTATGTCTCCACGATTGTCGTGACGCCCTTAAAAATCGTCGGAGGAACCGGGTCGTTGGTAAGGCCTATAGCGCTTGCAGTTGGGGGAAAAGTATAAGTAGGCATCGGCTAACGTATCTGGGAGTTGGCCGACAAGCCGATAAAACGGCTATTTTGGTGGCTTCTGCTGGGCACGAAGGGAGGGCCCACACGTCTGCTAATCCTCGTGAGGCTCCGCGACGGGCCCGCCAACGCCAACCAGCTCGCCAACGCTCTAAAACTAAACTACAAGACCGTCCAACACCATCTGGAGATACTGATGGAAAACAAGCTGGTAGAATGTGATGGTGGACGGTATGATGTTAGGTTCAGGTTGGCTCCCATCGTAGCCGAAAACCTGGATGTCCTGGAGTCGATCGTTGAAGAAGCGTTATCCAAGCCTGTCAAGGCGAGCATAGCATGGGGCCGCTCTGGCTGACGAACATCCTGATATCCGTGATGATTGTTCTAGGCCTTCTTTACTCGCTCAGAAACTATTTGCTGACAAGGAAGCTTGCTAGGACAAAGTTTACCAACGCGCTGGTAGCCTTAACCTTTATCTTTCTTCTTCAAAACATGTACGCTGCCTACGTGTTCTACATGCTTTCGTGGAGCGAAAGCACCGAAATCGCATACCCCCTTCTCATGCTGAACCTTCTCGGGCTGGCTGGCTTCAGCATATTTGTTTACCTGTCAAGAGCCTGAGGATGACCTTTGCCGTAAAGCCAACATTTCACCGAGACTTTTTCAACGTATGTCGAAGACGGTCTTTCAAGCCTGCATCTGTCAAACATGTAGGGACAGCGTGGGTGGAAACGGCAGCCTGAAGGAGGGCTTGCGAGACTGGGAGGAGACCCCTCTATATATTCAAGAACACGTGGCCCTCTTATCCTAGGTGTTGATTTTAGAAGTTTTTGGGTATAGGGATGGTATGGACGAGTGAGCACATCGTCCGCTCCCCCGTATTCTACGACCTCGCCAGCATACATGACCGCAATCATGTCAGCTATGTCGCTGACCAAAGCGAGGTCATGACTTATGAATATCATTGAAACTCCAAGCTCTTTCTTCAGCCTTTTCAGAAGGTTTATGATCTGTGTTTGGATGGAGACGTCAAGGGCTGAGGTGGGCTCGTCTAGAATAACTATCCGTGGATTGAGCGACAAGGCCATGGCTATCATGGCTCTTTGCTTCATCCCGCCGCTGAGCTCGTGCGGATATCTTTCAGCAGCCTCCTCAGGCAAACCTACTTGTTTAAACAATTTCTTAACGGTTTTGAAGGCCTCATCCCGCTTGTAGCCTGCTTTAACGATAAGCGGTTCAGCAACCTGAACGCCGATCTTCAAAACGGGGTTGAAGCTGTTCATCGCCCCCTGAAAAACCATCGAAACCTTATTCCAACGGACTTCGGAGACAAATTTCTTAAAATCCATTGCGAGTATGTCAACGTTGTCTAGGATGGCTTGCCCGCTAAAATGGACGGCGTTGCTGGGAAGCATTCTCATCAGTGCGAGACCTGTGCTGGTTTTGCCGCAGCCAGACTCGCCCACCAACCCCAATGTCTCGCCGTCGCCAACCCTGAAGCTAACGTCGTCAACCGCTTTTACGGTCATCCCTCCGACACCGTAGTAAAGCCTCAGACCGTTAACTTCAAGCAAGCTAGGCCATCCTCCTTAACCTCGGGCTGACAACAGGCTCTAGACCAAGCGATATCATAACGAAGGTGAAGGATGTCAAAGCTATTAGCGCTCCTGGCGGAAGTATCCACCACCAAAGCCCTAGGTTCACCCCACCGCTTCTGAAAGCGTACTCAAGTATCTGGCCCCAGCTTGGAAGAGAGGGGTCGCCTAAGCCGAGGAAGCTTAAGGCCGCCTCCGCAAGAATAGCTGAAGGAGTCGAGAATATCATCTGTGATATTAAGAAGGGGGCTATCTGCGGCATTATGTGCCTGAACATTATTCTGCTACGGCTCACTCCCAGAGATTCGGCCGCCTCCACATACTGAGCTGTCCTTGCCTGAAGGACTATTGACCGCACCACTATAGCTAAACCAGACCAGCCGAAGGCCACCAGTATGAATACAATTATCCAGATGCTTGGTTTAAGGATAAATGTGAAGAATATTAGAAGGGGCAGCAAGGGTATGTTGTTGAGCACATCACATAATCTTTGAATTGCTTCGTCGACTTTACCGCCCACGTAGCCGCTGACCATTCCTAGGGATGAGCCGATGGCTGTGGTTAAAACAGAGGTAATAAAGCCGATGAGGAGGGCTACGGGGAAGCCGAAAAGCAACCCCGTCGCAAGGTCTCGTCCAAGCCTGTCCGTACCCATTAGGCCGTAAACCTTCCCGCCGACGACGTAAGAAACCCGTCCAACCCTGTCGTCGGAGCTGTTTCTGACAACGCTTACCGCAATAGAGTAATCTCCGGCCAGCGGCGTGAACCCATCTACGCTTGGACGGCCGAACAAAACCTTCTCCACACCGATGCTCACAACCTCTTCAGCTGTTAAAGAAAAGCCATACCCAGATTCGAGAAACCTGCTCAGATACTGTCCGGCTTGGATGTCGCCGCTAAGATACACGCGTAACGGCGTTTCGAAATGCCGTCGGTATGGGCTGGCCTCCCCCGGCACGGGCGGCGAAACCGTTAAAATGTAAAACAACGCCATCCTGCCATCCGGCCTAACAAGCTCGAAAAGCAAAGTCGGAGGCCTTTCATGGTATAGGACGTCTGCGACGGTTATTGAAACAAAGCTGGGGAAGTCATCATACCGGTAACTGAAGCTTTTCTCTGTTTTGTCGCCGGGGTTTTCAAAAGTCATGACGATGTTTGTGGGCGCAGGCTTAGGGGAAAAAAGGTTAGTCCACTCTGGCGGCGCCTCCTTCGGATTGTCCGCCCAGTATGAGGGGTTGTTCCAGAAGCGTGTTCCAAAATCCAGTGGATACACAACTACTACATAGACCGAAACTATAACCTGCGCAGCCAGAAGAAAAACACCTGCTTTCGAGATGTTCGAAGACCAGAAAACTCTCCAAGCCGTTTCCTGTGTCAACCCTCCTCTAACGGCTCGGGAAAAGTATTTGAGCATAATAATGTTACCGCAGCCTCTGCAGCACAACCAGCGTGCAGCAAATCGCAGAAATTTTTCGAGATGTTATTATTGCGGAGACAGTTGTTGAGGGCGGCTAGGCTACGCTGCAAGCGTCTCCAACACTATACCTGAGGTAGCGATATCCAGTTAACCTTTCCTTCATACTGTACGACGTGCTTTATCCGTATGATCAGCCTATCTGAAGCGAATATGCCTATCAAGGCCTCCAGCCACTGAGCAGCAACAACGTGAAGGAAACAGCCAAAACGTCCGCTGTTGCAGCTGGTTTAAAACCCGCGTTGGAAATCTTTTCAGCAAGCTCCTGCAACATATCACGTCCCTTAGCCGTGGCTGCTCCTCCAGCGTCAAGCACCTCTCCCGCCATTCTAGAGAGCATCCTCGCAGCAGCCCTCCCATGCATTCTAGCGACATGGCTGTCAGGCTGATGTTTTAATATGTTGAGGAAGGTGTTTACACCCGCCGTGTTCAAATCGGTTTTACGGATCTGTTTTTTAAGGTAACTATATCCGTGTGTGAAGCTGTTGCGGTAGCATGTTGAGTATTCCGTTGCAACAACCTCGAACCCCTTATACGGTTGGAGGGCGTCCAACACCGTTATACGGCGTTTGGTTATTTCCGCGTAAGTTTTGTCACTGTATACATCCAAGTAGGCGACATGTCCTAGATGGCTTGGGTTCACGTTTTTTATTGCTTTGAAAATGTCCAACGTATCCGTGTAGTCCATGTTCTTTAAAACAAACCTTAAGCATGTTCTGAGCTCGGCAAATTTATTGCACTCGGCTGCCGCTTTTGCTAGAGGTGTCAGAAGCAGTAGTGCTCCGAGATGCGTGTTGCCTCCATTTTGCCAAGACAGCATGTCCTTACATGCATGGAAGACTACGCCGCCAACACTCCTCCCTTCCGCAGCATCGCGGAAATGTTTGTATAATGCTATAGATGAGCTCATGAACTGTGAGAATAATATTGGGTTTGAAGAACGGTCTACTAGGCCTGGTTTTGGTGTTGTAGCAAGTTCGAGCAGAAGTCCAAGCGTGCAACAGCGAGCAACATCATCAGAGGTGTAAAGCATCGTCATGTCAGGAGATACACTGTTACCGAGAGAATAAGAGCGGTTAAAATTGTTATCGGTAAACCTGGGAAAACCGGCCTTTCTTTCGCAAGCCTAAGCGTGATGAGGTATCCAGCAACGATTCCTATGAAGGCCGCTGTTGCTGGTACTATCCCAAAATTAGTGTTGGCGAAAGAGTATAGAACCGTGTAGAAAAAAAGGTCGCCCAAACCTATGCTGACGCCGCGGAAATCTACCACTAAGCCTTTGATGCTGCTGGTGTCAACCTCTCCTAAAGTTTTTAAATGGCCCTTGAAAACGGCGACCGAATCATACACCGAAATAGCTACCAAAAGCACGAGGGAGGTCCAGAAGGGTATCGAAGAACCTACGACAACACCAGAGGATGAAGCTATGTAGGATGAAGCGAGAAGCCCGGCGACCTCTGAACGTGACAATATTCCCGCTAAGGTGAGCAAAGCAACTGCAACCGCAAACCCCATCACCACGTCAATATTCAAGTCGGTTAGAATCAGCAGATAGAATGTTGTCACCGCTGTAGCAGCTATGAAGAAAACTGAAAGAATCAACAGACGCACAACCTTTCTATGTCTCAAAATCATTATGATCGCTAGACTTCCTACGAACATGGATGTGACAACTATCAATGTGTTGACGTACGGTGTTGGGGTGAGAAGCTGAGATACGTCCTGCCCACCCTCTTCAGGGATAGGGGTTACTGCTGGAGGGGGAAGCCTGACTCCTTCAACAGACAGCTGGAATAAAACGGCCATAGCTAACGTCAATAACACTGGAAAAGTTTTGGACAGATACTCTTTCACAGCCCATTTAGGGATGAAACTGGCGGATTAAATAGATTTTAAAAATCGTTTATATACGTCCATTCACCTCTCAAACCGTGGCTAAGAAAGAACTACCCAAGTATGTATCAACTGGTATCGCTGGTTTGGACACGCTTTTGGATGGCAAAGGGTTCCCCGCCGGCTACAACATTGTTGTGATGGGCTCGCCTGGCTCTGGGAAAACAACGTTTGGGCTTCAGTTTCTACACCATGGGTGCAAAATAGGAGAGAACGGCGTGTACGTGACGCTGGACGAAAACCCTGAGAAGGTTCTGGCAAACGCCGGAAACGTGGGGATAGGCCTACAGCCATTGTTGGACGAAGGCCTTTTAGCGATAGTCGACGCCTCGCCTATAAGAACTATCCCAGGCCAAGTAAAGATCGGGAGTATTTCGATAGGTAAAAAAGATTTTTCGCTGACTGCTCTAATAGCAGCGGTTACCAACCACGTCCGCAACGTCAACGCTAAACGTCTTGTAATCGACTCTCTCACCTCATTCTTCCTGCAGTACCCTAGAGGGGCTGAGAGGCGGGCGGCTTTCATGGAGCTTCTGGAAGGCATCACTCCGCTTAGATGCACGACACTCTTGCTGACAGAGCTGAGGATGAGTGGTTCAGACAGGATTTACCAGTTCGAGGAATATCTCGCAGACGGCGTAGTGATTCTAAGAAAATATTCGAAAGACTCGGTGGTGCTCCAGTCTATACAGATCGAGAAAATGAGGGGTGTCAACCACAACGTGGAGGCTCATCCCTACAGGTTTGTTCAGGGCGGTATAGAGGTTTTCCCAACGGAGAAGGTTATCTAAAGACTTATCTTTTTTCATGTATTATCAAATACATGACAAGTTTTAAGGGAGAGGTTAATGAAGGTTTAGACCCCTTCACGAAAGCGGCTGGGCTGATGCTGCTGAGGTACGTTGCCGGCGGACACAAGGAGTTTAGGGAGATGATTACGTTGATAAGGTCTGCTTCAACCTACTTCGAGCACACCCTCAGAAAAATCCTTAACGGACCACGTGCCGCAACATACGATGAGCTTCTCGAGCTTGGCGTCATGAAGAAAAAATACATACCCTACGCAGCTTACATGGCTACCATCTCCACTTATCCGCTGCTCGTTTACACCGCTTCGAAGTCTCAGATGCTTTCAACTGTTCTGGCAAAGATGGCGCTGATACTCAGCATTAAGGTTCTCGACAACATTAACGATACCTACCACAGCTTAGAGGAAGCCGCTCAGTCTCTGGACAGGCAGGCAAAGGCTATAGCCAATGGCGAATTCCATGTCCTTGAAGGCACAGACATCGTAAAAAAAGCAGAAAACTCATGTTTGCTAATGGGGCTGCTGGTCAATTATTGGCTTAGGAATAAGGTTCCAAACGCCAACATAACTAGAAAACTCTTTCTCCTCGACTTGAAAAAATACATAGAAGGGCAATGTTCAACCTTTAAACAGCAGGACAAGGATGCCAGAGTATCACTAAGTATCTACGACTATCTGCGGGCTATGAATGAGAAGGGCGTCGGACGGGTGTGGGTTGGTCTAGACCTTTGCATGCTCGAGAACACCAGCCTAAAGACCTCGCAAGACTACAGAGCAGTTATCCCCATCCGTAAAGCATTCGACTACATCTTCAAGTCTTCGAACTATTATGACGACGTAGCCGATTTGGAGGCTGACCTCAAAGCCGGTATCTGGAACAGCGTTGTTTATCTCGGAAAGGACTTGCGTTTGATAGCCAGCCCACAGGACGCGGTTAAAAACAACGCTTTAAAACGCTATACAATAAGGCTGGGCGACCTCCACTATCTAATCGGCCTCCAGTTTTTAAACCAAGCTTCGAAACACATAGCGTTCAGATGCAGCAGTCTAAAGGCATCCATGCATGTGTTCAGGTATTTTACCGTGAGGAAGTGGTTGTTAAAATCCAAAAACCCGTTAAACTTGATAGACTTCCTAGGGGCTAGGGCGCCGCCGGAGCTTCTGCGCTACGCCGAGTTTATCAAAGGCTAGCTGCAACATCGATAAAGTAGCGTAGCAAGCGTCAAGAAAGATATAGCCGAGCACCCCCAGAAAACATGCTTCCATAACCCCTCTTTAAACAGAAGGAAAGCCAGCATCGTCGCCTGGGCAAGCAGTGATGAAATCGCCGCGGTTTTGAGCTGGACTTCGAGAAACGCCACATATGTTACCGCTATAAACAGGAGTGCCAAAGCTAAAACAACTGCTTTCCTAGTCCCAAAAATCAAAGGAATTGTCTTATCTCCTATCAAACGGTCTCCTTTTACGTCCCCTATATCCTGAACAGTGTGGATTGATAGACCCATGAGAAAGAGAGGCGGAACAGCTGCGATGGATGATAATGGGTTGCGTCCTGTCAAGACAGCAGCGGCGGTAAACGGTATAAGCAAAGTATGCGATACGAGGATGGAGCCTTTCACAGCTGGAAAGCGTTTCAGCCTGATTCTCGGCGCCGAGTAAAAAAATGCAAACAGCAGGTCAAGAAAAAGTATTAGACCCGCCACGACGTTCACAAACGCAATCAGCAAGGCGACAACCATAGATAATGCGCATAAAAACGTTGAATACCTTAATGCCTCCTTCGGTGTTATGATGCCAGCTGGTATGGGAAAGTTTTTTTTAGTTATCGCGTCCGATTTCACGTCCATTATGTTGTTGTAGCTGTTCAGAAACGCTGTTGCGAGGAGAAAAAAGGTTCCAAAAAAGAGTATTTCCCACATGGCTGAGACTCCGACAAGCAGAGAAGTGAAAAGAGCCAGAAGAGGGGAAGCGAAAAGCGAAAAGTATGATTTGTTTAAGGCAGCGAACCCGAGAAGCTTATGTCTATTCAAGCTCACCACTTACCGAACAGCGGCCGTCTTATTCAAAGGATTGTTGTTTTGAAGCTGCAACTTTCAGCACCCATCGCACGGCATGAAATCTCAAAACAATCCGTCTTCATTTTCAGACAAACAGCCAACACACCGGTAACCACGCTAGAAACAAACTTGTCGCAATACGGTGAATCACTGCTAACACTTTCGCATAAATGGCAGCGCTTAACCTCGAAAACCCAGCTGTTATTACCGGCTGCTGTGACAGCAATGTCTAGACCCCATCCCGCCTTAAGGGTGATGGCTATAAGCTTAGGCGCATCACTCACGTTGAAAACTGTGTAGTAAGTTCCTTCAAGCCTTTTGATGTATTCAAGCGCAGTTTTCCTAGCCGACAGTTGTCCGAAATAGTAGGTGGCAAGCCTAGCTTCGGTACGCAGTTCAGCCCTCTTAATCGCAGAATAGTCGACGATTTTTTTCATCGCTTCTAATACTGCCAGATGAGCGTCGAGCGGTACGGTTCGCACACGTTTTCCAAGAAAGCCTTTCGAGAGCGAAACGAGAAAGACAGCTAAACTGGCCGGCACCTTGAGAAGGAGTTTGCTTTTCAACTTTAACCCTTTTCTCCTAGGCATTGGTGAAACATTGTCAACCTCTTCCAAGTTCAGGATTCCGGATACAACCCATGTTGCAATTTTCTCCTCCAGTTCAGTCCAAATCTCCGGGAAGAGATGTTTTACAACCGACACGGTATTACCGTCCATGCTTGTCAAAAGCATGTAGTCGGATATGGACATAAGCTCGGGATTTGCTTCAGCAACCTTGATCATAAGCCTGTCTGCCTTGCTGTCTAATTCATTTTTAATTTCGTCGACCGACTTCGCGGGAGCTGGGAGTTCTTCGAGAAGCGCTCCCTTCCACTCAACCAAGAGCCTTCCACCCGTTATCTCATACTGTATGTTTTTGAGATGAAACTGAGGGTCACACCCTCTTACCGGAGTCATGTAAAAGAGAAGCTGGCTCCCACTCCTGACGACCGATATGTCTATCACAGAGTCAACTATGGCTCTCACCTTTTTCTCGAAATCCCCGAATGTGTTCCGGGGCAGCAGGTAAAACTCGATGCTCTTAGAGCTGGACACATCCTTCTGCCATATTTCAAGAAGTTTCAAAACCTCGTCGGGGTTGTGTCTTACTAGAAGCTCGGGGAGGTAGGTGTGTATGAAAACCTTTCCCTTCTCGGCGCGACGTCTCTGATTAACTTGTATGGACAGGTCCTGCAAGGACCCGATAGATACGGTGGCTTGGCTTTTTCCAACTGCTTGATGACGGCTTGACGCAATCTCCACCACAGAATCTTTTCGGCTGCGGAAAAGCGTCCTTAAAAACGTAAGTCCTTCGCTGAAGGTCTCATCGGCCACAAGCACTGTAGATCCGGGACGAAGCCATACAATCCTGTCGAAAACAGAGTGGCCGGACAGGAAAGACGACCTCTCTCCTTTCTCCACGTCGGCGGCCGTCATCAGCGGTTCAAAAACCCATTCAGTCGCTTAAAGGCTTTTCACGCCAATTCAATTCTACGGCAAGATAATTCAACGCCCGGCTAATTCGCCGTCGTTGGCCTTCAACACACCTCTTGAAAAAACGATTAAAGCACCGCCCATCATCCTCTCCTGAAGGTCAACATCTTTGAAGAAACTTTGGAGCAAGTTTTTCAATTCACTGTTGGTCGGCAGCCGCTCATAGGTTTTATAAATCGAGTACACGCTGAGACCAGCCAATCCAAATCTGAAGAACGCTAGGCAAGGAGCTATGAACCTCCAGTAAAACCCTATCGCCAACGTTTTTAAACGGTTGTCAGGCTTTCCTAAATCCACTACTATCAGCTTTCCTCCAAGGCCCACAACACGTCTGACCTCAGACAATGCGGCCCTCATGTCTCTAGCATCTCTGAGTGAGAAACCCATCAAAACACTGTTGAACACGTTGTCCCTGAAAGGCATTCTTTCGAAAACAGCTATTACGGGATGAGTTTTTGTTTTAGAAACCTTTTGAGAAGCGTTCGAAAGCATCTCCGCCAGAGTATCCAGCATCACGACATCACGTACACCTGGCTGTTGTTTCAGCAAAATTTCTGTAAACACCCCGTTTCCAGCGCCGGCGTCCAAAACAACCTCATCTTCACAGACTCTGCCCGATATTCCTTCAACCCTTAAACCTACGTCAGAGTTGAATGAAATAACCTTGTTGAGCTTATCGTAGACAGGGGCAACCTTACGGAGAGACTCTAAAACCTCAGGCCAAAACTCCCAAAGACCAGGCCTCTCGCTGACCATGCTCAAACCATCATGACCGCCGGAGATTTAAACCACTTTGCCGTTTAATGACTGATGAAAAAAGAGGTTGAGGAGGCTGTTGAAATACTGCAGACAGTTTTCAACCTGAACTCATACCAGGCCAAAGCCTATGTAGCCGTGCTGTCGGGATGTAAAACGGCTAAAGATGTTTCCAGTAAAACAGGCATCCCGGTCACGAGGGTTTACGACACGCTACAAAGGTTGTTGGAGCTGGGGCTCGTCTTAAAAACCGGGAAAGGATACCAGCCGCTGGAGTCTAGGTACGCCCTAACAAGCCTGCTGGAAAAAGAGAAATCGAAGGTTGAGATGGAGTTCAAAGAGAAGAGCAGGAAACTGGAGAGGTTTCTCAAGCTGGCGGAGCTTTTCAGCCAGCCTACGGAGCATGAAGCAGACACAGCCGTGTTAAAGGGTCTGGACCCCGTTCTCATCAAGACGGCGGAAGTATGCAGCAGAGGTTCGACTCTCGTCTTCGCCGTCAGAAAAGCAGTCAAGCTCAAGCAAGAATTCAAGAAAGCAGTCCAGCAAACCCAATCGAAAAACATCATCTTCTTACTCCACCCATCCGTAACCATCGACGACGATGACAGAGAATTTTTCAACATGTTGGGAGCAAAGGTTGTCCAGAGCCAAGCAATACTGCTCGACATTCTTGTAAACGACGCCGGCGAGGCTTTGATAGGTCTTCCTTTAGACGGGGAGCCTGTGGCTGTTTGGGTCCGGCACCATGGCTTTGCAGGCTCTCTTCTGGATGCTTTGCTAGAGCTGATGAAGCATTAAGGTGGAGGGGGTGGAGGCGGTTGAAAGCCTGGCTTGATTTGGAAAAAGGCAACAGCCAGAATGATGTAGGCTACAAGCTCTATTATAGCTCCAACCAAGATTATCATGAGGATTGCTCCTATGAATATTAACAGTCCGGCTGTGCGGAAGAGACCTATGCCTAATCGGTTTCCTGTAAGAGTTAACGATCTTCTGAGAAAGAGGCTTGAAACGACTGCAAAGACCCATACCACAGCTAAAGCCAGCAGGATGCTAAAGATCAAATTTCCAATGTTTGATCCATCAAGACCGCCCGCAAACATGGACAAGACTCCAACACCTCCGACGACGATTCCCGCTACCGCACCTATTATGCCGACAACAACCGCTATTAACGCGTTTTTGAATATTTCCGGCTCATGAAAAATGTCGGAAAGCTGTTTCAACGATATCAGCAGGAGAATTAATCCCACAATGCTTAACGCGGAGCCTGCGTAGGGGACGATGGCTAAAACAAGAAGTATAGAGCCTATTCCTCCCAGCAAACGGGCTTGACTTATATCCGCCATGTTCGGGAAGCTATTTCGAGGTTTTTAAAGTTTTGCACCCCATTTCTTCCACCCTTCCATCTTCGAACGCGATAAACATCCTGTCCGCAAGGCCTACGAACAATCCGTTTTCGAGAAGCCCGGGTATTTTTCTAAGCCGTTGCTCGAGCGATGCAGGGTCTGTGATTTCGCCGAAATCGGCATCCAGTACGTAGTTGCCGTTATCCGTCACAGTGGGACCGTTCTTAGCCTGCGACATACGCACAGCGACGGATGCGCCGATCTTCTCGACCTCATCCACAACATAGCCTAAAGCGAAGGGCAGCACCTCCAGGGGAACTGGTTTGTTGAGTTTTTTCGAAAGCTTACGGCTTTCGCCCACGAATATCCTCAGCTTCGACGCTGACGCCAACACTTTCTCCCTCATCAACGCAGCACCGCCACCTTTGACCATGTTACAGCTCTCATCTGTTTGGTCAAAGCTGTCGATATAGAGGTCTGGATGCGGGTTTCTATCCAGGCTGGTTAGCTGAAGCCCGGACCGGACGGCTTCCAAGTAGGTTTGCGAGGATGCGGGGATTAAGGTTATACGTTTACCCAGCTTAGAGATCTCAGCCACGATGAGCGATACTGTTGAGCCGCTGCCTAAGCCCACAACCATCCCGTCTTCTATGAAGGATGTTACAGCCCTAGCCGCCGCCAGCCTCGCTCCGTCCATCCCCTCCACCTTCAAACCTCTCCAGCAGCTTCAGCGCCTTCTCCTCCGCAAGCCTCACTTTTTCCTCAGCCTCCAAAACAACCCTAGACAACCCAGTGTCCACCTGTTCAGGCAGGTCCGAGGCCTGTAAAACAACAACCTGCCTCCCAGGCTTAGTCACAACAGGTTTTACGCTCTTCGCCGAAGCGTACGCAACAGCTAAAGCGGTTGTGGCCGCGAAAAAACCTAGGATTACCGCCAAGTCTTCGAACAAACCCAGTACATACGCTGTCAAGCTGGCTATAAGCGTTAACGTAGTTTATGAATGCTGGTTTTCGAGAGTATTTCGGCAACATTATATTGGGCCTATCGTTTCAAAGTGGTATGAAATTCATTGCAGTGTTTGGCACTAAAAATTCTGGGAAAACTACATTGGTGGAGTATTTTGTAGAGAGATTTGTGAGGGACGGGTACAAAGTGGCCGCAGTGAAACACATTCACCACCATTTCACAATCGACACGGAAAACAAGGACACGTGGAGGATGGCGCGGAAAGGAGCTAAAGTCGTAGCAAGCGTGTCGCCCAACGAGCTGGCTTTAATGTTCCACAGCGTTGAAAATCGGTGGGAAAACAGCTTGGAGAAGCTTTTCAAGATCTTGAACGATGAAGGATTAGATTTAGTGGTTTTTGAGGGGTTCCACATGGTTTTGGGAGGTAGGCCGGATGTTTACAAGCTCATAACAGTGAAGAACAGCGGCGATGTAGCCATTTTCCTACAAACGCTTAAACCACCGATACTAGCGATAGTCAACAACTCCGGCGAGCCTGTTCCCCAAACCACCATACCGGTTTATACGCCGCCGCTTTCAGAGGAACTATACCTCTATACGCGGAAAGCCATACAAATTTCAGCTTAAAGCCAAGCTACTCGATAAGTTAACTGTGAAAGCTTGCGGACTCATACTTGCGGGAGGGGTGTCAAAAAGGTTTGGAGGAGACAAAGCATTCGCAATCGTCGACGGGGAGCCTATGGTTAAACACGCAGCTAGGACTCTGTATCAAGCGTTTGGCGAAGCTTATTTATCCGTCAACACCGCGGAAAGAGGCGGCATGCTTTTTAACGCCGCAAGGCCATACGTTTCAGGCTTTATAGTGGATGTCTTTGACGCGGGACCTTTGAGCGGCCTGCTAACAGCCGCCCATAAGGTTGAAGCCGAGGTTTTTGTCACAGCGCCAACGGATACTCCCTATTTAAAACCCTCTTCGTTAAGCAGCTTACTCCAGCAACATCTAGAGTCAGATGCCGACGCAGCGTCTGTTGTGTGGGGTAATGGGGCCGTTGAAACATTAATCCAAGCCGTGAAAAGGACGTGCTTGCTTAACTACGCAGAAAAGTTTCTCAACTTTAGGCGAAGCTTCCTCCGGCCCTCCGACATACTGAGGTCGGCTGAGAAACTTTTGCTCGTCCACGCCTCCAACCTTACCGATAACCCGCTTGAATTCTCAAACATAAACACTGTCGAAGACTTGTCGAACCCAAAACCACGCGGACCCTTGCAGGGTCATGTGAAAAACAATTTGCTGATAACCGGCTGCTCAAAGCATTTTTCAGATGCTGCGGAGAAATATGGTAGCGGGTCATATTACTCAGCTGGTTTAGGTTACATGGAGGAGGCGGCCACGTACCTCAAACATGGTGTGACACATCTGTCTTCGCATGCTTTTTTCGACGCCGCCAAAACCTTCCAAAAAGCGGGGAATGCAGAGGCTTCAAATCTTATGGAGCATCTTGCGCTACTGGCTAAGCAATGGATGAACATAAAGGAGGATCACGCAGAAGGTTGAAAGATGTTGAGCTATGCTTTAATTTTGGCTAAGTAAGCTACATGCATGGCTAAAGTACTGATGGTGGTCCGAATCCTACCGCGTGACTCTGAGACTGACTTGAACCGTCTTCTTGATAAGATCGTCAAAACGCTTCCCAACGATATCAGGGTCTGCGACAGCGGAAGGGAGGAGATTGGTTTTGGCCTTGAGGCCCTTGTTGTCGGGTTTCTCATGCCAGAGATGGAGGGCGTAGGCGAGGATTTAGAAAGACGTTTAGCAAGCATCGAAGAAGTTGGGGAGATAGACATCCAGTCTGTAACTCGTGTCTAATGATTTGGGGGCTGGCCAGCCTCGATTTCCTCGACTAACGCGGCAAGCCTTCTCAACGCGAATATTTTCTCACCCTCGCCCATCCTCGCCCTCATCACAGCTTCTCTCAAAATACCTGCAGACTCGAGCATTGCCTTCCTGTCAACATAGTAGGGCCTGCCGCTCTTAGTCCCATATGCATAAGCATACTTGACGGGGTCTTTCCAAGAGGCTTTAGACCCATATATAAGACAAGCCACGTAAGCCAAACCCCTTACCGTGGCAGGACCGACGCCCGACATGGTTAGGAGCTCTTCAAACCTTCTCACGTTTTTCACGGCACGGAGGGTCTCCTCGTCAAGCTTCCTCGGCGGCATGAGATGCTGGGGCAGCCTCTCAATCTCCATGGAAGGACCTCTGTCTAAGAGACATTGTTTTTTCATCAAGGACTTCGCCTGCGCTAAATCCTCGTTAATCCTGCTTGGCGGCGTGTCAGAAAGCATCTCGATGATTGTTTTACGTGTTTCGGTTGACTGTTTGCTTGTCATGTCGAGTACAATCTCCTCCACCCGGTCGCTCACGATCTCGGTATGAGGCTCTTGGACCGTAGCCCCTACCTCACTAGACCAGTGATACCTTCTTGCTGTCAGGTTTTCCGTGTTCATTCCCTGGTTTACGATAGTCCACTTACCGCTCTCAGAAACAATCGCTGCGTGGAAGTAAATGTTGTAAGAGTCTTGGAGTGCCGCTTCATCCACCGCGCACGTCAGCCTTGATACACGTCTTAGCTCGCCTACATCCTCCACACCTATTTCGCTCAAGACCCTAGCTGCCTCCAGCTGAGCCATCCGCATCTCGCCTCCCTTCCCGCCCAAAACCCTTAACGGAACCTCTGTCCCAGCCAGAGCCTGCTTTATGGCCTTGAGGGTGACGGTTGTCTGGCCGCTGGTGTTCCACTCAAACCCGAGGACGCAGGAAAGAGAAGTAAGCCAGAACGGGTTGGCAAACCTCCTAGCCACCTCGTCTGGCCCCATAAAGTCACACAACGCCCTAACAATCTCCCTGCCAAGCTCAACCATCTCCCTGAAATGGGGTACCGAGCCTTCAGCCAGCCAGAGGGTAGCTGAGCCGGAGCGCTTCATCCTTCATCCAATAATAACTATCAAGAAAACAAAATATATCGTTTACCCACGGGGCTACTGACCCTAAACTTTCTCTTCGTGAACGTATTTATAGACGGTGTGCAAATACTTTGCAAATGCCACCCAGCATAGTCTCGGTTTACATTGCATGCAGGCCTAAAAATTGCTGGGTTGCGAGGCTTGCAAAGGCTTTTAGAAACATTAACGTGAGAGTTGTTGAGCACTCTACTCAGCAGGCAAACTGGCATCACCAGCTCTTCCGAATAACAGCGGGAGATCATGCGCAGCAGGTTGCAAGATTTTTGCAGAATGAACCTTCTCTCCAACGCCTCCAAGTAGTCATGGGGAGGAATACTCACATTTTCGGCTACGCCATGTCTTTATGCGGCGGATGCGGTTTGGAGCTGGCTGAAGACTGCATAGTTAGAAGCGTGTCCTCAACAAAAGACGGCAGCGTGATATGGCATGTAATAGGCATAGGCGAAAACGTCAGAAGCTTCATGAACATGCTAGTGAACAGGGATATAGCTTTTAAAATTGTTCGCCAGCAAACCCTCAGATGGAACGGCATACTCACCCATAGACAGGAGATGGTTTTGACAACAGCTTTGGAGAACGGATACTTCGATTATCCACGGCGAGTTGGTGTAAGAACGTTGGCAGCACAGCTTGGGATCTCTCCTTCAACCGTGTTAGAAACGCTTAGGAAGGGTCTGAAGAAGGTTGTAAGAGAGTACATGATGATGTTAGGGGTTTCAGAGCTTACTGAGCTGGCTTGATCCTTAATTATTTTAGGAAACCGAACACGTTCGGCACATCATTAATCTACCGGGCTTATAGAATTATTGTTAACAGCGATGAAGATATCGCGACGCGAGTTTGTTAAGCTTATTCAATCAACAGTTGCCGTTTCCACAATTGCTTCTCTACTGCCGGAGGATGGTTTCGGATTTCAGTACATCGAGCCCATAGACCCGTCGATAAATCCATTGAAAACCTACCCCCCAAGGGATTGGGAACGGGTTTACAGGGAGCTTTAACGCCCGATGAAATGTTTCATTATCTCTGCGCGCCCAACGATACCCATGGATGCCTGCTGAAAGCAAGCGTAAAAAACGGGGTTGTAGTTTACGTTGACCCTTCATACGGATATGGTAAAGCGACGGACATTTTCGGCAACAGGGCCTCTGCGCGATGGGACCCGAGGGCGTGCATCAGCGGACTCTCCTACGTGAGAAGGTTCTACTCGGACAAAAGGATTGAAGGGAGCGTACGTGAGAAAAGGCTTCAAGCAATGGGTTGACGAAGGGTTCCCAAGAGACCCAGAAACGGGTAAACCGCCAAGCCGATACTTTCAAAGAGGTAAAGAAGAATTTGTCAAGGTCTCCTATGAAGAAGCTTTCGAGATAATCGCCAAAGCAATCATCAACATAGTAACAACCTACAGCGGTGAGGAGGGGAGAAGAAACTGCTTAAGCAGGGATACGACCCAGCCATGGTCGAGGCGATGGAGGGGGCTGGGACACGCGTGCTCAAGTTTAGAGGAGGGGTGCCTTTCATCTCACCGATTAGGACAGGCGGTTTTTACAGGTTCGCCAACATGATGGCCCTGCTCGACGCCGTTGTCAGAGGCGTGGGGCCGGAGGAAGCGAAGGGAGCTAGGGGATGGGACAACTATGCATGGCACACCGACCTCCCTCCAGGCCATCCAATGGTCACGGGCGTGAAGACCCTTGACTTCGACCTTTACACCGCGGAAAACGCCAAGCTGATCATACTCTGGGGAATGAACTGGATAGCCACTAAAATACCTGACGGACATTGGCTGACTGAGGCAAAGCTGAGGGGTGCTAAAGTCGTCACAATAGCCCCCGAGTACCAGTCCTCCAGCTCTAAGGCTGACTGGGTTGTTGTGACAAGAGCTGGAACAGACCATGCTTTAGCTCTAGGGCTTGCTCACGTTATAATCAGGGACAGACTTTATGACGAGAGGTTTGTCAAATCGTTCACAGACCTGCCATTACTCGTGAGGATGGACAATCTCAAACTCTTGAGAGCCCGTGACATCATAAGGGATTGGCGTCCTGCTCAGCTCAAAAACTATGTCAAAGTCCTTTCATCAGGAGAGCCGTCTCCGCCATACTTCCAGCAGGCAACACAGCTTCTTCCAGAAGGCTTGAGGAAGGAGATAGACGACTTTGTTGTATGGGATTATGCGTCACGTAGTTTTAAAGTTGTCACAAGGGATAACGTTGGAGAGCATTTCAGAGCGCTTGGCCTTGATCCAGCCCTCGAAGGCGAGTTCGAGGTAGAGACCGTCGAAGGAGCCAAGGTGAAAGTGCGTCCAGTATTTGACCTGCTGAAACAATATCTTGAGGAGAACTTTGACCCCATCACTGTTTCAGAGATAACATGGGTCGCCCCAGAGGCCGTTGAAGAGCTTGCTAGGCTCATAGCTGCCAACAAGTCTCGAACGCTTTTCGTCGAAGGCATGGGGCCGAACCACATGTACCACAGCGACCTAAAGGACCGTGGGATACTTCTTGTTGCAAGCCTGACCGATAACATCGGACATTTCGGCGGGACCGTTGGAAGCTATGCAGGTAACTACCGTATGGAGCTGGTGAACGGAGTTTCACAATGGATTACGGAGGACCCGTTCAACATAGAGCTAGACCCTGAAAAGCCGGCGAAGGTCAAAGCCTATTTCAAGCCAGAGTCAGCACACTACTATGCATACGACGACAGGCCGTTGAGGGTTGGAAACAAGCTGTTCACAGGCAAGACTCATATGCCGACGCCTACTAAAGCCACTTTCTGGGCAAACACCAACTCAATCCTCGGCAACAGCAAATGGGCTCACAACATCATGGTAAACACTCTTCCGAAGATAGAGTTGATAATGGTGAACGACTGGCTGTGGACGGCCACATGCGAGTACGCCGACGTAGTGTTCGGAGTCGACAGCTGGATTGAAAGAAAGAAGCCAGATGTGTATGCCTCAGTAACAAACCCATTTCTGCAGGCATGGCCTAGAACTCCGCTTCCCCGCATCTTCAACACCCGCGACGATGTGGATGTTTTGGCCGGCATAGCGTTAAAGCTTTCCGAGCTCACAGGCGACAGAAGGTTCAGGGATTACTGGCACTTCGTCTTAGAGGACAAGGTAGAAGCAATTTTAAACAGGGTTTTCAACGCAGGAAACTGCACACGCGGCTACACCTTCGAAGCTCTCGAGGAAAGCTGCAAAAAGGGCACGCCTTTCCTGATGCTTACAAGAACCAGCCCTAGGATAACCGGCTGGGAGCAGACAAACGAGAGCAAGCCATGGTACACCAAGACCGGCCGCCTCGAATTTTACAGAGAAGAGGAGGAGTTCATAGAGTATGGCGAGAACCTGCCGGTTTACAGGGAGCCTATCGACAGCACATTCTACGAGCCAAACGTAATAGTCTCAAAACCGCATCCGGCGATAAGGCCCAAGCAGCCTTCTGAATACGGCATTGCCGTCATGGACTTGTCCACCGAGGTGCGGCAGGTCAGAAACGTTGTCAAACCATGGGAGGAGGTTAGGGCAACAAGCCATCCGTTAGCTGAAAAAGGCTTCACGCATGTGCTGGTCACTCCAAAGTATAGGCATGCATGCCACACCATGGGAGCTAGCACAGATCTTGAGGTTACGTTTTTCGGACCGTTTGGAGACTTCTACAGACACGACCCAAGAAAGCCATGGGTGGGCGAGGGCTACATCGACATCAACCCGTTGGATGCGAAACGTCTAGGGATAGAGGACGGAGACTATGTATGGTGCGACGCAGACCCCTCCGACAGGCCTTTCGTAGGATGGGTTGCAAAGCCTGAGGACTACAAGGTTTTCAGATGGCTTGTCAGAGCCAGACACTATCCTAACATAGCTCCAGGCATAGCTCGTGCATGGTTTCACTTCTACGTCTCAACCCACGGCTCTGTCGAAGGACATGAGAAGAGAGCTGATAAACTTGCCAAAAACCCGAGAACAGGCTATCAAGCAGCCTACAGGTATGGCAGCCATCAATCCACAACAAGGACATGGCTGAAGCCAACCCTGCAGACAGACAGCCTTTTCAGAAAATAGTACTACGGACAGCTGATAGGGAAGGGTTTTGCGCTAGATGTCCACCAGCTGGTGGGCGCTCCGAAAGAAGCCTTCGTCAAAATCACCAGAGCCGAGCCTGGCGGGGAAGACGGAAAAGGACTTTGGAACCCTGCCGCCTCCGCGATGAGGCCTATGTATGCTTCTGAGCCTATGAAGAAGTATCTTGCGGGGCTTTTCGTGGAGGTGGTGTGAGATGCCGAAGGTCTACAACTGGCAGATCGGAAGGGAGATGGATTACTGGTATGAGGCGGCGCGTCCAAGACGGCAGGCTGGAGCAGTGTTTGACACAAACAAGTGCATCGCCTGCCAGACGTGTACGGTTGCCTGCAAAACAACGTGGATGTCCGGAAAAGGCCAGGAATACATGTACTGGAACAACGTTGAGACCAAGCCCTGGGGCTCCTACCCTATGGGATGGGATGTAAACATTCTAAACATGCTCGGTCCTCAGCGATGGACCAAGAACGGCGACAGATATGTTTATCAAGGCAAGACGTTATTCGAAGCGACGCCAGCAAACGAGAGAGTTTTAGGCTATCTTCCCAGCGACATTGAATACGCGTATCCTAACAGAGGAGAGGATGAGACAAACCAGCCGTTAACCAACGAAAAATTCTACCTGAAGCTTCCGCATGACGTGTGGTTCTTCTACCTGCCTCGCATCTATAACCACTGCACATACCCTGCATGTCTAGCAGCATGTCCTAGGATGGCGATCTACAAAAGGCCGGAGGACGGCATAGTATTAATCGACCAGCTTCGATGCCGTGGATACAGGGAGTGTGTGCAAGCTTGCCCTTACAAGAAGGTTTTTTACAATCATGTTACGAGGATATCGGAGAAATGTGTCCTCTGCTACCCCGCCGTTGAAAGAGGTATTTGGCCACGCTGCATGAGGACGTGCATAGGTAAGATTAGGATGTTCGGCTATGTGAACACTCCTGAAAAAGCCGACCCCGAGAACCCGCTTGACTTCCTAATACACGTTAAGAAAGTAGCTCTTCCGCTTCTACCCCAGCTGGGGCTCGAGCCTAACATTTACTACATACCGCCGGTACACGTCGGCAACATCAACTTCCTCAGAATGCTTTTCGGGCCAGGCGTGGACCAAGCCATCCAAACCTACAGAAAAGCCATGGCTGGAAGGGATACAGAACTTGTTGCGGCGCTTGTGTTGAACGTTTCAACCGACAGGATTATGACAAAGTTCAAAGTCATAGGGGGTTCGGAGGTAGCTGGTTACGATGAGAATGGCCACGAGGTTGTGAGAGTGCCTTTGAAAGAGCCTTCTGTAGTGAGACCCTTCTTCGACGAAAAGCACCAAACTTTCAGGCATAACATTACATGAGGTGGGTTAGATGAAGATGTGGAGAAGACGTGCCATGCTTCGACTTGCCTCGGACAAAGCTAAGCCGCTGAGTAAAGTAGACAGGTTTCTTCTACCAGCTGTTGCGGTTTCGTCTTTGGCAACAGCGTTGCTGGCTGCTTTTTACAGACAGTTTGAATCCGTTTTAAGACCGGCCCAGGCCACCACACGGCAGCAACCCATCGCAGACATCATAGCGTATAGAGTACCTAAGGCACCAATATCCGACCCAGACTCACCTGTGTGGGAGAATATTAAAGCATACAAGATAAACCTTGCAGACCAGACTATAACAAGACCTTTGAAAACAACTGTACCTAAGCAGCCGATCACGGTAAAGGCCGTGTACGACGACGAGTGGATTGCCTTCCTGCTCATCTTCCCGTCAGACAAACCCTCTAAACAAGCCATAAAAGTGAACGAGTTCAGAGATGCGTGCGCCGTTCTGCTGGCCAGGCATCCGGCAGCGCCGGAGGTAAGGTTCATGGGGACTGCTGATAACCCTGCGACAATCCTCCACTGGAAGGCGGACTGGCAGGCTGACGTGGAGGAGGGGTTCCAAGACATTGAAAAAGCCTTTCCAAACGTTGCGGCAGACTTCTATCCACCGTTGAAGGAGGCTGTAGCCGACGGGAAGCCGCCGAAAACAGTCGACATCATGAACGGGGCGGTTAGATGGCTTGCTGGGCTCAATGCAGGCAATCCGATATCTGAACCGGTGAAGAAATCACCTGTAGAGAAAATAGTTGGGAAAGGCCCTGGGACGATCGCCACCATGCCTACGCAGGATGCCGTAGGTTGGGGGAGATGGTTGGACGGTTACTGGAGAGTAGTTCTGGCCAAAAAGCTGAGAGCTTCAGACAGCAACGCTGGAGAAATAAGCCTTGAGCCAGGAAACGTTTACGCAGCAGCGTTCACCGTATGGTTTGGCGGCGAAAGAGACAGGGGTGCTAGGAAAAATCCCAGCATGCTGCAAACACTCCTCCTCAAGTAGGTGAGCTTTTGGAGACAACAGAGCTTTATGGTGACAGGCTTCTTACGTTTGCACTGTTCTTCAACATGCTCGCTAAAAGCTTTGTCCCAGACAGGGAAAAGATGGTTGAAAACCTCCGCAAACTAGCCGAAATATCCGTTAACCTCCCAAAAACAAAACTAAGAGAGCTTATTTCAGCAATCTTGCAACATGTCGAGGAAGATGTCGAGGCCACATCTGATTATTTCAGGCTGTTTGAGCTGGCTGTCTCACCTCCTTACGAGACATCGTACACGACGGCTGTGAAGAAAGAAAACATGACGTTCCACAAGGCTGACGTTGCCGGCTTCTATAGAGCCTTCGGCGTCAAACATTCTGGTGATTATCCGGACCATTTAGCCGCTGAGCTGGAATTTCTTTCACTTCTATTCTTGAAAGAAGCTCACGCGCTAGAACACAGCGATGTGGAAAATGCTGAAATATGCCGTGAAGCGCGGGAGAAATTTATTCAGCAGCACTTGGCAAATTGGGTGGATCTTTTCAGCCAAGCCGTGGAGAAAAACGCTAAAAAACCAACTTACGTCCTCTGGGCCCGTCTTCTGGTCGAAGCGGTTAAGCTTGCCAGCCAGCCGGTAAATGTTTAAGAGGAGCCGTTTACACCCGTGTGGTGAAGTGGTGTAAATTGGAATACATCTACGCAGCGTTGCTACTACACAAGGCTGGCAAAAAAGTCGATGAAGAAGGTTTACGAAGGGTTATAGAAGCTGCTGGCATTACACCTGACCTGCCAAAGATTAAATCCCTAGCAACGGCTCTCGCTGAAATAAACATAGACGAGGTCTTGAAACAAGCCGCGGCAGTCCCGGCAACCAGTGTGGCGCCGGCACCTACAACGCCAACGCCTGCAGCTCCGGCTGCCGAGAAAGCCAAGGAAGAAAAGAAAGAGGAAGAAAAAGAGGAGGCGTTGTCAGGGCTAAGCGCCCTCTTCGGCTAAAAGCATATTAGAATCCGCCAACCATTTGCCGAGGATGGATAGTCATCTAGTTGAGGTCCGTGATCTCTGGAAAAGCTACGGCGGAATATATGCCGTTAGAGGGGTGAGCCTAAGGGTTGAACCGGGAGAGGTTCACGGACTTTTGGGACCCAACGGCTCGGGGAAAACCACAACTTTCAAATGCTTAGTAGGTTTACTCAAGCCAGACAGAGGAACTATAAAAATAGCAGGACATGATGTTCTGAAAAACCACGACTACAAGAGGTTTATCGGCTATCTTCCTGAAAACCCCTCACTACCCGATTACTTGACCGTAAAAGAGTTCCTTTTCTTCGCTGGAAAGCTGAAAGGGTTGGCCGGCGGCCTTCTTCAAAAAAATGTTTCCGAACTAGCGGAATCATATGACCTAGAGAAATTCTCCGACAGACTGATTTTCGAGCTGTCAAAAGGCATACGTCAAAGGGTAGCTACAGCTGCCTCGTTATTGGGTGAACCTCTTGTATTGGTTTTCGACGAGCCTTTCAACGGACTGGACCCCGAAGCTCAGAAAACAACAAAAGACTACATGGCCGAAACTGTCCGGAATGGCGGCAGCGTTCTGATAAGCACTCACATCCTAGATTCAGCTGAAAAAATTTGCGACACCACGACCATAATAGTGGAAGGCACAACCGTTTACTCAGGCTCCATACAACATTTAAAAAAGTCAACGGAGCTTTTTGACAACAACGCTTCGCTTGAAGAAATTTTTCTAAAACTGGTTTCAAAGAGGTTGAGTAAACATACATCTAATTGATCTTCTTGCCACGAAAGTTAAACAGTATCTGGGAGGTGTTAGAAGGTCAGCTTTGCGTCTGCTATCACCGTTGTTGATATATGTTTTATGGGTTGGGGTTCTTGCCTTCGCCGCATTGGTTGTCAGGTTTTATGGCGGCGTAATGGGTGTTGGCACACAAGGCTTCCTACAGAGTTTCACACTGGTCACAGCATCGGGAGTTCTTGCGGCAGGAATTTTCCTCGGAATTAAAGGAGGTCTTACTGCATTAGGTTATGAGGTTGACTATGTATTCACCTCACCTCTCAAACCGCATTTATTCTTAGCATCAGACATAATTTTCCAGCTTATGCTTCTGAACATCTTTGTCATCCCATCATCCTCAGTGATAGTGATTGTTCTCACCCACCCTAGACATTTAGAAAGTCTTTCTTTAACGATTCCCATTTTTGAAATAAGCATCCTCGCAGCCGTTCTGACCTCGCATTTGCTTGGTTTAGCGCGAAACTGGTTGGGTGAAACGCTGTCACGAAAGTTGGGCTGGGCTTTGATGCTATACATTTTGCTTCCGATACTTAATATTGTGATGGGCTGGCGGATTGAGATTGGCACAGCAGTACACCCTGTTTACCTTGTCTCAGGCATTTTTGTCGACGAGTGGAAAACGTTTTGTGCGGCAGCGTACCTTATTGTTTTAACTAGCTTGTATGTTGTTCTCTCAAGAAAATGCCATTACTCTGCTTTCACACCTATACTGGTGAATGTTCTCACCGATCCTCCGAAAAAATTCACGTTTTATCTGCAGCCGCCGCGTTTGCTGAAGGGTATTTTATCCATAAATCCAAAAGACGGGCCGACTGTTTTGATCTTAAAAGTACACTTAACAAGGTTTATTCGTGACGGGAGTCTTTGGATAGCTGCTTTTGTTTTAGCACTAATAACAGCAGCAAACTCAGTCTTACCTAAACTTTTCGGTGCACAACCATTCCCAGAAGTGGCCCAGCTGACTCTGATAACACTGTATACGCCGCTTATACCAGGCCTGCTTTCGATCAACTGGGCTGTCTCGGAGAGAAGCAACTTATGGATTATAAGGTTGTCTAAAGATGGTGTGAAAAAGTATGTTGTTGCTCTGCTTTTTTCATATGCCGTGGTGTCATGTGCTTTCTCAGGAGCTTTGTTCGCTGTTGTATTACTTGGAGCCCGGGAAATGCCCTACCTAGTCATGGACCTATTGCTGCTGGTGTCGGCCTCAGTTTTCGGGTCATTTTTTTCTGTGATGACGTCAACAGCTGTCAAGCACATTCCCACCCCCTTATCGGTAACCTCGCTGTTCCTTGTGATAACCCCGTTGTTAGGCTCTGTGGCTCTTTCCCTTCCAATGCTTGTGGTGAGGCTTTTCGAACCGTTTGCAGACAGTCCCTCGCCCCCTCTGTTAGCCGGCCTTTTGACATACATGACAGCCATGACAGCGGTTCTCTTCACTATATCCAAAAAAGCTGGCGAAAAAAGTTGGGACAGGGAACAGCAGCTATTAATGGTTTAAATTTAAACACTGCAGTACCAAACTTAAAACGGTGCCGGCCTCATGCCCTATGACGAAAGGGAATACAGGCTTGATTTCTTCGTTGACAACGGTTTTACGAGAAGACAGTGTGCCGTATGCGGAGAGTTTTTCTGGAGCCTCGACCCAAACCGGTCAAACTGCGGCGAATCTCCATGTGTCGAATACAGCTTCCTAGACAAAGCTTATGCAAAAGCTAGTTTATCCGTAGGAGAGGCCAGAAAAGCATTCATTGATTTTTTCGCTGAGAGAGGCCATACACCGGTAAAGCCCTACCCCATAGTAGCCCGGTGGAGGACAGATCTATATCTTACGGATGCTTCGATCGTCGACTTCCAGCCCTGGGTTACGGATGGTATAGCGCCTCCGCCGGCCAACCCCTTAGTCGTCAGCCAGCCTTGCGCAAGGCTTGTTGACCTAGATAAGATTGGTTTGACTTTCGGCCGCCACCTCACAGTCTTTGAAATGGGAGGACACCATGCTTTCAACTATCCCGATAAACAAATTTACTGGAAAGACGGTACCGCGGCTTACTGCCATGAGTTTATGACCAAGGTTCTCGGCATACCCGCTGAGGAGCTTGTCTATAAAGAATCGTGGTGGGCTGGCGGGGGAAATGAAGGGCCCTGCCTAGAGGTCATAGCGGGCGGGCTGGAGCTTGCAACGCTTGTGTTCATGCAGTTCAAAACCCTTGACGGTGGGAGAGTTGAGACCCCTATAAAGACCGTCGACACCGGTTATGGAATTGAACGGCTTGCATGGTTCACTCAGAGGACGCCGAGCGCGTTTGACGCCATCTACGGAGATCTCTTGGGGAAAGTTAGGGAGCTTATACCAGTCAACCGTCCCCCCGAAGAGCTGCTGATAAAATACGCGCGCCATACAGGCTTGGTTGTGCCTAAAGCAGACGTTACGGTTTATGAGCTGAGAAGAAGGGTTGCAGAGCTTGCTGGAATATCGCTGCAACAGGTCCAGGAGCTGATACAACCCTATGAAAAGCTCTACAGCAGCCTAGACTACAGCAAAGCTATCGCATTCATTGTTTCAGAGGGGGTTGTTCCAAGCAACGTCAAAACCGGGTATCTAGCACGTCTGCTGATACGCAGGGCTTACAGAGTGCTCAAGTCTCTTGGCGCGGAGGAAAGTCTTCTAAGCCTAATTGACCTGCAGTTAGGATTCTGGAAAAACGACTTTCCACACCTTGGCGAAATGCGCAACGAAGTGTTGGAGATAGTTGAACACGAAATCAATAAGTTTAAGGAGACACTATCCCGTGGAACGGAATACATCGCTAGAGAAATCAAAACTATAAAAAACACCGTCAAGGAGCTTCCGGTCGAAAATTTAATCCGATACTACGACGATAAAGGCATAACACCCGACATAGTCGCGGAGATAGCTTCAAAGGAGGGAGTAACCGTGTCTATACCTGAGAATTTTTACGAACTTGTTGCCGCTAGACATCTTAGAGAAATTCCCGTCAAGCAGGAAGGAGAGAAAATGGACGTAAGCAAGTATCCTGCAACAGTCAAGCTCTACTACGAACAGCCGTGGACTTTTTACTTCAGAGCCAGAGTCTTGGGTGTTGAAAACGGTCACGTGATTCTTGATTCAACTCTCTTTTATCCAGAGGGCGGAGGCGCGGTAGGCGACACCGGCAGCCTTGTCTTCTCAGGTAAAACATGCCAGGTAGTAGACACGAAGATTGTGAACGATGTTGTATTGCATAAAGTTGAGGGACCTCTGCCGGAAGTGGGTGAAGAGGTGGAGGGCTATGTTAATGTCGAGAGACGTTTAAGCATAGTACGTCATCACACAGCCACGCACATACTATTAGGAGCTGCGAGAAAAGTGTTAGGTAAGCATGCTTGGCAAGCAGGGGCGAGAAAAGAACCCGATAAAGGGAGGCTGGATGTCTACCATCATAAGAGGCTAACGCCCGAGCAAATACGTGAAATAGAACGCTTGGCCAACATGATTGTCTCCAGGAGAATTCCAGTTAAAATAAGCTGGCAGGATAGAAACAGAGCAGAGGAGACATACGGGTTCAGCCTCTACCAAGGCGGCGAAGTACCGCTCGGCAACATCAGAGTTGTGGAGATACCCGGATGGGATGCTGAAGCTTGTGGAGGCCTTCACTGTGAAAACACCGAGGACGTCGGCCTAATCAAAATAATCTCCAGCGAGCGGATTCAAGACGGGGTTGAGCGAATCGTTTTCACCGCTGGGCCAGCATCTCTGCCGAGATACCAACGGCTGGAGTCTAGTCTGATGCAGATTGCTGAAACCGCGCAGACCCCGTTAGAGGATGTAGCGAAAAAGGTTGCTGAGCTGGATGAACAGCTTAGGTCTCTACGTAAGACCGTCAAAAAACTACTGGATAAGCTCGTTGTTTTTAAGGCCGGAGAAATAAGAAGCATAGCAATCCCGTTGGGCAGGCTTCACCTATATCTCGCAGAGGAAGAGTTTGAGGATGACGATTACTTGATTAAACTTGCGGCTGAAACCGTGAATGTTGACAAGCCTTCCATGGCCATCATTTACGCTGGCGCACCTTTCTCGAAGATTGTTTGCATAGTCAACGAGCAGGCCGTCAAACTAGGTTACAGGGCTGGGGATGTTGTAAGCCAGCTTTGTAGATATTCCGGCGGCAGAGGCGGCGGAAGCGATACGCTGGGCAGGGGGGCTGCCCCTAAAGAGGCTTTAACAGCAGCATTATCGGAGCTCGAGAAGATCGTTAAACCTTCTCAATAGCTTTTGAAAGGGCTGTTGACTCGGATAAAGCCCTTGCTATGATGAGGGGCAGAACCTCTTTCGCATAATATCCCGTTTCCACGGCTATCGCGGCGGCTTCACGGCCTGCCTTCACTATGAGAAGCGGCAGGGTCTCACTGCTTATGTACGATATGTTTAACGCGAGGGCCAGCGCCGTCGTGACACCGTTTCTCAGTTCAGCGCTTGTTTTATCTAGGTCGACGACTAACTCGCCCCCCTCAAGTATTACACCATCCTCATACGCACGGAGAAGGGTTATACCTCTCAAAACGGCTTTGATGTCAAGCTTTACGAGAAGGCTGGCCAACAGCTGCGATATCTCGTCCCCCTTCTTGGCCACGAGCGTGTCTTTAGCTATCCATATTTGACCACCTTCTATACGTGTTGGAATCTTAAGTTTGCCGAAGTCGCTGAGAATCGGGCCAGGCGGCAGGCCTGTGTTTGTTTCAGGAACCCATACGTCGAAATCAGCCTTCTCACCTGCCTTAGCGTACATCGGAACCTTGCTCTTCTCGAGAATCAGTGCGAGCTTGAAGCTGTTCATGCTGCTAAAAATAAATCCCACGGGGGCTGTGACGTTTTCCACAAGCTTTTCAAGCTCTGTCTTTCCAGCAAGCCTACAGGCTTTAAGAAAGATCGTTTTCTTCAAAACACGTATCTCACACAACCCCCTAAGCTTCTTCCGCATTTCGTGTAACGTGTTAGACCTTACGCCATTAAGGTCGAAAACCGATACAACGTTATAGCGTTTGATAAGGTCTGCAACCTCTTCAGCTAGCTTAGCCTTCTTAGCTATGGCTCTTCGCGTAACCGTCTGAACTGACATGGTGCAGCCACTCCAGCTCTATCCCAGACCTAAATCCCATCTTATAACGTTGTTTCCTAAAACTCTACCTTGACAGGGGTTCCACGTGTTGCTTTCAAATAGACGCTGGAGATGTTTCTCTGTCTTTTCTCAAGCTTTTCAACGACCCTGTTTAGGACGGTTTCAGCGTTCTCAGCTATTTTTTCATCGCTGTCTTCCTCAAGACCTACCAAGCAGGCTATAACAGGTGTTTTCCTCAGCTGCACCTGCACGCTGTTGGCATATCGTTTCACTAGTTTTTGGAGGTCTGACCCTGGCGGAATAGGTATTGGCGTCTTTCCCCGCCCGCCTAAAGCTGCCCCAAGCGCTCTGGCCGCAAGCCCCATCAAAGATGGTTCAACAAGGACAAAATCAAATGCTTTAGCTATTTTCTTAGCTTCTCTCTTTCTACCCACCAGGGTCTCAAGCTCCTCCCTAGTCAAAACCCTTGAGACGCCTTCAGTTCTGCTGGCCTCCAGCGCAAGGTTGCCCGAAGCTATGACGAGGATTTTACGTCTTTTCCTCCCAAGGTCGTTGGGAAGCTCTACTACTTCAGTGAACCTGTTCTGCGGCTTTGACAGGTCTACTCCGGTTACGTTGATGATCAGCTCAAGGGACTGCTTAAACTTAGATGGATGCATCTTCTCTTTTGATTGTTTAACCGCCGCTAAAATCTTGGAGCTAACTGCACGCATCATTTCTTTTCACCAAAATAGCTATCGTATTTTCCTTGGTCAACGAGCTTGATCACATCCTTCGCAACCATGCCGTCAACCTTAACACCCATGCTCACGCAAGTACCCAACACTTCTTTCACAGCCGACTTTAAACTCTTAGACCTAAGATCTGGCATCTTTGTTTCAGCTATTTTTACAATGTCAGAGAATTTAAGGTCGGCGACAAAATCCTTTCCAGGGGTTCCCGAGCCTTTAGACACTTGCGCCGTGCTCGCTATTAACGCGGCTGTACTTGGAGTTCCTACTTTTACTTGATACTCTTTCGTGTCGGTGTTAACCACAATCTCTATCGGAACACGCATGCCCATGAACTCTTTGGTGAGCCTGTTAGCTTCCTCAGCAACCGCCATTACATTTAAGCCTAAAGGCCCAAGGGCGGGTCCTAGGGGAGGGCCGGCAGTAACCTTTCCGCCTTCGACTAGAAATCTAAAGGTTTTCTCACCCATTTTCTCCGTCGGGATTGTCACAGCCTATTCATAAATTCTACGTCTTGCTGACGGGTCTTACTGCGTCGATTGAAACGGATATTGGAAGCTGGAAAGCTGCTTCCCTGAGCTCTAACGTAACTTCCCGCCTCGCCTTCTCCACTCGTATAACCTTACCCGTTATGCCCTTCAGAGGGCCTGAAACAATCTCCACCACCTGCCCAGCCTCTATAACCTCTATCAACGGCTTTTCAACAAGGTGCGGCGCTATCGTCTCAAGCTTGACAGGCATGGGCGGCCTGGCTTTAACATGCCTTATGTTCTGCACTGCGTCAGCTATAACCTCCCTATGGCTTGCTTCAACAAACACATAGCCTTTGAGAGCAGGCAGTATAACTATTGAGGCAACGGCTGGCCTCTCGACCAGCTTGAAGAGAGGAATGTATGTTTCTGTTTGCCAACCTTCCCCTGAATACGCTAAAGTGGTCAGATCATCCCGCCCGTTTTCACCATAAAACCAAAGGTACCCGCCTTCTTCATGCTGTGTCTTAAACAAGACCAACGCATATCTGCCGCCTCGTTTAAGCATCACAGGTGTTGGAAGGTTTATCTCAGCCCACCCCTCAGCTTTCAAAAGCAGCGGGTCATACCGGCCTTCGCCCAAGGGGTTCTGGGAAAAGCCCGTTTCATCGCTGTACTCATGGACCCTTGTCCTCAAAGGTTCTGAGGGCTCGCCCACCTTACCTATGTAGACGGAAATCTTCTCCAATGCTGTTGTCTTAGGCGAGCTGAAAACAACGGTGACATGATTTTTTTCAGTTATCGAGGCAGATCCCTTAATTTCCTTGACGAAGTCTAGAAAAACTCCGTGGAACCTTGCCTCCAGTATGCTGGCTACCGACCTCTCCTGACCTACTGTGGTCTTAACCGCAAAATACTTCATCTCAGCTTGCGCCAACCTGTTGACTCTGCCGACCTACGCTTATTTAATTTTGTCGCTAGAGGGCTGTGTCAGATAAGAGGGATGACTATTCGCAAGGGAGTGAAATGAGCTGTGGTCATAGGTTCTGAAACCCATCTAACGCAGCGTCTCTTCGACAAAGAAAAAAACAGCGACAAGAATACGTAAACCCGTAGAACAAGACATGTGATAAGGAAAAATGGAGGGGAGAGTTTGGCGGAGGCACCTCCTCCCAGCAGCTCCATGGAAAATATATTCTAGGACCGCTAAGACCTTCCTCTCGGCTTTTTCGTTACGCTCGAAGCATCCCGAGACGACAGGCAAGTAAGCCTGAGAACCGGCCTTCAAATATAGTGCTTATCTGGACAGCCTTAGGGTTGGGAAGATATAAATAACTAATTCTGATGTCGATGGTTAGGTTATGGCTAGGGTTGTTGAGAAGGTTCCCGGATGGGTCGCTAGGTTCCTACTGCCTGAGATTAGGACGCTCATAAAGGAAGAGACAAAAGACCTTAAGATCTACATGGATGACAGGTTTAAGGCTTTTGACGAGAGGCTGAAAGCTTTTGACGAGAAGTTCAAGTCTTTTGACGAGAGGCTTACCTCCCTCCGCACGGAGATGAACGTCAGGTTCGATAGCTTGGAGAAGAGGCTTGACGTGTTGCAGAGGGTTGCAGTACTAGAAGCAGAGGTGAGAGAGCTCAGACAGAGACTAGAATCAAAGACAACGTAGCGCTCCACACTCTCAAACAGCACACAACGCCCCTCTTCCCCATACTTGGTGGCCAGTCTCTTGAGACATCCTTTCAGGGGCCTTCTCCCTGAGGCTTAGATCGACGCCTAGTGGGAGAGGACCTCCTTGTAGGCGAGGCAGGCTATCCGAAGTCGACACACCTCCCTGGGAAGCCCTTGACGTATACCCTCCCACCCACTCACCTCCAGGTCCGCCTCCGAGGCCCCAGCACATGAGCTACTATCCTCAGCACCTTCTCCCTCACTATGCGGGCCGCACCTATGAGGGCTCCGACATCCACGTCGTGGAACTTGTTCGAGTAGATCCCAGAGTACCCGACGAACGGTGAGATGCTGGAGTCGAAGCCGGGCATCACATATATCTGGTCAGGCGGGACGCCCAACACATCAGCCACCACCTGCCTAGCCGCGGTCTCGTGCCACGTCCCCATGTCCATCGATCCTAGGACCACGCGTACCCTGGATGTTTTCCTTCCAAAAACCGAGTATCATATGGCTAGGATAGTATGTGAGGAAACAGGCTCTATGAGGCTTAAACTACCTATGGAGGTCTTAAACATACCCGATAAAGGAGACTACATAGGTGTCGTTAGGGGGATATGACATTGAAGCAGGATGGGGGCTGAGGATACCAAACATGTATAAATCGCTGTTTTATTTAGAGGCTAACGGCTGGAGAGAGGTTAGAATAGCCTTATGGGTTGAAGACGGAAAACCATGCTTCAGCTATAAAGAATATGAGTCTCTGTTTATTCCTTCAGGCCTTCAGCCAAACTATGATAGGGGAGAATGGTATTGTAGAAAATGTTGTCAAACCTTCCCCAACAGAGATAAATGCCCAAACTGCAACACAGTATTAAGGAAAAAAGAGATACAAACCAACCATATAATATTATGGCTATAACTTGGTTGACGGTTTTTGTAAGCGATGTGAACAGGTTGGATAGCCTTGACCTCTTATCAGAGAAATTTAAACGTAGGTTTAGCCCATCTGGTCAAGCCGCTTGGAAAGCTAAGGCCAAGAAACGTATGATGAAGGCTATCAAGCCTATGATTCCAAGACCTAATAAGGTTATCCGCAGCGTTACAGAATATTCTTTTCTAGAAGGTTTCCTAGCCATCTTGAACAGTGTCACCGTTGATTTGATGAAACTCAGTAGACCCAACGCCGGCTTCTAGTGGTGCACGGTATATTTTATGCTTTCCGGCCGGCTAAGAGGTAAGCGAGTAGAGAGGCTTCGGTGTGCATTCTGTTTTCAGCCTGGTCGTAGATGACTGACTGAGGCCCATAAGCAACGTCCGGCGTTACTTCCTCATTCAGGTGCATGGGCATGCAGTGCATGAATCTCGCCGACGGCTTGGCTAGCGCCATCAACTCAGCGTTAACCTGAAACGTCGGGAGAAATGCGGAAAGCTTCTTCGCTCTCTCCTCTTCCTGACCCATGGAAACAAAAACATCAGTGTATACGAAGTCAGCGTTCTTCGCTGCTTCTTTAGGGTCTTCGGTCAAAACGACTTCGCCGCCTCTTCTCTCAGCCACGCTCAACGCCTTTTTAACCTCGGCCTCTGGTGGTTTGTAAGCGTTCGGAGTTGCTACAGTGATTCTAAATCCAAGCAACGCACAAGCTTGCATGAGTGAAACGCAGACGTTGTTTCCATCACCTACATACGCTATCCTAGCTTTGTAGGGGTCTTTAGAGAACTCGAAAACAGTCATCACATCAGCAAGAGCCTGACATGGATGATGGCTGTCGCTGAGAGCGTTTATCACAGAAGCTCTTCCGTTGTTGCTCAACGTTATGAGATCGTTGTGGCTAAAAACACGTGCTACAATCGCGTCAACATATCTCCCCAGAACCTTACCTGTGTCATCCACGGATTCGCCTCTCCCAAGCTGTAGCTCACTCCAACCCAAGTAGAATGAGTTGCCGCCGAGCTTCGATACGGCAGCTTGGAAAGAAACCCTTGTACGTGTAGACGGTTTCTGGAAAACCAAAGCAACATGCTTTCCCGCTAGAGGCTTGGACCGTGGATAACCATTTTTCTTCCATCTCAAAGCTTTTTTCACCACTGATAGGAACTCGTCTGCTGTGAGATCCATCACCTCAAGGTAGTGACGAACTTTTCGCATGAAAAGTTGCTAACCCCCGGGTTATTTTACGTTTTTCATCCGATAAGCCAATATGCAGGCTTACAACACCTATGACGGTTTTAGCCATGGTTGAAGAGTACAAGCTTTTCAAGTCGCTAGCCTCTCCAAGCAGAATTGCTATGCTCAAAAGCCTTGAGCAGCATCCGCTCAGCTACACAGAGCTTATGAAGGCTGTCGGCATGGCTAAAAAAACCGCGTCAGGCAAGTTTGCACACCACATTCGAGTTCTACTATCTTCAGGCTTGGTCAGGCTGAACACGAAAACAAAAGCCTACGAGCTAACCCCCAAAGGTGTTCAGCTGATGAAGTCGCTGGAAAACCTGCGTTCAGCCATGCTGGAACCCGACAGGCTTAAGGTGAGAAAATCCGGTCTTTTCATCGAAAAGTTTGACAGAAACAAAATCGCACAGGTTTTGGTCGATGAGGCCGGCGTACCCCCCAAAACCGCGGACAAGCTAGCCAAGCTGGCTGAGGAAAAGCTAGAAGGACTAAAGATAGAATATCTGACAGCTCCCTTGATTAGAGAGCTTGTTAACGCTCTTTTGATAGACCAGGGGTTTGAAGAGTATCGTCATAGGTTGACGAGGCTTGGAATGCCGGTGCGTGACGTTGAAAAACTTTTGGCTAAGGCGGCGAGAAATAGGGAGTTTCAATTTCTTGTAAAAAGCTCGTCCAACGCAGTCTTCAGAGAGTATGTTCTCCAGACGGCGTTGCCTCGTGATGATGTAGACGCGTATCTTTCTGGAGACATAGACTTAGAGGGGGTGGATACATGGGCGTTCAGCATTTCCTCAAAAATTATAGACGCCGAATCCGAACAGTTGTTTAACACATTATCCGAGGTTGACGCAATAGAGAGCGAGATCGTCATCAAAGAACCCGGTTACTTGGACAGGCAAACGCTTCACTTCTTAGAGAAATATCTTGCGGCAAAGCACGTCAAATTGACGTTCTACAGTGATAGCTTCGACGATGAACTAGCCCAATCTATTTTGGACGGCGGTTTTCAGCTGATAGTTCCTCTCGAAAAGCTCGGCTCCAAAACTCAACTCCCTTTAGATGTGATCCTGCCGCAGAGACCCGCCACCTCCGAGGGACATCCTTTCTCAGCTTCCGGCTTGATCGAGGGAAAAGCATCACTCAACCTTGTCGGACTTTATTTGAAGTCAGGAGGTGTTGAGAAAATGTTTTGGGACAACGTTATGTCAGCTATAGACGCTGTGTCCAACGCTTTTGAAAGAAAGAAAAACATGGTTTCCCGGTTTTGGGAAGATATGCAAGGCTACTTCATCTTATCATTTGTCGGGATATCTCAGTTGGTGGAACGGGCTGGTTTCAGCCAAGCTGAGCTTGTGGAGAAGCTGTCGAGAGAATGCAGACGGGTTGCATCCGATGAGGTGATGCTTTTACCAAGCGGCCAGTCGGCTGCAAAGACAGCTGAGAGGCTTCAGCGGCTGGACATCATAAGGTATGGAGTTAAAACAGTAGAACAGTTGGCTGGGTCGGGATTTTATTCCTGGAGTCTTACCTTCAAGGATGTGGATGAGGTTTTTGAGGTTGTCAAACATCTGCCAGGCGGTTTAAAGATATCTCTCCCCGCCAAACAGGCAGCTAGACTACTTGACTTAAAGCCTCTGGCTCTACTTTCTTCTAGACCTAAGGGTTAAGATAGCTTTGGCCAAATCTCCCTCTGCTTCAGCCAATGCTGCTCTAGCATCTTCTTCGGAGGCTCCTGTCTGCGACACGACTAGCGTCACATCTTCTTCAGTAGGTGTGTAAACCTGTTTCGCCTCGGCCTTAGCTTCTTGCATTTCTCCTCCAACAACCTGTATAACATGCTCTGCTCCTGTCTTCATAGAATACACCAACGGGTTTCTGATGGTTATCTGCCTGCTCGCCAGTTTTATCACAACCTCTTCCGCTGTTCCCAGCTCCTCGACGTCAAGTCCTAGGTTTTTGAGAAGCCGTTCCTGCGCCCTCCTCAACTCCCTCGGACTTAATCTCTTCAACCCATCGTCCCTCTATGATAAAGAGGTTTAAATTTTATGCCTTATCTTTACAGCGGTTCCACGTCTGAGCTCCTTCATCTCCACTCCGGAGAGAACAGCTTTCCCCACGGCCAAAAGAGCTCCACCAGCATTGACGACTAGAACATCCTGTCCTGGAATTATCGACTCATCTACCGCTATGATGTTTGCAGGCGATACGTCGAACCCGTTTTTCAACCGTGTCTCTCCCCCTTCGTCGACTACCACTCGGTGTTTCAGGCCTTTGGCTAGTTTTGCAAGCCTTAACCCACCTTCCAAAGTTAGGGAAATCATCCCGTCTGAAGGCCTGACTGTCGCTAGGACAACGCCATCTAACCATATCCGCCTAATTTTACCTGTTGAAGGTGATACTTCAACGACACAACTGTCTGGAAAAAAATCTTCGCCGTCAACGTCGAAAAGGAATGAGGCAAGCTGCCTAGCATGCTTGAGCAGCATTTTACTGGACGACATGAAACTCAGACGCCATGTTCTTTATCTTCTCAGCGAACTGCACAGGAGCCTCGCAGTCAACCTCCACCGTGCCGCTGTTGAACTCGATCTTTAAAACGTTGCAGATATTTTTTATCTCTGTTAACAGCTTTAGCGTAGAGTCTTGGTTTGCTAACAAAGCCTTCAGATGCACGTACCCACCCATGAGCCTAGCAGCTTTTTCATGAAGCGCCTGCAAGTTAAAACCGGTCGCCGCTGACACAGCCACATAATCTAAGTCGGGATTGATACGGTCTATTTTATGCCTGTAATCGGGGCATAAATCGACCTTGTTAAACACGATGAGTATGGGAACGTTCTTGACGCCGACCTCGTCCAAAACAGTGAGACATGTGTTAAGCTTGTCCTCAACCATGTCCACAGTCTCGCTGACATCGACTACAAGCAGAAGAAGGTCAGCGTATATGAACTCGCTCAAAGTTGAGTGAAACGACTCAACCAAGAGGTGGGGGAGATTGCGTATAAACCCGACTGTGTCGGAGAGATATGCTTTTTTGCCGTTGAATTTAACGATCCGCGTGGTAGTTGAAAGGGTGGTGAAAAGCTGCGGCCCGGTGGGAGAGTCTTCGCCGGCCAGGGCGTTGAAGAGCGTTGTCTTACCGGCGTTTGTGTATCCTGAAAGAACAACCGACGGCAGCCCGGCTTCAAGCCTTTTCCCCCGCACCACAGTCTTCCGCACCCTTATCGCCTTCAACTTCTCCTTAATCACCGCAATACGTTTGAAGATCTCGTTATAGTAAACATCGGCCTCATACGCTCCCAGTCCATGAAAACCTGGCTGTTCACCTTTCTTAGCAAGCCTAACCTTCTCCTTAGCTCTGGACAGCTCGTACCGCAGCTGAGCAAGCTTTATCTGAAGCTTAGCCTCGGTCGAAGCTGCCCTAATCGCAAACGTTTCGAGAATCAGTTGAGTCCGAGAAATAACAGGTATAGACAGTGCTTTGGCCAGGTTGTATTCCTGCACAGGTTTTAACTCGTTTTCAAATACGACCCTCTCAACCCGAAGATTTTTTACAGCCTTCCTAAGCTCCTCAACTTTTCCGGGACCGATCTGATATTTGGGATGCGGGGCTCTTCTCTGAACCATAGCATAAACCGGCTCATATCCAACGCCCTTACAAAGCTCCTTCAGCTCGTCCAAGTTATATTCAGACCAGTCATCAACCCTTTGTACTACCGCAACCCTCAACCCAACGCCTTCAATAAACGCTATACGACGCAGCTTATTTACATATCTGCCCTAGCACCCCCAGAATAGTTCGTGGCCGATAGCAAACCATGCCGGCCATGCAACTGGTTTTTACCACAAACTCAAAAAATATCGACGACCCATCAACAACGTAACGGAAAAGGGTTCTTAACATTCTTACAATACAGCACAGCATGTAAGGCGGACAGGTCTTATAAAAACGGACAAAACCATAATTTCTTTTTCAGCATGTAACATCCAAAAGTGTATGGTCTTCTTTCATGTAATGTTCAATGAGACATAGCCGTAGATCCATTTTCCAAGCATATGCTTCACCGGGTCTAATTTTGGTCTTCTGTTTTTGAGTTTGGAGATGTAAAAATGGTTTTTGGGTTTTTAATTGTTTGGATGTCTTACAGTTTTGCTAGAAAATCTTCCCAGGTTTGTTCATCTTCTACCTCGTCCTCCAACAGCTCCTCGAAGACCTCGTGTGTCACTACGTCCGTGGTTCTGTATTTTTCAACCATTTGGCTGTAGAATTTTATGGCGCAAGCCTCTGCCTTTAAGATGTCTTTAGCAAGCTTTGCATAGTCTGTGGGGTCTTCAGGCGGAGGTATGTAGCCGCATCCGCTTGTGGTTAACAGTTTGCCGAAGTCGAGTACGGGTTTTCCTCCAAGCTGGATTATCCGTTGAGCCAGCTTTTCGGCATGCTTCAGCTCGTGCTGCGACATTTCTAGAAGAACTGGCTTGAAAGTGTCCGCGTCCACGCCTTTTAGCCACATTGCCGCTACCCAGTACTGGTAGTGGGCCAGCCATTCGTCCGCATATGCTTTCAGAAGGTCTGAAATCACTTCGTCGACGTTCGCTTTCACTATTTCTTTACCTGTTTTCCCCATGTATTTATGTGACGCAAGCGGCGCATTTATACGTTGCTTTCAAACAGTGATGATGAGCTTCCCCGGGTTCATGATGTTGTTCGGGTCTAAGGCTAATTTTATTCTTTTTAAAACCTCTAGCCCAGCCGGCCCCAGCTCGTCGTTCATGTGTTTTGCAAGTTTAATCCCTACTCCGTGACAGTACTCCATCGAGCCTCCAATACTGTGAGCCAGCTTAACCATCTCATCGAAGGCGGCTGAAAAATCCGATAGGTCGTCCTCAGTATCCCGGCCTGTTTGCTTCAAAAACGCTATGGAAAAGTTTTCAGGCTGTTTCCAAATTCCTCTATCAACAACCCAAATCCGATGTTTCTTAAGCGTTTGAGCAGAAAGACGCTTGTATTCTAAGACCTTTGTCGCAGGCAAGCTGACATGTATGAAGTCGAATAAGATGTTTTGCCAAAAGTTGTTGCGTTCGGCGTTCTCTACGTACAGGTCTGCTATGTCATGTCTATGCTCCCAAAACTCTTCAGCCCTCGAATCTTCCATCTTACTGCCGCCAAAGCTTCGGCACACATCGTCAGCAAGCTTGGTTTTTGCGTCAACAATTTCCTTTAACCCCTCGAACATCATGAACAGCTCGCTGTCGTAATCCTTTACCGGGTCAGAGGGGCCCTCAATCACCTCTCCATACTCAAGCACAGAAGGGATAAGGTTTAAAGCATACAGCTTTAGCAAGGCTTTGAAGCCTTTCTCAAACCCTTCAAACCTGTATCCTACTATTGTTCTTTTTTCCGGCAGCGGATAGACCCTAAGGGATGCTTTAGTTATTATTCCAAGCGTTCCTTCGCTTCCTATGAAAAGTTGCGTCAAGCTCGGCCCCGTTGAACTGTCCTCCACATCCTTCGTTCTGAGAACCTCGCCCGTAGGCAGCACAACTTCCAGCCCCAAAACTTGACGACGTATGGAGCCGTAGCCCGCCGCTGTGTATCCCATGCCGTTGGTAGCTATACATCCTCCTACCGTTGCGTATTTTCTAGTCCAAGGGTCGTGTCCAACCATCAAACCCTCAGCAGCAATAGACTTGTCAAGCCCATCTATCGTTATGCCTGCTTCACAGCTTACAAGCCTCTCCTCCCTGCTGACGTATAACAGCTTTTTCATTGATTTCATGTCAACTACGATACAGTCGCTGACAGGCATAGCGCCGCCCATCAATCCTGTCAGCCCTCCAACAGGTACGACTGGGACCCTGAACTTGTTCGCTGTTTTGACGACGTGAACAACTTCGGAAGTATCTTTAGGGAACACAACCGCCAACCTCTTGACGTGGAAGGTTTTCCTAAACCCGCGGAACTCTCTCAGGGCGTCACGACGATATTTCTGCAGGACATCATCTCCTGAAAGTACTCTAGTCTTAACCGACAGTTCTTCGACAGCCTTATCGAACAGCGACACGTGCAAACGTATCTTTTCTCTAGGTAAAATGTTTACGGAGATAAAAGCTGACAATAGTTTTATAGAGGGGTTATGAGGGCGTAATCGTTGAGGGTTCTAGAGCTCCACGTGGATTACATCGAGTATCGACCTGTTGGGAGAGAGGCCAGCGTTGCTGAGGAAGCTGTGAACGAGCCTAGGAGGATAGAGGACGCTCTTGTTATGCTGACGTCTGTTGAGCCCGACGATGATGAAAAAGTCGCTGAGGCTGCTGTGGTCGACGCTGTCGATTTCATGCGTCGGATGAAGGTTCCTAGGCTTGTCATTTACCCATTCGCCCATCTGAGCAAGGAGTTGGCAAAGCCGGAGCATGCTCTGCAGGTTTTAAAGGCCATGGAGACGATGGCTCAGAGCATGGGTGTTGAAGTGCACAGGTCGCCTTTCGGATGGAACAAAGCGCTCAAAGTCAGCGTAAAAGGCCACCCCCTAGCAGAAAGGTCAAGAGTCTTCAATCAATCAACGCTCCAATCCACTAAACAGACTGCTATTGAAAAAACATACGCGATACTGACCTTGGACGGCCGTTTGATAAGCCCCGAAAAAGTCTACGACATAGATGTCGGCGAAGGGTTTAGGCTTTTGGTTGAGAAAGAGGCTCTGGGAAAATCGGCGGAAGAGGTTGAGGAGCCAGTTCACAACAAGGTTTTGCGAAGGCTTGGCATAGACTGGGAAGAGCTTTCAGACAGCGGGCACATGCACTTCGGCCCCGAAGGGGCTTTATTGTATGAGCTTATCTCCGACTATGCGTCACAGATTGTCAGAGAGCTTGGATTCCCAGTCTACTTCGTTAAAGGCACAAATCTGTTCAGCCTTGAGAGTAAGCCGATAAGGGAGCATGCGAGCCTTTTCGGCCAGAGGATGTACCGTGTGGAGGTTGACGGCAGCCCTCATGTAATGCGTTATGCTGCTTGTTTTCAGCAGTTCGCTCTAGCGAGGAAGTGGGTGGTAAGTTACAGGAATCTGCCGTTCGGCATGTTCGAAGTGGCTGACAGCTATAGGCTCGAGCAGCGAGGCGAGCTTGTTCTAGGATTCAGACTTAGGAAAATGACTATGCCAGACCTTCATGTTTTCTGCAGGGACATGGACCAAGCTTTCAAAATGGTGGAAAAAATACACGACAGAATATACTTGGAGATGGAGAGATTGGGTAGGGATTATTACTCGCTTTATAACCTGACTTCAAAAAGCTTCTTTGAGTCTAACCGCGATTTCTTTCAAAGACTTGTTGAAAGGGAGCGTAAACCAGTTCTCTTAGCGTTTTACCCGGAGAACAGCAACTACTACTGGGTCCTTAATATCGAATACCACATCATAGATAAGCTTGGCAGGCCGAGAGAGATAGGTACTGTTCAGATAGACGTCGGCAACGCTGAACGTTTCGGCATAGCTTACGTCGACAGCGACGGCTCGAAGAAACATCCAGTAATACTGCATACGGCGATTATTGGCACCGTTGAAAGATACCTTTACACAATTGTTGACTCGGCTCTCCAGAAAAGCCCGCCTTCCCTGCCTACCTGGCTCAGCCCAACCCAGCTCAGGATACTGCCGCTCACAGAAAAATATGTGCAGAGGGCTTTGAAGCTGGCAGAAAAGATATCACGGGAAGGGATAAGGGTCGACGTGGACGAAAGGCCCGAAAGCCTTGGCAAGAAGGTCTACGAAGCTGAGACAAGCTGGACACCATACATAGCAACGTTGGGAGCCAAGGAAGCTCGGTCGGGAAAACTGTCAGTAAGGATTAGGGGAGAGAGAAAAATAAAACAAATGTCTGTCCAAACACTTGTCAAAAGGATCAGGAAAGAAATAAGCGGATATCCGTTCAGGCCCTTGCCATTACCGACTGAGGTTTCGAAAAGACCGGTTTATTCTGCGTAACCCCCTAGTTGATTCAACATTTTTAACGAGGATTATCCACGAAAAATAAAAAATGTTGGGAAGGTTTAGGTAAAACTGCGGCAAAAACATTGAGTTGTTTTCTGCAGATGGTTGTTGAACTGGAAAGATAGACCTATTTTCTAAATGTAACTCCATTGTTGAAATTACCTGTCCATCAAGAGTGTCCACTTCATTTATGGACCATTCGTTTGGGCTGTGGAGTTTTATGGTTATTTCCTCTTTGTACGTCTTACCCTCAAGGGACAGTGTCCCTTCTACCTTCCAGTTTCCTACAAAAACCTGCAGTTTTTTAGCCTCATCTGGCAGCGGAAAAGCTCGCTTAATGATGGAATCTTTTCCACGCTTTCACTCTCGCCGTGCCCTCTCTGCATACCTAATAAGTATACTGCATTAACTGTCTCCCTGTGTAGGACGACCAAGTGAATAATGGCTTAGTGTCTTCGGCTGACTCGACCCGAGATATTCTTCTAGGCCTGTGCTGTGTGAAAAATCTTCAGTTAGGTAAAAAGGTAAAAGAGATGTAAGAACGGCAAAGCTGGCATGGGTTGACCGCGACTTTCAAAATATGGTTGAAACAAACTTCCTTTTATATACCGCCAAGCATGACTAAAACTATGGCCGGCTCCCTTCCCATCGACCCCTATAAAGTCAGAGAAGATTTTCCAATATTCAGGCAAGGTAAACCTCTTGTTTATCTGGACAGTACGGCGACAAGCCAAAAGCCGCGGCAGGTAATAGAGGCTGTCGAACGGTTTTACATGTCTCAAAACGCAAACGTCCACAGAGGAGTTTACGGGTTGAGCGTGGAAGCTACCGAAGAATATGAGAAAGCTCGGCGAAAAGTGGCCGAGTTCATAAACGCACGTAGCCCCCGTGAGATAGTGTTTGTCAGGAACACAACGGAAGCGTTAAACCTTGTCGCATACAGCCTAGGGCTAAACAAACTTGCACCAAAAAGCAAAATCGTGTTAACGATGATGGAGCATCACAGCAACATTGTTCCGTGGCAGCTTGTCGCAAGACTCAAAGCACACAAGCTTGACTACATCCCCTTCACAAGCGACGGCTATCTAGACCTATCGAAGATAGAGGAAACGTTAGATGGGGCTGGGGTCTTTAGCTTCGTACACGCATCCAATGTTTTGGGCACCATAAATGACGCCAAATACTTGACGAAGCTTGCTCACCAGCATGGAGCTGTTGCTGTGGTTGACGCAGCCCAGTCAGTCCCCCACATGCCTGTAGACGTTCAAGACATCGACTGCGACTTTATGGCCTTCAGCGGACACAAGATGCTCGGCCCAACAGGGATAGGCGTGCTCTACGGGAGACGTGAGCTGCTGGAGGAGATGGAGCCTTTCATGGGGGGCGGCGAGATGATAAAGGAGGTGTATTTGGACAGAAGCGTGTGGAACGAAGTGCCATGGAAGTTTGAGGCGGGGACGCCTAATATCGCAGGTGCCGTTGGCCTTGGCGCTGCCGTCGACTACCTTAGAAACATCGGGCTGGACAAGGTCAGGGGGTACGAGCACATACTGATAGCCAAGACACTCGAACTCTTGTCAGAGCTCAGGCACGTCAAGATATACGGGCCTGAAAACCCTAGACATAGATGCGGGCTCGTCTCATTCAACCTCGGAGACATCCACCCTCACGACCTTGCAACATATCTCGACCAGTTCGGAATATGCGTCAGAGCTGGACATCACTGCGCGATGCCTATACACACAAGGCTCGGCGTAACGGCTACAACTAGGGCAAGCTTCTACATCTACAACACCCCTGAGGACGTGGAAGCTTTGGTAGAGGCCTTGAAGAAAGCGGCAAGGTTTTTCAAGCTTTCATGAAGCTGTTTAAATAGCCGTTTGGACGCTTAGTTTTGAGCAGGCTTGAAGGTTGTTGTGGTTGGAGCAGGTGTTATGGGTCATGGTATTGCAGAGGTTGCGGCTTTAGCTGGTTTTGACGTAGTGATGGTTGATGTAGCTGAAGAGTTTCTGGCGAAAGGATTGGAAAAGATCAGATGGAGTCTGGATAAGTTTGTTGAGAAGAAAAGGATTACGGCAGAAGAGGCCAAGGCCGCTTTAAACCGTATAAAGACTACTCTAAGCCTGGAGGAGGCTGCACTAGATGCAGACCTCGTAATAGAGGCCGTTCCTGAAAAGATCAGCTTGAAGAAAGAAATTTTTAGCAAACTCAGTAAAACAGCTCCTTCCAGAGCCATACTCGCAACCAACACTAGCACGCTGCCGATAACCGAAATAGCTTCCGCCACGGACTGTCCAGACAGAGTTGTGGGCATGCATTTCTTCAACCCACCCCCCCTGATGCCACTTCTTGAAGTTATAAAAGGTGAAAAAACAAGCGAGCAAACCGTTGAGAAGGCGGTTGAAATTGGGAAAAAGATGGGCAAAACGGTCGTTGTATGCCGTAAGGATGTCCCTGGTTTCATAGTTAACAGAATCCTAACACCTCTTCTAAACCTGTCATGCTGGATGGTGGCTAGGGAAGGGATTAAGCCTGTTGAAATAGACTCAGCCGTCAAGTACAGGGCTGGTCTTCCCATGGGGTTGTTTGAGCTATGCGATTACTCGGGGATAGACGTCATACATCTTGCTAGCCAGTCGATAAAGGAGAGGGAGCCCAACGCTCCCGAGCCATGCCCGTTGTTCAAGGAGCTTTATGAGAAAGGACAATATGGACAAAAGTCTGGCAAAGGGTTTTATGAATACCGAGGCGGCGTCTACGAGAGGCCCGAAATACCTCGTGAAGCAGGCGAGAAAGTAGACCTTGTTACGATAATAGCTCCTGCAGTTAACGCAGCAGCATGGATCGTTAGGAACGATGTGGCCTCGGTTGAAGATGTTGAAACGGCTGTTAAGCTTGGGCTAGGATGGCCCAAAGGCGTGCTGGAAATGGCCGACGAACTCGGCCTCGACAACATAGCCAACGCTTTAAGGAAGACGGCGAAGAAGTACGGTGTTTTCTACGAGCCGGACCCGTTGATAACACAGCTCGTGTCGGAAGGTAAGCTGGGAAAGAAAACCGGCGAGGGGTTCCATAAGTATGCTGCAGTAGAAAAAACGGCATACAGCGAAATACTCTTCGAGAGAACTCCGCCAATTACCTGGATAACCCTCAACAGACCTCATAGGCTCAACACGATAACGCCGAAGATGATTGAGGAGCTTACAGACGCCCTTCTCAAGGCATGGCATGACAACGAGACACGTGTTGTAGTTCTCAAAGGAGCTGGCGGCCGTGCCTTTTCAGCGGGAGCCGACATAACGGCCTTCACAGAAATCAAGACAAAGGCTGATGCAGAAAGGTTCTTGAGGGATTTTCAGGAGGTTATGAACATAATCGAGGCTATGCCGAAGCCTGTTGTGGCCGGCATAGACGGCTATGCGCTGGGAGGCGGCTGCGAGCTGATTCAAGCATGCGACTTTAGAATAGCCACCACACGGTCTGAGCTGGGACAGCCGGAGGTAAACCTAGGCCTTATCCCCGGTGCAGGCGGGACACAGAGGCTTCCGAGGATTGTCGGGATAGCAAAGGCTTTGGAGATAGAGATGCTGGGCGACAGGATTAAAGCGGAGGAGGCATGGCGCATAGGACTTGTAAACAAAGTAGTTCCACCCGAGCGGTTTGAGGAAGAACTCCGCAGCTTCGCCGAAAGGCTTGCTTCGCAGGCTCCGTTGGCGTTAAAAGCCATAAAGCAAGCTGTTCTGCTTGCTAGGGAGGCGCCGTTAAGCAGGGGGTTGGCTGTCGAGAGAAGCCTTTTCGCCGACCTCCTCTTCACGAAAGACTTTATGGAAGGTGTATCTGCGTTCTTCGCGAAAAGAAAGCCTGAGTTCAAAGGTGAGTGAAACAATCAGAGCTGTTTATGGTCTGCTGGTGACAAGCTCCACAGCGTTTCCGTCATAGCCCCAGGTAGTGACGCCTCATATCCCTCAGGCCCGTTCAAAAGCGAGCCTTCCACAGCCAACCCGTTCTCCACAAGCCTAGCCCTGAACTCCGACACCGTACGCCTACTTCCAAGCCATATTGCAAAGCTCTCCAATCTTACGTATTCTCGGGAAAGGGGTTGAGCGTCGAGGCCGGCCCAAACGTTAGCCCCTATATGGTGATGGTAGCCTCCTGCGGAGAAAAAGACAGCAGACCGGCCCAGCCTAAAGATGACGTCAAACCCTAGGATTTGACGATAGAACTTCTCAGCCTTCTCCAGCCTAGAAACATGAAGATGGATGCGGCCTAGCTTAGTTTGTTTCGGGATTGTCCAGTTACTCGACAGAGCTACACTGGTTCCCTCATCCCTAAGCTCTTGGAGAAGCGAGTTAATGTTCAGCGGCAGCGTAGCCATGCGTACATAACTGTTTCCGTAATACCTCCATTCAGTCCGCTGTCTGTCCGCGTAGATCTCTATTCCATGGCCGTCGGGGTCCCTCAGATAGAGCGCCTCGCTTACCAGATGGTCCGAAGCTCCCTCGAACTGCCAGCCTTCAGCCAATCTAACAAACAACCTGGCTAGGTCGCGTCTAGAGGGAACCAGGATAGCAAAGTCCGAGAGCCTTTTCCGGCTTCGGTAAAGCATCCTTCTTCTCCGACAGGATGATGAGCGGGCTGTATTGGCCGCTGCCGAGAACAACTTTGTCTCCTAGCCAGGGAGATGCGAGAGCCCCAGCAAACCAACATAGAATTGAAGAGGCCTTTCCAAGCTTGAAACCGTCAAAGACACCATTTGATTGATGTGTCAGACCCTAGCTTGAAACCCTCCATCTAATGGCAGCATGGTTTCTTATAACGAATTTCGGACCACGCTAACGAGCTGTTCGTTTTCTATGGTTTGATCCTCGACCTTCGCCAGCTTCTTCTTCTGTGGGAAGACCTGACGTGGCGGCGTGTTTTCGCCACTACCCATGCGGGGGTGGGCCAGGCCCTCCTCAGCTCACGGGCGAGCCTTTTCTTGACTGGCAGCGTCTTAACCATAGGAGCTCGACAACTACTGTATCTAATCAACCTATCTGTGAGGAAGACTTATGGCTTGAGATGTTGCTGTGCATTACGGTCGTCTTGGCGTACGAAAGATTGGTCAGAAAGCTGACCCATGAAAACCTGTGGCTCTACATCCTCACACTTCTCAGCAAAAAACCACTCTACGGCTATGAGATCAGGAGAATGGTCGAGAAAGAGTTCGGCTTCAAACCGGGTCAGGTGACCTCATACGTTGTTCTCTACAGGCTCGAACGCGGTGGGCTGATAAAGGTCGTTAACGAGGCTAAAGGGAGCAGGGGTCCTGCAAGAAAGTATTACACGATTACGGAAAAAGGGGTTAAAACGCTCGGGAAGGCGAAGAAGTTTCTCGCAGACCTTGCTGTCCGTATTGGGTGATTATTTTACGACCGTAAAGTATTTAGCCGCCTGATAAGAACATCATCCATGCCAAAAGTTAAGGTAGCCATAATTGGTGTGGGAAACTGCGCATCAGCCCTCGTCCAAGGAGTATACTACTACAAAGATGTTGCAGACGATGCTTTTGTCCCAGGACTTATGCATACAAGGCTTGGAGGCTACCATGTAGGTGACATAGAGTTTGTCGCGGCTTTCGACATAGACAGAAACAAGGTTGGGCTTGACCTTTCAAAAGCCATTTTCCAGAAGCCGAACTGCACGCTCAAATTCGCTGACGTACCTCACCTAGGTGTTGAAGTTATGCGTGGCATGACGCACGACAGCATTGGAAAATATCTGAAAGACGTCATAGTCAAACATGATTCTCCAACGGTTGATGTAGCGGATGTTTTAAAGAGTTCGGGCGCTGATGTTGTTGTAAACTTTCTCCCTGTCGGCAGCGAGTCTGCAACGAAATGGTATGTGGAGCAGGCTTTGATGGCTGGAACAGGGTTTGTGAACGGCATACCCGTGTTCATAGCGCGGGAAAAACGTTGGCAAGAAGTCTTCGCAAAGCGCAACATACCCTTGATAGGGGACGATGTAAAATCCCAGGTTGGAGCCACAATACTGCACAGGGTCTTAACAAAACTCTTCGTCGACAGAGGGGTGAAAATTGAGAGAAGCTGCCAGCTTAACTTCGGCGGCAACACAGACTTCCTCAACATGCTGGAGAGAGAAAGACTACAGTCTAAGAAAATATCCAAAACCCAAGCAGTAACCTCTCTAATACCGTACGAGATTAAACCTGAAAACATACACATCGGGCCGAGTGACTATGTTCCATGGCTTGAGGATAGAAAGTGGGCGTACATACGAATAGAGGGTTCGGCGTTCGGGAATGCTCCCCTGAACGTGGAGGTTAAGCTGGAGGTCTGGGATAGCCCGAACTCCGCAGGCGTGGTAATAGACGCCGTGAGATGCATCAAAATAGCCAAAGACAGGGGGATTGGCGGGGTTTTGGAGGGGCCTTCAGCCTATTTCATGAAGTCTCCGCCGAAACAATACCCCGACGACGTGGCTAGGAGAATGGTTGAAGAATTTATTGCAAACAAATCCTAGCCGGCAACAGTCTCGACACCATCGCCGCCAAACACTTCGGCAAGCCTCCGTAAACCGTGTCTTTTTAGCTCAGGCGACAGGTTGGAGTTTCTCAACGCGTCAACAACCTGCTGAAGCCTCCATAGAAAATGGTCTTCGCTGTATTTTTTCGGGACTTCGCTTGGGCTTATGGCCGGGTCTCTCAGGCTCGGCTTTACACCATAGCATATGTAGACGCCGAAGGCGAGAAGACGTATTATCCCGCGTCCAACCCTCCTAACAGCAAGCAACGACTCATAGTCCTTCGGAGTGTTGTTTTCCAATTCATGCAGCAGCGTCCAGTTTATTTTTTCATGAGGTCTCAGAAAGTCCGCCACCTGTTTTCCTTCCTCATCTAGAGTCATTTGGTTGGGAGTTTTCGCGAACGTGTAAAGACGTTGAAGCTTTGGAACATCATTTGCGAGAATCTCGAGCGAGGCTTTTCTAGACTGTCTGCTGTCCTCAGCGGTCATGTCAAGAACCCTAGACTTTTTCTCCATCGATATGATGCCTGTATGCGGTTCTTCAACGAAGCTTCTCAGATATCCTGAAAACCAGTGATAGCGTCTGACAGCCAGGGTGTATGGGTTGATGCTTTGCTGTATGACGGTCCACATGCCGCTGTGGGAGATTATCATCATGTGAAAGTAGAGGTCGAATCCATCCTGGATAGCGACGCTGTCAGTTTTGGCCACCATCCTGCTGCAGTAAAGCAGGTGTTGCACCTGGCTGTCGGAAAAACCGAACAGGCTGGCTACTGTGGGCAGTTCCTGAGGTATTTTGAAACGGTTTGTGAAACGGCCTCCCAGCGCAGCGACACCCGACCTGACGTTAAGACACTCCTTAAGAATCGAGCCCATGACAAGCGTGGAGTCGCCTGACATTTCATCGAGCCCGCTGACCACGATTACAAAATCTGTGAAAAAGGGCTCCGCAAAACCTGCCACAAGCTCGTCAGGCCCGTGGAGGTTTAGGAAAGAGTTTACCATCCCGCTTATAATCTGACGGGATTTGTTGTAGTAAAAACGGGCTGACCTACCACCCCAGCCCCTCAGTTCTCTAACGCCAGCCCTGTACATACCCAAGCCAGCATCGTAAAAGCCAGCTTTTATTGTTGCCCGTCACATACTTCAAACCTAATACCACAGACATCTGTAGCTAGTACGCACGTCTTCTTTTCTGCAAGTATTTTACAACATACACGGCTGATGCGAAAGCAAACGGGAAATAGATTGAGAAAAATAAAAACAGAGGGGTGAACTGGAGCCCGATTTGCTGCAGGGCCAACGTGGCAAGCACAGCTATCGCAAGCAGCAAGGCCGCGTTTCTCCAGCTCTCTGTTTCATCTGTCAAGGATTCTTGTCCTCATCGGCGAGCAGGTCTTTCAAAGGAATGTCCACGTAGCTACCGTCAGACCTTTTTCTCCTGATTATGATTGGAAGCACTCCTCTCTCAAACTCCCTCTTTGCTATGTCGATGTTTGTATCCCCTGGTCTAACCTCCACTAGAGGGAAGGCGCCAAGCGATATCTGGAGGGCCCGACCGCCGATGATCCTAGCCTTCTCGTACTTTGTTAGACGAAGGAGGGCGGGCTTTGCCTCAGTCCTCACCAACTCCGCTTTCTTCCTTCTCCTTTTCCTCGCCCTTCTTACCTGGTGTAGACGTCTCCAGCCTCGAAGCAGCTATTATGTCGTCGATCTTCAGCACCATCGCCGCAGCCTCCACGGCTGATTTGATGGTCTGCTTCTTGACGAGCAGCGGGTCGAGAACATCGAGCTTTAGCATGTCAACTATCTCCGACTTGAAGACGTTTATACCATATGTTATCCCGCCCTCCTTGTGCTTTGAAGTAAGGTTTACTATTGCTTCGATCGGGTCCATGCCTGCGCTCTCAGCCAGCTGTGATGGAATGGCTTCGAGAGCTTCGGCGAACTTGTTGACGGCCAGCTGCTCCTTACCTGGAAGTGTTTTCGCATAATCTCTAAGCCTAAGAGCTGTCTCAATCTCTCCTGCTCCACCTCCTGCTATAACCTTGCCTTCAACTATCACGTCCTTGACTACGTTTACCGCGTCTTTCAAAGACCTCTCGGCTTCGTCAACTATTCTTTGGGTGCCGCCTCGGATGAGGATGGTGAGCGACTTGGGGTTTTCACATCCTTCGACGAAAACCATCTTATCTTCGCCGACTCTTCTTTCCTCAACGAGGGAGGCTTTTCCAAGGTCTTCAGGCGTCAGGTCGTCTATCCGCGATATCACCCTTCCTTTCGTTGCTTTTGCAAGCTTGTCCATGTCGCTCTTCTTGATGCGGCGGACGGCCATTATGCCTTTCTTGGCCAAGAAGTACTGGGCTAGGTCGTCTATGCCCTTCTGGCATAAGACTACGTTGGCTCCTGTTGACGCGATTTTCTCAACCATTCCACGTAGCATATCCTCCTCCTGCTTCATGAAAGCCCTCATCTGCTCGGGTGTCTCTATGTTTAGCTTGGCGTCGAACTCTGTTTTCTCAATCTCAAGAGCTGCGTCAAGCAGGGCAATTTTGGCGTTTCTCACAAGCTTGGGCATGTCAGGGTGGACAACCTCCTTGTCCAAAACTATTCCTTCAACCAGTTTTGTGTCGCGGAGTGACTGACCCTCCTTCTTCTCCAGCTTTATATCGTCGAGGTCAACGGTCCATTTGTCGCCTACTTTCTCAGCAACACGTGTCACCGCATCGACGACAAGGCTTGCAAGGTAGTCGGATTCCTCTCCGACCAACTTGCTTATCATGGCTGTCTTAGCCACTTTTTTGAGTAGTTCCTTGTCGGTTGGGCTTGCTTTAATGCCGATTTCATCGAGTATCTCTAAAGCCTTGACAGCAGCCTTCCTGTACCCTTCAATCACTATTGTCGGGTGAACCTCTTTCTCTATAAGCTCCTCCGCCTTGGCCAAAAGCTCGCCAGCTAAAACAACAGTCGAGGTTGTTCCGTCGCCGACCTCTTCGTCCTGAGCCTTAGATACCTCTACCAGCATTTTTGCTACAGGATGCTCCACATCCATCTCCTTGAGGATTGTTGCGCCGTCGTTTGTGATGACGATGTCGCCGAAGCTGTCCACCAGCATTTTATCCATGCCTCTAGGCCCTAGCGACGACTTCATAGTTTCGGCGATTATCTTTGCCACCATTATGTTGGCGCCCTGGACCTCTCGGCCGCGCATCCTCTTGGCTCCTTCCTTCAAAATTATAACTGGCTGCGTAGCTGTGCCTACTGTTGCTGCCATACTACATCACACCTAGCGATAGCCGTGTCAAGGGTTTTTATAGAGTTTTCCCCAGCGGCATTCCTACACCCCGATACAAAATTTAATACCGAGCCTGGTATTACCGAGAGCCGGTATGAAGCTGATATCGGTTAAGATGCCTGAAGCTTTAATAGACGGGATGGATGAGCTGATCAAGAAAGGGGTTTACCCGAGCAGGAGCGCTTTGATGAGGACGGCGGTAAGAGACCTTCTACGTAAAGAGCTTTGGCGAACCTAGAGCTTAAAGGGGAAAGTTTCAACAAAGATTATGCGGCCGTAGACGAACCGAGAGTCAGACAGAGAGTCCGAGTACTGTATTTTGTGGCCGCCGACTACAGGCCTGTAGGCTATGAAAGGCGCTGGAGGCTTTGAATCCAGCTCGGTGTAGTAAACGAGGGGTAACGCTGCAGAGTCATAGTATTCGTAAACAGGGTATATTACTCCAACAACGTAGCCGCCGTCTAGCTTAAAGCACCAGAGCGGAGGGCTCGAGGCCTCGTCAACAATGGCTGAAACCAGCCGCATCAAAGACCCGAGGGTCTTTACGTGCACAGACTTAAGCCCCCTTATTTTCTTTTTTAAAGGCTCGGACAAAGCCATTTCAATGATGTCAGGCGTAGGCTCTATTTCGATTACTGGAAACGACACATATCTCCCAGTTTCTGGGATGTCTGAGAACCTTGCTTCCTCCCTCTCCAACGGAGTGTATACCAAGTATGGTTTGGGAGCGTTGGTAAGTTCCGCGTAGACAAGGATCGGCAAACTGTATTTTCCGAAAGGTATGCTCATCAGATGCGAAAGGATGTGTCTGCCGTTCACGCTAAACTCCAGCAAGGGCGGTATGTAGTCTGCGCGTGATGCTACAAGCCTCGCAAGGCTGGCTGTGTCTTCAACTTTTAACGGTACAGGTGTTCTACCGCCGCGCCTAGTCATCGCCTAATCCTACGCCGTGTAAACAACCGCTAGGCAAATAAAAAACTTACATAGTTTTTCATCTGAGATGTTCTTCAAAACCTCATATCCCAGTCTAGTCAGTAAACTGGCGTGACCACTGTTGGTTTTATAGGTTTAGGTCTTATGGGCAAGCCTATGGCGAAGAACCTTCTGGCGAAAGGGTTCCGTTTAGCGGTTTATAACAGAAGCCCTGGCCCGGTTGAGGAGCTTGCGAAATTAAAGGCGTTGCCCTGTAAATCTCCGGCCGAGGTCGCAAGCCAGACAGACATTGTCATCACCATGCTTCCCGACGCGCCTGAGGTTAGGCAGGTTCTAGCGGGTGAAAGAGGTGTTTTAGAGAAAGTTAGGGAAGGGCAGATTGTAATTGACATGTCAACAGTTTCCCCCATCTTTTCTAAGGAGATGGCTGCGTTGGTGAGGTCTAAAGGAGGTGAAATGCTTGACGCCCCCGTTTCAGGAAGCACCATGGCCGCTGAGCAGGGAGCTTTGACCATCATGGTAGGAGGGTCTAAAGAGGCTTTCGAAAGAGCTTTGCCGGTGCTGCAGGCGATGGGTAAACACATCTACTACATGGGGGGCTCCGGCTCAGGCAGCTTCACAAAGCTCTGCAACCAAGTCGCTGTCTCGCTAAACCTGCTGGGCGTTTGCGAGATGTTGTTGATGGCTTCGAAGGCGGGGCTGGACGTTAACAAGGTGATAGAGGTTGTGTCGACTGGCGCCGGCGGCTCATGGCAGCTGGCCAACCTAGGCCCCCGGATGGCCGTAAGAGATTTTAAGCCAGGGTTTAAGGTGAAGCATTTGAGAAAAGACCTGCGGATCATAAGAGAGGTGGCTGAAAGCCTTGGTGTGTCCTTGCCAGGCGTCTCGCTAGTAGCTGAGCTTGTTAAAGCCCTTGACAGCATGGGACACGGTGAGAACGGTACGCAGGCCCTCATCGAAGTCCTAGAATCTTTGGCATGTCATAAAATCATGTAAAAACGTCGCGCCAGCTACAGCTCGGTCAAAGCCCTCGGATACGAGCCGAGGACTTTAACAAATATCGTGTGGGAGGATAGCTCCGCCAACGCCATCCTGACCCTCTCATCTTCCACATGGCCTTCAAAATCGACGAAAAAATAGTATTCCCATGGCCTTTGACGGGTTGGCCTAGATTCTATTTTTGTGAGGTTTATGTTGTTTCTCGCGAAGGCTCCCAACGCGTTGTAAAGGGCTCCCGGCCTATGAACCGTCGAGAATATTATCGATGTTTTACTGTCGGCTTGCGGGGTAGTTTCCCTCGTAGATATTACTAGGAACCTCGTGTAGTTATGGCCGTAGTCTTCGATGCCTTTGGCGAGGACGGACATGCCGTATATCTGTGCTGCCCTCTCGCTGGCTACGGCAGCAGCATGCTTGAGACCCTGCTCCTTAATCATCTTCACACTTCCCGCCGTGTCATATGTTACAGCCATCTCAGCGCCGAGAGATGTCAGAAAGCCTCTGCACTGCGCAAGGGCTTGAGGATGGGAATAGACCACCTTAACGTCGGCAAGCGTTGTCCCAGGATGCGATATAAGACAATGTCTTATCTTGAGTATTATTTCCCCAACCACTTTAACGCTCGAGGTTAGAAACATGTCGTATGTTTCTGCAACGCTTCCCTCTATGCTGTTCTCTACAGGGACAACGCCAAAGTCCACCACCAAGGCTTCCGTGTTCTTGAAAACCTCACGAATGGTTTTGCATGGAAAAAGCTCAGCCTTATCGCCAAAATAGGAGATAACTGCTTCCTCGCTGTAAGCACCTTTTTCCCCTTGAAAGGCCACCCTCAACCCCAAGCCTTTTTCACAGCTTTACGGGCTGTTTTTATTTAAATCCATTCAGGGTAGGCTTAAATACGGTCGCCACACAATTTGCCAACGACCTTGGACACTAGCCTCAACACATTCAGCTCACAGTATTCGGGGAACAACGATAAACCTGCACGTGTCTCTTCTGAAAAACTTATTCCCGACATTCGGAAGTGTCTTGAGCTTCAGGTTGGTAAGACAGGAGAGATAAACACGGAGTATGGTGGTTTTGAGATCACTGTGAACGAGCCTGGTTATTTCCCCTGGTATGATGTCTTCGCCACGTTGCTGAAGTTTGGCTATGAGGTCTGGGTCACGGTCAAAAAAGAGAAGATGGTTATTGTTGCGAAGCTTGCGGGAGACTAGGCGGCCAAAGGCAGCTGTAGGTATAACAATGTTAAGGCTAACACCACTGTTGGAAACGTAACTGCAGCGCCTAAGCCGATCCACTGTCTTAGAGTAATATGTATGCGTTCACGTCTCTCCAGCATACCCACGGCAACTATGTTTGCTGTGCTGCCAATAATAGTCAGGTTTCCCCACAACGTTCCTGCAAAAAGCATAGCCCACCAAAGAGGAAAGATGTTTACTCCAAAATCTCCGAGAGTTTTCATTATCGGTATCCATGTGGCTACGGCTAGCACGTTATCCATGAAGGCTGACATCAACCCACATACGACCATGATTATTATCAGTAAATATTCTAGCCTGTTGCCTCCAATCTGTAAAATTATGTTTGCGAAGACTTGGGTAGCACCGGTATGGTTGAGCGTGCCGACGGTTGCAAAAAATATCATGAAAAACAATAGAGTCCACCAATCGATTCTCCTCTCGACAAGCTCACGAGCCCTTTCCCTTTCAAGCAACATAACAGCTCCTGCGAACAAGAACGGCACGCCTAGGAGCATCGCGTTTTTCCCTAATCCTAAGACCTGCTCGATTGGTGTGTGGAGAATAAGTCCTGTGATGGTTGCGATGAATATTGCGGCGGGTACTCTAATGTCGAGTTTGTCGCTGTTGATTCCGTTTGCGGTGGAGGTGGGGTTTACTGGTTGTTTGCCTAAGTTGTTTGCAAGTATTTTTATGTCTGTTTTATAAACGTACATGCTAATCAGTATAAACAGAATAAGAGCGGCGGTTGAGATCGGTGTTGCCCATCGTAAAAAGTCAGCGAAGCCCAGTCCTGCTCGAAAAGCTATCATGACGCCGACCGGATTCCCGACCACTGTTGCAGAGCTTCCTATGTTAGTGGCGAATACTGCAAGTATGATGAACCTAACCGGGTTTAGGTTGTATCTTGACGTAAAATCTAGTATTATCGCGCCCATTATCAAGATCGAGGTTACTTCATCAACCAAAGCCGCTAACAGGGCAGACATCGCTATCAACGAAACAACCAAGATTCTTGGCCTGTTACCTACTCTCGCGAGAAGCTTGTCCATCAGCACTTCAAAAAAACGGGCATCCTCTAAGTATCCAACCACCACCATCATAGAGGCTAGAAACAGTATTGTGTCTAGATGAGCGAACTCTATCAGAAGGTTTATCTCAAGCAGGTTTGTTCCCAGCATGATCGCTAGGGCAAAAAAAGCGAACACAAGCCTGAACCTCCAGAACATAAGAGTTGCTCCAATCATGCCGCCGAGGACTACGAGCGAAACTGCCTGGCTCGTGTTAAGCCCTAATACGTAGGCTAGAGCTAACACAAACGCCAGGAGCAACGAATATTGGACCAATTTGTTCATCGGATGGCAACCTCTCGAGTCTCAAATTTGACATTAGTCTGACGTATTTTACTGTTTAAGAAAATGTTACGGCTGGGATGAACGGATTGTCTCGAGAATGCTTATCGCCATCCAGAGCTGCGTCCTTGTGAACGAAGGCATGTTGGGGTCGTTGATTATCTCCTCTATCAACTCGATGGAGTTTGCAGCCCTTACCGCAGGATTGTATTTTTCGTTGAAAAGCTCTTCTGAAGCTTGTTTCGCTACGCGCCTTATGTTACGGGGTGTCTCTGTGTCGTTTATTATGGTCTCTAGTATTTGGACGACCTGCTGCCGCTTTGCTTCCCAGTCTTGACTCGCCGCAGGCAAAGCCCGAGCACCCCGTCAAACCTAGCTAACGTTTGAAGAACGTGCTTAAAACCCTTTCAGCCGCATACAGCTCCTTTGCTCGCAGAACCCACGAGCCTAGCGTATTTGGCCAGCACGCCTGAAACATACCTCGGCTGTGGAGGCGTCCAAGCCTTGAGCCTTTTCTGGATTTCTGTTTCGTCAAGCTCGACGTCAAGCCTTCTGTTTGGCACGTCGATTATCACGTTGTCGCCGTCTTCGAGGACTGCTATTGGGCCTCCTACCGCCGCCTCCGGCGCCACATGCCCCACCATCAGGCCATGCGTCGCTCCTGAAAACCTGCCGTCGGTTATCAGCGCAACCTTCTCCTTAAGCCCCTGGCCCACAACTATGGCGGTGACAGCAAGCATCTCCCTCATCCCGGGCCCGCCCTTCGGCCCCTCATACCTTACGACGATCACGTCGCCCTCATGAATCTCCCGCCTCAGCAATGCTCTGTAAGCCTCCTCCTCCGAGTTGAAGACGCGGGCAGGGCCTTTGAAGGACTGGATTGTTGAGGCCGTGGATTTTACCACAGCTCCCTCCGGAGCTAGGTTTCCCTTGAGTATCACTATGCCGCCTGTTGGATGGAGAGGCTGTGTGATTGGGCGGACCACCTCCCCTCCGTCGCCTAACTTGAACTCTCTAAGGTTTTCCGCTAAAGTCTTCCCAGTAACTGTTAAAACGTCTCCGTGCAGAAGGCCTGCTTCAAGAAGCTTTTTTAACACAACAGGCACCCCACCAACGCGGTCTAGGTCAACCATGACAAACCTTCCTCCAGGCCTCATGTCAACGATGTGAGGGGTTTTTCTGCTTATCCTATCAAACATGTCTATATCGAGTTTAACACCAGCTTCATGAGCTATCGCTGGAATGTGAAGAACCGCGTTGGTAGAGCCGCCCATAGCACATACCGTCGTGACAGCGTTTTCAAAAGCCTCGTAAGTCATAATGTCACGGGGCTTTATACCGTTTTCCAAAAGCTTCATAACCTGTCTGCCAGACCTGTAGGCAGCCTCGTAGATTCTGTCGTCCACCGCAGGGATCGAAGCTGTTCCAGGCAGCGACATGCCAAGCGCCTCTATGGCCGAGGCCATGGTGTTTGCCGTATATAGTCCCGCGCAAGAGCCCTCCGTGGGGCAGGCGACACGCTCCAGCTCAAGCAACTCCTGCAAACTGATCTGGCCCGAGCTGTAGGCTCCAACCGCTTCGTAAACGTCCTGGATAGTGACGTCACGTCCCTTATATTTGCCTGGGAGGATAGTGCCTCCGTAGAGGAAGACGGAGGGTATGTTTAGACGCGCCATGGCCATGACTGTGCCCGGCAGGCTTTTGTCGCACCCCGCAATGCCTACAAGGCCGTCGAACCTTTGGGCGAAGCACATGAGCTCGATGGAGTCTGCTATCACCTCCCTGCTTACAAGCGATCCTTTCATGCCCTCCGTGTTCATCGAGATTCCGTCGCTCACGGCTATTGTGGTGAACTGTATGCCGACGCCGCCGCCCTCCCAAACACCTTCCTTGGCTCTTTTAGCCAACCCATCTAGGTGAAGGTTGCAGGGCGTGACTTCGTTTCCCGTGCTGGCCACGCCGACAAACGGTTTGCTGAAGTCAGCATCCTTCAAGCCTACAGCCCTGAGCATAGCCCTGTGAGGAGCTCTCTCAGGCCCTTCAGAGACATCGCGGCTGAATGTTTTTCCTAACATAGTGCTTATCTGTTCAAACGGGATTTAAATTTTGCTAAACCGATTCAACATGGTTTGAGAAAGGGCATTTAAGACATACTGAAAAAATGTAGGAACGGGGTAACTCAGTCTGGCCAGAGTGTGGGGCTGAGACCAAAACATCATAGCCAACCATCGCTTGTTAAAAGCCCTGAAACGCTCTTATTTCTCTTTCTCCTTGGTTTTTTCCTCAATATTCTGTTACAGTTAGGACACTTATCCTTATTTATAAACGTTTGACAGCACTTACTACAATACGATTCCCCCTTATCATAGTTTGGCTGATGTCCTGAAGGAATAAACGGAGATTCCTCATCTTCCTTATAGCTGAAGTATGGTATTCCGTCTTCAACCCAAACAGCTATTCTAACCTCTCTCCCGTCGTTAGCCTCAAAGTGAAACAACGGCTTATACATGTTCGGGATTCTCAATCTCCATCCTGCTGTAACGTCATACCTTCCCCTAAACCTCTCCCCCTAACAACACCGATATGGTCTCCTTCATCGGGTGTGTTTAAAGTCTGCTGACAAGGCTTACGGAGAAGTTTGAGACATGGTTGAAACCCTCGTAGTCTAGGACTGTTATGCTGAAGGTTCTGAACTCCCTGACCATGACGTATTCTAGGTCTGTGAAGAAGGTTATGGGCCCTATCCTACCTCCGTCATCACCTATGAAGGCTGCTTTGACTCTAAGCTCGGCCTTAAGCCTTCCGACTGGAGAGTCTTTAGGAGGTTTGACCGTTATGTTGAAGTATGTGTCGAGGAGCTTGGGGAGAATCTTTCCCTTGCCGGATGTCCAGAACCCTACAGGCCTGTCATACCCTGAAACCATAAGCTCTATGCTTGTTATGTTGAAGACTCCCGGCTCGAAGTTCTTCGGCCTAACCAGACCCCATCCAGCTCCTCCAGCATGTATGTCTCCCTGCCAGCCTAGAAGGTCTGAAACAACCCTTCAAAAACCTCCCGTCTCCCTGAACAGGCATGTCGTGAACACCTCTCCTATAGAGAACCTTCTCTCACCATGGGTAAACCTGTAGCCGCTTGCAGTAATATAATAGGTGTAGAACCATGCGTAACCCTCTATCTCAGCGTAGCCCGTCATGTTCGTGACTGAAGATGCTCTGTGACCCGGGTTATCTAGGTTGACTGAGGCTCCTACTATGGGCTGCTGGTTAGAGCAGTCCAGAACCCTGACGTAGAATTTGCCGAAAGGCGTTCCTGAAGGAGAAGGCTCAAGCCCGTAAACCGCAGGCAGAAGAAGCAGTATGATTAGAAACAGCCAGCACCTCATCGAAGCCATGAGTTCTGGAAACATGGTTATAAGCGGATAGCCGTCAAACAATTGATATAGTATATCATGAAGCTGATTTCTTTTTGAGAGGTTATCTATCTATAGTTGTTGTGTTTTTCCTAATTGTAACGAAGGTCTTCAACGCTGACCTCTACATGTAGCACGATCTTTACACAGTTTACGTCGGCCCGCTGAGTAGCTTATTCTTAGTCGTCAACCGTTAGGTTGTAAAAGATAAGGCTCTTAAGCATCTGTCTAAACGTATGGTTTGGGTTGGGCTACTCTAGGACTTGGCTAACCTATGTCTCTGCTTGAAGTCGGTGGACGCGCAGTCTTTCCCGGTGCATCGTTCAACAATGGTCTGATACTCTGTCTCGCACTCAACACATTTTAGAGCAAACCGGGGAGCTATCTCTATGACCGGTCTCAAGACCTCTTGGCTTATTGCCCGGATTATGGTCCTCATTATCGGGCTGAGCTACGCATACTGGATTAAGACTTCATAGTTCCAGACCCGTTCCCTAAGCCTGTACCTAGTATCAAAGGCTTGATGCCGGTTGTGGTATTGCCCTTCTTCGGCCAGCCGAACATCGTCTTTAAAACGCTCATCTTAGGTTCTGTCTCTCGTCACTATACTTGACCGTCACATTTAGAACACTTTTTTCGTAATATATAATCGCAAATTAAAATCGGTTTCTCTGAAACACTTCGACGAGCCAGCCAGCGTCCCAGTTATTACTTACATATCTTGACCGATAATTGATGATGTGCTTGTCGCTGGTTCGATTTTAGTTTGGGGAGTTACTTCTTGGCGGGTTTACCTTTTACTATCGCTTGAGCCATCACACGATAAACGGGTTGTCCCAGATCATCGTAAAGCCCCGTCCTACTGATCTCTGTTATCAATGGCTTCATGCTTAAGGTCGAGCCATCTGAGAGTCGATAAACGTTCCACTCTTCTTTTAACGGTCTAAACTGCATATTCTCCACGACTATTGCCATCTGTAATTCCTCCTGTGTGTATTCTTTGACTGGTTTTCCGGGAGAACCTCCTAGCTTGGGAGGGATGTATGCTGGAGCGATGACGTTTTCATACCAATATGAATAGCTATATGGTCAAGTTTTTACTACCAAGGCTAAGACGACCTTTAGCCTCAGCCTAGTCTCATCTTCAAGCTCGTAAAGATTCCACTCCTCTTTTTCAACTATAAAATCTATGTACGTTAGGGTCAACGCCGGCACCTTTGCTTCATGTGTTTAGAATGCTTGGTGGAGAGAAAGGCGCCAATAACGAGAAGAGCAATTATCGCCACTCCATAAATGGAAAAAAATTCATTCAAGATTAACTCTACCTAAATTTTCTGCATTGATGATTAGTTTCAACAACTCTTTTAACGTGCTTAAAGTGTTCGAGGCCATTTTCGAGACCGTAACTCCGACAAGGCTGTGGCCACCATGGCTAGCAAAACAACGCCGGAAAGCGTGACGGTAACCGAGCTGACGAGCAATACCATAGCCAACATCATCAACCCCCAGCCCCGTCGCAGCTATATGCGGGACGGGGAGTAGGGGCATGTTAACATAAGCTCACGTCTTTCAGCTGGAAGTGGGTAGAACCCTAGCATAATTTGAACCCGAGAGCTGACAGCAGCCGAAATGAGGCATCCTATCCGCTTGGCCGTGTTGGTTAAGGAGATGGACCTAAGAGACGATGTGGTGCATGACAAGTTCCTTCAGCTCCCGCGGATCAACTCTATTAATAAGCGCGTAGGTTAGGACGTGATCCCCAAACCGTTGAACTACTGCCACGTAGGCCCCTAGCCGCGCGTAGCGATGGGCAACATCCAACGGTCCTAGGTCAACCAATAGGGCCAACGGGTGCTTTTGGAGCTCAAGCAGCGACCGCATATCAGCTGTGACACCGAAGGAGACTATTTGGTAGGCTAGCTCAACGCCTTGAGGTAGCCTTTCCTCTGCTAACTCCACATGATGGATGGGTGGCTGGTATTGTGCCTCCATCAGACCCCTCCTGCCACGGATTCACCGGTATCGAGGCGTACAAGGTCGTACCCGGTCCACGTAACCTTTAGCCCTAGGCTTGAGACGAGGCCTTCGAATTCCATGGGTGTTAGCGGCTTTACGGGGGTGATGATTGCCTCCGTTGTATAGTCAGGCGCCGCCTCAACCATAAGCCTTAGCAAAGTAACACGGCGCATGAAAAGGTCCACAAGGTCTGCCTTCGTCATTGGCTGAATGCTCCCATATTTTATAGTTATGAAGGCGTCTGGGCAGCCCCAAACTTGGATCAGCTCGCCAGGCATGCGGATGGTCTCGTCTGGCGGAGGGCCCTCAGTAGAGTAGCCCATGGCGGCCCATCTTTGCGCCAAGCGCGTCATACAGGCCATGATCTTGCTTCTGGCGTCGGCTAGAAGGACTCCGATATCGTCGGGCCTTCGAAGTAGCCTATCAACCAAAATTTTTACGTCTATTGGTTCGGCACGGTTCTGCTGGAAGACGACGGGTGTGGCCATCAACGTTATGGCTAGCGCTGGAGATGCTACCGCTAAGGCGACGGCCACCCACCTGTTTAAGCGTACGGAGACCATAGAACTCACCCATTAGGTGTGGTATGATGGACGCATGTTAGCTGGCATTCCTGCCCCCTCTTCTCCGCCTCTGCTTCAAACCTCATGCCAAAATAGTTATTGGCCGATTTTATTGTAAAATCTACGTGAGTGTAACAGTTATAGGATGGTATTATAGATTGTGCCTGTTCGGTGCGAACTTCGGCCTCCTCATCGCACGTATTGTCAGCTATGCATCGCACAGGCCAACACCACCACGCATATTCTTCAAAGGAGGCGGCCCTCGGATGGGGCAAGTTAGTGGACCATCCTATAGCATCGTAAACGTCATCGGAGCAGGCAGAGGCACATGTTTCAGTCCTAGTATACTCAGTACCAAACCAATCTACAGATGTAAACCTGTTCGCTATCCACTTAAAATCGCCCCGCCAAGCCTCTACGCCAAGCTCACGGCACCAGATCCCGAACCTTACAAGTTGGGGGCCCAGTCAAATCCACCACACGTATTCTGCCCACAGCCGCTGGGGGGACTGTCAACTTAAGGTCATCCATGCCCTTATCCGCTTCTCTGATACCTTAGGCCTGTATGTTGGGAGGTATGTGTTGAGCTGTTTTATCCTCCTCTTTATCCCTAACTACTTCAAGGAATCTTT
>JAWBRA010000009.1:0-69960 GCA_038844785.1 Candidatus Caldarchaeum sp.
AGAGGCTCGGAATAGAATACATCCATGAGACGTTTGGAGATAGGAATAGGGTTGAGAGGTGGTTTAGGAAGCTTAAGGATAGGACCAAGAGATTCTACAACAACATAAACTCAAAGACAGTAAAGAGATTAGAAGAGATAGCAGCAGCAATAGCCCTAATACACAACACACTCATAAAAACCAAGACAGAAGGAGGCGTATTACTTGGTTGACAGTACCTACCAGGTCAGGGGAAAGGCTGCCTCCATCGGTTGGGGCCGCTGGGATTTGAACCCAGGATTGCCAGCGCCCCAGGCTGGAGTCTTAGACCAAGCTAGACCACGGCCCCCTCGGTCACTATACATGGAAAACGGCTCTCTTTATGTTTTGGCGTTGGCGGATGGCTTGAAGCAGCCTGTTGAAAAAGTTTTGTAGACCAGCTTAGGCTGGGGCTATGGCATGTTTTCAAGGCAGCTAAACAATATTATTGTAGTGTTGCCATACCCCTTGCGTCGACAGCTCTTATTTTATCGCCTGCGACGATCAAAGGGTTTATCTCAAGCATGGTTATAGAGGGGTTTTCGAATACTATTTTGGAGAAGCTGGTTATCGTTTTTTGCAGTTTTTTCCTGTCTACAGGAGGGATGTTCCTGAACCCTTTGAAGAGGTTTGAAAACCTCAGCATGTCCATCATCGTTCCAGCCTCGTCATACTCGAGCGGGGCGACAAACGTGACGAAGTCTCTGATGGCTTCGGTGAATACGCCGCCCAACCCCACCATGGTGACAGGCCCTAAGACAGGGTCTATTTTGGACCCGAGTATCAGCTCAAGACCGTAAACCATCTCCTGCACAGCTATCCCGTCTTTCTCAACACCGAGCCTTGCAGCCAGCTCGGAAAGCTTTCTGAAAGCCTGAACGGCTTGCTGGCTGCCGTTTATTCCCAGCACCACCCCTCCGACGTCTGTCTTGTGCGCAAGCCTTTGGGAAGCTAATTTCATCACGAGCGGGTAACCCATTTCTTCAGCAGTATCCCAGACCTCATCCTCCGAATACACAACCTTTTCCTTAACAACTGGGACATCATACTTTCGCAGCATATGATATATCTCATCCCGTGTTAAGGGCCGTTGACCTCTGCCGTTCTGCGGCTTAAAAATCGGAAACTCACGTCTTGCCGGTTTTAAGACTTTAGCCAAAGTCGATAGGACTTTAAGCGCCTCCTCCATGTTTCGGTATGAAGGAATTCCGTTTTGAACCATGAGCTGGCGTACAGCCACAGCCCACTCCGAGCTTCCAGTATCGCATCCAACAACCATTGCTCCGGAGTTTCTGGCTATGGCTGCGACTTTCTCAATAACCGTTTCATCCATCGAGGGAGGGATGTGGAAGGGCATTATCAGATGCATGTCGTACAAACCACTGGCGGAAACTACTCTGTAGGCTTCTGCAAAAGTCTCTGGGGTTGCGCTGCCGCTTAAGTCTAATGGGTTTGCTGGAACAACTACAGCTGGAATCTTTTCCATCTTCTTCAAAGACTCTAACTCTATGGCTAAATGGTTGGGTAGCGGCTGTATTTCTAGGCCGGCTGCTTGGGCTAGGTCTGAGGACATGACTGAAAAACCGCCTCCGTTTGTTAACACAGCCAACCTATTTCCCTTCGGAGGCTTCTGGAGGCTCAAAGCCACAGCTACGTCAACCAGTTCTTGGACACTTTCTACGACTACTGCCCCGGCCTGTTTTAGAGCTCCAACGAAAGCTTCCCATTCGCCGACCATGCTAGCTGTATGCGTGTAAGCAGCTTTCCTACCTATGTCTGTTCTTCCGGCTTTGACTACTATCACATGTTTTCCCGCCCTAACAGCTTTCAGAACTTCGTTGAGAAACTTTCTGCCATCGTCAACCCCCTCAACATACAATGCGATGACCGCTGTTAAAGCATCGTTGGAGAAATAGCCGACCAGCTCGGATAAGCTGACGTCCACTTGGTTTCCAACGCAGGCTGCAGCCCTCAGCCCTACACCTCTCTCTCCTAGAGAGTCTATGATATAGTAGGCTATGGCTCCGCTCTGCGATACGATGGCTATGTTCCCTCTCCGCGGATATGTTATGCTCCGTGCCGGCCTTCCGTTCGAAAAAGGTTTTAGAGGCCGTGTGAAGAACGTGTCGACGCCAGTGTAGTTGTCTATTACGCCGACTGTGTTTGGGCCGAGAACTCTGATTCTATAACTGGAGATGATTTCTTTCAAAAGCTGCGTTAGATGGATGTTGCCGGTTTCGGAGAACCCTCCGCTTACTATGATCGCGGCCCTGACGTTGTTTCTACCAGCCTCCGAGATTATTTGAGGGACGTGAGAAGCAGGAACGGCGACCACGACCAGGTCGATGCTTTCATTTATATCTGAGATGCTTGCAAACACACGACGTCCCATGATCTCGGCCACTGTGGGGTTAACCGGATAAACCTCAGCCCTCAAAACACCACTCTCTCTGTTAGCCATCAACCTTTCATATATGACTCGGCCGATTTTCGCAGGATCTCGTGAGACTCCAACTACGGCTATCGAGCTGGGGCTAAAGAATGCTTCAAGACTGTTCAATTACACCACCCGATTATCGAGCCCAAGCTTAGGCTTGGCATGGGTATTGTCCGTGGCCCATAATTTAAACAGGGTTTCAAAAGCGTATATAAAACGCCGTGTGGATTGTTATTGTAGAGCCCCATGCTCAAAATAAGGTTTCACGGCAGGGGCGGCCAGGGTGTTAAAACCAGCAGCCGTATTCTCGGCCAGGCAGCTTTTCTCGAAGGCTTCATGGCCCAAGACTCTCCTGTATATGGGGCTGAGAGACGGGGTGCGCCTGTTGTCGCGTTCACACGCATCTCCAACAGCGTTATCCTGGAGAGGGGTTTTATCTTCGACCCCGACATCGTGGTCGTCATGGATGAGACGCTGCTGGACGACTGGCTGGCCAGGCCGCTGGAGGGTTTAAAAAAGGGTGGAGTTTTGTTCATAAACACACACGCCGACGCAGTCGATGTAAAGCATGGAGTTGCAAAAGTTGTGAAGCACAGCCTGACCGATGCAGCGTTAAAAATAGTCGGCAAGCCTGTGATCAGCGCGGCCGCGGCGGCTGCTGCTGCCAAGCTATCCGGCATTGTCAAGAAAAAGTCGGTCTTGGAGGCTACTCTGGCGGAGTTGACGGAGCTCGGCTTGAGAGATGATTTGTTGGAGAAAAACCTTAGGCTTGTTGCTGAGGTCTACGACGACGTCCCGCGTCCGGTGATAAACGTGGAGCATGAGAGCATAAGCCGTGAGGTTGTTCCCATTTTTTCAGGCGGTGTTGTAACCTTGGACATTGTCAACCTCGGAAACTCAACTCTCAGACGGACTGGAAACTGGCGTCTATACAAGCCGGTTGTCGATTATCAGAGGTGCACTGGCTGCATGGTTTGCTACGTCTACTGTCCGGAGTCAGCGATAGCTCTAGACCCTGATAACAGGCCGTTGGTAGACTATGAAAACTGCAAGGGTTGTATGATTTGCTTGAAAGAGTGTCCTATGCGGGCTATATCGGCTGTCAGGGAGGTGAAGGTTTATGCGTGAAGTGGAGATGATGACTGGAAACACTGCGGCAGCGTGGGCCGCTAGATTGGCAAATGTAGACTACATACCGGCATATCCGATAACACCCCAAACAGAGATTATCGAGACTCTCGCCAAATGGATAAGAGAGGGTCTTATGAAGGCGAAGCTTGTCCAACTGGAGTCGGAGCACTCGATGCTCACCGCCGCGGGTACCGCCTCTTGCGCTGGGGCGAGAGTTTTTACAGCAACCTCAAGTCAAGGTCTTCTTTACGGCTTTGAAATGCTCTACAACATATCGGGCTGGAGAGCTCCTCTGGTGTTGGTGAATGTCTCTCGCGGAGTTGCTGCTCCGATAACCCTTGAGCCCGACCACAACGATGTGTTAGCGGCTAGGGACAGCGGTTTCCTCCAGCTGCATGCAGAAAGCTGTCAAGATGTCTTTGACTTGGTTCTACTGGCTTACCGGGTTTCAGAGGACAAGAATGTGATGCTTCCCTCACTGGTTAACATGGACGGCTTCTACCTATCCTTCACCCGCGAGCCTGTGCGTCTTCTGGACGAGGATGACGTCTCCTCCTTCCTACCACCCTATGAGCCGATAAACCCTTTCAGAGCAAGCCAGCCTGTCGTCAAAGGTGCGGCTGTTATCGGCGGACACATATACACATACTTCAAACACAACATACACGAGTCTATGGATAGAGCTTTAGAGGTCTTCGAGAAAGCCGCGGCGGCTTTTGAAAAAATGACTGGAAGAAGGCACGGGCCCGTCGAAGGATACTTGCTAGACGATGCCGAGTATGTTCTGGTCATGAGCAACTCTTTCACAACGATAGGGAGAAAGGCTGTGTTGAAGCTTAGGGAAAAAGGCGTGCCCGCGGGACTTGTCAAAGTTGTGATGCTGAGACCCTTCCCCAAGAAACAGGTCGTCGAGCTTCTTAAGGGGAGGAAAGCCGTGGCTGTCTTCGACCAAAACCTTTCCCCCGGGCTTGGTGGAATAATCCACAGCGAAGTGGCTTCATCACTGTACCACGAGCGTAGGCGGCCGGAAACACTTCTGTCAGTTGTGGGTGGGCTTGGCGGAAAATACATATCACCCGAAGAGTTTGAACATGTCTTCAACCTTTTGCAGAATCCTGATGGATTGGACCTAACAAAGCCCGTGTTCCTTTTCAGAGAGGATGAGCTAAGCGACGTTAAGCGTGTGTTTAAGCTGGCAGGCTTGCAGGAGGTTGATGCACAGTGAGTGTGACAAGGTTTAAGACGTTGAGGGATATTCCGTTAGAGGAGTTTTTAGCGGCAGGGTCTCCGATGTGCGCCGGCTGCGGCGGCCTGCTTGCCTTAAGGGTCTTCCACAAGGCCTTGGGCGGTAAAGCTGTCTTCGTAAACGCCGCCGGCTGCCTTACTCTTCTCCAAGTCTATCCCTACTCGCCGTTGAAGTCAAGTTGGATGTATACGGCTTTTGCGTCGGCTCCGGCTGGGGCCCAGGGCATAAGGGATGCTTTGGATGTTTTGCTCGAAAAAGGCCGAATCCCGGCTGAGGAGAACGTGAAAGTTGTTGCCCTTACAGGGGACGGCGCCGCCTACGACATCGGTCTTCAAGCTACTTCAGGAGCTATTGAGAGAGGTTTAGACTTCTACTACCTGGTTTATGATAACGAGGCTTATGGTAACACTGGTTTTCAGAAAAGCGGTGCAACTCCCTACGGCTCTGCGACGACAACCACTCCGCCAACAGAGCTAAACCCCGTCGGCTACACCGGGTTTAAGAAAGACCTTTTCGAGGTTTGGAGGAGTCATTCACCGCCTTACGTGGCAACGCTGGCGCCTTCCCATGTCGTCGACATGTTGAGAAAGATAGAGAAAGCGTCAAAGTACAAGGGTCCGAAGTTATTCATCTGTTTTTCGCCCTGTCCGACGGGGTGGGGTTTCGACCCTTCTGAGACGATAAGAATATCTAAGCTAGCTGTTGAATGCGGTGTATGGCCTTTGAAGGAGGCGGTGTTCGGCGAAGTCAAACACACAGTTGTCCCCCGGTTCCTAAAGCCTGTTGAGGAATATCTCTCAACTCAGGAGAGGTACAGACATTTGTTTCATCCTGTTAGGCTGGATGAAGCCATCGAAAAAATACAGGAGCAGGTCTATATTTACTGGAAAAAGGCTAAGGAAGCTGAGAACCTAGACATTATTCTGCCGTCGGAGATGCAGATACGTCTAAAACCCTGAAAAAGTTTCGGCTCTAGCGGCTGGGTTATTAGAGGATGACGGATTGTTGTCGGTTACAGTGCCTTCGAAGATAACTTTGTTTCAGCTCATTTGTTGGATGTGGACGAGAACTTTAGGGAAAAGTCAGCCCAACAGCTTTCTTCAATGCTTGAACAAAAAGAACCTCGGCTGCATATTGATAGCGTTATGTAAAAAACGGGGCAAGCAGTAAACACTATGCATTAGCGGTGCTGGAAAACTGTATGAACTATAGTGATAGTTCAAAAAGCTTTGAAAATTACGCAGGCTTACGTTTCTTCAAAACTTCGTATAGAGCTGTCTTGACTTGTTTTTCTGCTACCAAACCCATGGGTTTGAACAAAAGCATCACTATTATCAACGCTCCCATAAAGGCGTACCTTAGGTAGGAGATGTCAAAGCCGACAACTATGCCGAAGACGGCTAAAGTGCTTGCTTGAGAAAACCGTTCGAACAGCGAGAGGACAACAGCTCCAACGACAGCGCCTACGTTGTTCGCAACCCCACCCAGTATAATCATTGTTAGAATGAAGAACGTGATGGAGGGGACGAAATCGTCGGGGAAGATGGATTGGGAGTAAAATGTGTAAATCGAGCCGGCTGCGCCGGCGATCGCAGAGCCGATGAAAAGCACTTGACCACGGACCTGTGCGACATTCTTCCCAAACACGTAGCCCACGAGCTCGTCGTCTCTAACCGCCTTCATCACCCTGCCAAACGGAGAGTTAGAAACTCTTTCAACTAAGACGAATACAAGAGCTGTAACTAGGAAGGTTGTTGCTAGATAAGCTGTTGTCACGAGGGTCGGCTGCTTCAAGAAGACGAATGGGTTAGCTATTCCCGAGATGCCGAACACGCCTCCAACCAAGGGCTCGTAGGTCCTTACGAAAACTCTCGCCGCCTCACCGAATATCAACAGGGTTATCGCCAGCATGCTTTCCTTCAGAGCTAAAGCTGGATAGCTCGCCAAATATCCTATCACGCCAGCGACCCCCGCGCTGAGGACCAAGCTCAATATGAAAATCCCTATTGAAACAGCGGGGTTGTCTGCTGCATATGCAACCCTCAAAGACGCCGCCACAGCCGACAAAGGGTCCGCAACACCCAAAATGGAATCGTATATTTTGGTCGTTAGAGCAGCCGTCACGATGGATCCGATGAAGAAGAACAGGACTTTACCCAGGTTTGGTACGCCGGTGTACCCGTATTCGATGTTCGTGCTTAGGGCTAGCATTATGTAAATCAGTAGGTAGAACATGGAGCTGTAGAATAAGATGAGGAGGCTTTCGAGGTTCAAGCTTCAACCACCCTTCTGAGCCTTAAACGGTTGCGGTAAAGCAATGTGACGGCTATAGCCACGTATGGGATGAGCGGTTTATACGCCGTCTCGACGCCGAAGCCTCTGTTCAAAACCCACATACCCATGTTCTCCGCAAACCCTATGACAAACCCTCCGGCAAGCGTTAGGGGGAAGCTGGTTAGGCCGCCTATTATCGAGGCGGAGAAAACCCACAGCAGCATGCGCCATCCGGACTCGGGGTTTATTGCGGTATAGTATGCCCAAAGGGCTCCTGAAACACCGGCAAGGAAGCCTGTGAGCAGCCTAGTGAACTTTCTGACACGCCAGACCGGTATCCCGCTGCTGACTGCAAGGTCTCTGTTGCTGGCGACTGCCCGCATAGCTTTGCCGATTTTTGTTCTGAAGCTGGTGTATGTGAGGATGGTGACGCTGGCTAGAAGTGTCGCTAGGGCTAGGGCGTGGAGACGGGTCAGCGGCCTAGCTCCAAGATATATCAGGGGGAAGTCCTTGAAACCGGATGAGAGGAAGAGAAGGTCTTCTATGTCTGCGAAGATGGAGAAAGTGTAGCGGATTAGAAGGCTGGCTCCGATGCTTGCTATGAAGACCTGCAGCAAGGTGGCTCCCCTTAGCTCAAGCCTTTTGTAACCCAGCTCGTCCACTAGAATAGAGATAAGAGAAGCGCCCGCCCCAGCTAAGAACATCGAACCTATCGGGTCAAATCCCTGCAGTGTTGAAAGGGCTGCTATGTAACATCCTATGGTGATGTATTCGCCTACAGCGAAGTCGGCTATTTTCGTAACAGAGTAGTTCAGCGTCAGCCCAACCGCAGCCATGGCGTACAGCGATGAAGCCAGGAGTGATATAGGGAGCTGTGCCAAAGCCTCCTCTATCATTCAGCCCCAGCCTTTAACCTCTTTGGAAGAAGATTGCGCCAAGGTCGACTCCGGCCATGTTCTCGCTGGGGGCTTCGAAAACGATTCTCCCACCCACCATCACCACTGTCCTGTCAGAGTGCTGGATCGCTTTGAGGGCGTGCTGCTCTATTAAAGCCATAGTAATGCCCTCCCTCCGCAACAAATCAATTTTTTCATAGATTCTGTCAACAATTTTCGGTGCAAGGCCTGCAGAAGGCTCGTCGATAATTACAAGCTTGGGAGAGGTCATGAGAAGCCTTGCCATAGCTAGCATCTGACGTTCTCCGCCGCTCATGGTTCCAGCTTTTTGACTAACACGCTCTTCAAGCTCGGGAAACATTTCAAGAACTTGACGCAGTCTTGCTTTGAGCTCAGTCTTGCTTAGACTGTAACCTCCCATCTCTAGGTTTTCTAATACTGTGAGGTCTGGGAAAATGTTCTGGGTCTGAGGCAAGTATCCTATTCCCATATGTATTCTTTTCTCGGGAGGAGTGTGGGTTATGTCTTTTCCCTCATAGTTTAACGAGCCTGAAAAGATCGTGGTGAACCCTATGATGGATTTGGCTAGGGTGCTTTTACCCGAGCCGTTAGGACCTATGACGGCTGCTGTCACCCCCTCCATGAGTCTGAGGTTTATGTCCCTGATGATTGGTAGTTTACCGTAGCCAGCAACCAATCCTTGAATTTCTAAGACGTTCATGGACCTCTGCCGCCAAGGTAAGCCTCTATCACTTTCTCGTCTCTGACAGCGCTTCCTGGATCGCCGTCGTAGATTATTTTTCCTTCATGCATGACAATGACCCTCTGCACATATTCAAGCAGCATATCTATTCGGTGTTCTATGATTATGAATGTGGTGTTCCTGATTTTGTTTAGCTCTTGGATTGTTTTGAAAATTTTGTGGGCTAAGGGGGTTGCGACTCCCGCAGCTGGTTCGTCTAGAAGAACTAGCTTACCCTCACCCATTACAGCTCTTCCGATCTCCGTTAGTTTCATCTGGCCTCCCGAAACCTCCGACCCCCAGCTTTGATGGACTTCTAAGAGATGGAGCCAGTCAAGGACCTCCGCAGCCTTCTCTGAAAGGCTTTTTTCCTGCTCAACCCACAGCCCTCTGAACGGCGCTTTTAAGGGTGACTCACCTTTTTGCCCGGCTGGCGCCAGCATGAAGTTCTCTGCAACCGTGAGATGCCAGAAGGTGCGTGGTATCTGGAAACTTCTCACTATTCCGCGTTTGAATAGTTCATGAGGCATAAGGCCGTCAACTCTCTCTCCCTCAAACCAAATCCCGCCCGCGTCAGGCTTCAAAACACCTGAGATGAGGTTGAAGAGCGTTGTCTTCCCCGAGCCGTTTGGACCGATCAACCCTATAAGCTCTCCCCTAGCCGCTGTGAACGAGACACCGTTGACAGCAACCAGTCCCCCAAACCGTTTTGTAAGCTCTCTGACCTGGAGGCTCAATCCTCTAACCTAGTAGCTCGATGACCTCTGCGGGATACCGCCATGTTCCGATGTCTTTAAAAACGTATTTCCCATCTACAAGCCTGTACCGCCATATAGTATAGTCGGAGCCTCTGGCGTCGCCGTATTCGTCGAAGGCTTTGTATCCCGTCACCCCTATGTATCTCTCGCCCGCTATGGGTAAAGCGTTTCTGACCGCGTCGGCATCGTATTTCCCTGCGTAGAGGATTGAAAGGGCTGCCAGCCAGACCGCGTCGTAGGTGAAGTAGGCGTATGGAGATGGGTCTCGGCCGAACCGGGCTTTGTAGTCGGCTTCAAACTTTGCGGCCAATGGACCTCCCCTAGGAGAGGCGAAAACACCGGTTAACTTGACTTTGTTGAGAAACTCCGCTATCTCTGCTGTGGCCCTTCCATCGGGAGCTGGAAGGTATGCGGCAGGACGTCTCAACGTCTCAGAACCATACCATCTAACCTTGGAGAGCGTCGCGTCGAGCCTTGCATGACCAAGTATGTTGAGCCCATCGTCCTCGAAAGCGATTATAAAAACAGCTGTTTGCTGGTCTGCTCCAAGCTCGGACACCATCGAGCTGAGCCTGGAGACTTCAGCAGCGTAGTCAGGCTGTCCCACAGTGTAGAGAAGCTTTACAACTCTTCCGCCGTATTTTTCGACAAACACCTTTTCGAAAGCGTCCGCAAGCCCTTTACCGTAATCGTCGTTCCTTGCGATGATTGCAACCTTCATAGCCCCTTCTTTGTTCATCAGCTGGGCTAGGACGCGGGCTTGGAACAGGTCTGTCGGAACATCTCTGAATACATAGTCTGAAGCCGCCAGCAGAGGGCTGGTTGAGGACGGGCTTATGACCACCATTTTGTTGGTGTTGACGAAGTCCATAACACCTCTTACTTCTCCAGATGAGAACGGCCCAACCACCACCCTAATTCCAGCAGCATACATTGTCTGGATGACTTTCAAGGCGTCCGCGGCCGTTCCCTTGGTGTCGTCGTGAACGAACTTGAACCTCACTGGCGAACCGATTGATTCTAGGTAGGCGTTTATATGGTCTATTGCTAGAATGCCGCCGTCTCTCCTGACTGGGCCGTCAACGGCGTAGGGGCCGCTCACAGCCATCGCAAACCCAATCGTGTACTCAACACGTGTGGGAACAGCAGTAATGGTTACAAACTGGGTAGCTGTTTGTGTTGTTAAAGCTGTTCTGACGACGGTTACTGTACCGGCTTCAACAGTTCTTATCAGGGTTAAGGTCTGAACCACAGCAGGCCCGGTTGTTACGAGATATCCGAGAATGCCCGCCAAAACCAGTATTATGATTATCAGAGCGGAAACCAACGGCGTTATACGAGCCTGAGCTTTTTCACCGCTCATTTCACTTGTATTAAGTGGTGGGATAATATATCTTTTCACGGTTTTTGGTCCGAAAGTGTATTTGGCTGTCTGCGAGGTTTCGGAGACCTGTCGCCGGTCTTGATTCTGTCTCAGCGAGCTGCAGCACAAAATCTTCTTTAAATCAGCAACGGCGACCGGCAAAACGATAGCGTTCGCGTGGAAGCCTGCAGTTCAGTAAAACTATCGAAAAGTCTTTGATCCCCATGTTGTGTGAGGCTTTCGCTGTACTGATAGCAGGTCTTTCAATACTGTCGTGGATTTTTACCTTCGGAGCCCGTGCTACTTAAAATCGTTATTCAAAGCTTCATTTTTTCGTGAGTCTGAGTAATGTGACGAAAGCTGCTGTCAGGAAGGTTATCACTGATGGGACGAAGTTTCCGATGGCGAACAGCTGTCCTGTCCAGTTTAAGTCTATCGAGCTTCCCTGATGGTTTAAGGCTGTCGGAGAGATGGCGATTTTTAATGTAGAGGCCTTGAAGCGCCAACCTATCATCTGGGTAAGGATGTCTTTTACGAGAGACCGCACACCTTGACCGATGTGGATGCCCATTATGAAGGCGACGGCGAGTCCTAGAACTTCTTACTTTGACACGAACTCGTTCCACAAACCCTTTGGCGGCGGAGCGGGCTTAGACCCCCGAAAGCATCTTAATCTCCTTTTCATACTACGTCACATTTGGACATGAAATAATAGTTCAACTCATTTGTATTAGGGCAAGATAGTTATTTTTGACTGACGAGGATAACAGCTAAATGAACGTTCGAACAGCAAAAACTGGGCCCGTAGCTCAGCCAGGACCTTTAAAGAATGTTTTCGCGTAGCTCTACACCCCTTAAAAACTTTATCCTCTACTCCACACTGATATACATGCGGCGCAAGTGGATGAAAGAAGAGCATATATCTCTGTCGAATTTTATGGTGTGTTGGATAATTCTTGCCCCCTTCCTCCTTTATAAGCTTTCACAGGTTTAGTGGTGGTAGCATTTCCATGAACCGGTTGTGTAGGTATGCCTTCCACCCTATCTCCTGTACCATGTTATCCCATTTCCTTAACGTCCTCTTTATGGAGGAGAAGGTTGACTCGCCATCCATCTGTAGCCGTAACTCTTATCAGACCCCCACCTCCTATAGTCCATCTGCTCTATTACAGGGTTCTCCGGGTTTTGCCGCCGCTGGGTTCATTTCCCCATCAGGTTTAGGATGTTTAAAGCGTTTTCGGGACAGTATAGGAAACACCACCTATCCGCTTAAATCCATGCTTGTTTTATGTTGTTGTGATGAACGGGACGATGGTCCCGTGAAGGGGTTGAATTCCTGAGGCCATCCCCTCCAGGCGTGAGGGGGTGTGAAAACATAGAGTCGTCCCCGCGAACACGCATAGGAAAACTCCGCCAAAAACAAACCCTCACCCAACCCGCCGTAGAAGGCGGCCACCCCTTTCTAAATGCTGTGGGGTGGCTGGGAGGGTTTGGCTGGAAACTGGGCCTTGGCGCGGCCACTGGGTTGGCGGACGTGCGGTAGGGAGACAGACGACGTATGAAGGCTGTCTGGACAATGCTGGACGACGTTCTCCACATCCATTCCACTTATGTTTCTCAGACACCATGGGGGTGTTTGAGAGGGTTTGTGGATGGATGCTGGAGACACGAAGACACAGGATAAGGTTCAGAGGCTTCCGAAGATATACCCTCACCCACGGTCTGGTGGCTTGCTTGAGGGGGTTTTCCACGGCCTCACAGGCCGCCCTCCCCAACCTCCACAAATGGGGAGGGGTATGAGCTGTTCCTCCCAAGCCAAGCCACCGGGCTTGCAGGTGGCTGAAGCCTGCTCCCCGGCGCGTAAAACGACAGGGGGGCGGGGGATGGTGTGGAAGGCCGCCAGCCCCCCGCAAGGCTTAGGCCTCCTGAAAAATGGTGGAAGGGGTTGGGATGACAGATAGCCCGAAAAGAGGCTTATAAACCTCTCGGGAGAGAATTAAGAAGGTTCTACGTCGATGTTCACACGTCGGCAAACGGCAAACGTAGAGCGAGGCCGCATGTTGTCTTCGACGGACACCACTGTGTTAGGACGGCTCGTCTTGTTGACGTTCCTGCAGCCGAAGGCGATGAGGTTTAAGTCGACGTCATACCTTCAACCATTTATGACGATGTTTTGGCGCTGCTGGGCCGTGGTGTTAGGGTTTTCAGGCTGAAGAGGACAGACCTTCTAACCGCTTACAGAGAAAGGCTGTCGCTTGCTAAGAGCCACGAAAACGATGCCAGAGCATTATCCATGATGGATACAAATTGTTTCACGGACGTTACCGCAGACTACATCGAGCTCATGAAGCTTGTCAGCGAATACAGTAAGCAGCTTCACCTTCTGAAGCTGCTGAAGCAATTTGAAGCTCCTGCAGAGGCGGTGAATCTTTTCCGCAAAAACAAGCGGAGGGTGGCATGTCAGATAATAAGTATGGCGACGAACACAATAAGCATATCAGGCCTTTATGCGAGACTCTCGGTTTATCAGATGACTCTCTATGGTAAGGTTGCTCTCGCAGACCTCCTTCTACACGTAGACTTTACGGCTAAGCTGAGAAGCATTCTATGCTACGTAGGACTATACAAACCAAACAACGGCAAATACAACCATCGAATGAAACAGGCTATCCAATCCCTAGCAATCAGCCACTACAGAAAACACAGAGTTAAAGCCAGAGAAGCCGACAACTACTGAAGAAAATCAAGAACTACGCCAGAGCTGGAGTCCCGGCCTGACAGCGGGGAAAAACCGGATGAAAACCGGGCAATAGAGCACTGAACGCCTTTACGGCGATTTAAAAGCCAATGCACGGTCTTCGTCCGGCTTCTCAGACGTTGTCAGATGACGGGCCTCCAGCCAGACTCTCTCCTCCATCTTTCCTTTCAAACATATATATTATGAGAAAATGTTGTTTTACATGGGCCCGTAGCTCAGCCAGGCAGAGAAAATATTACGTAGCGTAATATTTCTGCATCACCGGGCTTTTAACCCGGGGGCCGCGGGTTCAAATCCCGCCGGGCCCGCATCGTTTTTCGAACTGTTTTCATTCCGCTATCTCCTCCAAAGCTTTGCCTTTCGTCTCGATGCCTAGCAGAAGAACCGCAGCCGCTCCTGAAAGATGGGTCAGCGAGAAGACTGTGAACGCCGCCGGCAAGCCTCCTGAAACGTACAGCAGCGGTGTGGCTGTGGGAGCTATTATACCCGCGACTCGTCCTATGCTTGCTGCCGCGCCTGCGCCTGTGCCCCTAATACGGGTTGGATACAGCTCCGGGGTGTATGCATACAAGGCTGACCAAGCTCCAAGGTTGAAGAAGGATACAACAACGCTCCATAGCAGTATTTCCATCGGCGTTGCTGCCATACCGAGTAAGGCGCTTCCCACGCTTGCTGCCGTTAGATAAACGGCTGCTACCGGCTTTCTACCCAACCGGTCTAACAGAAAGGCAGCGCTGTAGTAGCCTGGAACCTGTGCAAGGGTAACTATCAGAACCCATTCGATAGACCTGACCACAGTTAGGCCAAGCTCTCTGACGTAGAAGGTTGGAAGCCATATGAAGATTCCGTGATACGTGTAAACCAAAACGGCCCACATTATCCATAGCACGAGTGTTCTCCTCCAGTAGTCTCGAGACCAAAGCTCTTTCAAAGCCTCTAAAATGCTGTACCTGGGACGCGTCGGTTTTTCCGAGCTGGTTTCTTCAAGGCTCTCTAAAACTAGGCCATGCTTTCGGAGCAGATCCACGACCTCCTTCGCTCTTCCCTTGAGCTGCAAATATCTTAACGACTCGGGCGCATAGACGAGGACTAAAGGGATGAGGAAAAGCGGCACGAGCGCGACGAGGAAGGTGAGACGCCATCCAAAGGCTGGGAATAGGAGGTATGGGAAGGCCAGCAAGAGCAGGGCTCCGTATACCCACGAGGTTTCAACCAGCCGTAGGAAACGCCCCCTATATCTGGCTGGCACGTACTCCGAGACATAAACGCCAGGCTGGGGCAAAGAGCCTCCGAGGCCTATTCCAGCCAAAAACCTGAGAATGGCGAGGGATGCCGGGTCCGGTGCGATGGAGTTGAGGGCTGTGAAGACGGTCATTATCAGAAGGGTGAGAAGGAGTGTTTTCTTCCTGCCTATGATGTCTGCGAGAATGCCGCATGATATAGCGCCGACGAACATGCCTAGATAGCCAGCGCTCAAGAGAAGCCCTGACACCAATGGCTGCTGTTCAAGCTTAAACTCTGCTATTATAGACGGCAGGACCGCGGCTATGAGCATAACGTTCATTGCGGTAAAACAGTAGACGAGGCTGCCCAGCAGAAGAAGCTGGTAGTGAAAACGGGAGAGCGAAACCCTGTCTAGAAAGTCGACTGAGCGGCTTTTTCCCATGTTCTGTTAGAAATTTTTCACAACACTTAAAAAAGGTTTACCTCCAACGCAAGTCTTCTAAGACGCGTTGTTTAGAAACAAATAAAAAATTAGGGTTGTTATGGTTTTAAGCTCTTATCGCTTCTCCAACTTCTGCCAGATGCCTTAGCGGTGGGCCGACGTAAATCTGACGTGGCCTGACTATCCTCTGTTCTTGGTCGAGTATCTGTTCCTGCCACTGGGCTAGCCAGCCAGCCATCCTAGCTATGGCGAAGAGGACGGTGAACATGTCGGTCGGGAAGCCCATGGCTTCGTAGATTATGCCCGAGTAGAAGTCGACGTTGGGGTAAAGCCTTCTCGAGACGAAGTACTCGTCGTCGAGAGCAACCCTCTCCAGCTCAAGGGCTATGTCGATCAACGGGTTTTTGCCAGTAACTTCAAAGACCTTGTATGCTAAGTTCTTGATTATCTTAGCCCGCGGGTCATAAGCCTTGTATATCCTGTGCCCAAAACCCATCAGCCTCCTAGCCCCGCTTTTCACCTCCTTAATGATTTGGGGAACTTTCTCGACGCTTCCTATCTCCTTAAGCATTTTCACAACCTCCTCGCTGGCACCGCCGTGCAACGGTCCATACAAAGCAGCTGCGGCGGCCGCTGCCGCGCTGAACGGGTCTCCGTGAGCGCTTCCCACAGCCCTCATCACGTTGGCGCTGCAGTTCTGCTCATGGTCTGCGTGAAGGACAAACAACGTGTCAAGAGCCTCCGCCAAGACGGGGTCTGGCTCATACCTCATGTTAGGCGCAGGCCTGAAGACCATGTTGAGGAAGTTGGCTGTGTAGCTTAGGTCGTTGTCGGGATAAATGTAGGGCTGGCCTCTTGAATGACGGTATGCGTAGGCGGCTATAGTGGGAGTTTTAGCGAGAAGCCGCCATATCTGCTTCTGCCTTACCTCGGGGTCGAATATCCTCCTGCATTCGGGGTAGAATGTGGAGAGGGCTGCAAGCGTTCCCACCAAAATCCCCATCGGATGGGCGTCGTGATGGAATCCGTCCATGAACTTCTTTATGTTTTCATGAATCATCGTGTGGTGAGTTATGTTGTAGACCCATTCTTCTAGCTGTGACTTTGTTGGCAGCTCGCCGTAAATCAGCAGGAACGCAACCTCTAAGTATGGTTTTCTACCAGCGAGCTCCTCAATAGGATACCCCCTATACCTAAGTATTCCTCTCTCTCCATCGATGTATGTTATTGCGCTTTTGACCATTGCTGTGTTCATGAGTCCTGGGTCATAGGAGAGGAGTCCAAAATCTTCTTCGCTGACCTTTATCTTCCTCAGGTCAGAAGCCATGATGGCTCCATGTTCGATCGGTAAATCGTATTTTTTTCCAGTCCTGTTATCTATAATGGTCAGAGAATCCAACTTCTTCTCACATATATTACAAGACAAGCCACAACTTTAACCCTTACACCGTGAGACAGACCCGACATGTTATGTTCGATGGATAGCGAACGTCGAAACATCCGCCGCCACCAGTCAATAAAAGTAATAAAGACTTTATACGACGAGCCTGTGAATAAAACCATGGGAAGAGTTTTCAGCGAACGCTGTTACGTCAATTTATAGTCTTGCATTCCGTTGGTTAGCTGCCATGTGTCTGTGAAAAACCTTCTTCACCGCCGTCGTCTCTGCAAACACGCTACTGGATGTTCGACCGCCTACCCTCGCTGAAGGGGTGTGTAGGGTTAGGGCGCCGAGAAGGTAAAAGCAAAAGCTTTCTGTAGCAGAGTGTAAGGCTGTGTGAAAATGCTTGCAGCATCCTTTCTGCAACAACGTCGTTGTAGGACGATAAAGCTTAACATGGATTGTTCCTTCAACAATTAAAGAATTGAGACTTTCTAGGCGTAATCTGTTGGTTGGGGCTGCTTCTGCGGGAGCGCTAATGGCTGCAGCGTTTCTTTTTCCAAGACGGTCTGAGGCGCCCTCCATCCTGCAGGTTGAGACTGTTGCTGAAAACCTTAGAGTGCCGTGGTCGATTTCTTTCGTCAGCGGTGACGAAGCTCTTTTCACGGAAAGGCATGGTTCTGTGAAACTGCTCACGCTTAGCAGTCAGAGAGTTGAGGAAGTAGGTTTTATCGATGTTTCCGCTGTTGGCGAAGGTGGGTTGCTGGGTTTGGAGACTGTGAGAAAAGGCCGAAACACAGAGGTCTACCTATACTACACATACAACGCTGGAGGAATGCTTTTCAACAAGGTAGTGAAAACGGTTTACAACGGAGCTCTCGAAGACAAAACCGACTTGATCACAAACATTCCTGGGGGAGTGGTTCATAACGGTGGGAGAATCAAGCTTGGTCCAGACGGGATGCTTTACATCACCACGGGTGAAGGAGGGCGGCCAAGACATTCTCAAGACCTCGGGTCGCTGGGAGGCAAGATACTTAGAGCTACGTTGGACGGGAAAATACCCGTCGATAACCCGTTTAAAACCTTGGTCTACGCTTATGGGTTGAGAAACCCTCAGGGCATTGCGTGGCATAAAGGGTCTAACACGTTGTTCTGCACCGACCACGGGCCTTCGGGGGAAGGGCTACGTTATGCACACGATGAAGTAAACATCGTTGTGGCGGGTGGAAACTACGGCTGGCCTGAGGTTATAGGCGACGAGGCTGGGCCTGGGTTCATAAAACCTTTGATTCACAGCGGGCTGGAGACATGGGCTCCTTCCGGATGCTGTTTTTACAATTCGGAGGAGATACGCGAATGGTCAGGCTCGTTCCTGTTCGCAGCCCTCAGAGGACAGCACCTGCACCAAATAATTTTGGGCGGGGAAAACACCGTAGCAAAACATTCCAAGCTGTTCGACGGTTTATACGGAAGGCTGAGAGATGTTGTCGAAGGGCCCGACGGCGCGTTATACGTCTTAACGAGTAACAGAGACGGAAGAGGTTCTCCAACCGCTGAGGATGACAGGATCCTGCGGATATCTGCTAGGTCTTGAAGAGCCGCTGGTAAATCACGTTTGTCCAGTGGGTTAATGGGTCGGTCTCGCCGTAGGCTGAGGAACCCGATATATAGTATTCATCTAGGTCGTCGGCGAGCTTCTCAACCTCTTCTACAGTCAACTTCATCTCAACCCTCAGGTTTTCAGCCTCCGCCAGAAGCCTGTCTGAATGGTTTACCATGGCAACCTCCCTGTAAAACCTTGCCCTGTTCACGATCGAGTAGAGCTTCTCAATTTTGTCCATTATGTCGGACTTCACATCTTCTTCCGACATCTTTCCTAACCTGCTTTTTTCACCATTTAAGTTAATGCTGGGGAATGGGGGCGCTATTATGGTTTAGCAACAGTTTTTATAAGGCGTTCCGCATGTCGGCAGCTATCTTATTCCAAAGGCTTTCACATTCATGGTGTTACGGTCTATCAGCACCGTAAACCTTCTCCACGCTTTATCGTTTTCCCTCCTAAACACACCGGCGGCTTCAACCTCATCATCCCTCACGTAAATCCTTGAAACATTCAGCTGAACGTAGCCGTACTTGGATTCGAAAAATCTTTTTACAACGGATGTAAGATCCTCGTAGGCCACGGCTGTGGAGCGGCTTGTCCGGTTAAAAATTTAAAGAAGTTTTCCGCCAGATGACTGGAGATAAAGTTGCAGCACTACCTCAAAATCGGCAGGGATTTTGTTTTTCCCGACTACCAGCCTAGATACCCTCGCCAGCCCAGGTTCCAGATAAAACATTACAAGCTTGAGATAGAGGTTGACTTGGAGGAGAAAAGAGTTGACGGGCTTGCGACTATATCGCTGGAAAGCTTTGGCAACACAGCTTTCCTAGACGCGGTCGACATGGAAGTCAAATCTGTTGAGGGCTGCGGCTATGACTATGATGGCAAAACCTTGACTCTTCATCTCCCCCGTGCAGGATGGCATGAGATACGGGTGGGGTATAGGGCGTGGCCTCGCACAGGGCTTTACTTCATCCTACCCGACAGGACAAACCCGGAACGTCTCCCATTCGTCTACAGCCATGGCGAGCCAGAGTACCACAGACACTGGATGCCTATTTACGACTATCCCAACATGAAGTTCACTACCGAAATGCTTGTAACTGTTCCCGAGCCTTTGGAGGTAGTCTCAAACGGGGAGCTGGTGTCGGTATCAGATAAGAACGGCGGTTTGAGAACCTGGCATTGGTCGCTTGACGTTCCTCACACCTCCTATCTTATCAGTTTCGTGGCTGGGGTTTTCGACAAAGTCGAGGAAGACTTTAACGGGCTGAAGCTTGCCTACTACGTGCCGAAGGGCATGAAAAACTATGTGAAAAACTCCTTCGGTAAAACAGCCGACATCATCAAATTCTTCAGCGAATACCTCAACTATCCATACCCCTACAAGTCTTACAGACAGGTGTGCGTTCCCGAGTTTGTCGTGGGTGGAATGGAAAATACTACGGCTACGACTTTAACAGACCTAACTTTACATGACGACCATGCTCACCTCGATTTCTCAAGCGACCCCCTGATCGCACACGAGCTGGCGCACCAATGGTTTGGGGACCTTGTCACATGCAGGGATTGGTCGCACATCTGGCTCAACGAATCCTTTGCAACATATCTTGAAAACCTCTACGTTCTCCATGACAAAGGACATGACGAGTTCCTCTACGAGCTCTACAGCGACTTGAAATCATACCTAGACGAGTATCAGAAAAGGTATTCACGGCCCGTTGTAATGAGGCTCTACCGTTATCCTGAAGAGTTGTTTGACAGACACGCCTACCCTAAAGGAGGTCTAGTTCTTCATACAATTAAAAACGTTGTAGGTGAGGAAAGCTTCAGGAAGGGCCTGCATCTCTTCCTCAGCAAACATGCATTTTCAACAGCTGACACTGAAGACCTGCGAAAAGCGTTAGAGCAGGCTTCGGGGATGTCTCTTGAGCATCTGTTCGAGCAGCTTGTGTATTCGGCTGGGCATCCGTCGGCTAAGGTCAGCTACCGATGGGAGGAGGAGATCAAAACCCTCAGACTTAGCTTGAAACAAACCCAGCGTGATGACTCGCCGGAAATTTACAACCTCGAGATAGAATGCCACATACATTTGGACGGGGAGAAGGTTGTTAGGAAGTTTTCTCTGGAGGAGAGAGAGGTTTCACTGCATATACCTTTGAAGACGAAACCTTCCCACATATGTGTAGACCCTGAGTTCAAGCTGCTTAGGGTTGTGGAGGTGGAGAGGCCTTTAGAGGAGGTTTTGAGGGCCGTGGAGAAATGTGGAAGCGTTGTCTGCAGAATCGAGATGGTTGAGTTCCTTGGCAAGCATGGTGGACATAGGGCTGTGGAGGCTTTGGAAAGAGTTGTTAAAAACGATGGGTTCTGGGGCGTGTCATACCAAGCCGCTAAAGCGTTAGGCGAAGTCATGTCGGAAGAAGCCAAGCAAGCTTTGCTGAGATGTTTGAAGGAAGTTAAACATCCAAAAGTTAAGCGGGGAATTGTCGAAGCTCTCGGCTCTTACGAGTTGGACAACGAGGTGGCTGATAGCCTGCAAACCATCATCGAAGACGTCAGCGAATCCTACTACGTAAGACAAGCTGCTTGCATCAGCATGGGCCGGCTCAAGATTTCGGACAGGCTTCCTGTGCTGCTGAAGGCTCTGGGCTACAAATCCCACGCTGAAGTAATCGCCAGCGGGGCTGTGACAGGCCTAGCCGAGCTTGGGACAGATGAATCCTTCCCCCATGTAATGGAGCGTACAAAACCAGGCTTTCCAACTCCTGTAAGGGTTTCCGCGGTGGTGGGTTTGGCTAAGTTTCCCAACAGGCATGAGGTTTTCGAGGCGTTGGAAAGGCTGTCTAAAGACTCCAGCGAGAGGGTCAGACACGCCGTCGTCGCCGCCGCCAGAGAACTGCTGGACCATAGACTGCTCACTATGCTTGACACAATGGCTGAGAAAGACCTCAACGAGAGGGTGAGAAGAAACGCCAGAGAAGTTGCGAAAAAAATTAGAGACCATTTAGAAAAGGGGGTGGAGTACAAAGCCTTACGCGAGGAGCTCGATAAAATAAGAGAGGAAAACCGGAGGCTGGCTGACAGAATCTACAGAATGGAGGGAAAGCTCGTTTAAACGCTTCAGGCAGCTGGCAACGTTTAATCCCCGCCGTATAAATCTTTAGACGGCGATGATGAGGGACTCTTAGTTGAGTGGTGAGAGTCTCTGGGGTATCTGAGCCCTTAAATCAGAGTTTCAATACGTTCCACCAAGTCGCGGGCGGTTACGATTCCAACCAGTTCTCCTCCTTGATTTATCACGGGTAGGTGTCTTATCTGCTGGGAGACCATTATGTTCTTAGCATCATTTACCGATGTTGTCTCCTTCACCGTGATAACATTTTTTGTCATGTGAAGTTTGACCGGCTCGTCTCCCGACAGCCTCAACGCGAAAAACTTGACAAAATCCTTCTCAGTAACTATGCCGACGACCTTCTTTCCTGAGACGATCACGACACTGCTGACCCGTCCTTGGAGCATTTTTTCGGCGACTTGTGAGAGTGTATCCTCCTCGCTTGCTGTGACAAGCTTACGCGACATCACCTCAGAAACTTTAATCGACTGCAACGGTTATAATGTCAATTTAGGAGAATAAAACATTTACTCGGGGGATATTGTTTTGGGGACATCGGCGATGCTTTCAACAACTAGATCGGCTTGGCTGGAAAGATGTTCAAAGAGCTTGTAGGCACCGGTCTTGACAAGGATACTTCTACAGCCAACAGTTTTCGCCGCCCCCACGTCTGTGTCAACCCTGTCGCCGACAAACACGACCTCCTCTTTAGAAAGCCCCAGAAGTTCTAAGGCTTGTTTCGAGGTCTCGAGCTCGGGCTTTCCCACTGAAAGAGGCTTAACACCCGTTGCTGTTGAAAGCAGGGCCGCTATCGAGCCTGCTCCGGGAAGCAATCCTTCGACCGTCGGGTATACGTTGTCCAGGTTTGTGGCTAAGAAGAAAGCGCCCGCCCTTATGGCGAGGGAGGCTTTGGCCAGCTTTTCATAGCTAAGCCTTCTGTCAAGCCCAACAACGACATAGTCGGCTTTCCGCCAGTCATCCAGAGACAAGATATTCAAACCTAGCTCGGCGGCCTCGGCGGTGAAGCCGTCTTCGGCCACCGGCAGGATGTTCTTCCCCAAGCCTCTCTTTTTTATGAACCTGGCTGCTACGACGCCTGACGTAAGGACCTCGTTCTCAGAGGCTTGTATTCCCATTCTTGAGAGCTTTTCCACATACTGTTTACGTGTCAGGGTTGAGTTGTTGGTGAGAAAGACAACTTTAATCCCCATTTCCCTCAACCTTTTTACCGCCTCGGCAGCGCCGTCAACGGCTCTTTCGCCTACGTAAATGCACCCGTCCAGGTCTAGGATAAGGCCTTTAACTTTTTTGAGCATCATCTTCTTCAAGCTGACTCTTTAACGGCCGAGAAGGAGACGCAGGTCATCGTTTTACCAACACCCTCCATCATCCGTAACTTGTCTACGACCAGAGACCCTATTGACTGCATCGAGTCTGTCCTCACCTTAACTAGAATGTCCCACTCCCCTGTTATTAGATGTGCTTCAACAACCTCAGGCATCTTAGCTATCTCTTGCGCCAGCTTTTTCTGAGGCATAGTTCCCTGCTGGAAGGATATTAGAATGAAGGCCGTAGCTGGCTTACCCAGCTTCGAATAATCAACCTGGACCGTGTATTTCTTTATTACGCCAAGCTGCTTAAGCCTTTTAATCCTCTCCTGCACGGTTGTCCTAGGCATCTTAAGCTTTGCAGCAAGCTCTGTAATCGACTGCTCGGCGTTATCCATCAATTCCTCAATAATTCTGAGGTCTTTTTCGTCGAGTTCCGGGTTCATGCTCACTCTGTGTTTGTAGTTGTAGCCTAAAATGTCTGCCTATTAGACAATTGTCGAAAACCATCTCTGCAAAAGACTTTTAATACAACCACTACCAAAAACACCTAGATGCCCAAAATAAACAGCGCAGCCATAATCGGCTACGGTCTCTACATACCTAGGTACCGAATAAGAGGGGAGGAGTTGGCTAGGGTTTGGGGGAAAAGCAAGTCAGACCTCCCTGTTAAAGAGAAAGCAGTAGCAGGTCCTGACGAGGACACGGTTACTATGTCGGTGGAGGCGGCGCGCTACGCTTTAAAGAGAGCTGGAGTAGACCCGTCGAAGATCTCGGCCGTACATGTGGGGACGGAGTCAAAGCCTTACGCCGTCAAGCCAAGCGGCACGCTTGTGGCTGAGATACTTGGCGCCTCTAGGAACACAACCTCAGCTGACCTCGAGTTCGCATGCAAGGCAGGGACGGAGGCTGTTCAAATGGTGACAGCCCTTGTCGAGTCGGGAAGAATAGAATATGGCCTGGCGATTGGCGCTGACACAGCTCAAGGAAGGCCTGGAGATGCTCTTGAATACACCGCTGCCAGCGGAGCCGCCGCCTTCGTCATCGGAAAAGCCGACAACAGCTGCATAGCTAAGTTTGAATACTCTGTCTCGGTCGTAACGGACACTCCTGACTTTTGGCGTAGGAGCTATGAGCGATATCCCGTCCACGCCTCCCGGTTCACAGGCGAGCCAGCTTACTTCCACCACACCCTTACAGCCGTTAACACAATACTGGAGGAGAACGGCTACTCAGTAGATGACATCGACTACTTCGTATTTCATCAGCCAAACGTAAAGTTTCCACTCACAGCAGCGAAGCTGCTCTCCATACCCAGCTCGAAGATAGCTCCGGGTATAGTTGCGGACGTTGTTGGCAACACATACGCAGCATGCTCTATGTTGGGCCTCGCTAAAGTGCTTGACATAGCCGTACCCGGCCAAAGAATTCTGATGACATCGTACGGCTCAGGCGCCGGCAGCGATTCCTTCATCATAACCGTCTGCGACGGAATCGTTGAAAAAAGAGACAAGGCTCCCACGTTCCAGCAGCTGCTAAGCCGAAACAAGCAGGTTGACTACGCCACTTACTTAAAGTTCAGAGATAAGATAAGGGTGTAGTGTTTGAGGGCCTACCTATGCGGAGGTGCTGTCTTAAAAGTTGACGAACACTGGGATAAAAGCCTAGCAAACCTTCTCGCCGAAGCAGGGTTGAGAGCTCTCGAATCCTCCGGCATCTCCTACGTGGACCATGTATTCATTGCAAACGTTTACGGGGAGGTTTTGCAGGAGCAAGCCAATCTAGGTACGTTGCTTGCTGAAGAGCTTGGGCTCAGAGGCGTTACGGCAGCACGTGTTGAGGCCGGCGGAGCTTCGGGCTTGTCAGCGATATACGCAGGATGTTTAGCCGTAAACTCTGGACTTGCCAACGCGGTCCTCGTGGTTGGCGCCGAGAAAATGTCTGACGGAACTGTTGAGGAAGCTGTATCTCTTTTGACGATGGAAGAAAGACAAGATTACGTCGGCTTTTTAGGGGTTAGCCAGCTTGCGGAAGCGGCGTTGCTCTACAAGGAGTATCTGAAAAGATACAGAGTGGCCCCCGAAGACGTTGCTTACTTCACGGTTTTAAGCCATGAGAACTCTTCAACAGCGCCTCACGCCCAATACCAGTTTAAGGTAAGCCTCGAATCTGTTATCAGCTCGCCCTACGTCGCCGAGCCATTACACAGGCTTGAGACGACAGCACCAGCCGACGGTGCTGCCGCAATACTGGTCTTGTCGCAGGAGCTGGCAAAGCGGATGAAAGAGCCTAAATGCATTGTTACAGGGATTGGTTTCGCCGCCGATTTCATGACAGCCTTCGACAGAGAGGACCCGCTTGAGATGAGAAGTTTAGCCGACGCGGGGAGACGTGCTTTGGAGATGGCCGGCATACCGAAGTCAAAGGTGGATTTTATAGAACTCCACGATTCATACAGCATATTGGCGCCGCTATCACTGGAGGCTTTGAGTCTTGCCGACAGGGGGCAGGCATGTCTGCAGGCTAGGAAAGGCCGTTTCAGTCTATCGGGTGAAATACCCATAAACACTTTCGGAGGCCTTAAGGGAAGAGGCTATCCCGTAGGAGCGTCCGGAGTCTACGCGGTGGTCGAGGCTTTTATGCAGCTTACTGACAGTGCTTCGAAAAATCAGGTAGCCAATGCCGACGTGGGCCTTGTAGAATCTCTGTCTGGCCTAGGGTCTTACGCAGGTGTTGCCGTTCTAGAGAGGGAGAGGTGAGCGAAGTGTCGGTAAGACCTCCCGCATACTGGCGTTCTAGACCTTTCATATACAGGCTTGAGGGCAGCCGCTGCACCGTATGCGGTCACTTCCATCCATATAAGAGGCTTGTATGCAGGAGATGCAGGTCTAAACGTTTAGACGAAGACAGACTTCCCTCAAAGGGAAGATTGCTGTATTACACGGTTGTGACGCAGGCGCAGCATGGGTTTGAAAACAACACGCCGTACATAGTTGGATTGGTGGAGATAGATGACGGCACCCAGCTTGTTGGCCAGCTGACCGACTGCGATCCAGAAGACCTGAAGCCCGGAACAGTTGTTGAACCTGTTGTCAGAAGAATAAGAGCCGACGGCGACTCTAGGCTTATTGTGTACGGGGCTAAGTTTAAACCCCTTGTTTAATGGCTCATAACGCTCTTCCATACGAGTAGCGTCGCATACTCTCGGGGGATGGCTTCCTGCTGCGCAACCCTTTCTATCTCTGCTCTCAACACGGACTCCGCCCTAGGGCCGTGTGTCAGCATATAACGTTTTTTAACATCTTCAAACAGCTTTGCTACTTCTTCCTTGCTTGAGGTTAGGTCCGTTATTGTGCGGGGTAGGTCCGACAGTTGTTTAATCATGTCGTCGACAGTCTTCAATCTGTTTCGGATGCTTGTTAGCTTCTTTCTGAGCTCTGGAATACGGGCTTCCAGCTCCTCCTTCAGTCCCACGTTTTTCGCGTTTGGTTTATCTCCTTCGAGCTGCATAGTGTTAAGCTCTATGCTGGACCATATTAGCTCCTCTTCGACCTCGGCGAACTCAGAGCCTAAAGCGTCCCTGGCCCTTTTGAGCTTCTCCAAAACATTTTCCGACTTCACAAGAACAGCTCTCCTTCTCTCTGCTAGACGGCTGAGAATGCTTCGTATAAGCTGTGGCCTTAATTCATCGAGCTTCATACAGTAGGCGATGAAATTTTTGTCAATGTTCCTAAGCCTCTCAACCTCCTTCATAACCTCGTCGTAGAGCTGGAGCGCTTCGTCAAGGTCTCCACCTTCCTGTTGCGGCTGAGGCTGAGCCTGCTCCTGCGGTGGCTCCTCTTTCACCACGGGTACCTCCACATCCTGCTGGACAGGCAAAGCCTCAACCTCAGGAGGCTCCGAAGCCTTTTTCACTTTCAAGACTATTTTTTTCACCACAGTCTAACACCTTTAAACGCTGCCTCTAGTCTTCAAATGCCGAACAGCTTTTTAGCTTTTCCAAGCAGGCCTCCCCCCTCTCCCTCCGATGGATTGTTCGCGGTCTTACCCCCAGACTCTGCAACAATCTGGCGGATGTCAAACGTGGCCAACGCATGGAGAGTGCTTTCAAGCAGCTTTGTCCTATGTACTCCTATAGAAACTGGGAGGGAGACAACCTTGCCCTCTTTGGAGATTTGGAAAACCTTGAAATCTAGTGATGAAATTTCTCGGGTTCTTGCGTAGTTTACGGGGTCTATAACCAACGCAACCGCTTTCGGATACATGAGCTGATACCTTTTTTGAGTGTCTATGTCTGTAGGGGATAGGAAAACGTCCAGCCCAGGATGTGAATGGTACCAGCCAACTATGTAAAGTCCTTTGCCTTCTTGTGCCAACTGTTCAGCTACACGTGACATCACAGATTCATCGAGTTGGACGTAGGCAGGCGTCCCATACTGCTCGCCCGTCATAGCATCCCATATCTCTAAAACCTTGCCAGCCGACTTGCCGACCAAAAGGCCAGCCACCTCCTTGTTCAAATTTGCGGTTGAATGCTTAACTATCTTGGCGAGGGCTAGGGGGTATATCCTTACACGCATTGGGTAAACAATGGATAAAGGTCAATAATAAGAATGACTTGACATAGGTAGCCTACGCCTCTTTGAATGTTATCGAGATACCTCTCCGGCCGTTTCGGTGTTTTACACATGGTTAAACCTTATATACGCTCAAAAGAAAAAAACTGCAGAATGAAGATAAAGATTGTTCCCGCAGTTGGTGGAGGTACACCCTTGGAGCTTGAGGTTTCACCCAACGCGACAGTTGGTGCTGTCAGGACTAAGGTGTGTGCTATAAAGAAGCTTCCCCCCGACACTACTAGGTTGACATACAAAGGGAGGGCTTTGAAAGATACTGAAACCCTACAAAGCATAGGGGTGTCTGACGGTGATAAATTTGTGTTGATAACTAGGACGGTGGGGGGAGTTGGAAAACCTTTACGTGGAGCTGCCTGAGACCGCGTGGTACAAACGTCTGGCGCTCGAGTATTCGTTGATGCAGGAGCATGAGCCTACGTTCAACCCTGTGGAAAACGACCTCACCCACTACGAGGGCGTAATAATAGGAACAAACATGTATGAAGGCGGGTACTTTAGGGTAGAGATACTTCTCCCACGGTCGTATCCTTTTTATCCACCTGACGTTGTTTGGCATACTCGTATCTGGCATCCTAACTTTTCCGACAGCGTGCCAGCCCGTGTGTGTGAGTCCGTGTTTAAAGACCATTGGTCGCCGTCTCTAAGGCTTGTAGCCGTGATAGAGTCTCTTCGAAACCTTTTGAACAACCCAAACCCGGAAGACCCCCTGAACCCTGTGGCGGCGTTCGAGTACAAGAACAGGCCGGACCTTTTCATGGCTAGAGTTAGACAGTTTATAGAAGAATATGCAACACCTGAGCAGGCGTTTAAACAAAGCAAGCGAAAGGGGCTCTAGGTTTGGGTGAAAGCCCCACGCTAGCCAGATACGATAGACAGCTAAGGCTTGATGGATGGGACCAGTACAAGCTGATGTCCGCAAAAGTTGTGATCGCCGGAGTTGGTGCTCTTGGATGTGAGGCGGCTAAAAACCTGGCTCTGATGGGTGTTGGTGAACTTTTGCTTGTTGATAATGATGTGGTGGAACTGTCTAACCTAAGCCGTCAGATGTTGTACATGGATGAGGATGTTGGAAAGCCGAAGGCCTTGGTTGCTGAGGACCGCGTTAAAAAAATGAACCCGTCGATCAACGTTGTTGGCCTGCAGATGGATGTGCGTCAAATTCCCGAGGAGGTTTTCGCGAAGGCTGATGTTCTGGTAAGCTGTGTTGACAACTGGCCTACTAGGAGGTGGATAAACTCTATGGCCGTTGAGGTGGGTAAACCGTTAGTAGACATTGCCACAGACGCATACTATGGAAATGTTCAAGTAGTCGTCCCAGGGAAGACGGCATGCATTGAATGTCATGCTGAGGCCTTGATTCCAACTGAGGTTCAGGCTGCAGAATGTTCTCTTAGGCGGAGAAAGCCGGAGGATTTGATTGCCGAACTCTATGAAAAGGGAATATCTTTGGACCGACAGGAGGCTGAAGAGCTTTTCCGACATAATATTAAAACGCTTTATGACATCAAGTATGCTCCGCAAAGACTCGTAGACTCTCTGGATGAAAATGTAAGAAGCCTTGTTTTAAGACTTCGTGGTCTTTTAAACCCTAAGATGCCTGCGCTCCAAAGCGTTTCCGCAACCATTGCAGGGTTGGGTGTTTTCGAAACAGTTAGGATACTGCATAAAGGGCTTCTTGGAAAGCCTTTCAGCGGTTTGTTTATGTACGACGGTCTCAGGGGAAGGTTGACGAAGGTGCAGCTTGACAGGAACATGTTATGTCACGTGTGCAGCGTGGACGAAGAACAGCCCATAGAGCTGGAGATATCAAACAAGGAAAAAGTTGCCGACATACGGGAGAGAATCGCCAACAAGTTCATGTTCCCCGACGCACGGATACAGTTTGGTGCGAAGCTTCTCGACGACTCTGCTGAGGTTAGGGAAATCGGCTTAACGGACCGGGACATCCTGTACGTACACTCGACGAGAAGGGCTACGCCTCTAGCTTTACGGGTGAAAATCCTTGAAGATAGTGATCAAAGAGGTTAACGCAGGGTTCTGGAACCCTTTCGAAGATGAGGATAGAACGAAGCAGAAGCTTAATTTCTGCGTTATCTGCGGGCTTGAAATTTCAAACGAAAAAACATATTCATGCCCCCACTGTGGTTCTGTGGGGCATATGTCATGTTTTGACGACTGGCTGCTGATAAGAAAGTCATGCCCGCTGTGCAGGAGGCCTATAGCGGAGGGATGAACCAATATGGCTGAAGAAAAGAACGAAAAAGTCATAGAGCTCGACTTTTTGGAGACTCCAAAAGGCCCTGTAGCTCGTTTTGACGGAGTTAAACAGCTTGCCGAGTTGGTTGTAGAGGTTTTTCAAGAGTTGGAAAAGTTGAATGAAAAAATCAAATCCTTTGAGAAGGAGGAAAAAGCACCGGAGAGTATCGAAAGAAGGTTGAAGGACATAGAGGACCAGCTTGCTGTCCTTTCGGACGACATGCGTGAGATACTGAACGCCCTGGGAGAGCTTTCTGCCACAGTAGCCCAGCTTAGGAAAGCCCTCAAATTATGAGGTTAGAAAAGCACGTCTCATCTCAGTTATCAGCTCGTTCAGCTCAGCCCTCCGTTTCTCCATCTGTGCAACCTCGTTCGAAAGAGATTCTTTATAGGCTTCGAGCTTGTTGATTTCTTCTTTAAGCTTGTTGGCTGTCGCTATCAATTTCTCAGCCTCAGCCTTGCTGTTTTCGAGAATAGCAAGCTTATCCTCCAGCTCCTTCTCCCTACGTATCATCCGCTCCATTCTGATCTCTCTGAGCTTGAACATTTTGTCCATCTCTTTTCCAAAGCTTTCAAGCTTCTTCTGAGAATCTTCAAAGGCGGTCAAGTAACGCTCCTTAAGCATGTTTATCTCCTCCTCCAGACTCTCCTTTTTACGCATTAAGTCCTTTAGGGTTTCTTGGGCTTCGGCTATCTGCCGCTCTTTCTGCTCAAGCTCTGCTTTCCAGCGAGCCACCTCTTCTCTCAGCATCGCTAAGCTTTCTCTCTCAGTTTTGTATCGTTGAGCTTCCTTCATAAGGTTCTCCCTTTCCTTGAACAGCAAGTCAGCTGTTTCATGCAAGCTTTCACGCAAGGACTTAATCTCCTCCGTTACCGCTTTTAAAGAGTCTAGTGTGTAGTCCAACACGGCAGTCTTTTCAAGCAAGCCCTGCAAACGAGCCATAGACTTATGAGGTGTTGAAAACTGCTCAAGAACCAACCTTACGTCCTCCTTGATTTTGGCCAACGCCTCCTCAACAAGCCCTATTCTCTCCTCCATCCGTTCAGTGAGCTGGACCCTTAGAGCAGCAACCTCTTTGCGGAGGTCTGCTATGCTGTCGGGCCTTTTGGAAAGCAGCCCCATACCTTACTTAACATAAACAACATCGTTATAAACCCTATCTGTATGAAAAAACCCGAAAACTCGTGGAAATCGGTTCCTCCTGTTTTAAAAACATGTTTTTATATGGTGCGGTATCCAGAGAATTAGACGGCCATGGTGGTGTCTGAGCAGCGGCTTCTGATAAGGTTTTTTAAGCTAGGGTCGTTGCTTGCACTGGTAGGCAGCATACATATTCTCACGCTTCTTCTCCCGTGGTATGTGGTGAGGGCCGACACTGTTTCCAGAACTATTGTCAGCGGGTATCTCCTGCTTGAGACGCTTCTTCTGTCGGTCATGGGAGGGGTTTTGGCAGGCGTGTCCCTCCTTGCCACATCATTCTCGACTAGGGCAGGGGTTGTCAGAATTGTGTTGTCGGTTCTAGCTATTCTGGGAGGGGTTTTAGCCTTGTTCTCCCCGATATACTTAAACCTCATCATAATACCGCGTCTCAACGTCGCAGGAGAGCCAGACCTTGGTTTTTTCGCATCTCTTTTCTCAGCAGTTGCTCTAATTGCGCTCGGCCTTATAGTGGTTTTAACAAGGCCTCAGAAAGTTGAGCTACCCTACCCCGGCTACTACGGGATGTCAGAGATCACAACACCTTCGGCGCCGGCTGAGCAGACAACGATGGAGCCTGTGGACACGGTTGACGAGGGGGTTGTTTGTCCAATATGCTACACGACGGTTACGGCGGAAAACGCTGTCAAATGCTCCTCCTGCGGCGTAGTCTTCCACTCGGGCTGCGCCGACGCATACGTCAACATCAACGGAACATGTCCAAACTGCGGCCGAGCAGTTGTTTAACACGGTGCTTGGCTGATGTCGCTTGAAAACATAGTAAAGCTAGGCCTAGAGAAAGGGTTTTTCTTTCCTTCGGCTGAGATCTACGCTAACGCGCCGGCTGGGTTCTGGGACTACGGTCACTTGGGCGTGTTGATGAAGCAGAAATACATTGCTGCGTGGCATAGGCTTCTAGTTCGCCGGGACGATATGATACTGGTTGACGGCTCTCAAATCCTACCCCGTGGAGTTTTCATAGCGTCGGGCCATATTGACACTTTTGCGGACCCTGTGAGCAAGTGCACGGCATGCGGCGCGGTTCACCGAATAGATAGGCTTCTTGAGGAGAGGCTGAATATTAAAGTGCCTGAGAGGACGCCGCCCGAGCAGATTGAAACCATCATAAGAAATTCGGGTTTCCGGTGTCCTCTCTGCGGTGGGGTGTTGGGTCCGGTTTCGCTTTTCAACATGATGTTTAAGGTTTCTGTGGGGGCTTCAGGTGAAGAAGCCTACCTAAGGCCTGAGACGTGCCAAAACATATTTGTAGACTTTCTGCGTCTGTACAAGATCTCAAGACGGCGTCTGCCGATAGCGATGGCGCAAGTGGGAAAAAGTTTTAGAAACGAAATTTCCCCTCGTCAATCGCTCATCAGGCTCAGAGAGTTCACCCAAGCGGAGGTTGAGGTTTTCTACTCGCCGCACAAGGCCAACGAATTTCCCAAAATGGAGGCGGTAAAAGAATATCAGCTCAACATTTTGGTTGACGACAAGCTGAAACAGTTTTCATGTTCCGACGCCGTAGCATCTGGTCTTGTGTCAAGCTGGCTGGCGGCTTATTATCTGGCTTTGGTGCAGGATTTTTACCTGAGGGTCGGTGTGCCCAGGGAGAGGCTTAGGTTTAGAAGGCTGGGCGAAGATGAGAAGGCGTTCTATGCGGCTGAGGCATGGGATCTTGAGGTCTTGGTTGACGGTGAATGGATTGAGCTAGTCGCATGCAACAACAGAACCGACTACGACCTGACGGGCCATGCACGTGTGAGCGGGGTGGATTTAAAAGTTGTCGAAGACGGTATAGGGTTTGTTCCCCATGTATTCGAGCTTTCGATGGGTGTGGACAGAAGCATCCTCACCCTGCTTCAGCTCGCGTACACGGTTGAAGAAGGCAGGACTGTGCTAAAAATCCACCCGTCCCTAGCGCCTTACTCGGCCGCTGTATTTCCTCTGGTCGATAAGCCTGAGCTGTCTGAATTCGCTCAAAAACTTTACGAGCGGCTGAAGCTTGACTTCGATGTCTTCTATGACGAAAGCGGCAGCATAGGAAGAAGATACAGACGGCAGGACGAAATCGGCACACCCTACTGCATAACCGTGGACTACCAATCCTTGGAAGACAACACTGTGACCGTGAGGAACAGGGACACAATGAAGCAGGATAGAGTACACGTCACAGAGGTCAAAGAATACTTGGACAAGGGATTGCGGCTGGTTTAACGCAGATTTAAATAATCGTCGATAAACCTATCGACGATGTCGCAGACTGACGCGCTCATCTACTATACGGTTCTCAGCGCGTTGCTTCCTGTCATCTTGTACGCCGCCAACAGGCTTCTAGCCCCTAAACGCAGCTCTCGAAGGAAAAGGCTTTCTTTTGAGAGCGGTCAGGTCCCGTTCGAATGGGCTGAGACATCTTTCCCTGTCGAGTATTTTCCATATGCGATAATATACATAGCTTACGCTGTTCTGTCGGTAGCTGTTTTCCTTTCGGCCGTGGCCATAATCGACAGGCCTGAAGCAGGCTTTAACCTAGTGCTTTTGCTAGCCGTATTGAGTGCTTCGTCGATTTATGCCGCTTTCAGCTTGAAGGAGCTTCCGCAGAGGCTGTAGAAGATGGCTGTGCCCATACCTCCACCACTAGATCAGGTTGTGAGGTTTGTAGCCAGCGAGGCTTTCGTGAAAGCCGCAATCTTCCCCGGAGCCACGTTTGTGGCGGTTTTAGGCATACTCTCCGTTTGGTATGAGAGGAAACTTCTTGCGAGGGTTATGCTGAGGATAGGGCCTTTTCATGTCGGAAAATATGGTGGATGGCTGCAGGTTGTCGCGGACGCTGTTAAGTTTCTTTCAAAAGAGTTCATAGTTCCCGCTCGAGCGAGGAAGAAGCTCTTCGTAACCATGCCTATGGCTGCTCTCCTGCTGGCTGCCATGCTTTTCGCTTTCATCCCGTTTAGCGGCTACTGGGTTATCTACAGGTCTGACATAGGCGTCCTTCTAGCATTCTTGTTCCTAGCGGTTTCACCAATACCTTTAATCGTAGCTGGTTGGGCGTCAGGCAGCAAGTACAGCTTCATAGGGATGATTCGTTTTGCTTTTCAGGTTTTCGCCTACGAAATTCCTTTGTTCCTTGCTTTGACCGGCGTGATCATAGCTGCGAGATCCTTCGACTTGGTTGAGATAGTTAACGCTCAAGCTGCTCTGCCGTTCATCGTAACCCAGGTTATCGGTTTTCTCGTATTCTTCATAGCTGCCGTCAGCGAAGCTGAACGGATTCCGTTCGACCTGCCTACAGCAGAGCAGGAGCTTGTCGAGGGTTGGATGGTGGAGTACGGCTCCGTTGGGTTCCTCACAATACAGCTGGCGATGTATACAAAGTTGGACGCTCTAGTATTTCTGGCCGTTGACCTTTATCTCGGCGGCTGGCACGGGCCAAGCATCCCCGGAGTACCTGAGACAATACTACATCCCTTCTGGGTCTTCGTGAAGTTTCTGATAGTCCTGTCCGTAATCCTTCTCTTTAGAGGTGTTTACACACGTATAACGATAAAGAGGATACTTGACCTTGGCTGGAGGCTTCTGATACCTCTTGCCTTGATAAACCTTCTTCTCGTAAGCGTTAGTGTATACCTGCCGACCCTGGTGGCTTAACCCTTCCTCATCCTTTTCAGCTTAAACTCTAAGCCTGTGGAAATGATGTTTGCCCTCACAATAGTGTAGACCACCTGGTCTAGAAGCCTGCCGTGCATGAAGTCATCCATTTTCTCCCCATATGTCCGGTAGATTTCATACATTGCTTTCAAGTTGTTCTCCAAGTCAAGCCTACCGGAGAGTGTGTGGTAGTGTTTGTTGGCTTTTATGCTTTCGAGGATGTTCACCGCTTTTTCGAGATGGTAGTAGTCCTCCGTGTCAAGGAATTCTCTCAAAACTGTCACAATGTTTCTGAGGCCTTGATGGAGGTTCAGCAGCTCAGGCCTTTCTTTCGGAGAGAGCTCGTGAGCCATCACCACCCCCTCAGAACCATCACAAGCTTGTCTATCCAGCCTATCTCAGCGGGCGGCGCGGTCAGTCCCTGCTTAGCGAGCTGCTTAGGAGTGTAGAGAAGCGACCGCCTATCCATGGCTGATAGCTCGTACTCGGGCATCATTTCCAAGGCGTAGAAAGGACATGCGTCCACGCACAGCCCGCAGAAAACGCATCTGCTGTAGTCAACGGATGGGAAGTAGGATTTCTTGTTGTGGGGTAGTTTTTCATCTATTTTCTTCACGGCGAGTAGTAGCTCATGCCTGCCGTTGGTGAGCCTATGGTATTCATCCTCTTTATCAGCGTCCTTCACCTCTATAACCTCGTCAACCCAGCCGTTTGATCTAGCCCAGTCGAGGAATGGGGTGAAGTAGTTTTCCAAGATGGCTTCAGACCTGTAGGCGTAGACGGGCTCGGCGTTGAGCATCCACTCAAAACCGGCGTCTACAAGCTTGATGGCCCTGAAATCTGTCCACGCTATTTGCGGCGTTGGATGGGAGTTATGATGCACGTTTTTAGGAGGGTTGTGCAAGCTGTCAACCAAAGTCTCGAAAAGCTGTACGGCTTCCTTCTCACCTTTTTTGAAAGACTCCATCAGCTCCTTACTGAACTTAAGGCTGACGTTAAAACCGTAGACCATTATTATAGCTTCTGCTATGTTTTGGCAAGCAATGTCGCAGAGGCTGCAGCCTGTGCATTTGTCGAGGTAGAGGATGTGCCGGCCTTTGAAGCCTGGGTAGGCTATGCCTGCCTTCGGGTCGTAGCGATAGTTTTCACCTGTGGTATTCACTATTTTTTCAAAAGGATATTTTACGGTTACAGGGGTTGTGAATAAGTGTTTGAAAGCCACGAGCATCGGCTTAAGTATGCGTGCAAATGTCTCAAACACCATCCGGCGTTCACCGCCCGGGCTCTGTGCTAAAACTACAGAATCCTTATTTAATTAAGATGTTCTTCTCCAGCTTGGCTGTCAGGTATCTTCTGTAAAGCTTGTGTCCGAAGATTGCGTTTAGAATTGTGGCGGCTTGCAAGCCAGCGTGGGTCATGATGAAGACGCTGAGAGGCTGTTTTAACACCACGATAACAACTATGGCCGTGATGAAGATGAAGAAGTGGACGAGGATAGCTGCAACAACCGCTGTCGTCTGGTATCTCTCGACGGCTTTGTCGATTGCTGTTTTAACCGCCATCGCCGTCAGCCTTTGCCTTGACCGCGTCCAGTTTGTTGAGATATTCGCCGAGGAAGTCTGGCATGTTGTTTTTATTGGCTTCCCACGGGTCTTCGTCAGCTTTTGGCCCGAACTTCCAGCTCATAAGTATGTTTATCAGGAATATCGCTGTCCCTATGGCTATTATGACGGCGCCTACCGTGGCGGTTATGTGTAGCGGCTGAAACTCCTCGATATATGCATAGTATCGACGGGGCATGCCCATCAAGCCCAGCAACATCATAGACACGAACACGAGGTATTGCCCGATGTTCGCGGTGGCGAAATGGATTTTGCCGAGCGTCTCGCTGTACATTCTTTTAGTCAGGTAGGGGAAGTAATAGTATGTGGCTGCGAAAGCAGCCTGCGAGATTGCTCCGAAGAGTATGAAATGCATGTGACCCACAACCCAGTAAGTGTCTTGGAGATGCCAGTCAACGGGGATTGATGCTTGGAAGACTCCCGTGATTCCTCCGACGATGAAGGTTGCGATAAAGCTGAGGCTGAACAACGTGGGGGTGTTGAACCTTATTTTACCGCCCCACAGAGTCGCCTCCCAGTTTACCACCTTTATCCCTGAAGGTATGGCTACAGACATGGTCATCAGCATGAAAGGTGCCAGCGTGAGGGGTGAGAGCCCAGTCGTGAACATGTGGTGAGCCCATACACCGAACCCGAGAACAGCTATCAAGACTGATGAAAGAGCTATCATCCTATAGCCAACTATAGGTTTTTTCACTAATCGCGGTATAAGTTCCGAGATGACACCCATGGCGGGCAAAACGAGTATGTAAACCTCCGGGTGGCCGAAGAACCAGAACAGATGCTGCCATAAAATAGTGTCACCGCCTGAGCTGGGGAGGTAAAAACCTGTGCCAAGGTTCCTGTCCAACAGCAACAGTGTCAGGGCGAAAGCAATCACCGGCACAGCGAAAATAATGATGAAAGAGGTCACAACTATGGACCAGACGAACAGCGGAAGCCTCCACAAACCTATGTCAGCGCGACGGAGCCTCCAAGTAGTTATTATAAAGTTTAGAGACCCTATCATGGAAGATGTTCCTGCGACATGGAGGCTGAGTATCCATAGATCTATCCCAGGGTTTGGCGTCACCACGGAAAGAGGAGTATAACCGGTCCATCCTATGTTCGCCCAGCTTGACAGCAGAAGAATACCTCCTGACAGGAAGAGCCAGAAACTCAGGGCATTGAGTTTGGGATAGTACATGTCTGGAGCGCCAATCATTTTTGGAAGAAGGTAGTTTGCGAAACCTGCGAAGACCGGCATTGCCCAGAAGAAGATCATAAGGGTGCCGTGGATGGTGAAAAGGCTTGCGTAAGTGTTGGGGTCTACAAAACCTCCTCTGGGTGTTGCGAGCTCCCAGCGCATTAGAAGAGCCAAAACCCCGCCAACAACCAGGAAGACGTAGGAGGCTGCGATATACATCAGACCTATGTGGGCGTGGTAGGTTGTTGACAATATCTTGTAGACATTCTTGTACCACGGTGCAGGTTTAACCTCAGCCCTCGTCACCGTCATTACTCCACCACCAGCCAAGCTATCATGGAGTAATGGCCTTGGCCGCAGAACTCGGCACACTGAATTAAATACCTTCCGGGAACAGTGGGCGTGAAGTATAGAACGTTGGTTCTCCCGGGGACAACGTCTTTCTTAAGACCTAGATCCCGGATGAAAATGCTGTGAATTACGTCAGCCGAGTGGAGCTCAAGCTTGACGGTCTGCCCCGCCTTCACCTTCAGCTCGCCGCTGACCCTGCCGTCCGGGTATATGAACTGCCATGCAAACTGCCTTGCCTCTACTCTTATAACCACGTCTGCCGGCTTAGGCTCCTCCAGAAAGTTGAGAACAATCCATGAATTATAACCTATAACTGCGAACAGGGCCAAAGCGCCGATGATGGTTAAGTTTTCAACAAGCTTAGACTTTTCCATTTATCTCACCTCTTTTCCCTGAACCGGTAGATTATGAAGAAAAGAGCTCCGAGGAAGATGGCTCCAACGGCTGAGCCGGAGATATAGATGAACTGGTAAAGTTGGTTTATGGCTATCGTTTCAGGGGAAAGAGGTTTGAAAAGATTTCCGAAGTTTCCGACAACTAGCAAGGCCGCGAAAATGGTGAATATGATTCCTGCCAGCAAGATGTAATCAGAGGGCTTCAACTCAGCCATGCGAAAACACCTCTTCAGCCCTATTTTTGGTTTTTCCTACTACGACATAGGCAGCGGTTGCTGCAGCATATAAGGCCACTACCGTAGCTGCCACAGCTTGATGGATTGCCACAACGATGGGCGGTAGCGCCGTGAAGATGACTAGAGCGCCCACTATGAAGACCTGTAGAAATAGGGTTGCAAAACCGGTGTAAACAAGCCTTCTTCCACCGTGAACGGCTGTTTTGCGGGCTGAGAGGAAGGCAGCCAGGCCGAGGACGAACGTCATAAAGGCTACTACTCTGTGACTGAATTCAAGAACTATAAACAAATCCGATTCTAACGGGCAAAGCGGCCAGTCGGGGCAAGCCAGCCCAGCGCCGACCTTGCTCACGTAGCTCCCCAAACCCATCGTCACCACAGCTAAAACAGCCGTCAGAAAAGTAAGGCTTGAAACAGCCGGCGGACGCATTGGTAAGCGTTTTCGTTTCGATAATTTATACATAGCTTGAAGCGACATCCCTCATGAACGTTTCCATATCGTTGACATACTGGTCTACTGACTTGTCGCCGAAATAGAGTACAAAGTAGGAGACTCCCAGATCGTGATAATCTTCCAGAACCTCGGATACATAGTCTACGTTGCCTGAAAGGATTGCTCTCTCCTCGCCTAGCCTTGACTTAGTCAACCTTGGTGACTTTCCTGTGAAATCCACTGTAAGCCGTCCGGATATGACGAAACCGTCCTTGACCCTGACTTCATGAAGCCGTTGGGCCAGTTTATCTAACGGCATCCCTGTAAAATGCCATCCTTCAGCCAAAGATAAAGCCCTGCTGAATGCTTTCTCGCTGTTTCCGCCAACCCATACAGGGGGGCCGCCGGCCTGGACCGGCTTGGGTTCGAAAACTCCCGCCTCGACGTTGTAGTAACGGCCTTTGAACGATACATCCCCTCCACGCCATAGAGTTTTGACAAGCTTGAGCGCTTCATCAAACCTTTTCCCCCTGTTGTTGAACCTCATGCTCAGGTTTTCGAACTCCTCCACACACCATCCGGCGCCGAAACCGGCTATGACCCTTCCACCGCTTAAAACATCGATAGACGCCAGAGCTTTTGCCACCTGAACAGGCTCTCTCATCGGCAGTATGATGACCGAAGAACCTATCTTCACTTCTTCCGTCAAAGACGCGGCATACGCCATCGTCGTCAACGCCTCCAATATGTTTCCGTAGGGATATCTCTGGGATGGGGGTAGCAAAAGATGGTCTGTAGCCCATACAGAGTCGTACTCCATCTCCTCAGCCTCCTCCGCAACTCTTTTGACGGCTTCGCGTGAAAGATGTTTTCCGAAGTTAGGAAGGCAGACGCCGAAAACAGGCTTCAACCCTAACCACCCGCTGCTTTTTTCGCTATTGTGATGGCTTTACGTACCACTTCAACCGGGTCTTGGCCTAAAATAAGCGCCATCGGCTCCTTGCCAACGTCGCCGAGATGGTATATGATGTCCGTGATGCCGCCTGCGTTTTTCACAGCCTCCTCCACACCCCAAGGAATAGTCATGCCCTCGACTCTCTTAATTTCTTCAGGTTCCTTTGCCCTATCGTAAAACGAGACGGAGAAGTTAGCGGCCTCAAAAGTTTTAAGAAGATTTTCATCAACCCGGATGTTCATTGCGCTTCTGATCGTCGGGTCGTGTTTCATCACGGTTAAAACAGCTTTCGCAACATGTTTTGAGCCTCCGAACCACGGTTCCGAAACAGGCTTGAACCCGTCGCCCACTCTGACTATCCTGCCCGGTATCGAAGCAACATCTTCCACATCCGCGGCGTCCTCGAGAGCCATCACAAGGTTTGAACCTGATTCAGGTATTAGGCTGGCGAACTCGTCTACATCTTTAAGCATTTCCAAGGCCCGCTTCAAGCTCTTCAAAGCCATCATCCTACATCCTTGCTCGTAAATCCATCCAGTAGGGTGTATTGGCCCGTATCCCTTTCCTAACGCCAACCCTCGTTTCACCGCCTCCACGACGAAACGCTGTGCCATCCTCACCGCATGTGGAATTTTGTGGCCTTTAGCCAAGTTGGCGGCTATGGCTGAGGCGAAGGAGCAGCCCGTGCCGTGTGTGTTTCTGGTCACTACCTTGTCCGACTCGAACATGTATGTGTTTCCGGCGTATAATAGAACGTCTACGGAGTTCGCCCCCATTAGGTGGCCTCCTTTCACAACCACTGCTTCAGGGCCTTTAGCTGCCAGTTTCTCAGCGGCGTAAACCATGTCCTCCGTCGACGATATCTCAACGCCTGTTAACAATGATGCCTCGTAAATGTTGGGTGTGACTACAGTGGCAAGCGGTAGCAGCTTCTCTACAAGCGTTTGGACAGCCTCGTCTCTCAGCAGCCTAGCTCCGCTCTTAGCCACCGCCACCGGGTCGACGACTATTGGAACGTTGGTTTTCGACAGCTCGTCCGACACTGCCTCGATTATCTCGCTGCTGAAAAGCATGCCTGTTTTGACGGCGTCAACCCCTATGTCCTCAACCACAACCTTTATCTGCTCTCTGACGATCTCCGCGGGTATTGGCTGGATGGCGGTAACTTTCTCGGTGTTTTGAGCTGTTATGCAGGTTATGGCGGACATGCCGTGTACCCCGTGGGCTGCGAATGTTTTGAGGTCGGCTTGTATGCCCGCCCCGCCCCCGGAATCCGAGCCGGCTACCGTTAAAACTCGTTTAACCATGTTTAAGGATGTTGCGAGGTGTTATAAAAGGTGGTCTTTCCCTGTCTGACACCGAGGGAAGACCTTTCGCCGGCCGTGGTGTGGAAAAGGTGTTCAAGCATTTTCACGTAGGCCTCGGAAGGGGTTATACCTCTTCTAGCCATCATCCGCTTAGCTGTTGCTAACGCAGACTCGAGAAGAAGCTCGTTTTTCATGTTGGGCGAGTAGATGGTAAACGCTGGGACGTCTTCGGATACATGTCTGTAGAGATGGCTGGAAACCCCGATGTTTAACCCGCCTGAAACCAAGCATCCGATGCTGGTTTTGACGTGGTCGCCGAAGAACGAGCCCACAAACTGTCTCCCAGTATCGACTTTTTTCCCGCAAACATTCACCCTGACTGTTCCGTAGGTGTTTTTCAGGTTAGAGACTGTGGTCCCAGCACCCATGTTTACCCATTCACCTACTATGCTATGGCCGAGGTATCCGTAATGCCGCTTGTTGGAGTACCCTATGAATACTGAGCTTTCTACCTCTCCCCCAAGCCTGCATACCGGACCTACGCTGCATTCCGAGATTATTGAATGGGTGAAAACCATGGTTCCAGGCCCAATGTATGCAGGGCCCACGATTTTTGAGAAAGCCTGTACCACGACGTTTTCGCCAAGGACAACTGGGCCTTTGCCGCCGTCTATCAGAACGTGTTCTTCCAGCTCGACGTCTTTTCTACAGTATACTTTTCCCGAAACGCCTCTTCGCTTAAGCCGTTTCCCCGCAGCTTCTGCAGCGATGAGCTTTGGGCTCAGCTCCAGCAAATCCCACGGATAGGTTACTAGCTTGAGAGGTGTTTGTTTCTTTGTAGGGCATGCGGAGTTTATGATCTGCGTCGGGTCCCCTCCAGCAAGGCTATCAACCCATTCAGGATGGAGGGTTTTTCCGTCAAGCCGTGCAGCCGCAATCCTACCGTCCACAATTAAAGCTTCCCCTTTTCTCAAGCGGTTAACATATTTACTGGCTTCTAGGTCAAGAACCAGACATCCGTTAACGAAGATCAAATCCTCCTCCACAGGCTGCCTGTTGACAAGCGTTTTGGGATTTCTTTCACGGACAACTTCTCCGAGATACCTTCTTGTGAATAGGTAAACCGCTCGATTTTCCGATAGGTGTTTTAACATTTTATGGAGTAGTGTTGAGGTTCCGCAGAAGAGCTCGTAAACCGCCCTCGTATCGGTGAGAGGACCGAAGTTTTTAGCTGCCTGGTCTTCAAAAACGCAGAGGGCCACGACCTTTAAAAGAGTTGCTCGGAATTAAGCCTAACTTTAATGTCCATCAAAGTCAGCAAGCGTTCAACTCTCTCCCTTTCCTTTGACGACAGCCCGGTACCATAGTCTTCGGCAAGTTTTCTACCGTAGTAGGCGGTTGCGACGAAAGTCTCTGATTTACCCACGTACTCCATTAGTTCTTCAACCTCGGCTCCATGGAGAAATATGGTTAAGTCGTTGACAGCCAGAAACGCGGTCGGGTTTGCTGCGTACGTTTTAAAACATTTCCGAGCCTCCGCCACATTATGACTCACATACCTGAGCACATCACCGGCGTTGCAGGCCATCAGCCTCGGCGCGTAGACTTTTGACGGCCTGCAATATCTAAAGATTCCAACGTCGATGTACTGTGTTATGGGGCCGCCAACGTCGCCTAGTTTCTGGGGCGCCAAGTCGATCACAGTTATTTCGGCAGGGTTGAGGTGTTTTGACAGGTCGTTCAACAGGGTTGCCAGCAGCCGTGTCTTCCCGGTTCCTGCCTCGCCGTAGATGATTGTCCGTTTAAAGAGGAGGTTTTTGACGTCAATACTCAAGCCTTCTGCCAAACCTTCGTCTTAGCGGGAAGTAGACGTTCAAGAACCCCGTATCTCTCCGCGGCAACAAGGAACAGGAATCCTGCGAAAGCTCCTGTCAAAGAGCTTATCGCCCATCCGCCCCAGAGGATGAGCAGCGCGGGGAAGAAACCAAAATTCTGTACGCTGCGAAGCATCGCCGCCGCCGGCCCGACTGCCGGGCCCACTGCTGGCGCGACAACAGTGAGGGCTAACGTTCCCCCGATCAAAACTGTTCCGATGGGTTCTGCGAGTGCTGCGGCGTATCTAATTTTGGATGTGGTGAGACGTGAAACCAACATGTAGGCTAACCCTACGAGTATGGCTCCAGGTATGCCGCCAGGATAAGCGAATATCGTACCGGTTCCCAGCATAATCCTCACCGTGCCTATGATTGTTGCTATCACAGCGCCCCAGAAGGGGCCGAGCAGGATGCCTGAAAGAACGTTTATGAAGTGTTGTCCGGGAAAGGCTCTCGACCCCAGCCATTCAAACATCATTGGGGATATTACGATGCCTAAGGCGCTTAAGGCTGATGCGAGCGCAACTTTCTTCGTTGTCTCTGTTCGTGACATTTCGATGTTATTAGACGCCGTCATCATATAAGCATAGTGATAAGTCGCTTATTACCACACCCAGAAGCGGCTCGTCAAATAGTTAACAACCGTTCCCACAACAACCGCTATCAGGTTTGATACTAGGTAATATAGTCCGGCAAAGTCCGTCAAAAGGTAGAGGGTCAAGAGGCTTGTGGCCGCGCCCAAAAGCCTCGAGCCGTGGAACTTAAGCATCCTTTTTAAAAAGCCGCTCTTGCCTGCTCTGTCACGGAACGTCCAGTACTCGTTGAGCATGAAGTTGTTTATTATCGCGGCCTCCATAGCGAAGACCGCTGAAACCATGTAAAGCTTTTCGCCGAAGACGTACGTCGTCAGCAAGTAAAGCATTGCTGTGTTGATTAAGAGTCCTACACCCCCCACGACCGCGAACTTGAAGAACCTCACAGGCTCGAAAAGGTTGAGAAGGTTTCTTAACATTCCCATTTGTTTTCACTCCAAGTAGCTGGACAGCTTACTCTGCCCTAGACGCTTTTTAAGTCCTGAAAACCTCACACCAGCCCTTCGAAGGACCATCCCCCCATCCTCCTGCAAAAGTTCTTCGAAAAGTTGTTTAACAGCCTTCATTGTCTCCTCAAAATGTGCTCCGGGCCTTATTTGTGTTTGCCTAGTGACCGTTCTGAGGTCGGCTGTGATGGCTACAATCCCAACTTTCGTTGCCTCGAGGCTGTATGTTTCAAGCCTTGCTAAGACGACGTTCACAACAGGAGCTAGCGCAGAAACTATTTCCTCTAGGTCTTTGGTGTTCCTCTTTAAAGTTATAATCTTGCTCACCTGCTTCACGGTTCCCTTCTCTTGTATGGGTTCGTCGAACTCGCCGCGGGATGCAAGATAGATGTAGCGGGCCTTCTTGGGGCCGAAAAGCTTTTCCAAGACTTCTATGGGCTGGGCGGCTAGGTCGCCTATTGTTTTAACCCCCATGTCCTCCAGTAAAGCCTCGGCTTTAACGCCTATGCCGGGAAGGGCTGAGACTGGCAACGGCTTGAGAAAATCTAACACCTCCTCCGGCCTAACAGTTTTCAAGCCGTCGGGCTTGGCTGAATCGGCTGCAATCTTAGCAACCACTCTGTTGGGTGCTATACCTATACTGCATTTCAAACCCATTTTGTCCCTTAGCTCTTTCTTCAGCTCTATGGCCAGCTCCTCCGCTTTTTTGAAATCCTTCCCTACAACCTCTGTGATATCCATGACGGCTTCGTCAATGCTTTCAACACGCACTCTGTCGGTGTACTTTTCAAGCATTGCCATCACCTGCCTCGAGACCGCTGCATAGTGTTCCAGCCTGACGGGAAGGTAGACCGCGTCGCTTGGGAGAAGATGTTTTGCCCTTTTTATCGGCATCCCGGCCTTAACCCCGTATTTTCTTGCTAGGTAGTTGGCTGAGCTGACGACACCGCTGTCCTCAGTTCTTCCAGAATAAACGCATACAACTAGAGGCCTGATTCTGTAGGAAGGGTTTTCAACCTCCTCTACCTGTGCGAAAAAGTAGTCGAGGTCCATGAACAAAACTATTTTGCTCAACCCCTACAAACCACGTTAAAGACGTATAAATTCATGTTTCTAGTATTGTTCTGTGTAAAAATGGCTAGGGTTGCTGTTGCTAAGGGAAAGGAGCTTATGATGTACAGCTTCCCAGAACCTCATCCGCTCAACAAGATAAGGCTTGAACGGTTTTATGAGCTGCTGGGCAGGGAAGAATCGGTTGTTAAAAACGTCGGCTTCGTAAAACCCGTCAAAGCCGGTTACGATGAGATTGTTCTTTTCCACACCGAGAAGTATGTTAGGTTTGTGGAGGAGAAGTGTAGACAGGGCTATGGCTATTTGGACTACGGTGACACTCCGGCCTTTCCCGGCTGTTTTGAAGCAGCGTCATACGTTGTTGGAACAACTCTGGACGTTTTGAAGAGGATACTGAGAGGGGAGTTTGCAGCCGGCTTCAATCCTATGGGCGGGCTTCATCACGCCCGACGTGATAGGGCAGGTGGTTTCTGCATTTTTAACGACGCAGCCGTTGCAATCGAATACCTGCTGAAGGTCGAGCGGGTCAACAACGTAGCCTACGTAGACATAGACGCCCATCACGGCGATGGTGTCTGCTACGACTTCTACAGCGATGAACGCGTTATATACGCCGACATCCATCAGGATGGGAGAACACTTTACCCGGGAACAGGTTTTAGGCATGAGACCGGCGAGGGAAGGGCTAAAGGTAGAAAGCTAAACATACCTCTACTGCCTTTCTCGGGGGACGGCGAGTTCTTCAAAGCATTCGAGGAGGTTGAAAACTTTCTCAGACAGTTTGAGTTTGATTTTCTCTTGCTTCAATGTGGTGCTGACGGACTTTTAGGCGACCCTCTGACAAACCTACAGTACTCTCCAGAGACACATCTTCACGCCGCCACGTTTCTGAAGAAAATCGCCGAGGAAAAATGTGATGGTAAAATCTTAGCCATGGGGGGAGGCGGCTACAATCCAGACAATGTCGCGAGAGCGTGGACAGCGGTCGTGAAAGCCCTTGCCCATGAGAGTGAACATAGGTAAGAAGGGCGTAAGATGCTTAGGGATAGCTGAAAGCTTCAGGAAGGAAATCGGAAGCAAAGCCATGCTAGCCGGCGTAGTTATGCGCTCAGACCTACTGGTAGACGGGCTGGTGCTCAACAGCTGCACCGTCGGCGGCATGGACTCAACAGACTCGATAATATCGATGTGGAAAACCTTGGACAGAGACGACATAAACTTCATTCTCCTGGGGGGGAGTGTGATAAGCTGGTTCAACGTTGTAAACCTACGGCAGCTATACGAAGCAACCTCAACACCCCTCATCTGCATAACCTACAGGGAGTCCGACGGGTTGGATGAGGTGTTTAAAAAAAGGTTTCCCGATGACTGGATGCAAAGGCTTGAAATCCACAGAGGAAACGGCGAAAGGCTCCCTGTTATCCTGAAGACAGGATACAAACTTTTTGTACGATGCTTTGGGATTGATGTCGATGATGCTAAGAAACTGCTTGATAAATTTACTCTCGAAGGCCGGTATCCTGAGCCCGTGCGTTTAGCGAAAATGTTGGCGCGGAGTGTTTTGAGGCTCAAACAATTTTAAGCCTCTCCTTGACCGTAGTCGCGGGCGTGCTCACGAATGCTGGAAAACCATCTGCAGTCACTTCAACGCCTTTCTCAAGCACTGTTTTCTCGCATAAAATCGAGTTATGAAGCTTTGAGCCGGGACCTACGTAGCAGTCCTCTAAAATCACGCTGGTTTTAACAACGCTCCCGGCAGCTATTTTCACACCCCCGCAGATCATTGTCGGCCCCTCGACCACACAATTGTCTTCGATCACGGTTCCTTCGCCTATTATGAGAGGGCCTTTTAGCGAAACCTTGTCTCCAAAGTAGGCTTTTTGTTCAACCATCACTCCGCTGCCTAAAAGCTTGCCGATGTAGGCTTGGTTGGCCGCGAGGTAGTCAGCCGGTCTACCTATGTCAAACCACCATCCCTTCTCCAAAAACATCACACCTATCCTCACCCCCCTAGCCACAAGGCTGTTCAGAGCGTCTGTAAGCTCTATTTCACCCCTTACGGAGGGTGTTGTTTTATCCAGCTCTTCGAAGACGGCGCCGCCGAGTATGTATATTCCAGCGTTGACTGGGCCGGGGAGTTTTCTTTTTTCCACAACCCTATTCAGCAACCCATCTCTTGTTTCAACCACGCCGTAGGCTCCGGTTTCGTCAACTTCAACAGCCGCCAACACGCCATCAAGTTTACTTTGTTTAAAGAAATCTAGAAGCGCGGTCAAAACCTCTGGAGTGAGGGTTATGTCGCCGTAAACAACGAGAAAATGGTCTTCCCCAGCTAGAAAACCCATGCATTCTCTAAGGGCCGCTCCCGTGCCCATGATTTTCTCCTGGTATATGTACTCCAGCTTAACATCGTCAAACTTTTTCAACGCCCTCACGATTTCCTCGGAGCGGTATCCAAGCAGGATACCTATCTCGGCTATACCGGCTTTAACTAAGGCTTCTACGGTGTGGCTGATGAGAGGTTTACCAGCCAACGGCAGGACGTGCTTAGGCCTGCCGGCCGTGAGAGGCATCAACCTCTTTCCATAACCAGCGGCCAGGATTACCGCCTTCAACCCAGAATCCATTATAACCAGCTCAATATAACAATAGCAGGACATGGTGCTGTACCTGATTGGCGGAGGTCTTGGGGGGAAAGGCTCCCTGACCAACGACGCCGAGGAAGCGTTAAGAGAGTGCGACATAGTGTACGTAGATACTTACACGAGCATGTGGAGTGAAGACTTCCTTCAATATGTGAAAGATATCGTTAAGAAGATGGTGGTAGCTGATCGCAAGATTCTTGAGGATGGGGCTAACAGTATTGTAAACGAGGCGTGCAGCAAACTTGTTGGGGTGCTTACCCCTGGCGACCCGTTGATAGCTACGACGCACGCAGCCCTGTGGGCGCTGGCCGTCCGCAAAAACGTGGGTGTGAAGATAATTAACGGCGTCTCGATAATTTCGGCTGCAATCAGCGTCTCAGGCCTTCACGTCTACAAATTCGGAAAGATAGCGACAGTACCGAAGGCTGACGAGGTCGAAATGTATGTTCAGCCTTTGCTGACACTCGAGGAAAACCTGTCAAGGGGGCTGCATACTCTGTTTCTTCTGGACACAGCAGAAGGTGGGCTTACTGCATGCGCAGCTGTTGAAAACCTGCTGCAAGCAGCCAGGCGGATGGGGCGAGAAGTATTTAGAGACGATATGCTGTCGATTGTAGTCGCTAAGCTTGGTTCGGAAGATGCTTTGGTAAAAGCATGCTTGGCCAAGGATATAGTGGGTCTGAGCCTCCCACCGCCTCCACACTGTCTTATAATACCCTCAAGCCTACATTTCTCTGAGCGTGAAATAGTGAAAACATATGCGGTGAGCCCTGAGGTTTTGGACAAAGCCGCGGCCGTGAACCCGTTCGTCGGCAGGGTAAGCAAGTACGTCGAAAAATGCAGGACAGTCTTAAAATACGTATCCAGGCGCAAGAGTTTAGAGGAATATGTTAATTACGTAAGAAGTTACGTTGATGATGCGGAGAAATTCATGCAGTCGGGCGACATGATGAATTCGCTGCTTTCCATAGGATATGCCGAAGGGCTGCTGGACGCGTTGAGGCTTATGAAGGAGGTGGATTTTAAGTGGTGAAGCAAAAAGTTGTCCTTACCACAGGAGCCTTCGACATACTTCACCTAGGACATATGAAGATGTTTTCCGACGCGAAGAAGATCGGCGGACCTAGGTCAAAGCTCGTCGTCCTGGTTGCGTCTGACAAGACGGTTTTGAAGAATAAGCGGAGGCCGCCTGTGTTCGCGGCCAGAGAGCGTAAGAAAATGGTAGAGTTCTTGAAGCCTGTCGACGAGGCGATTGTGGGCTACGACCCGCTGTCCTTCGAGAAGGTGCTGAAAAAAGTTAAACCTGACATCGTGGCTTTCGGCTACGACCAGACAAGAATAAAGAAAGCATTCTTGAAATTCTGCAGAGAACGAGGGCTGAAGATAAAGGTTGTTACTCTGAGAAAGCATAAAGTCAACCCTATGAGCAGCAGCGACGTGCTAAGACGTATCCTGCGTAGAAGATTGAGAAGTTAAGCCGCCTGGTTTAAATCCTTCGTAGAAAAGCGTGGGTGGAAGGGTGGCTGAGATTTTTATCAGAGAGCCGTCTTTCAAGCCAAGCTTTTCCCTTAGGTTCTCCTCGGCCACGAGCTCGGCTACAGAGCTGTCGTAAAGCGTTCTCTCAGGGAAAACCATAACAGCTGGCTGAGTATCGTTAACCAGCACTTTTATGGCTTTCACAGATCCGTAGGTTCGTTTCTCGTCACGGAAGCCGCTTATCTCGATGTCGGCATGCTTCTGAAGAAACAGCTTATTCTCGATCGAGTCCTTGGATAGCAGAGATACGTTTAACGTGCCTGGATACGGGATGAAGCCGAATTTTTCCTTCATCTGTTTTACGTAGCCGGGCAGGCTCATGTAGTAAGCCCCTTCACCATAGCCTGAGAAAACACGCCCCCCCATAACAATCTTGACTGGTCTTTCGAAAACCATCTTCAACGAAAGATAGAGGTCCAGTAGAAGCGCCACCCCTTTCTTTGTCAGTTTAACGTAGCTGGTCCTTCCAACTACACGTCTTTCAATCAACCCATCCCGCTCCAGGATTATCAAAAGCCTAGAGGCTGATTGCTGGGACGTTCCGAAATGTTTTGACAGGATTGGGGTGGTGATTTTGAGGCTGTTGGTTATAGCGCCTGTTTCAGCCAAGTAAATCAATACTTTCTCCCTCAGAGAGAGGTTCCGCAACCTCGTCAAGCTTTTCCACGGGCGCCATTTAAATATTAGGTCTGAAAATGTTAAAGGCTTATCGTGTCATCGGCTTTTAGGCCGTTTGACGTGTAAAGCAAAATGTCTATCCCGTTGCCGCTTCCCGCGTCCCTAGATATGGATGCTTTTATGGATTTTGCGGCAAGTTCGTAAACCTCGGCCGGCCCCATGTCGCGTTTGTACAGGTTTTCAATAACACCTACCGCTATCTCGGCACCAGTTCCGACGACCGCGTAATCGTCCTCTATCATTGAGCCTAGTGGGTCGAGGACTATTACGTGAGGCCCCTCTCGGTCTACGCCGCCTACGATAGTTTCCATGAAGTATGGAAAAAACCTGTTGCCGAAAAGGTTCCATGACAGGATTTTAGCCACTGTTCTAACGCTGGGCTCTATATTCTGCTCGAGCCTGTACAGGTTTGTAACCGCTGTCACTTCCTTTATAAGGTTTTGCATGTCTGCCACCACCCCTGCGCACGCCGCCCCTACGTAGTTTGTTATTTTGAAGACTTTACGGGCCTGTTTAGACATGACAAAATATCCATAGGCAAACCTCTTCTCCGCCGCGATCGCGACGCAGTCACGTCCCCTTATCCCTACCGTTGTAGCTCCAGGGTAGTATAATGGTGTAGCCAACTCTGAGACCCAGCCAGTTATTTGTATCGCCTCTAATTAACTCTTAACACGTCAATCCATAAAAACAATCGATCCCTTTGTCTGATTGGATGGAGGATTACGTTCAGCTAGACGGCTCAATAGGCGAGGGTGGTGGACAGGTTTTACGGGTGGCTTTGGCAATCTCAGCCGTTCTAGGAAAGCCGCTTCACATAACCAACATCAGGCGAAAAAGACAGAACCCAGGTCTTCGCAACCAGCATCTTACAGCTGTTACCGCCGTGCAGAAAGCGTGTTCCGCGCAGGTGAAGGGGGCGTTCATAGGCTCAACCGAACTTTACTTTAGTCCAGGCAGGATTTCAACATCGAGACTTGAGCTTGACACAGGTACGGCAGGAAGCACGACGCTCGTCCTCCAATCTCTGCTGCCGGTTTTGTGCTTTGGACCCAGGTTAACAAGCTTCAGCGTCAGGGGTGGGACAAACAACCCTAACGCCCCCACATACGAGTATTTCGAGCAAGTTTTTCTTCCATCGGTTGCGCCCATGGGCTTGGATGTGGAGCTGAGGCTTTTGAAGAGAGGGTTCTACCCACGCGGGAACGGTATAGTCAGCGGGCTGTGCAGGCCTGTCAGAAAGCTTAGCCCGATAAATCTGACAGGAGAGCCTAAAGTGGTTAAGGTGGTGGGGATAGCCTATACCTCCCGTCTTCCATCCCATGTCGCTGAGCGGATGGCAAAAACATGTGAGAAACACTTGGTTGAAAAAGGCTATGAAAACGTATTCATTGAAAAAGAGGTTTTGACGGAGGTTGATGCAAAGTGCGCTTTGGACGCCGGCGCTGGGATATGCCTTGTTGCCGTTTGCGAGAACGGGGTTCGCATAGGTGTTGACAGGCTTGGCGAGAAGGGTGTGCCAGCCGAAAAGGTTGGGCAGGCAGCCGCTGAGGACCTTGTCTCCGAGCTGCAGCAAAAAGCACCTGTTGACAGACACTTAGGCGACATGCTCTCAATCTACGCCGCCTTAGCAGACGGCCGCTCAGTCTATGAGGTGACGAAGCTGACAAACCACACTCTGACCAGCGTTCAGCTATGCCAGATTTTGGCTGGCTGCAAAGCAAGAGTGCATGGGTCTTTGAACGAAAGAGGTATGATTGAGATAGATGGAATAGGTTTCGTCAACAAAAACCTCGCCGACGCTAACGCCTAATATACAACCAAACCGTGATGAGTCGGGATGAGAAGGGGGCTTTTCATCGGAAGGTTCCAGCCTTTTCATTTAGGACACTTGGAAGCCGTCAAATACATTCTTGAAAGAGAAGATGAATGTATAATAGGTGTTGGAAGCGCCCAGTTCAGCCACACGGTTGAAAACCCTTTCACAGCGGGCGAGAGGGTTGAAATAATATATCGTACGCTTAAGCCTTCGGGGGTTGATCTGAGCAGGTGCTACGTCATCCCGGTGCCCGACATCGGCGAGCATAAGCTTTGGGTTTCACGTGTGATCTCCTTCTGTCCATCCTTCCAAACAGTCTACAGCAACAACAGCCTTGTAAAAATCTTGTTCGAGGAATGGGGTTACAGGGTTGAAGGCGTTCCATTCTTTGACCGCAACAGGCTGATGGGTACGGAGATTAGAAAGCTGATAGCACAGTCAGGGGATTGGCGGAGCAGGCTCCACCCAGAAGCCGTTAAATATCTTGAAAGCATCAAATGCGAGGAAAGGTTAGCAGCCCTCTTTAAAAACGACTTTTAGATATCAACAGCCTTTCGCCAGGCCGTATTGCGAGGGCTTTCGCCGCGTTTCCCCTGTTTACAGCTATCTCCAAGTAGCCTGTCCCCCCGACCAGCAGAACAAGCTCTCCTTCAGATGCCTGTGAATAGTAGCTCACGACCTTAACTTTGTCGAAAGAGCTGTCGGCAGCCTTTATGTCAACGGTTTTCCAGCTTTCGGGGAGCGTGCCTTGGATGTTCAGTATGATGTTTCCAAACCTGTCGACGTGTAAGGCCGTGGCTTCCACCGAATTCTCCCCCAACTTCGGCTTCGGAATCCCAAGCTCATTCATTTGTTTTTTCTCCTCCACAAACCTCAGCCAATTTTTCCCCGCGATAAAAAGACCCGCGAACTCTGCGAAAACATCTCGCCCATGGAAGGTCGGAGAGACCGAGGGAATTTTCTCGACAACAATCCTGTAAATTTTCGAAATACCCTCTGCTGATACTGCTGGATAAAGCAATCCCGTGTCAGGGCCTATAAACATTTTTCCCCTCGCTGTCTTCACGGCTATTGCGTCCCGGTGACCACCCACGGTGGGGTCTACAACAGCTAAAAAGACTGTGTTATCCGGGAAAGATTTTGCCGCAAGCATGAGGAGAAAAGCCCCCTCCAAAACGTTAAAGGGATCGATTTCGTGGGTGATGTCAACTATTACTGCATCAGCCCTGTGTTTGAGGATGACGGCCTTAACCTCGGCTACGTACGTGTCCCGTGTCCCATAATCGGTCAGCAAAGCCACAACTGGCTTTTTCAAGTTTTTAACCAAGCTCGGGAAAAACATATCGATGCGCAAATATAAACAAGTCATCGTTATTCGCTCAGACCTCAGGATGAGCGTCGGCAAGACGGCCTCTCAAGCATCCCATGCAGCCGTGCTTGCATTGGAGAACGCCAGGAAAAGAAACCCCGACTGGGTTGAGGAATGGTTTGCGTCTGGCCAGAAAAAAGTAGTTCTTAAAGTCGTCTCTGAACAGGAGTTGAGAAGGCTTGCAGAACTCTGTGCCTTCAGGGGTCTTCCGTATGAAGTCGTTGAGGACGCTGGCTTAACTGAGCTTCCTCCGGGCACGGCTACCGCCCTCGGCATTGGCCCCGCCCCTGAGGAAGAGGTTGATAGGATAACGGGAAGCCTTCCGTTGCTCTAAACTTATGAGATAGCCGTGAGGAACTAGTTTGATGTATGAGAGGGGGACGACGGTTACATATGGCTTGATCGCCGTAAACTTCGCCGTTTGGCTTCTGATAAACCTTGTATTCAGAAGCCAAACGCTGCTCTCAGCCTTCCTTTTAACGTTTGGAGCTGTTCCCATATTCATACTTAACGGACAAAACTTCTTCTCGCTCGTCACCTACATGTTTGTACACGTTGACCTGATCCACATACTTCTCAACATGTACAGCCTTTTCCTATTCGGAAGGGATGTGGAAAACTATGTCGGGTCTGGAAAGTTTTTAGCTGTATATCTGTTGGGCGGGGTTGCAGCCGCACTCTTCCACATCTTTTACTTTGCCTGGTTTCTGGCGCTTGAGTGTTCACCGTTCATTAGGCCTATACCGTCAGCATGTTTAACACCTTCCATAGGAGCCTCGGGAGCTATTTTCGGAATCATGGGCAGTTATCTGGTCTTCTTCCCGCATAGACGTCTTTACGCCTTTATGTGGTTTATACCGATGGTTGCTCCAGCTTACGTTGTTATCCTAGGGTTTATTCTGATTCAAACCGTCTTCATGCTCACCACCCCTTTCAGCACAATAGCCTACACAGCCCACGTTGGAGGTTTCATAGCAGGCCTGCTCCTCTCGCTGCCGCTGCGTAGACGCTGGACGCCAGAATGGTACTATTACGGCTGAATTCTATATCTATAAAAATCAGCAACCCGTTAAATGGCTAAGTCATGTGGACCCCTGCTAGGTCTGTCTTCCCGGGATACTATAGGACGGGAATATTCGGCTATAGGTACGCTGACTCAAAGTCGATTTTGGAGATGGTTGAGGAGACTGAGGTGCCTGCCAAAAAAGTGAATGAGACAATCGCAAGGTATGGTGTTGAAAAAGTCCATAAAGTAGAAGGCCCTCGCGGCGTTGAGTATTTGCTGTACAGGTTCCGGAACTTCAGGCTCATCCGCTACCTCCTCAACTGGGGTAGGATGGCCTCTCTTTTTCCAGCCCATATAACAACTGCATGCTGTTCCGTGGAATTTGCTGCAACACACTCTCCACGATACGATCCGGAGAGGTTTGGATGGCTGCCTGCGACGGGAAGCCTGCGACAGTCCGACGTTTTGGTTGTTGAAGGAACAGTCTCGTCGAAGATGGCCATGCGGCTGAGGCTAATCTACGACCAAATGCCTGACCCAAAATGGGTCATAGCGATGGGCGCCTGTGCTATAAGCGGGGGACTGTACGCGAAAGATTCATACAACGTTGTGCAAGGAATAGACGATATTCTACCAGTTGACGTCTACGTTCCCGGCTGCCCGCCGCGGCCTGAAACACTTTTCCAAGCTATCCTGCTTCTCCGCGAGAAAATCCTTTACGGGAGGGTGGTTTGATGTCAGCATCTCCCCACCAAGCTGTTTTGGAATCGGTTGAAAAAAGGTTCGGGAAAGCCTTGGAGAAAGTCGTTGACGAGAAAAAATTGGTTAAGATGGTTGTAGAAGTTGACGTTCTGAAGAAAGCTGCTGCCTACTTACGGGACAATCATGGATTCGACCACGTGAAGGCAGTCACGGCTGTTGACTTAAGCAGGCTTCTCAAGAAGGAAAACAAGATAGAAGTAATTTATCACTTGGGTTCCTACAGTAGGCAGGAGCTTTTCAGAGCCGATTTGGCTCTTTCGGTAAAGCTCGACAAAAACAACCCACGCATGCCCTCTTTGACGGACATATGGCCGAGCTGCGAATACCATGAAAGAGAGGTTTACGAGATGTTCGGAGTGTTTTTCGAAGGCCATCCCGACCTCAGGAGGCTTCTCCTTCCTGAGTACTGGAGTGATATTCCACCCATGCTCAAGGAGTACGAACCACCAGGCAGGTGATTGCGATGACTGTGATGGAGAAGGGTGAGGAAGTCAAACGTATGGAGTTTTATGACGTCGGTGAAGCCGTTTTAAAGGTTAGCTACGGTCCCCAGCATCCAGGAACAGGCCACTTCAGGCTCATCGTCACCGTTTCAGGCGACACAGTTGTCGAAGCAGACCCCGACCCAGGCTTCGTACATAGAGGCGAGGAAAAGCTTGCGGAATACAAAACATGGATAACAAACATCCCCCACTTGGAAAGGCCTGTTATCCTAGACTCCGCCGGCATACAGTACCCTTATGTTCTGGCTGTAGAAAAGCTGATGGGTGTCGAACCTCCTGAGAGGGCAAAGTATCTAAGAGTCATAATGGCTGAGCTTCAGAGGATTGCAAGCCATCTTTACTGGTTCGCCCTCTACGGCGTCTTCCTAGGCCATTCAACAATGTTTCTCTGGTGTTTCGGAGACCGGGAATACCTGGTTGACTTGACATCCCTGATAGGGGGGCAGCGTATCACACACGCATACTTCGAGCCAGGAGGGGTTAGGAATGACATTCCAAAGAATGTGCCGAGAGAGCTGGTGAAAGAGTTTTCACGCTACTACAGAATGGTTACGGGCAAGGAGCTCCCGTCAGACAGTACCGACTTCAAAAAATACACGCTGGCCGTGTGTGAGTTCTTTGACGGAAGGCTGGACGACTACTGGGACATGTTCTTCAACAACGAGCTGTTCATCAGCAGGACGAAGGACGTGGGGGTCTTAAGCCAGGGAGACGCCGTAAGGCTTGGAGCCGTAGGCACAACACTCAGGGCTTCAGGCATAAAATACGACAACAGAGTAAACAACCCCTACGACGCCTATCCCCAGCTCAAGTTCGACGTCCCAGCGGGATCAAGGGGAGACTGCTACGACAGGGCGATAGTGGGCTTTAAGGAGATGCGTGAAAGCGTGAGGATAATCAGCCAAGCAGTTGAGATGATGCCCGACGGCCCCGTCAAGCTCAAGCAGCATCCGATAAACATACGTGTGCCAGCCGGCGAAGCCGTCGCAAGAACGGAAGCAGCACGCGGAGAGATGATGTACTACATAAGAAGCGAGGGAGGGGACAAGCCGTACAGAGTTAAAATAAGCCCACCTTCGTTCAGGCTTCTGCCAGTCATGAAATATCTGTTAAGAGGAGAGCAGATAGCCAACATACCTCCGATTTACTGGTCGCTTAACTACTGGCCGGTTGAGGCCGACCGCTAGCCTACATGAAGCTTTCCAAGCTCGTCAAGCCGACAACGCTGTCGAAATCTATCTCCAGAGGGTCGAGAACCTGCTCGAAGGTTGAACGCATGTACTCGATGTACTTGTCTACGTCCACGGCTTCCTTCCTAGCCAGCTGAAGCGGCGTCACCCCCTCCCTATCCTTTGTTTTGACAAAGCTTATTATGTCTCCAGGCCCAACTTTAACCCCCAAGGCCTGAAGCTTTTTAGCCGCCTTAACATGCTGCGGCGTCGTCTTCTCATACCTCTCAATCGTCTTCGACATCATGACCCTGAACGCAAGCTGGTCGATCTCGAAGGTTCTGTTCTTGAGCTTCGAATACCATGCCGCTATGACTTCCCGGATGTTTTTCTTAACTCTTTCAAGGTCTTCGGCCGTCTTTACCTCCGCCAGCTGCCTCAGCATCTCGTCGAAAGCTTCCTTGATGAATACGGGGATGTTTCTCTTCTTGCCCGTCAGCCCCTTGACATCCACTATTCCTCTGTCGGTAACGCCCAGGTAGTTCTTTTTCCTCCGGCTGAAAACCACATATCTATAGACTTTGTCAAACTCAAGCTCCAGCCTGAACTTTTCCCTAGCCCATCTGATCAGCTCATTAACCTGCGCTGGGTCTGTTGTCTTCAGGAAGATAGAGTCCGTGTCGCCGTACACGACGAGTATGTTAAGCGACCTGGCTTTATCGATAGCCGACTGAAAAACATACCGGCCTATTGCCGTAGTGCTTTCGGCAAGAGGCGGGCAGTACAGAGGAAACTCCTCAAAACCTAGGACGCCGTAGCTTGCGTTAAGGAATACCTTTAAAGCCCTTTGAACAACCTCGTACCAGCTTCTCTGGACAGCTGTTAACGACTTGTCGGACGCCATCGGCTTATACCATTTAACCCGAATGTCTCTTATCGCGCCTATTATGCCGCTTTGGAGCCCTTGTCTTTTCGAGCAGACCCAGTGGGTTGTCTCAGGGATTTTGTTGCTTCTGCATTCTTGATGGGGGCAGTTGATTGTTTCGAAGCTCAGGTTGTATTCCTTGAGAACGCTTGGATACAGTGAGGCGAAATCCAACACAGTTACGTTGAAATGAACGCCGGGAACAGGTTCGACAACCAGCCCACCCCTGTATTTTTTCCCTTCTATGATGGCTTTTGTACTGGTTTCTCCCTTGGCTGATATTAGGTCTTCTTTCAAGGGTATCAACCAGTTAAGCCCCCGTAGCTCCCAGTACAGAAGGTTTTTGATCCATCCGCTTACGCCGTGTCTGCAAACGTCTTCCAAGGGCATTCTGCTTATGCGTGAAATAACAGCCATCAGCCTCAGAAGGAGGCGGTCACCAACCTCAACCATGTCTCTTAAAAGCCTCGAGTCTCTATAGCTATAGCTCGCCAGCTCTTGGAGGCTGAGCTCGCCCAAAGGCTTCTCAATCTGAACCTTCCCAACGCCGAGCAAAGCCTTAGCCACGCCGTCAAGCGTGTATTCCCTGTAGCGGTTGTCGAAGGCGTAGACCTGCACCGACTTGTTGTTGAAGAAACGGTAAAGGTCGAGATGCACCCCCTTTCTAAGGGTTGCACCATCTCTCCCAATGTTTATCGGTATTTTGTTCCTTGGGATGTTGAGCTTTTCAGCCCTGTTTTTTAGGTAGGGTAGGTCGAATTCGTCACCGTTGAATGACACAACAATCGGATAGTCTTCCATTATCTCGAAACATCTTAACAGCAGCGCTGCCTCATCGTCAAATACTTCCAAAGCGAACTCACCGCCCTCAAAATGCATTTCAATATTATCTCTCTTTAACACTAGCACTTTGTTCATGTTCTTTGTTCCAGAGAAGGATACAGCTACAACTCTGTCCTCCGGGTTGGAGGGGGATGGCACACGGGTCGGCGACTCGCCCAGAATCTCAATATCTAGAGCGGTGAAATCGATGGGAGGATGCTCCGACTCGAGAATATCAAGCCATTTTTTTATCTCTCTCTTCTCGTTGTCGGAAAGATCCTTAAAAAACTTCTCAAGGATTTGCTGGACTTTCTCCGCGTCTCCCAGTAAGGGTGTGAATTTACCGTTTTCAACCGTGTAAACCAGGCTTGGAACAAGCCTGTTATCGTAGATGTAGTTTAGATGGTAGGGTATGTCGGCTTCCCAGCTTCTCACCATCTCTCGTATAGACTTTTTTGTTCCACCTACTGCGAGCGGGTCCGTAGCCTTTATTAAAGTCATGGTTATGTTTCGGTCGTTGATGCTGTCGTATTTCTCAACCTCGACAAACTCTACCGCTCCAGCCTCTTTAAGCCTTGGGTCGTTAGCCAGCTCGGCTGCGGGTTTGTCGCTCAAGCAGTATGGTTTATGTCCTGTATTATCCATGTGTATTGTGACTCTCTTGGTTTCGAGGTCAAGCAGCTTGAGGTAAGCCTTCCTCTCCTGCCCGTCATACCCAACGCCCAGAAGGAAATACTTAGACATCTTCCGAAACATTCAGTCAACGATGGCTTTTTAGCTTTCCGCTGTGGAGGCCAGAAACTCTATCAACAGCTTGGAAGCAACCGCCGCTGTAGAGCCGTTGTCGTAAAGCGGGTTTACTTCCATCAGGTCGAAGGCCAAAGGACCATGTTTCCCGATAAAGTGGATCAGGTCGAATAGCTGTTCAGGGGTTATCCCGCCAGGCTCCGGGTTACCCACACCGGGAGCGTAGCATGGGTCTAAGACATCCAGATCTACGGAGACGTAGAAAGGCCTGTTCTCCGTAATTTCCTTCAGTATCCTAACAGTCCTAGAAACATCCTTAAGCTCAGAAGACTTGATGAAGATTATGTTTTTCTCCTGAGCGAATTTCATCTCGCTAAGGTCGTATGCCCTGACACCTAAGACCACAACTTTTTTGTCGGGCTTTTTCTCAACTAGACGTCTTAGGTATGTTGCATGGTTAAGCTTAAGGCCGCAGTATTCGTCTCTCAGGTCGAAGTGGGCATCTATGACTATAAGCGCTGATGCCTTCTGTGAAACGGCTAGGAACGCCGCATATGTGAACGTATGCTCGCCGCCCACCATGACAGGGATCTTGCCTGACTGAGACACGTTTTTGACAACCCTGAAAACACGTTTCAGCATCGTCGACAGCTTGTAGCTGAAGACTATGTCTCCTCCGTCGAAAACCTTCGCGGCGGCAGCGTCATACGCCACCCTGTAGCTGTTAGACTCGATGTTAGCGCTGAATTTTCTCACGGCTTCGGGACCATACCGAGAGCCTGGTCTGAAAGAGCTTGTCAAATCATATGGCACGCCGAAGATGAAGTATTTTGCGGCGGTAAAATCGCCGTCAACGCCTAGGAATGTCTCCCTTTGACGAAGGCTCAACCGCATATCGTCTTCCAGACTCATGCGATGTTCTACGAAATATCACTTAAATAGGGTTTATGGCTGCACCATCTAGGGATGCCCTCGGCTAAAACGGCCGCAGTTTTCTTGTCTGCGGCTGCCGTTCGCCTAGCTTTAGCCCCGTTTTTCGGCCACTCGTGGGATGTTTACGTCTGGCTTAAGAGCGGGGAGCTTTTCTACAATGGGGTAAACGTGTATGAGATCAAAAGCTTAACCGATTTTCCCTGGGGTTTCTACGCCTACCCGCCTGTATGGCTTTACTGGGTTGGGCTGGTACATTACCTTACAACGTCATTGAACAACCTCAACCTACACCTCATGCTGATCAAAACACCGATAATAGCCGCGGACCTAATAGTCGCCGTACTGATCGCCAAGCTCGCAGTTGAGCTTGGCATGTTGAAGGACGCTGGACGGGCTTCACTTCTCTGGTTGTTCAACCCTCTCGTCATATCCATATCAGCCGTCTGGGGAATGTTCGACTCTATTGCGGTGGCGTTCTGCCTAGCCGGAGTTTTGGCTGCTCTCAGAGGAAGTAATTTTCTGGCCGGGGTATTGCTAGGTCTAGGCGGCGCCGTGAAAATCTACCCTCTACTAATCCTTGTCCCAACAGCTTTGTTCTTGAGATATGTGAGAAAAAGAAGCTTAAACGAGGTTTTCAAAACAGTTTTGGGTACGGCTGTAGCGTTCGCGTTACCGATGCTGCCTTTTCTTCAAAACCCACTGCCTATCCTCGACAAGCTGCTTTATCATTTCGGTAACGTTGGCAGCTTCACCTACTGGACTGTTCTTTCAGTAATCTCACCACCTCCAGCTGTTCCGCTGCTGTCACAGGGGCTTTTCATAATTCTGCTCTACATAACGTTGAGGAAACAGTTGAAAAACAACGCTGGGTTGGCTGAGCTCTCCCAAGCCTCTCTGCTTGCCTTCCTAGCTACTTCAGCGAAGGTAAACGTTCAATATGTTCTCTGGGTTCTCCCGTTCCTGATTCTTTATGCTTTAAGAAAGAACAGCAGAGAATTCAGAATAAACGTTTTGGTACTTATCGTGGGAGGGCTGCTGTTTGTAGTAGCGGCTCAAGCTGCTTTGGCCATTTTCGACCTGCGGAACCTCGGAAAAATAGTTGTTTCGAAAGAGGTCGAGTCCGCAACCCTCGGAGGCATGGCGCTCATAGTATCAGCTGTCATCGGAGGCACTAGGTTCATTACACTTTTCTTAAACATTTTGAGAGAGGGGGGTAAAGCACTATGGAGCATCCAGAGAATAGCCATCATATCTATACTGCTGATGTTCGTCTTCGTGGTAGGCCTTTTCCCAGCTGGACAAGGTGTTGTAGCCCCTAGAACAAGCGTCCGGGTAGGCGTGATGGAAGGTGTGGAAGCACTCTACAGCAAATCAGATGAATACGACTCGGGTTTTCTTGTAAGCAAATACAACCTAACCCACATAGTTATTCCTATCGGCCCTGACGGAATTCTTTACGACGGAGACTATTCGAAAAGTTTCAGGTTTAAGCTCACTAACGATGAGTGGCGGCAGAATGACCTTAGGAAGCTCGCCGACTCGATGAGAAGAGCTGGCGTCAAACCCTTGTTGGGCGTTTACCTGAAAGCGTATCACACCACAATACACTATGGCTACCATGGATACAACTCATCCCATTTGATCGAGAACTTTCCAGAATGTATTGACGGCTACGGCAACATCAATTTCCAATGTACCCCGTCTAAGATATTGGATTTTGCAGATTATTTCTCTCAGAGAATTGTTGACTCAGCTATTTCCATGGGTTTCGAAGGAGTCTACATCATGGGAGTTGGCTGGGACAGAGGAGTGGCTGCTTTAGACAGCCTTCTCATACTTTTGAAAAATCTAATTGTTAAATCAAGACCATATGGTTTACATGTTTTCTTAGAGTTCGACCCTATGAGCTATAAAAACCCCCTTACTTTCATGAATTCGGCTGAGGAGTTGCTTAACTACGTCGACTACGTTGTTTTAGTAACCAATCCGTTTTTAAGGTCGGTGAAGGGCCCGGCTATAGGAAATTACACTACCGCTGATTTTAAGAGGCTTTTGGAGAAAGCCGTGGAGATGTCGTCTGCGAAAAGAGCTAGAGTGCTCTTTACGATAAACGTGATGGACATAGCCGAGGGATGGATGACCCCCGCCATTCAACTACAGACTGAAATCAACGAGTTTTCAACTGTCAAGGGAGTGGCTGGCTATGCGGTATATCATGTAAGCAGGTATCTACCTGTTAAGATATCTGTCAAATGACTAAATGGTTTCCGGCGGGATTCGCCGCCAAACGGGAATTTGGGGGTAGGCGTTTCCTAAACGGTCAACAACCGCCGAGCCTATGTAGAAGCGTTTGTATCTTCCCAGCAGAACTTTTTCTTTCTTGCCGACTTTCACCGGCCCCCCTTTCATCCACATGAGAGCTTGCTCCCTGCTCAGGTCCACAACCACTGATTCGTCTACTTTTGATAGAAACATGCATCCTTCCACCGTCAAGGTTGTGAAATCTTTTCTTCTTTTCGCGATGTAGAGCCCAACATTCTGGACGCCCGGCATCCTTAACGCAGTTTCATAAGTTTCTTTGGTCGTGGCTCTGATTTTGTTTTCGCCCATCTGGACAAGCACTAGGTTGTTTATGTTCAGCCGGCATTTCAGCGAGCTGTATACATCTTCCAAGAACCTGCTCCTGTTATTGTTGTCGAGTGTCTTTAGCATGTTAGTCAGCTTTTTTCGTTATTTTAGCTATGAAAAAACCTTCCGCACCGCTTTGGAATGTGTGTATTCTGACGGCTTTCTTTACCTCGTCTCTGAAGCTTAGCTCCTTCCAGCTTTCCACACCATGGCTAAAACTTATGCCATCAATCTTTATGTCTAGCAAGGACGCGTTTTCAAACTTGTCTAAGAGTGATGAAACCACAGCCTCGTTCTCCAAGGGATGGTAGGTGCAGGTGGCGTAAATCAGTTCTCCCCCGGGCTTCAGGGCTCTGAACCCTGAAAACAGTAGGGCTTTCTGAAGCTTGCCCATCCTTTCAGAGAGCTTACTGCTCCAGTTCTTCAAAACACGCCAATCTTTTGCACCCACTCCCAGCGAGCTGCATGGCGCGTCAACAAGCACCTTATCAAAATACTCTTGCATCTTGAAGCCTATGTATCTGCCGTCCGACAACGTGACGACGCAATTTAGCACACCACAGCGTTGAAGGTTTGAGGTGAGCGCTTTAATCCTTGTTCTTGAAACATCGTTAGCGACCAGAACGCCTTCTCCGGCTAGGTTTTGTCCTATCTGGGTGGATTTGCTTCCGGGGGCTGCGCAGAGGTCAAGGACGCGTTCCCCAGGCTTGACGTCAAGCAAGTCTGCTACAAGCATTGACACGGGGCCTTGGATGTACACCAGTCCCAGCATGTGCCAGAGAGAGGTTGATAGACGTCCGGGCGGCTCGGCGTAGAATCCTAGCTTAGTCCACGGAACATGTTTAGCTTCCACACCGTCCTCAGCCAGCAAGCTCAAACACTCCCTCACAGTTGTCTTCAAAGTGTTGACTCTAAACGTCTCAGGAAGTGGTTTCGAATATGTTTCAATCAGCTCGTCGAAATGCTCGGGTATAAACTCGTTTATGAAGAGCTTTAGTTCCTCGCTCAAGCCGGGTTTCATTTTAAGACCTCCCCGGTGTAGACAGCCCACACAAGAAGGTCCAGCTCAGCTGGGCTTAATCCATATTTTCCCGCCTGTTCGATAAATTTTTTCTCCAGCTGAAGATACTGTTTTTTGGTTATGTTTCTGACCTTTCTTTTGACAATTCCTTGGGTCTGAAGGAATTTCAAGATATGTCTGTCGATAATTGCCACATTTTCGTAGCCTATGTTTCTCAGGAAGTGGCTTGCTTCTTTCATCCCAAGTCCTTTGACGTTTTCAACGAGAAAATCCCTTAACATATCCGGCTTTTGATTTTGGCTTTCGTTTATTTTATCGATTATTGCCGGGAAAATTTTAAAAACAGACATTATATTTTCCGCCTTTTTTCTATGAAAACGTACTCCAGACCTTCGTAAGATTTCGGATATTCGTGGCAAGTCTGGTTTTGTCAGAAGACCCTTGTCCCTCATCTCTTCCACGGCTTTTAAAGCATTTCGTGCTTTAGTCTGGGGTGTGCACAAACAGAAGACCAGCTCCTCCAAAATTGTTTGAGGATTTTTACGGGTTTCCCTAAAGCTTTGCAGAGCGTTTAAAATAGACTGCTTAAATTTTTCATATTCTTTGGCAAGCCAGCTCGTTTTCAAGCCTATGGTATTTCGACTGCCGGTTTTTAAAAAATCGTTTTGTCACTCCCATCGTTTGAAGTGTGCTGGCCCTGACTTTAACCATCAAAGGTATGTCTGACACCATCTTCCCCATCAGGAGACAATGGCGTGCAGGCATTTTTTTGACAAGAGTTTTAACCGTTTCGGCGTCTATTTTTGAAACCCTTGCTATTTTCTCAAGGTCTCCATCGTTGGTGAAGTTGAAGAGGAAAATGTTGTCCGACTGTCTGTAGACGAGCTCAGGTATTGTGTCGGGCTGGTTGGTGACGAAAATTGGGAAGAGGCCAATGTGTCTCATTCTGGTGACTATGTCCTCCCAGTAGGTTTCACGGAGATAGAGATGGGCTTCTTCAGCCAGCAGAAATAAGGGCTCCAGCCTGTTTTGACCCAGGAGCGTTGATAGATGGCTAAGCAGATATTCCACGACAAGCCTCCTAACGCTTGGTAGTAGGTTTGAAAGGTTGACCACGGCAACGTTTCCGCATGGCCTAGACGACAAAACCTCTTCCAAGTCAGTCGAACAATCCTCGTCTATAAACCCCGATGACCTGATGCTTTGAAGCCTAGATAAGAGAGCGTCTCTAACAGCCTCGTTAATCTGCTCTCGTTCAACGGCATCCATCAACGCATCTACAGTAATATTTACCCCTCTCTTTTCCACTCTTCGCCATAATCTTGCAAGCTCTCTCAAACTCGTGGAAGGAGTTCCGTAAACATGCTCTAAAACATCTAGAAACGTCTTCAACCCCATAGCCTGCAAAGATGTCTTGAAGTTCACGCCGGGCTGCAAGACTTGGATGGATGAAGCAAGTTGGCTAGGGTTGCCGTCAACTGTCCTGTCTAAGCACAAGTACTCACCGTTCACGTCAAGCACGAGTACGGTTCCGCCGTTGGCGGCGATGCCTTCAACAAGAATCTTTGCCAAATGTGATTTTCCACTCTCTTTCTTCCCAGTGATTATGGTTAGACAGCCGTCTAGGCTGGTTAAAGAGATGGAGTATGGTAGGCCGCCCACCATGCCTATCTCGACTTTGAGCCCATGGTCTTCGTTTGAAGTAATGTTTTGGAGAAAATCTGTCGAGGCTTTCTCGAATGTAGCTGAAAAGCGGCTTGGAAGCCAGGGGGAGTTTTGCTTCAACGATTGTTTACTGAGTATCGCTCTTATTTTCGCGGTGACGAGCCTCATCTCCTTCATCAGCATAGCTATGGAGGCTGTGTTGTAGAGGTCGAGAACGTTTGCTCCATCAACCTCTTGCATGACAAGGTCGCGGAGAAGCTCCTCCAGTGTTCCTGGAAGATCAGGATACGAGACGTCGATAACCTGCAGAAGCAATGAGCGGTCGTCTTGGCTGACCTTTAGATAATCTCCTATCTCGAAATCCAGCTCGGTTGGAACGCAGAGTATCTCCAAAGTGTCGCCTTTCTTCTGAAGGATTCTCATAGCGCATCACCCCTCTAACGGGGCAAAGATCGTTGACCTGACATCAACGCTTGAAGAAAATTTTAGCTTAACAAGAGACTCTAGGCTTGCGCGGATGCCTAGCACGTCCATCCACCTGAGTTTCGCAAGCTGGTGGGCTATGATAAGTGATTCTGGATAGCCGTGGATTACGTTTTCGCTGGAGAGGATATGTCGGAAGACATCCTCATCGCTTGTTTTGGACGCCACGTCAACACGGAATGGGAAAAGAGAGTGTGACAGATGCGAGACGTAAACGGAGCCGTTCACCCCCCATGCTCTAGAGCTGGACAAAGGAAGCCTTATGACATATGGTGGTCTGCATTTACCTGCGAAATAGGTTATCCTCCGCCCGAGAAACATGAGCGTTGTTGACTTCGAGAAAGCCGCAATGCCGATCCCGAAAGTTTTTGCGGACTCAACTATTTTCTCAACAGCAGCCGGTGGGCTGTCCAAAGGACCTGAGGTGAGTGCGCCGTCGAGCAGGAGGACTCCTCCCTTAAGACATGTAGCGGCGTAAACCTGCAACACTTTCTCAAAGAGATTGCTAATAACTTTCGGGGCGGCCGACAGCTCTACGAACCTCCGCCCCCTCTCAAGCCCCAAATACATGAACAAAACATCGATTATTTTCTCCACCGTGGTTTTTGATACTGTGTAGACAAAGGGGCCGACGACAGCTGCTTTCACCAATCCTTCCTCCCTTACCACAATGCTTCCCCTCACAGCCCACACGCTTCCACGGGACGTGTCGGCTATCTTGACCGTCGACATGTCGCAGGCGACGACGGGCAGGCTCTTTTCAGCGGGGGTTAAAATAATTGTCTCAAGGCCATCCGCTAAGGGGTTGTCTAACAACATGTCAATTGGTTCTTCGTTTTCAGGCATGGGGTGGTATGCCTCGATGTTGCGTAGGACTGTGACCGTGTCCAAGGTGACTGAAGAAAATGTTTTTAGAAGGTTTGTCAGCTCATCATAAGGAGGTAATTGGTGAAGGGTTTGGTTGTTCATCTTGAACACCAGCTCCTACAAAACGCGTCAATATGCTTGAATATAAATGTTGCTCAACATGACCAAATTGGTGAAACAAATTGAGTCAAGCAAAAATAAAAATAACAATAGGAAACACAACCGTAGAAGTAGAAGCACCCATCGAAAAACTGGAAGAGGCAGTTCGGAACGTGCTCAACGCGTTGAAGGCATCCGACCAAGCGCAGCAGCCAAAGCCTGCCCAGCAGAGAAAGGCGATAACCTGCAGGAAAGCTGTGGAGGAACTGGTGAAGGCGGGATGGATGAAAACAGGGCGAACCCTCTCCGAGGTGGTGGCAGAGCTGGAAAGGCGGGGCTTCTTTTACGACACGACGGCAGTCGCCCACGTTCTGCTGGACCTTGTAAGGTCTGGAGTTCTCGAGAGGGTGGGTGAGACAAGAAGATACGTTTACACCGAGGCCTCTAAAGCGGTCTTGGAGAAAACTCAAACAGAGGCCGACGACTCTGCTAAATAGTTTAGGCCCAAGACAGTGATTACGTAACCGCCTCTTCCAACCCTTTTCAGAAAGTTTTTTTGAACAAGCTCGGTCAGCCTGCCCGATATTGTTTTTTCGGGCTTCGCCATTACGTCCGCAAACTCTGAAGACGTGCATTCTGGCTTCTCGACAAACCCGAGGAGATGGCTGAGGTAGCGTGCGCTGGCATAAAGGAGAATAGCGTTTGACGTAGGCAGATTGGAAAGGGGGGTTTTGACGACTACCCCCTCACCTTGTATGTATACTAGCTTGTCCCGAAGTTTTTCAAGCAGCTCCTCCACGCCCACCGACTTTTGAAGCCTAGCCGCAAGAGAGTATGCAGGTATTGACTTCTCGAGAAACCTAACAACGTTAAGATAGACTTCCTCCGGCGCTCCTTCAAACTCTGCCTTGAGCTCGCCGTAAGCAATTGTAACTCTAAGCGAAGTCATCGCTCATCACTCTAGCATCTTCATAGCCACGGATGGTTTAAATATATAACGTCCTTCATCATCCCTGTCTACAATCCCCTCCCTCCACAGCTCGCTCAACCTTGCCCTGACGACTCTTTCATCCATACGAATATATCCGGCCACTTTCTTTGGGGTTAGAGCCTCCTCCACGAAGATGCCAAGCCTTTTGCCAGCGTAGGCAGCGGCAAGACAGAGGACAATACGTTTTTTCGCATCGCCCTGTTTGACAACGTCTATACCCTCCTTAGTTATCACGACCTTGTCTGCCAGTCTGTGCGCGAGCTCGGTAAGGTCAGCCTCGCCCATAAGCCTTGAGATTATTTGGATTGGACCAAGGGTTTGTGAGAAGTATTTGTTGACGGCTGCCCAAACATCATCCACCCCGCCCTCAAACTCCACCTCGCTATCTCCATGCTTTATCCTCACAACAACTGACTTTCTATCCAACCCGTTAGATGCAGATCATCCCAAAAGTTAAGTTTATATCCAGTATATTGGGGCTTATAGCTATGGCAAAAGACCAAACCGTAGGAGGTTTGCTCCTTCTCGCAAGCATAGTGGGTATACTACTTTATGGATGGGCTGTTTTCATACCGCCAATAGCGGGTCTCGACTTGATAGTGTTGAAGCTAACAGGTTTTGTAGCTGTCGCTGGGATACTGGGGATAGTGGGGTGGATAGGCTACACTCTGGCAACTACACCACCGCCTAAGCCTCTGGAAGAGATAGAAAAAGAGCTTAACGAAGAGCTTAAAAAAGAGTGAAAGTTTTACTGGCCTTGAACCTCCTTTGCTCTCCTTCTCCTCCTGCCCGCTGCTTTTCTCCTCCTTCGGGCAGGCCTCCGTTGCATATATCTCAGAAGAATTTCCCGTATATCAGGCGGTAACGTGTTCAACAGCTTGTTCAGCTGTTCAGAAAGCTCAATCGTTTCCAAAATTTTTTGGGACAGCTTCTTTTTCGGCATAAACTAGATATGTGTTAAAGTTATTTAAACATTATTTGAAGCTAAAAATTCTATAAGTTGAAAAATGTTTTCAATGGCGGAGGTTGTCTTTCGCGTTTTTGCCTGCATAATTTTCTCAATAGATTGATCGGTTCAGAGTTTAATTCTATTTTTTTGGATTCTAAAATCCCAGCGTTGACAGCATTTTCTACAATTGAAAGGCCTACCCATGTTCTGATGACAGTTATCGTCCATCCCTTAGTTGCTAGCCCTCCGCATGATATGTCGGCTAACTCTGCGGAATAATCTTTGCAGAAACGACATGCGGGTCTTTCGTATTTATGGAGTTGTTTCAAAGGCTTGACTACCTCGTTGCCGTTCTTTAAGGATATTATTACCTTGCCTTTGACGTTGATTTTTTCAACATCTTCTGGATTTATGGAGACCTCCTCAAGATACTTCATCAATCCGTTGTATGTGAAAACCTCGGAGCAGAAAAGCCCTATGCTGAAGACAACATGTTTTTCATACCATTTAGCTACTTCAAGGTCGGGTGTGGAGTGCTGCAAATACCTAAGACCATCTATCTGACACGGCACCCCCACCACAGCAATCTTCTCAACCCCACGTTCGTAAGCTTCTCTTAAGGCGAGCAGGTTAGGCGCATAAGTGTACCTAGAGCCAGCGCACTCTAAGACCTCTTTCGAGTTAAAAACGAGCTTCGCAACAGGGTAGAGAGGTCTTTCGGGAGATGTGGTGGAGACAACGGCCGCGTCTATGATTCCGCTCTCTAAACAATGGACAAGAAGCGATGTAACTGTACCTCCGTCCTGAGATTTTTTAAGAATTTTTTCGTCGGTGCTCCTGGTTAACAATACTGAGCCATATCTTCCGAAATCATCCTCGAATGTGGAGTAACTGTCCAATGATTTTATTTCGACATCCATGTCCGACAGATGAATCTCTGGACATGATTCGACGCATAGGTCGCAGTCTATGCAATGGTTTAGCCGTGTGTTGACAGGTTTGTCTTCCACATAGTCAAAGACATTTGTGGGGCAAATGGCTACGCAGGCAGCGCAACCGCTGCATCTTCCTGTTCCGACAACTTCGTCAACTATAACTTGGTCGCCTCTTTTGCTCACCCATTCAAGGGCGTGACGCCATCCCGAATAGTATGATACAGCGATCTGGTTTTTTGAGCTGTTGTACTGGAGTAGGTATTGACGCTCAATCCTTTCAAGTTTTTTCAGTGTTTCTTGGTTACTTCGCAATGTGGTGTGAAAACTTTACCCAATATTATTTATTCTTTTTCTTACTAGCCTATGGCACTGTCAACTTTTACTTAAGTCTTTTGGAAAGGGGAAAGGCCTATGGCCTGAGGTGTAGCTCTCCCATTCATGCATGTCTTCGATTATATCGTTGGTTGTATGTCTAGGCTCTTCAGGTTCC
>JAWBRA010000010.1:0-59216 GCA_038844785.1 Candidatus Caldarchaeum sp.
ATGGAACCTGAAGAGCCTAGACATACAACCAACGATATAATCGAAGACATGCATGAATGGGAGAGCTACACCTCAGGCCATAGGCCTTTCCCCTTTCCAAAAGACTTAAGTAAAAGTTGACAGTGCCGGGAGCGTCCACCTTACAGCTTATAAAGAGCCCCAACAGAGTCCTACAGCCGCTTCTCAGGACAAGGCCGAAGGGTGGGAACAGCCCTGGCTGGGTCAGGATTACGTGGGATGAGGCGTACAGCCGTATAGTCAAAAAGATGATGGAGATTTACCGTGCTGAAATAGAGCCTAAGATAAAAAAACACGATGGCTACTATCTTGTGGGCAGGGATAGCCCCATAGCATGGGTGGGGTCTGCATACTGCACCAACGAGGAGAACTATCTGTTTAAGAAATTCATGTCGTTAATAGGGTCTTCAAACATCGAGCATACGGCACGCATATGCCACTCCACCACCGTCGCCGCCCTCGCAAACACCTTCGGCTTCGGCGCCATGACCAATCATTGGACCGACTGGATCAACACAAAACGTTTCCTCATAGTTGGGGCAAACCCTGCGGAGTAGCATCCAGTAAGCATCAGATGGCTTAACAGAGCTAGGGATAGGGGGGCAAAAGTAATACATCTAGACCCCCGATACAACAGAACATCCGCTTTAGCTGACGTGTTCGCCAACTTCAGACCAGGCTCCGAAATAGCGATTTACCTCGGCATAGCACGTTATGTAGTTTTTGAGAAACCTGACCGGGTTGCATGGGATTTCCTCGAGCAAAGGACAACGGCGCCTTATGACTTGAGTAAAATTCTAGCAAACGAGGAAGTTAAACCTGAAAACACGCTGTCCGACTGGCGAACAAACCCCAACTCCATATGGCAGGCTTTCATCAAAACATTAGAACCATACACGCCGGAAGAAGTGTCCAACATCACAGGCATCCCCGTCGAGAAATTTAAGCATATAGCTGATGTTTTCACGCAGGAGAAGCCCGGTAAAATAATATATTCAATGGGAACTACACAGCACCATAACGGGACTCAAAACATAAGAGCGATGGCCCTGCTTCAGCTTATTCTTGGCAACATAGGTGTTCCAGGCGGCGGCGTTGACGCGGAGAGAGGGATAAGCAACGTCCAGGGAGCCACGGACATGAACGTGATAGCAGATAACCTAATGGGTTACAGAATCTATCCAAGAAGCGTTGACGACGTCAGGAAGTATCAGAAATGGAAGAACTCAGACCCTGAGAAAAGAGGCGGCGTGCTTGGAGGGAAGACCTTCACCCCCGCTAACGAGGCTGAAAACAGGCTCCTAGCCGTGAGAACTTTCCCAACATGGAACGCGATCGAGTACCATTGGGGAATCTACATAGGAACATGGCCTGGAATAGACCCTGACAATGAACCGGTGGTCTGCGACCTTCCCATCGGAGCGGGCAACAGGATGATCGAGATTCACAGAGCCATCTTGGACGGAAAAATAAAGATGCTTTTCTATGTTGCCGCCAACCATGGCGGCTCTCTTGCCAACGCAGGCCTAGCTAGAGAAGCTTTGAAATCCGTAGACTTTATGGTGTGTCAGGAACTGTTTGAAAGCGAGTCAGCCCATTATGCTGACGTACTGCTTCCAGGAACAGTTAGAGCAGGCGAAAGATCTGGAAGCGTGACGAACAGCGGTAGATGGATACAGTGGGGGTGGAACAGTGGAGGTGGAAGATAGTTGACCCGCCAGGCGAGGCTTTGGACGAGTTTAGCTTTGTAGTAAGGTTGTTCCAATTGCTAAGAAAGGCTGGGTGGAAGCTTCCGTCGGAGAAGTTCGAGGAAGACAACAATGTCTCCGTCAAGCGTAGCATAGGTGGTGTTGAGGTGGAAAACAACCCTGATCTTCACTGGCCCTCGACGTTTGGAAGCACGCCAAAGATGTTCACAAAGAGTTGGGTGCAAAGCTTGGAAGCGTTAAAGTGGGGACGGTAGCCCTCCCCCAAGCCCCGACGAACGTCATTTACAGAGGCTCCTACGACCCGTCTGCAGTAGAGGTTGGCGGAATTCTTCCGAAAAAGAGGGACAAAAGCCCAGCCTCCGACTATGACGCCAAACACTACCTGTTTAAAAACTGGGGTTATTCGTGGATGGACAACCAGAGAAACCTGTATGACGTGAAGGAGGACCCGCCCGGCCTCAAGACCTTTTTCGCATGGTGGGCGACCAACCCCAAATCCTTTTTAGGGCTTGACAGAGCTGCCCTCTGGAGCCCGGGACTCTACAGGCCTAGCAAGGTGAAAACGGATGTTGAGAAAGGTGTTTATCCAGCAGGCAGAGAGATGAACCACCCCGAGTACCGTGGATTCCCACTACATAACGAGCCCGTCGAGTCTCCAGTAGCTGAACTTGCGGAGAAGTATCCGCCGATATGGGATGGCCGCTGGAAGGTTGTTACAGGGAAAAGGGAGGAGTATCCTATAGTCCTGACAACGTTTAGGCTCACAGAACACATGCATATAGCCCAACATACAAGAAATCTTCCATGGCTTGCAGAACTCCATCCTGAACCATTCCTCGAGATAAGCCAAGAGCTTGCGGACGAACTGGGTGTTAGATCAGGAGACCTCATCAGGGTCGCGACGGCTAGAAAGCCTGATGGGATTGTGGTGAAGGCTCTGGTAACATGGAGGGTGAAGACGCTGAAGGTAGGCGGTAAAAATGTTCATATTGTTGCGGCACCGTTTCACTGGGGCTTCAAAGGCCTCGTCAGAGGACCTATAGTCAACGACCTTACCCTAGATGTCGGGGACACTTTCACAAGCATGCCTGAAACCAAGGTCTGCCTATGCCGTGTCGAGAGAGTTGCGGGGGTGGTGTAAATGTCTGGGGTGGGAGTTCTAGTAGACCTGACCAAATGCATGGGATGCAGAGGCTGTCAAGTAGCCTGTAAACGGTGGCATGACCTAGCTGGCGAGGCGACACAATTCAACCCTGAATGGACCAACCCAACCAGCATATCGCGGGATACCTGGACTCTTATACGTTTTGTCGAAGCTGAGAAAAACGGTGAGAACGTCTGGAGGTTTGTTAAGCAGCAGTGCATGCACTGCGTCAACCCGGCATGCGTGTTTGTCTGCCCCACAAAGGCCATGCATAAAGCTGATAACGGATACGTCTTATACGATGAAAACCTATGCATAGGTTGTAGATATTGCGTGCAATCATGCCCCTTCGACATGATGAGGTTCGACTACGAAAGAAACAGGGTTGTCCAGAAATGCACGTTCTGCTTTGAGAGAATAGAGGTCGGACTTAAGCCTGCATGTGTCGAGACATGCCCAGCCGAAGCTCTTAAGTTCTACAGGGAGCTTGATGAGCTTCGCAGGGACGCTGATGCGATGAAAGCTAAAGGCCTATACGTATACGGTGTTGAGGAGGTTGGGGGAACAAGATGGGTATATGTGTCAGACGTTCCGTTCGACAAACTAGGTTTTCCGAAGTACGGTGCAGAGACACCTGCACAGCTGGCTACAGGCTTGGTCTCCCAATTCGCCGCTGTCGGCTTGGTGGGTGGGTTGTTGGTCGTCTGGCTCCAAAAATACTCCGAGAGGAGGAGGAAAAAATCGGAGGGGGGTGGATGAAATGGATTGGGAGATGTTTGTGGTAGCAGGTTTTGTCTTCAGCGGCCTAGGGTCAGGCGCGTACATAGCTGCTTTCGGCTGCGACAGAAGAGGGGTTGAGACCGCTGCGAGGCTTGGAACACACTTGAGCTGGCCTCTTATAGGGCTCTCCATACTCTTCCTATTCTTTGACTCCCAAAGAATAATGCCTGTGTTCGGAGCTAGGCCGTTGGTGGTGTTTGAGAACCTTGCAACCTCGATGATAAGCATAGGAACAGTATTGTTGATCGTTTTTCTCACGTTCTCCCTGTTGACCAGCGTAGGCTTCTGGAGAGCTGGCTGGAGCACAGGTGTCGGGAGAACTGTTGTCTGGTATATCGGGCTCCTCCTAGCCGTCGCTGTAGCTGTTTATCCCGGCTTCCTCCTAGCTTTAAGCTATGGAGCCGCATTCTGGACTTCACCGTTCATCATGTGGTTATTGGCAGCTAACGCCGTCCAGGGAGGAATAGCTCTGTCAGGGCTGTCGACAACAAGGCTCGCAGGCTCCCTTTTCCCACGATTTGTCGTGAAAGATGAGAAGGTCGCAAGACTGTTCGAACGCTATGAACAGCTTGCAGGCGTGGCGGCTTTGCTGCTCCTCACAGCCCACCTCATCTACACAGGCTTCCGTGAAGCCTCGATCATAGGCTACTCAGCTTCTATACCCGAGCTCTTCGCAGGAGGGTTGGCGCCCGTTTTCTGGGCTGGGGTTCTGCTGGAGTTCGTCATACCGCCTCTGCTGGGGCTAGGCCGTGGGAAGGGGGTAGCAACCCACGACATCACATTGGCCAGCTTCATCTCCGTGCTAGTTGGCGTCTTCCTGCTCAGATGGGCTATAGTTGCTCAAGGCCAAGCCGTCGTAATGTTTGTGTGATGGGGCAGTAGACAAGTGAGGCCTACTGTAGGCGAAAGACTCAAGCGTTTACCAGCCGTCCAAGCAGAGCATAGCTGGCTGTCCGATTATCTTACGCTCTACCAAATAGTCCTGCAAGCCCAACTCAGGATGGAAGTTCACGAAGGGAAGGGAGCTGACCCCAAAATCCTACAGCATAGCTTGACTAAGGACCTGCAGAACAGGGCTTTGATTGAAGGCAGGCCTTTAGTAGCTTTATTACCCCCGCTTAACTTTGACGGCCTCTCCATAGCCTCGTGTCTTAAGGAAATGTCTAAGCTAGCCTCGGGCATACAGACACCGTCACCCCTCTCCAACTGCCTCAACTTTTTGCTTAAAATGAACCCCAGAAAGTTATCCGAGGCAGCTGAGGCAGCGTTAAAAAGAGAGCGGGAAAAGATAACAGCTCTGGCAAGCATGTCAGAGACTGATACGAACCTGTTGGAATGGCTTCTGCTAATACCTGCCCAACCCTTCGCTGAAGAGCTTGCAAGGAATCTTGAAGCTTATTTAACAGAGAGATGGTTCCGACCTCCCTGCCCAGTCTGCGGGAGAACACCGTTAATCGGCAAAATGGTTGACAGGGTGAGACACATGCTGTGCTCGTTCTGCGGAGCAGAGTATCTAGTAGACTTGTTCGTATGTCCGTTCTGCGGCAACAGAAACCCTCTAGACTTCAGCTTTATACACCTAGAAGAGATAAAGGGAATGAGGTTGGATGTCTGCGAGAGATGCAAAGGTTATGTGAAAACTATCGAACCAGCGTTGACTAAGCCGCTTTTCCCAGGACTAGAGGACGTGTTAACAATCGGCCTAGACCTACTTGCGGAGAAGAACGGCTTAGTTAGACATGTCGACAAGCTGAACCAACCGAAACCATGACGTCAGCAACAGGCTACAACATTAAGTTCACCAAAAGCCTCGGACTGGGAGAAGACGCCGGAGGAGTTTTCTTCAGAGACTCAGGCGGCCCAGTTATACAGAGATTGTGGCATAGTTGCTGTAAACCCTTCATCCTCAACCAGAATTGGGCTGGAACGGCTTTCGCCGCGTAGACTTTTCAGACGCTCTCAGACGAATTTTGTGAACGGTTTTAATCGTACTCGCTGAGGGATGAAAGGAAGAGAGGTATTGTTTCTTTGTCAAGTGTCATGAACCTCTGCAGCCACTTTGGTTTGGAAACCTTCCTCACCCCCACTTAACCTCAAAACCATAAAAGCCCCCTTCATCCATGGCTATGCAGTCAACCTCAGCTCCGTTATGTCACTGGAAAACTTGGTGTTTTCTGGAAAGATGTGAGGCGACAACACCTTCGACCAGAGCCTCTTCAGAAACCTCTACCCTGCAATAATGTGCAAGCGTTCTGTATACGAATGGGTCTGTGAAATGAATTTTCCTATTCTTCCTGCGTAGAACTTTTCCGCTCGGATCTAGATAGTTGAGCGTTACCACCATCATCAGGTTCTCCAATACCTCAACGTAGCTTCTCACAGTGTTAGGCGAATTTATCGACGTGTTCTTAGATATTGAGAGCCAGCTTACGGGCGCTGCCTTGGCGCTCAGCAGGTATGAGACAACCTCCTTCATGGCTGATTCGTTTTTCCCTACACGCAGCAAGTCGCTTCTGAACCCGTCTAACAGAGCCCGCCTCGACTCCTCTCCAACCATTCCATACAACGCTTTCTCCCTTATGGATAGGGGGAAACCGCCTGTTTCGAGGTAGTCGAGGAAGATTTGACCTATTTTTCTGCTGAATAACTTGTTTGCATCAACGGCTCTACCGGCTTCTGCTAGGCTCGACATGTATGCCGTCTCCAGTCCATGTATTTTGGAGACGTAGGAACGGAAGCTTAAAGGCATCATCCTCACGTCCCTCCCTTTCCCCCTCCTGCCTAGAAAAAGCTCCTTCTACCTCACCAGCTCCAAGCTGGCTGACCCAGTAACCGTAACAACAGACGTCGCGAGCGAGCCATCGTCTATTCTAGTTTTGACAGCCCGCCACCAATCTTCAACAAACGTAACTTCGTCCAGAAAAATGTAGGAACGTTAGACACCCCACGCAGACCTGGCATGAAGGTATGTATCCAGCACTTCTCCAAGCTCCCTGTAGCCGGAGAACTCGTCGCATGAAAGATAGAGTATAGCCCGGGGTTAAACACGCTTTAAAAGCTCGTTGATGACCAGTTTCAACATCGTCGTCTTACCCACTTGACGCGGCCCGTAGACGAAGTTGAGCGAGAAAGGCTCCAGCGAAAGCTTATCCATCTAGGCCGGACGCCACTTAAGAGGAAGCTTGGACCACGCGATGTAGCTGGGGTCCTCCTCCCCCGTCCACCAAGGGTTCTAGCGCTCCATATCTGCATTAGTATTGCAAATATAATATATATAATGATTTGCAATACAACCGCAAATCATTTAAAAATACACTGGCCAGCTCGAACACAAACATGATACATATCCCTAGGGTAGAACATGACGTGAAAAGGATTGATTGTTCGATGCTATTTCAGACGAACATCCAGCATGTCCAGCAGCTGGACAAACACGGCATCGCCTACAGACACTGTTGGAAGGTGTTTATGCGCTGTTGTAGAGGCAACAGATTAATTTCACCTAATTAGAATGAAGGAAAAATAGGAGAGTGTTTGGCTGGAGGCTTCAGCCTTCTAGTTCTTACAAGATAGTCTTCCAGTCTCTGTTGTTTTCTTTTTATTGTGAACCCTATGTGTTTGAAGAATCTCAAACGTAGGCCAGCTGGAACGTATAAGCTATATGTGTCCTTCTTACGCTTGTATGTTTTTCCTTTTCTTGGGTCTCTGCAAGCTGTTCCATGTTTTACGGAAAGATGTGGACCTGACGTCTCTATCCCAAGAGAATCCAAGAGCCGTCTGACGTATCCAAGCAATCTCAGGTCGGTGTTGCAATCAATAATGGTTCCATCTTTACTCACACATCCTTCGCTGCCAAAGAAACCCCTCAGGAAAGCATATTTACATTTCCTGTCATATTCTATGAATTTTTTGATTTTATCCATGTATAAGGGCTTCTTCAACAGTTCGTAGGGCGGTTTGCATCGTAGTTCAACGACGAATGTTCTTTTTGACCATTTAGGTTTAGGCGGGTCTCTTCTCATCACCCTCGCGAGGCATTTAGCGAACTCCTCGGCAAACTCCCTGTCCTTAACTTTTAACCCTATAAACACTCCGTGATAGGATTTTCGAGGTCGTTGTTTCCGTCTGATGTATCCGTCTCCAACGACTACGCCTACGACGTATGCTAGTTCTCTGGATGGTTTTAGAAACTTTGTTGAGGGTAGTGTTATGCCGTTGTATGGGCTGTGAAGTCCTCGAACCCAGTAACTGATGTGAGACTTGTTCAGCATCACACCATACCTCTCCCTCATGGCTTCAAAGATTCTATTGTAGGACAGCCCTCGACTTCTAAGCATTCTAACCCCTTCATAGAGCTTAATCCTCAGCTCTCTAGGCAGATATGGGCCTCTTCTACCTGCTTTCCCGAGAGGTTTATTACCTCTTTCGGGGTTTCAGTCATCTGTCATCCACCTCTAGTCACAGCGTTATGATGGTTTCTCTGGCTGTTTCAACCGGCCATCGCAGGTCTCCAGCGAGGTTGTTGACGACTGTCGGCGGCAAAATTCTTCGGTAGAAGCCGGCGAAATCATCCACGCTTCTTTCGGCGTCCGAGAGAACCGTCAGCTTGGTGATAATCCCCCGTGTCCGGGACAGCTGTGTCCATGGCCCGCCAGCCTATCCTAGATGTTTTCCTTCCGAAGGCCGAATACCATGTTTCAAAGATAGTATGCGTGGAAAGAGGCTCCATGAGGCTAACCTAACAGTATGGCAGTCTTTAAACATACCCGACAAAGGAGACTACATAGGCTATGTCAGCGGTGTGGAGTTTAGGGGAAGATACGCTGTTACAGCTGGGTGGAGGCTTAGAATACCCGACATGTATAAAAACCTGCTCAGTTACGAAGCTAACGACGGAAGAGAGATTAGAATATCCCTATGGGTTGAGGATGGAATACCACGATACACTTATAAAGACTATGAAAAGCCTCCGTTTATCCCCTCAGGCGTTCAACCCCGGTATGACAGAAGAGAATCGTTTTGTAGCGTATGCCATAAAACATTCAAAAACAGGGATAGATGCCCCAACTGCAACAGAGTATTGAGAAAGAAGCCGAGAAAAAAGGAAAACAAAATCACATCAAAATCAAACCTAACATATACCAGCCGCCGGGGGCGGGATTTGAACCCGCGCGGCCGAAGGCCACTGGTTTAGCAGACCAGCCCCCTACCTGGCTAGGGCACCCCGGCCTGTCCTAAACCATTTACTGCATCAATTTAAGTCATGCAATTCTTTCCAGTAAGCTGTACACCCGTTCATAATGTTTTGCGAGCTTTCTTCTCTCTGCAGCAAGCCTACGGTATGTTTTCAAGATTTCTGCCGAGCCTCTTCCCTCCATTTTTTTCATGAGTTTTTTGACGTCTGACAGCGCTTTCGCAGTGTAGGGGTTTGAGGTTATTATTTCGTTGATGACGTTAGGTTTTTCAGAGAACATCGTCGAAGCCGCGAGCATGAATGCCCTCTGACTCGTGGTCAAAACATCCACCTTTTTTCTCCGCCAGCATTCGAGCAGCGAAAGCATCAAAATACGTGGAACAGCCATAGCATAAGCCATAACCCTGTCATGCTCCTCAGGTGTCATCAAAACAACCTTGCACGGCTTGAAGATTTTCCTCGCCTCCGCCGCTTCTTCAACAGGTCTCCGAAAAGTAGTCACCACAACTGTTTTGTCGGCAAGCTTTCTCGCCCCAGGGCCGAAGAGGGGATGCGTCAACACTATCAGCCCGCGGTTCTTTGGCAGACGTTTGACAGAGCGTAGGACAGGTGTTTTAACCGATGAGATGTCGACGATTGTTTTCCCGCTATGGCGTGAGACGATTTCACGTATTATCTTGCCTGCGTTTTTTGAGCCTACAGCAACAACGACCGTCGAGGCGTTTGAAACGGCGTCGTCTAGGCTTTTGGCTGGCGTGAACCTCTGGACCGCCCGCCTCGTCTTAGCCGGGTTTATGTCGTATATTTTGACGGCGTGGCCCCTACTCGCTAGGTGTTCAGCCATCCATAAACCCATCGGCCCCGCTCCCACAACAGCAGCCTGAAAGCCAGCCACTACGCCGGCCCCTTCTCAGCCAAAAACTCGCCCAAAAGCCTAATACCCTTGATGATCGACTCCTCGGATGCGCCAAGCGAGATCCTGATGAATTCGTCGTAGCCGCCGAAGATCGAGCCGGGGGCGACAGCCACTCCCTTAGACTCGAGAAGGTCGAAGGCCAGCTTCATGCCGTCAGCTCCGCCAGTGTTTACTCTCGGAAAAACATACATGCCTCCGTCAGGCCTGTAGAAGGACGCTCCTATTTTCTCCAGCTCTCTGACGGCCGCATCCATCCTTCGCATCATTATGTCTGCATACAGTCTTGGAGCGTCTTTGAGGCTTAAGGCCTTCAAAGCACCGTGCTGGACAAACTCTGGAACACAGGTAATGACAAGACCTAGAACAGAAGCCATCTTCGAGATAATGTTTTCATCCGCGACAATGTATCCAACCCTGTACCCTGTCATTCCAAAGCTCTTCGAAAAAGATTGTATCAAAACAAATTTTTCAGCTTCCTCCTCCAGCACGCTCACATGATTTCCTCGTGTGTAGTCGGCGTAGACCTCGTCGCTGACGACTGTTAGGTTGTTGTCTCCGGCCACGTCGACGATTTTTGAAAAGGTTTTTCTGTCAAGCATTTTTCCCGTCGGGTTGTTGGGATAGTTAAGGAGGATGGCTTTTGTAGACTTGCTTATCCTTTCCTCAACCATGTCTGGGGCCGGGGTCCAGCCGTCTTCAAGCCATGTGCGGACAGCCACAGCCCTGGCTCCTACAAAGCTCGCACACTGTCTGTACATCGGCCAGGATGGGTCAATTATGATTATTTCATCGCCTTCCGAGAGCAGCGTTTTCATCGTGAGATATATGGCGAACCTTCCGCCCGGCGTGACTAAAAGGTTGTCAGGCTTCGCCTCATAACCATACCTTTCACGGATGTGTTTGGCCAAGGCAGCTCTCAGCTCGGGAATGCCTCTTGAATCTACGTATCTTGCAAAGCCGTCGGCAACTGCTTTGGCAACAGCCTCGCGAACCTGCTGGGGAGCGCCGAAATCCGGCTCTCCGACCTCAAGCCTCAGCACCTCACGACCGTTTCTCTGCATCTCGACAGCTTTTCTCAGAATGTCCATGTGCGTCAGCTGTCTCGATGGCTTGGACTGCATCTCGACAGAGTCTGAAAGTATCACCGTAGCAAGACGGTTGACTGTTTCAGCGGGGATGCCATGTTTCACTGCCTCGTCAAGCATGGCCTGCCGGACCGCTGCCTCGACATCGGGCTGTTCTGTGTCAAGCTTTGCTGAACGCTTTATCTCCGCTATCCTCGAAACCACATCCCTTCTAGCAGCCAGCATACGGACTATTTCTACGGCCAGCTGCCTAGCCTCGCTCCTCAGCCGCTCAAGCTCCGCAGCATGCATCTTGGCGTCTTTTCTTACAGGCTGAAGTATTTAAGCAATACCGCGTGTCAGACAACATCCCTCGGCATTTGGTTAAGGGCCCTCCGCCGTTAAGTTTTTACCATAGCTTTCTTAGACAGTTGGGGGCTGTGCTATGACGCAGACGGTTCGGATAAAAATCACAAGCACAAACCTCGTCAAGCTTGAGCAAGTGTGCCGCGAGATAAAGGAGATAGCTGAGAAGACAGGTACGCGCATAGCTGGGCCCGTCCCGCTTCCTGTCAGACGCTTAATCCTTCCAACGCGAAAATCACCCTGCGGAGAGGGAACGAAGACTTGGAGAAAGCATCAGATGCGTATACACCGTAGGTTGATAGACTTGGGAATAACGGACCAGAGAGTTATGAGACAAATAATGAGGATTCAGATACCTGATGACGTGGCCATAGAGATGCAGATGACCGCCCGCTAGCCGCTCTCAGTTATTTCCTTCACGACGCCTGCAGCAACGGTCATACCGCTGTCTCTTACGGCAAACCTACCCAGCTCAGGCGAGATGCTGGCAGGCTCGAGCGCCACAGGGTTTATCGGCCGCAGCCTCACAACTGCAACGTCGCCTGTCTTGATGAACGACGGGTTCTTCTCGGTAACCTGCCCAGTTCTCGGGTCCATCTTCTGTATCAGCTCCACAAACTTTACCGCGGTCTGCGCTGTGTGTATGTGGAGAACTGGCGTGTAACCGGCTGCTATCGCTGTCGGATGGTATATGACGTAGATCTGCCCTATGAACTCTTTGGCTACTGGAACCGGGGTGTCAGGCTTTGTGACAACCATTCCTCTGGACAGCTGGCTCTTCTCAACTCCTTTGAGCGCGAACCCTATGTTGTCGCCTGGGATGGCCTGCTGAAGAGGTTGGTGATGCATCTCGATGGACTTGACCTCAGCTTTCAGCCCTCCAGGATATATCGCTACGATGTCGCCTGGCTTAAGTACGCCTTGCTCAACCCTTCCCACCGGAACGGTTCCAACACCCTTTATCGAGTAAACGCCTTGAATAGGTATTCTGAGAGGCTTGTCTATGGGTTTGGGCGGCTCCTGAAGCAGGTCGAGGGCCTCTAGAAGGGTCGGACCCGTGTACCAGGGTAGGTTCTTGCTTTTTTCAGTCAGGTTGTCTCCCAGCCACCCTGAAACAGGTATGAAGTTGATCTTGCTTATGTCGTATCCTATGGTTTTCAGAAGGTCTCCAGACATCTGCTTGACCTCGTCGTATCTCTCTTTGGCCCAGTTTACTGAGGCGTCATCCATCTTGTTTATCAGCACGATAAGCTGTTTTATGCCTAGGACGAAAGAGAGGTATGCGTGTTCGCGGGTCTGGCCTCCGGGGGCTATGCCTACCTCTGCCTCGCCCTTCTTAGCCGATACAACCAGTAAGGCTGCGTCAGCCTGGCTCGCGCCCGTTATCATGTTCTTGACGAAGTCCCTGTGTCCGGGGGCGTCGATGAGCGTGAAATAATACTTCTTCGTCTCAAACTTTTGGAAGGCCAGGTCTATCGTCAGCCCTCTCTCCCTCTCCTCCTTAATCCTGTCCAGGATCCACGCGAACTTGAAGCTCTCCTTCCCCATCTTCTTGGCCTCCTCCTCGTAGGTTTTGAGCGTCCTCTCGTCGATGGCGCCTATCTTGTAGAGGAAATGCCCCATCGTAGTGGATTTGCCGTGGTCGACATGCCCTATCACCACAAGGTTCAGATGCGGTTTTGCCGACATTACAAATAAAGCTATAATCCCTTCATATATAGGTTAGTTTGCGGGTTGCCCGCTTGCTGTAAGGGCTAAACGGTTAAAGCTCGGGAAAACTATAAACCTTGGTTGAGCGGCGGCGGGGAAGGTTTAGACAATTATCGGCAGAAATCAATCCGCTTTCAAACAGTTTTCAGCAGGTCTATTTTTACGTCTGCTTTTGCTAGTATGCGTTCGAGGTGTTTGTTGGCGTTTTTTATGACTTCGTCCTCGTCCAGAGTGAGGGCTTGTTTGTTTCTGACGACAAACCTGCCGTCGACCATGACGTCGCGGACATCCTCGCCCGAAGCTGCGTAAACCAGCAGGGATAACGGGTTTGATAACGGTGTTACGGAAGGCCTCTTCAAGCTGACTATCACTATGTCTGCTTTCTTGCCGGGTTCGAGGCTTCCCAGCTGGCTTAGCTTGCCCATCGCCCGTGCTCCGTTACGTGTAGCCATCTCCAGAACATCCCAGGCGGATATGGCGTTGGGGTCAAGGGTTCGAGCCTTCTGCAGCAAGGCGGCGATCTTCATCTCTCTTATCATGTCGTAGCTGTCGTTGCTCGGCCCGCCGTCGCATCCAAGGCCTACGTTAACGCCGTAGCGTAGCATGTCGGAGACAGGAGCTATGCCGGAGCCGAGCTTCATGTTTGACGAGGGGCAGTGGGCTACCGACGTCCCTGTAGCCGCAAACTTACGCATGTCCTCCTCGTCCAACCATACACAGTGGGCGTAAACGTGTTTTTCGCCGAGCATGTTGAATTTTTCAAGAAATCCAGAAACTCCTGTGCCGTAGGCTTTTCTATAGTATTCGAGGTCTTCTCTGACTTCTGCGACATGGTTTGTAATTCCTGTGTCATACTCTTTTGCTAGGGCCGCTGCTTCATGGTACAGGTTGTCGGAAACTGCTCCGGCGCTTCTCAGCCCCAGCCACACATCTATCCTCCCATCTGCCTTGCCAGCCCATCGTCTATGCATCTCCTTAAACTCTTTTATGCATGCTTCACCATCTTCAACCATGCCGGGAGGAAGAATGTCTTCAGAGGTTGCGTAGCCCTTCATATCCATTATCGACTTCGACAGAACACCTCTTATGCCAGATTTTTCCACCAGCTCCGCTATGCCGTTAAACCCATAGCGTGTGTGTAAGTGTATCTCGATGAAGGAGGTTGTCCCCGTCTTAAGCATCTCCAGGATGCATAGGGCTGCGCTGGCCTTTGCATCCTCACTGTCGTAAACACATAGGAAACGCCACACCCAGTCCCTTAGCCACGGTATTAGAGTCAGGTTGTCTGGGACCACGCCGCGGAGAAGCGCTTGAGCTAGGTGAACATGCGTGTCCACAAGCCCGGGAATTATTACACAGTTTTCCGCGTCTACAACCTCTGCTCCGGCGGAGTGCGGCATTACCTGCTCCCGTGGTCCAACCATCTCGATTCTGTCGTCAGCAACTAGGACGCAGCCGTCTCTGATTATTCGTCTCTGTCCGTCAACGGGTATGACGAACCCTCCTTTTATGAGATATCTGCCCAAATCGTTCGGCAAAGCTTAATGCAGAATAATTAAGCTTTTCATAAATGGAGGCACGTCAACGTTTTTTATCGCGAATGGGTTTGAACACCGATGGCGCAGGTAGAGGTTGTTGTGGTTGGCAGCATCCACGCCGACTTGGTTGTGAAGTTGAGCAGGATACCGAGACGTGGTGAGACGGTTATAGGGGGGAGCTTTCAAATATTTTCCGGGGGAAAAGGCGCTAACCAAGCCGTCGCCGCATCAAGGCTGGGTGTGAAAACCTCTATCGTCGGACGGGTTGGGAATGATTTGTTCGGCTCGATGCTGGTTGACAGGCTGGAGAGGGAACGTGTTTTGACAAGCCATGTAGTCAGAGATTCCGAGGCCCACACCGGTGTTGCTTTGATTATGGTTGACCAGCGTGGCAGCAACCTGATAGCAGTCGCTTCCGGGGCTGACGAACGTCTTTCTCCAGCCGATGTTGAAAACGCTAAAGAAGAGATAGCCTCAGCCAAGCTTCTGCTGCTTCAGCTGGAGATCCCTCTCCAAACCGTTGAGCATGCAGTTAACCTGGCTTTTCAATCGGGCGTGAAGGTTTTGTTAAACCCTGCGCCGGCTAGGCCTTTGTCCAGGAACGTTCTGGAGAAGGTTGATGTTCTTGTGCCCAACGCTTTGGAGGCTTCGTATCTGACCGGTGTTGAGGTGCGAGGCGTACGTTCAGCTGTCTCCGCGGGCAAGAAACTACTCAGAAGAGGTGTTAAAAACGTTTTAATAACTTTGGGGGCTAAAGGTGTCGTGCTTGTGGCTGAGAGGGAAACACTTCATCTGAAAGGGGTGAAAGTGAAGGCTGTTGACACCACCGGCGCTGGAGATGCTTTCTGCGGAGCCTTAGCCTACGCCCTGTCGAGAAACATGAGGATTCACGAGGCGGCAGAGCTGGCCAACATATCTGCGGCTCTAGCCACTACAAAGCTTGGAGCCCAAGAAGCCATGCCGACCTTCGACGAACTTTACGAGTTCATAAACTCGAACAAAAAGGTTAGGAACCTTGGCGGATGGCTTAGAAGACAGGAGACGGGTTAGATGAGCGCCTGCAGCCCAGAAGTCGTTTAAGCTCTTCCACAGCCTCATCTAACGTAAGCATGTTAAGGTTGTATCCATGTTCTCTTAAGCCTTGGGCCAGCTGAACAGTCTGGGGTGGTTTTATTGAAGCGCTGGCCAGAAGCTCAACGTTGGACATGATCTCTCTTGTAGGACCGTCTGCAACTATTTTTCCGTCGACCATTACAACGGTCCGAGCAGCCGTCTCAGCAACAAACCTCATGTCATGGGTTATCACCACCACGGTCTTCCCTATTCGATTTAGTTGTCTGACTATTTCCGCAACCCTTCTCCTCGCCCTGTGGTCCTGGCCTGTCGTCGGCTCGTCTAGCACAAATGCTTCAGGATCAGCTGCTATGGCTGACGCAATCGTCAAGAGCTTCATCTGCCCGTAATCTAAGTCGTATGGATGGGTCTTAGGGTTTACTGAGAGGCCGACAATCTCTAAAGCTTTAGCAACTCTTTCGTCAACCAAGGGTTTTGGCAGGCCTTGCTGTAAAGGCCCGTATGCAACCTCATCGTAGACCGTGCTCATGAATATTTGATGGGATGGGTTTTGGAATACGTACGCCACTATAGACGCCAAAACGTGGATGGGTGTTTCCTTGGTGTTGTATCCTTTCACGTAAACCTCGCCTTTTGAGGGTTTGAGGAGGCCGTTAAAATGCTTGGCTAGGGTTGTTTTCCCGCCTCCGTTCTGCCCTATTATCGCCACAGTCTCGCCTGCATCTATGTTCAGGCTTACTCCCTTAAGGGCTGCGACATCGCTGTTATACCAATACCATACGTCGGAAACCTGTATCAAATCTCCCCGCTGCTCTGCAGATGTTCCAGAAACATTTTCAAGGCCTCCTCCACGGTCAGCGGTAGGTCTTCGAGTTGGAGCCCGCATTCTTCATCGATTATGTAGGCCAGCTCCGTGACGGTGGGAGGGTTCACGCCAGCTGATTTGAGAAGCTCCACCTGCTTCAACACGTTTCTTGCAGAGCCTTCGCAGACTATTCTTCCTTCGTTTAACATTATTATACGGTTCGTTAGCGTGGCCAGCTCCTCAACTTCATGCTCTGCAATGACCATGGTCATTCCGTCCTTGAGAAGCTCTTTGAGAACGGCGAAAACCTGCTCTTTCCCGAGAGGGTCCAGCTGGGCTGTCGGCTCATCCAACACCATCACCTCAGGCCTCATGGCTAAAACCGTGGCTATCGCCAGCCTTTGTTGCTGTCCTCCTGACAGCTCGAAGGGCGACCGGTGCTCAAGACCAAGTAAGCCTACTTTCTCTATAGCCTCTCTCGTACGTTCAACTATCACTTCCTTGGAGAAACCTAGCATGGATAGGCCGAAGCTTATCTCGTCTTCTACAGTTAGCGCCAGGCCGGACATCTGTGTTTCAGGCTCTTGAAAAACAAGCCCAACCTTGGTAGCCAGCTCAGCCACTGTATGTTTGAGTGTGTCCATGCCTGCCACATAGACTCTTCCACGCATTCTTCCTCCGTAGAAATGGGGAACCAAGCCGTTGAGGGCCTTGCAGAGGGTTGATTTTCCCGAGCCGTTGGGACCTATAATCCCCAAGGCCTCACCTTTAGAGACGGTGAAGCTGACGTTGTTGAGGACGTTTGGTTTCGAAGGATAGGAATAGCTGAGGCCTTCCACGACCACAGGATTTTTTACCGTGTCAAGAACCGTCTGCATACTTCTACCCGGCGAGGAGATATCTGAGGTGGACGAAAGGCGAATATCCTTCGGTCAGGTACAGATATCCCAGCAACGCTGTGGCAGCAGCCATGCATGCGAAAAACACGTAGTCAACCGTCTTGAATCTTATATCATAGATCACGGTTTTTCTGACCGGTGAGCTGAACCCCCGCGACTCCAGCGCTATGGCCCTTGTCTGAACTTTTTCAAGAGAGCCTAGTGTAAGGGGCACGATTAGCAGAAGCAGGTTCCAAACCCTTTTCACGGCGTTTACATCCGTGCGGAGCCCGCGAGCCACCTGGGCTTGGTAAATGCTTTTCACCTCGTCAACCATCAAGGGTATGAGCTGGAGCGTTGCCGCAACCATGTAGATGAACCGGAAGGGTAGGCGGAGCTTGAAGAGCATGGCTATGAGCATAGTCTGCTGTGTCGTGAGGTAGAACAGCATGGCCGCCGATATGGTCACGCCTATTCTCAGCGGCCATGTAAACCCCCACGCCAATCCCTCAAGATAAACCGGAAGGTCTAGCCCGAGGATGTTAAGCCTGTAAACAACCGTATAGTTCCATGGAAAACCCAGCGGGAGGGAGAGAATAGGCACAGCCAAAGCCATCCACGGCACTACAACAAGCGCCAAAGGCAGGCAGACCTGTTTCCCCACCCTGCTGATCAAGGCTAGCAGCAGGTTCGCTGTAAGAAAGATGAGGGTTAAGATGTAGTCGTAGAAGATGTATGCGAGAAGCGATATCCAGATAAAGTAGAGGAATTTTGTACGGCTGTCAGCCAAGTGTAGAGGTGTTTTGCCGGCGAGTACCGATTTTTTTAGGAGAATGTACCCGAGGGCGCTCAGGACCCAACACCGGCTGACGGCTTACCTCTTCAGCAACACCAGCCGGCGTGGAACCCTTGAGGCAATAGCTAAAGCCACTACGAATGAGATTATCTTGTCGGGTATTTCTGTGCTTATGGCTTGGACGTAGTTTGCGATGTAGAAGTTGCCTGTTGAGCTGAGCGTCGCGGCGTAGATGGCTGCTGGAATAGGTTTCCATAGCGGGCCTCCGCCGAAGAATATGATGGACACGGCGGTTGTGAATATGGGGTATACGAGGCCGAACAACAGGAAAGCAGGTATCAGTTTTACTGGACGACGTAAGTCAGCCCAGCCCATCTTCACGCATAAAACAGTTATCCCAGCGATAACAACGTTAGCAAACCCCCATATCCAGTTGGGCAGCCCCCAGAGCGTGAAAGCCATGATAATGTTGTAGAGGAATCCACCTATGCTGCCGACCCAGAAGCCTGAAATCAAGGTTCCCAGCATCGTTGCCCAAGTATCGCCCCAGACGGGTGCTTTAAGCAGCTCTACAACAACCCCGCCAACATAGTTCAAAGCTGCGATAGTAGGTATCATCACGACTGCGAGGATTTTCGCACCTGTTGGGACAACCTCAACCTCACCGCCTGGCTCCTGCTTTTTCTCAGCCAAGAACCATAACCACCCCTCATCCATTTTATGCCTAAAGAAATAGATAAACTTTTAAACAGACTTACAGCATGGGTTTAGCTTCGTCCAGTGTCAAGAGATTTAGGCTAGCGTAATGATTTGGAAGTATGGTTAAAGTTGTTTTGGACATGGACCCCGGCGTCGACGACGCCCTCGCCATAATGGTGGCTGTAAACTCCCACGAGCTTGAGGTTCTCGGCATAACAACCGTGAGCGGCAACGTCCACGTTGACAAAACCTCAGTCAACGCCTTGAGGGTTTTGGATGTGCTGGGCGTTAAAGACATCCCCGTTTACAGGGGTGCTGCGAAGCCCTTGGTCAAAAATCTGGAGACGGCTGAATGGGTTCACGGTGAGGATGGGCTCGGCGACGCAGGCCTTCCATCACCCAAACGGCAGCCCATCCCCGGCGCGGTCAAATTCTTGGTCGAGACTTTGATGGGTGAACATGGGGTTACGCTGGTAGCCGCAGGGCCTTTAACGAACGTCGCCCTCGCTTTTCTGCTCGAGCCAGAGCTTCCAAAGAAGTTGGAGAAGATGATAATCATGGGTGGGGCTTTCTCGCTGACGCCTTATGGCCACGGCAACGCCACACCGGTTTCCGAGTTCAACATCTACGTAGACCCTGAAGCTGCTAACATCGTCTTCCAGTCGGGCGTAAACCCGTTGTGCGTGGGGCTTGACGTCACGACAGACCCTGCAACCACTTTGAAGCCACAAGACCTCGAAAGACTACGCTCATCATCCTCACCAGCAGCCAAGACCGCCGCTGAAATCATGAAGAAATTCGTCGACAGGTTTGGTTTCATGCAGCTTCACGACCCGATGGCCGTCGCCGCAGCCATAGACCCAACACTCTTCAAAACAACCAGCGGACACATATACGTAGTATGCAACGAAGGGATAACGAGGGGCCAGACGGTCATCGAGAGAAGACCATGGGTTAAACAAGAACCAAACGCCCAGATATGCTACTGGGTGGATTCCCAACGATTCCTTAAATTATTCTTCGAGAGGCTCGAATCTGTTTAACGCCGGCAGGCCTCCTACGTCAGGTATAAGCTGGTTATCGCACAAATTAAATATGCGTACGGTCAGGTGAGGGTCTATGAGAGGCCAGGAGTTTATCCAAGGATTGCGTGAGGAGCTTCGTGAGCTTAACAGACGTGTCGAGGAGCATCCCTTCCTCACCGAGGCAGAGAAAGGCATACTGCCTAAGGAGAGGCTGAAACTCTTCGTCGAAAACCAGTACTACATAGTTTACCATGATTTGAGGAGTTTAGCCCTCATGGTTACCAGAGCCTCAAACCCCGACGAAGCAGAGTATTTCTCAAAGCTCCAGCAGGGGGATTTGATGGCTTTCCAGCAGCTCGTCAAGCTTGGAGACGAGCTGGGAGTGCCTTTCAAAGGTCTCAGCGGGTTGAGAATACTGCCGGCGGCTGTCTCCTACACGCATTATCTGGCCTGGCTCGGGCTGTATGCTGGGGCCGCTGAGCAGGTAACCGCGTTGACCGTGAACCTTCCAGTCTGGGGCCGAGCGTGTGGAAGGCTTGCGTCCAGCCTGGTCAAAAACTACAACATAAAATCTACGGGCTTCTTAGATGCTTTCACCCATCCACCTGCTTGGGTAGAGGAGGAAGGGGTTAGAATTATCGAGAGATATTTACCCGATGCGGAGGAGCGGGCGCGTTCGGCTGCTAGAATGATTGAGAGCTACGAGCTCAGCTTCTGGGACGCCGTATACTCTGGGTGAGAGAAGCATGACCGCCTTCAGGGAGAGATTATGGCAGGGAGTGGCCGACATCTACAGCTCGATACTGGCACATCCCTTCATAACCGGGCTGACGGACGGAAGCCTCGACATAAAGGTTTTCAGGGAGTACGTCATTCAGGACGCGCTCTACCTGAGCAGGTTCTCGAGGGCCCTCGCTGTTTTGGGTGCAAAAGCCCCTGACGACGAGGCCTCCCTTACGCTGGTCTCCGCATCCCATGGTGCTCTGGCGGTTGAGCGCGCATCCCTCCACGAGTTCCTATTCAGAGAGTGGGGGATAAGCGTATCAGAGATTAAGGAGTATCAGATATCACCCATCACCAGGGCCTACACAGACTTTCTCACAGCCTGCGTGTACGATAAGCCGTTTCTAACAAGCCTCTCGGCGGTGCTGCCATGCTTCTGGATATACTTGGAGGTAGGGAAGGAGCTGCTGAAGAAGGGTTCGCCAGTTGAACTTTATAGACGCTGGATAAACACCTATTCCTCACCAGAGTATGAGCGGATGGTGAACGCCGTACTAGATCTCACCGACACTGTGGCTGTTGACGTAGCTGAACATCATTTGGAGGAGGCGAAACTATACTTCAGGCTTTCAACAATCTATGAATATCTGTTCTGGGACTATGCCTACCGTGGGGTGGGCTGGCCTTTTAAGCCCACGCCATAAGCACAGCAAGCAACATGACTGTCTTTAGCTGGTGACGTCTCCAGCCATAAACCAGATACTCTTAGCACCGCCGAAACCGGCTGAAGAAGGGGTAGACAATCGTGGAGAGTAAGCCACGTGATAAGACATTACCTTAGGCGGAGACATGTTTTACGAAAGGGTCTGAGTTTTTAACAAACGCTCGAGCAGGTGTTTGTCAGGTTTCGCCGCCCACGGCCAAGTATTTTCTAATCTGGTCAATCTCTTGACCCAGCCTGTCGGATGTTGTTTCCAAAACGATTTTTCCGTTAACCATAACTAGGAACCTTTCCGCTATCTGGCTCAAAATTTTATATCTTATTCCCTGCTCGACCAGCAAAACGCTGAGCCCGCTTTCCTTCATTCTGGTGATGATGCTGTAGATTCTGCTTGCGATTATCGGGCTGACCCCCTCTGTAGGCTCGTCAACCAAGAGGACTGAAGGATTCATCAAAAAAGTGCGGAGGAGACCAACAATCTTTCTCTCTCCACCGCTTAATGAATCAGCCCGTCTGTCGAGAAGGCTCTTCACCTCAGGATATACTTGATAGGCAAAATCGAGGTCTACGCTCTTTTTTCCAAAAGCAAGCCTGAAGTTATCAAGCACTGAAACACCGGGTATCAAGCCTGCGTAATCTGGCATGTATGCTATGCCCTTAGAAGCTATTGCATGCGTTGGAAGACTGGTTATGTCATGCCCGTTTAAGAAAACCTTCCCCCTCTTTGAAACACTTATGTTCATTATCGCTTTCAACAACGTGGTCTTGCCGACGCCGTTTCTTCCGATTAACGAGACAATCTCACCCTTTTTGACGCTGAAGTTTAAGCCGAATAAAATCTGAGCCTTTCCATAAAATGCGTCAAGGTTTACGACGTTCAAAACATCATTCATCCAAGATACACCTCCCTAACTTTCTCGTCTGCAGCTATTTTTTCAGGAGGGCCGTCGGCTATCACCTCCCCTTTATGCATGACAACCACACGTCGTGAAAACGTGAAAACGACATCCATGTCATGCTCCACAATAAGAACAGACATATTGGCTGGAAGTCTTTGCAAAAGCGAGACTATTCGTTCTTTCTCTCCGACGTTCAGGCCAGCGGTAGGCTCGTCCAACAGCAGGATAGTGGGTTTAGACAAAATTGCCATCCCGAGCTCTAGGATTTTCATCAAACCATATGGAAGCTGGCCTGCTTTTACGTTCATGTACGGAGAAAGACCTAGCTCATCGACTATCTCGCGAAAATCTTGAGAGCCTTGCTTACTTCTGGATGAGGCAACAGTCAAATTCTCTTTAACGGTTAACGACCTGAACACGCTTGGGATTTGGAAGGTTCTGTTCAACCCCATTTTAACTCGTTCATGGGCGGGAGCTTTCGTTATGTCTCTTCCGTTTAGAAATACGCTGCCGCCGTCCGCAGCCAGTTGTCCTGAGACGACGTTTATGTAAGTTGATTTTCCTGCACCGTTTGGACCTATCATGGCCGTTCTCTCTCCTTCCTCAAAGACTAAGGAAACTTTATTGACGGCGACGAACTCGCCGAACTTTTTCACAAGCCCTGATGTCTTCAGAACTTCCTTCCCCATAGCCTCTCCACCAAATCTAAGACACCGCCTCGAGCGCCAAGCAGCAAGGCTACTAGAACAACTCCCATGAACAGCTGCCAGTACTCCGCAACCCTAGCGGTTAAAGTGGTTATTATTACAAAGATGAAGGCCCCTACGGACGGTCCGAGAAAATACTGAGCTCCGCCCAACAAGGTCATTATTAAGGGCTCTGCGGCAGTTGTCCAGTATGCGATGTCAGGTGTGACCGCTCGCAAGAGAAGCGCATAAAGCGAGCCCGCTAGACCGCTGAAAAAGCCTGAAACCATAAAACCTGAAAGCTTGTATCTGTAGACGCTCAAACCAGTGAACTTGAATCTGTCTTCGTTGTCCCCCAACGCTTTCAGCAACAACCCGAACCTTGATACATCGACCCAGTTTAGCAAAATCATGCTAGCCAAGAAGAAGACGAAAAGCAGTGGATAATAGTTTTCGATGCTGGATAGCGTGAATAAAAACGATGACCTAGGTATGCCTGAGATTCCATCGCTTCCTCCCGTAAAGTTACGCCATTTCAGTAAAAGCGAGTAGAAGAGCATCGCGAAGGCAAGGGTGAGCATGGCGAAATATATGCTGCTGTGACGCAAGGTTAAAGCGCCGACAGCAACGGCGAGAAGCGTTGCCAAAGCTATGCCGGACAAAATTCCTAACATCATGTCTGGAACTAGCTTTGTAGTCAGCAGCGCGACACCGTATGCGCCAGCCGCGTAGAAAAGAGAATGTCCGAAAGACACGTGTTTGAGATAGCCGAAAACTATGTTGTATGAGGTGGCGAAAACGGAGAAAATCATGAAAAGCGATGCGAGATAGATTATAAACCTGTCACCCGTGAAGCCCACGATGCCCGTCACTGCTAAAATAAACAAGAGCGGGATATGTCTCCCTAACGTTCCCCGAATATCCCCCATGGTCTCACCAGCAGCACAGCAGTCATGATAACGAATATCAAAAGGATGTCGACTTCGGGGATGTACAGCACGAGCAGGCTCTCCAACATACCTATCATCAACGAGCTTACAAACGCTCCAAACAAGTTTCCTAGGCCTGCGATGACCACTATTATGAATGCCGTTATTATCAGAGAGTCTCCAAGTCCCGGTGCCACGGGTGTGAAGGCCACCATGGTAGCACCTCCGAAACCAGCCAGCAGGCTTCCGATGAAAAACGTTGCGGTAAAGATTCTGCGAGTATTTATTCTAAGTGATTCGGCGACAAAGATATCCCGCCACGTGGCCCTAACCTTCAACCCCCAAAAAGTCTTCTCAATTAGATAATAGAGAAGGAAAAGCGAGGCTATCGACAGACCTATCACGAGGAAGTAAAACAATGGAAAAGGTCTTGTACCCACAGATACTATAGTTGACAACTCTTTCGGTAGAGGTATGGATCGCGATTCAGCGCCCCAGATAAACTTGCTCAAATCATTGATTATGAGCGTAAGCGCGAAAGTCATGAGAAGCTGGTAAATGCTCTCAATACGATATAAGGGCCTGAGCAGCGAAGTCTCGCTCAACACAGCCACGAGACTCACTACTAACGCCGAGATAAGAACAGTGGCTATGAAATTATTTGTAAGCTCATAAACCGTTAACGCCACGTATCCGCCTAAGACGAAAAAAGTAGCGTGAGCGAAGTTAACGACACGTGTCACACCAAATATGAGGGTCAAGCCTGATGCGATTAACCAGTAGTATGATGCTCTAAATACACCTGTAAACAACTGGTAGAGTATTGTTTCTAACATTTGTAAAAAAAGGAGGTTTAGGTGAAGGGTGGGTGTCTGAAGTATTCCCAGGCAGACCTTGTCACGAGGTTCGTTAGCTGCGGAATCTCGCCGCCGACATGCGTCACCTTGCCATACGGCACGTCATACAAGGCTTGATGGTCTTCAGGCCTTATCCATCTGACGCCAGCAGGCGACATGATAACACGGTCTTCGATCTGTTTAACCAAAGTGTCCAAGTCAAAGGTTCCTGCAGACTCCAAAGCTGCTTTTATGAGATAGATGGCTGTGTAAGTGGTTTCAGACGAATATGGCGGATATTTGCCCCACCTTTTCCTGAACGCCTCCACAAACCTTCGGTTAATCTCTGTGGCTGGGTAGAACCATACATATCTTCCTGAAACCCATGTTCCATACTTCGCCGTTGGGTATTCTGCGCCAAGCTCGTATGCGACATCCATTGAGTAACCCATTGGGTTGATGACGGCCAGCAGCCTGTCATAGGCTCCCAAGCTCCTCAGCTGTTTATGCATTGTTGCGGCTTCTAGGGCCCAGTTTGCTGAGAAAACGCCTTCGGCGCCTGCAGCTAAAACGGCGGATATGAATGGGCTGAAATCGGTTGTTCCAGGACTTTTGTTAAACTGTTCTGATACAAACTCGACATCAGGCTTGAGCGATGAAAGCGTTTTCTTGAAAAAGTCCCATGAAACCCTGCCGTATTCATAGTCTGGGTTTATTCCAGCCCATTTCTTGATGGGAAGGTCTTTGGCAACATATGCGGCCAGTATTCCGTCATGATAGACCGGGACAGAAACTCTGAATATGCTTTTGATTTTCTGCCGGTAGACAAGTTCCTCAGTAAGCCTGTGTGTGGCCGCATGCGTTACTATCAGTATTTTGTTCAGCTCCTGCATTATGGGTCCTACCCGCATGGCGTTGCCGCTCGAGTCCACGCCTATAAGGAAATCGACTTTCTCAGCTTCCACAAGTTCTCTAGCTTGCTTGACAACGTCAGCAGCCTCATCCCTTATTGAGAGCTCGATTTTACTGCCTAAAATTCCGCCTGCGGCGTTAATCTCTTCGGCGGCCAGCCTCGCGCCCTGTTCGATAAACGTTCCATATGTCGCCCAGGGCCCGCTCCTTATCCCTAGAACACCTATCTTAACAACGTCGCTGGGAAGCTTTCTGACGGGAGTCACCTCTTTGGTGACCTCCCTGGTAACCGTTAACGTTGTCTCTCTGCCAGGCCCTGTGACGGTAACGGTTCTCTCGTCACTAGGAGCAGTAACCGTCTGCACCCTTTCTCTGACCTCAGGAGCTTTCAGAGACCAGCCGACACCAGCGCCGACAGCAAGGCCGACAACCCCAGCGGCAATAGCTGACAGAAAGCCCCGTCTAGACGGCTTGCTTTCCGTCATGTTTATAGGCGTTCGACGCCGCTATTTATTTCTATTACCGCCAGTTCCGGTACAGCAATCTAGTCTCGTTGGCGAACGCTCATAAGTTGTTGATCTTGATTGTTTGAAGCTTTAGTGCATGAAATGTTTTTTGAACTGCTTTGTCCATGCTCAGCCGGCTTGGAAAGAAGATTAGATGCGTTGTGCAGTGGCAGTCGCTTGAACCTATCTTCGACAGCGGTTTTCCCTCGGCGGCAAGCTTTGACGAGAGAATGCATTCAACACCAACTTTGTTTGTTACCGCGACTTGGATAGGTTTAGTCTCAGTCAGCGAGGTGATGTAGTCTATGTGCCAGCGTATCGGCTTATGCTTCTTGAGATGCCGTTCAACCCTCCGGATTAGATTTCTTCGCCCCGACCCGACGTAAACATAATATCCCTTCTCCAGATCCCTGTATCCAAGGGCTCCGATCTTCAGCCTCCTAGAGACTGGCAGATGGATTGCCAGCACGTATGTTCCACGACTTACAGCTAATGACAACTCCTTATGTTTTGAGGGCTTTCTTGAGTTTTTCCTTGACCGACGGGTCATAGTAAGAGCATCCACACTTAACTGTCTTAGGCTTGATTTTCAACTCCTCCAACGCTTTCCTGATTTTTGCTGGCGTGGTTTTGAGCTGTTTGGCGAGCTGGGATGCGGTTACAAGCTCACTCTTAGGCATGGCTTTACTTCTTCACGGCAGGCTATAAGCGATTCTATCTACTGTCCTTCAACTACGTTTGTCCTCGCCTGCTCCCTTAGGAACGTTAGCAGGTAGTGGGGGCCGCCGACACCTTTACCTGTTGCGCCGCTTGCCTTCCATCCGACAAACGTCTGGGCTCCCGGCCACGCGCCTGTGGTAGCTCCACCCCTCCTGTTTGCGTAAGTTACTCCGAACTGTATGTTGTTGAAAAAGTATTCAAGCTCTTTCCCGTCTTCGGAGAATATTCCAGCCGTCAGGCCGTATTCCGTGTTGTTGGCTTCCCTAACAGCCTCCTCAAGGGTTTCAAACTCTGAGACGACGAGAATTGGTAGGAACAGCTCTTGCTTGAAGAGGATGTGGTCGCGTGGAAGCCCGTCGATTATCGTAGGCTGAACGTAGTAGCCTTTGTCGTATTCGCCGCCGCTCAGCACCTCTCCTCCGTAAAGTATTTCTCCACCGTCTTTCTTAGCCGTTTCAACATATCTTTTGAAGTTCTCGACCGCTCTCTTGTTTATGACGGGGCCCATGAAAACCTCCCGCCGCCGCGGGTCGCCTATCTTCAAGGCACTCGTCTCTTTGACAAGCTCTTCTAGAAACCTGTTCTTTACCCCTTTCTGGACGTATAGCCTTGAGGTTGCTGAACATTTCTGGCCGTCGTATCCGAAGGCTGCCCTAATAACACCCAGCACAGCTTTCTTGATGTCGGCCTTATCCGTAACTATCGTCGGGTTTTTGCTCCCCATCTCTAGAACTATCGGCTTTGGATATGGTTGCGAAGAGGTGAACCTCCTGTAAAGACGCATTCCAACATCTTTGGAACCTGTGAAAGCGATGCCAGCTATGTCAGGGTTTGTGGTTATCTCTTCTTCAAAGACGTCGCCAGGCCCTGTCACATAGTTGACAGCCCCCGCGGGAACCCCTGCGTCTCTGAAGATTTTGTAGAGGAGAAGGCCTGAGAGAGGTGCTTCGCTGGTTGGTTTGAAGACGACGGTGTTGCCTGTTATCAAGGCTCCCAGCATCATTCCGTTGGCGAGCATGAAAGGAAAGTTGAAAGGAGATATGACAGCCCAAACGCCGTAAGGCCTGGCCACCATCTTGCAGCTTTCGCCGGGCCCGCCTGGCCCCATCTCCCTCTCATAGCCGTTGTTCTCCTCCATTATTCGAGCATAGTATTTGAGGGCGTCGATGGCCTCCCAGCACTCAGCCAACGCCTCAAGCCTGTTCTTGCCAGCCTCGTAGGTTATAACGGCAGCTATCTCAAACTTCCTCTCATCAATCAGCTCAGCCGCGCTCCTCACAATCCTCACCCTTTCACGCCAGTCTGTGCTCGACCATTCCCCGAACTTGTTCTTCGCCGTTTCGATGGCTTGACGCAGATGTTTCGCGTTCCCCCTCTGGAAGTATCCAACGACTATAGACGTGTCTATCGGGCTTCTCTTCTCAAACTCCCCGTCCTCGGACAGTATTTCCCTGTCCCCAACGTACATGGGATAACGTTTTCCAAGATACTTTTTTTCCACTGTTTCTAACGCTTTCTCGTATGCTGGATGCACGGTTTCGTCGGCGAAGAGAGATACGTAGGTTATCTTCTGCCCCGGTTTAGCTGACATTCTCTCTCACAACGTTTTCCAACACCCTCTAAATATGTTTTTTCGACAGTCACGTGCCGACGGCAGGCGCTATGTTTTTACGCTTGCATACACACGTTAAAACGTGTTCACGGATTCGGAGCTTAGGTTCATAGAGAGGAATGAGCTTTGCAGGCTGGCCACAGCAGATACAAACAATCAGCCTCACGTCGTCCCAGTAGCATACCTGTTCAAAGACATGAAATTCTACATCGCAACAGACTACGGAACCAAAAAGCTCGCCAACATCAGGAAAAACAAAAACGTCGCACTAGTTGTCGACGTCTACAAACCGAATAAGGCCGTCATGGTGGTGGGGGAAGCCTCCATCCTCGAGAGAGGACCAGAATACAGGGAGGTTTACCAGCTTTTCTACAAGAAGTTCGCATGGGTTAGGGCGTCTCCATGGAAAGAAGGCGAGGCACCGTTCATCGTGGTCAAGCCTGTCAAGAAGGTCTCGTGGGGCCTGTGATCCGTCTAAAAATCCCTCTCTGGCGCAGCCTACCGATGTTTGAACATGTTGTCGGGCTTGTTTAGCTCAGCATGGTTACTTTGGTGGGCTCGCCTGCGTTTCTGCTGAAATGGTAAACGACAGCGTCTACTCCTTCGAAAACATCCTCATCATGGGTTATGACTATAACTTGGTTGACGGTTTTTGTAAGCGATGTGAACAGGTTGGAGAGCCTTGACCTGTTATCGTAGTCCAGATGTATTGTGGGCTCGTCTAGGATGAAGAACCCAAGCTTCTCCGCCCCAAGTACGTCGCCTAAAGCAAGTCGAAAAGCCAGTGCAACCCCCACTTTTTCCCCGCCGCTCAATGACTCCAATGCCACCTCTCTCCCGCGTGAAAAACATTTCAAAATCACTTCGCCGTTTTCCTCTGTCACAGTCATGTCGTCGACCATTATGTTTAAAGTGTCCACGTAGCGGGACACTGCTGCGGAAACCTTTTTCACAGCCCATGACCTTAGGGACCTAGGCACATATCCGTCTCTGTTGTACACTTCGTTTCTGACAAGTTCGAGAAGGTTGTAGAATTCGTTGGCTTTTGCCAGCTTTTCCCACACGTTCTGAAGGCGTCTAATCTCTTCTTGTTTTTCCTTGAGTTTTTTCTCTTTCTCGTCTTTTATTCCGCTCAGCCGGCCTTTCTGCTCATTTATTTCTGCTAGCCTTTGTTCTATTTCTTCGAGACGGTGCGGGTCTAAGCCAGATATTTTTGGAAGGGCTTGCTTAATGTCGGCGAGCCATTCTAACGGCTGGCCGTCGAGTGAGCTCAAAGGCTCAAGCTCCTCCGCCGTTGTTTTCTCAAGGTTTTTCGTCTTCAGTTTTTCGATAGCTGTTTTTACGGCGTTAATTTTTTGTCTGATGGTTTGGAGTGTGGTTTTGCTTGTGATGTTTTTCTGCTGTGTCCATAGGATGGCTTTGCCGAGCCGTTCCACGGCTTCTTTTATCGTCATGCCGTCGAACTGCTCCAGCCGCCTCACCTTTTCGCCAGCCTCCTCGGCCATGTTTTTCCTTCGTTGTATTTCTCTACCGAGGTCGGCAATCATTTCTTCAAACTCTTTCAAGGTTTTCTGCAGCGCTTGCGAAAGACCGCTGCTGTAGGCCAGCTCAACAAGCTCGATGGTTTTACGAGATTCGGCCTCCACCATGTTTAGCCATTTTTGAACGTTGGCCAAATCATGGCTATATGCCGCCTCTAGAGCTTTTCGTAAAAGCTCTGCAACTTCATGGATAAGCCGTTCCGCCAGCTGCTTAGCCTGCTCGAAACTCAGGGTCTCAGGCGCTCCTGTCGGGAAAGAGCCGCTGAGGGTTTCCAGCCTTTTCCTCCATTCCTCCTGCTCTTTCTCCAACGAACGTATCTCATCCTCTAGCCTCTGCTGTCGTTGTTTGGCTGCTTCATATTCACTCGCCTGCTCCTGTATCTGCTTCTGTTTCTCCAAAAGTTCGACGTGACGCTCTGCTTCAGCCAATTCTCTGCTGGTCTCCGTACACCATTTTTCGGCAGCTGTCAAAAGATTCTGATACTTGAGTAAAGTTTCTCTGTATGTTTGGAGAAGAATGTTTTGCGTGTGCAGCTCTGCTTCCAGACTTTGCCGAGTTTTCTCAACTTCCTCGAGCTGGTTCGCGATGCTTGTGATTTCTTTCTCAAGTTTTTCTGTCTCGCTTTGTAAGGTTTTGATTTCTTCGGGTAGAGTTTCTGCATCGGTGATGGGGCGGCCGTATTCTTTTCTCACACGTTCTGCGAAAGCATCCATCGCCTTTTTCATGTTGTTGAACGCTTGTTCAGACCCTATTCCTATGAGGTCGTCGAAGAGGTTTTTCAACTCCTTTGGCCTCATGGAAAGAATTTGGTCTAGCTCGCCTTGCTGGATGACTACGCAGGACTTCAGCCTGTCGTAATCCATCCCGAACAAGTTGGTAATGTATTGGCTGACGCCCTCCTTCTTCCTTTCGCCTACGGCGGTCAGTCGACCGTCTTTTCTAACCTCAGTGTGGTCGAGCCCGCCGTTTGCCTTGAACCTTCTGACAACCCTGTACACGCTTCCTCCGTAACTTAGCTCCACTGCGACTTCGCCGCCGAGGTGTGTGAGGTTGTTTACAGTGTTTCTCGCATCTCCTCTGCCGTGTTTGCCGTAGATGCAGTAGAGAAAAGCGTCTATGACGGAGCTTTTGCCGGCGCCGTTTTTTCCGACGAAGATGTTTAACCCGTTTCTCAACTGGATGGTTGTGTTGCTGTGTGACATGAAGTTTTTGATTGCTATGCTAGTTATCATTTTTGGCCGCTGTCTCCAGGTAGTGTTTCCAAAGCAGCTCTGCAGCTTCCTTGACGCTTCCAACCATCAGAAGGTCGCGGAAATCACCTAGGAAAAAGTTTACCGCTTGTTGGTTTTTAAGAACTTCGAGGGCGAGACGTTCCATTTCCCGGTTTACGTCGGGCTGTTGCGAGTAGTCTAACGGGCTTTTTTCAGATACGGATTGTTTTATGCCACCGCCGTGAAGTATGTATTTTGTGAAAAGCTTTTGCTCCAGAGCTTTCATGTTCTTTCTCTCGGAGGTTTTAACGCTGAGCGACAGCAACGGTTTCTTCCTATACTCTCTTCGGAGAAGTTCTTCAACCAAGTTTTCCAAACAGTCCTCGTTGACTTCTTTGACGAGCTTTGGCCTGACTGATTCGAGCTTGACCCAGCTTAGTTCGGGCTCTTCGCCGGAAAGGTCGACGAGATAGTAGCCGCACTCGTCGTGGTCGTCTATTTTCGTCCAGTGAAGAGCTCCGGGATAGGCAAGCGTTGAGCGGCCGAGCTTTTTCATGTTTCTGAGATGTATGTGGCCCATGGCATAGTAGTCAAAACCTGTTGGAAGCATGGACAGCGGTATCTCTCCAGCAGGCCCGTGGATGTCCGTGATGCCCTGATGAAGAACAAGAATTTTCTTCAGCGCGTCTAAGTTTTTGGCTCTCTGCGCCAGCTCCACGAGCTTGTGTTCAAGCGTTTGCAGACTGTTTTTCGGATGTCTTGGAAGGCCGAACACCGCCAATCTGCTGTCGCCGTGCATTAATCCATCGCCTACGTATTCGGCCATGCCTAAAACGCTGTCCAAAATCAGCGGATTCGGGGTTCCGGGATAGCTTGCCAAATCATGTTCGCCCAAGGTAAAGTATATTCTGACGCCGGCTTGAGAAAGCTTTCTGAATTCTGTCACAAGGGTTTTTAGCGGTGTTCCGTAAACGGTCGGCTTGTTCAAAATATCACCAGAATGTATAACTGTCTTCACATGGTCGCTGGTTATCTTGTCGACGGCTTCCTTCAACGCCTCATAATGGTCTTTTTCTCTCTCCTCATCCTCGCCAGAGTATCTTCCCAGATGAGTGTCCGAGAGGTGAGCTATCATCATGGCTTTATCAACTCGTCTGGGTCGTGGTCTTTGGAGCCAACATTTCTATCATCCTTCCATTCTTTCACTGCGTCGATGTCTCTTCCAACAAGCTTTTCCTCAACCCGGTTTATCATGGCCAAAGTTGTGGCTGCGACCCACTGTCCCGCAAGTATCATCTCACCGGTGTTTAGACAAGGTAGTGCAACGCCCAGCTCGTCTGAAACAAAATCGGTTGCGGTCATGACGAAGCGCTGGTCTTCGGGGTAGGATAGGCCTGATATGGCGAAGCTTCCCATCTGGCTCACGACATCTGGGTCAAGCCTGTTGGGTCTCTGGGAAACTATGACAAGCCCCACACCGAACTTCCTACCTTCACGCGCAACCCGTGACACAACATCAGCACATTCGCTCCGTCCAACGCCTGCTGGAATGAATAAGTGCGCCTCTTCAACAGCGACTACAACAGGTGATGTAAAACGCGCATCATAGCCGAAGACAGCGTTCTTCCTATCGTTCAAAATCTCTATAAGAAAATGTCCTAATATTATTTGAGCTTGGTGTTCTGTCAGCTCTGAAAGGTCTACGACGTTTATTCTGTTTTTCTTCAGTATCTCCAGAGGTGTGCCGCATCTTTCGTCAAGTATTACGCCTTTCGTCAACAACGCTCTGTCGACTATTTCAAGAACTCTGGCGGCGGTTTGTCTTGTAACGCTGTCCTTACCCTCGTCCGATAACATGTTGTTCAACTCCGTTCGAAGAGCCTCCCAAAAGTTTTCCCTCTGTCTCACACGGGTGAAAACCCCCGTCAACAGAGCCCTCTGCTTCTCCGCTGAAGACCTTACATCCAGCAGGTCCGCCAGCTGCTCTGAATCAAGCCTGCGCGGATTTATCCTAGGTTTTACCATGTTGATTTTCTCGATTTTCAGGTTGCCGTATTCCGAGTGATAGTCAAAGATGACCATTGTTCCGTTTTTCTCCGCGATTTTCTTCGCCAAAAGCGCGAGCAGGTTTGACTTCCCTTTACCTGTGGTCGCGAGAATCGCGAGATGTCTCGAAGCAAGCTTGTTCAAGTTGACGGTTACGGGGACGCTTGGCCTTCTGAGAAGGCGGCCCACCTCAACCCATTCGTCTCCAGTCACATGGTAGACGGATCTCAGCAGGCTGTCGGCAGCCTCCTTCACGATGGAGCCTGGCTCCGGCGGGATGGAAGGTAGGGCTGAACTCCATGAGCTTTGGAACAATCCTAAAGCCCTTGCGGTGCTTGCCAAAGTCTTGTCTCTGGGGTTGAGGCTCGAGGCTTTTTTCGCTTCTTCAGCAGTTATGTAGTCTCTGACCTCTGAGAGGAGCCTACTCTCTATCGTCGTCCGCTCCACCATGTATAGAACCGTGCCCTCAGGGGCGTCCACAGTCACATACTCCCCCACCCGCACAGGCCTGCTGGAGATGAAGGAAACCTTGTTCGGCGAAGAACGTCCCACAACTATCCCCAAACTAACCAACGCTTAACACCTCCCTCGACTCTTCAAACGTTCCCAAACCAGCTGTCTCAGCCAACAGCGTGATCAGCTGGTCTGAGAAAACCGCGTTGTTATGTGCGGCGATGAGCTCTACAGGATATCCCCTTACGGCTTTTTGATGTAGGATGTCGATGAAGCTCTCTATTTCACGGGTGGATATCTGTTGGGTGCATTCGACGTGAAGCGCTGGAGCGTTGTTCGAAAGCCTTGCGTAAAAGACCCAGACGCTTCCTCCGCCTGCTTGAAGCTGTCTCGAAAACGGCCCCGCATAGCCGATATCCATTGTCGCCCTGTTGACGTAGTAGATGTCGCCTAAAACCCCGTCGAACAAGCTGTTGTCCTGCGAATATTTTGAGACGAAGAAGACTTTCCGGTTGAGGACAGGCCTTAGCTCAGCCAAATAGTCATCATAAGTTCTTAGCCCTTTTAATCGCAAAGCTTTGGCAGACCTAGCCAGCAGCGAGCCGTCAACCAGAAGGATGTCAACTTCTTCCGCTGCCGTTGCCGCTAGACGATGCTCGCTCGACTCGGCAACACTCTCGACGTAGAGCTGGGGAAGCACGCCTTCTGTCCTCGAAACTATCTCCAGTTCATCTACAGGTGTGACGACATCTCCTCCCCCTGCATCTACTGCCACCGCTTTAACGCCGTAGAGGAAAAACCCATGGTACAGTATGTAATTCCAGCCGCTGTCAACTGCCGCCGTAGAACCCATCCCCTCATGCGGGCTGTAGGATATCCAAGACATCGCAGCCTTGTGGAAAAATTTCTCAGCCTCAGAACCCACCAGCTCCTCGTGATGCCTAACACCAAGCTCTACAGCCTTCCTGAAAAGATTCTCCAGCAACCCAATCTCCTAACCCAACATACGTGGTCTCTAAATATGTTTTTCCATTCGCCTACAAGCGGCGGTGAAAGGAAAGCTTTGCATAGACCTTCAGCGTGAACTGATGGCTGCTGATGTAACCAACCTCATGCGATCATGAAATGCAGTGTTAGAAGCATGATTAACGTGGCGGAAAGCATCCACTGGCCGTGCAGCGGCTTGTTAGCGATTTTTACGTCTCTGGCTGCACTGTATCTTTGAAGGCCGCTGGAAGTCAACGCGCTCATGATGAACACAAGCGAAAGGGATATCGGTTCAATATACCTGCTATACAATAGCCCATGTGTCATGCTTGCAAAATATCCTATGACGTTTAACAGTATGTGAGCATTCAGCAAAGGTTTATACATCAGCTGCAACTGCTTAACAATTTGTTGGTTTGAAAAATTTCTCGAGAGTATTCTCATTCTGTTGTACAGAATAAATCCAGCGTTAGCCATCGGGCCTGCAGCGACCGCTGAAACCCTGAGCGCGTTTGTTGCACGTCCCTCGCCCGCGATAGGGAGGGTGACGCCTATGAGAACAAAGACGATGAACAACATCTTGTTAAGCAATTCTAGCCGCTTTTACTTCTCCTATCCGTGAGGTCTCAGACATTTATCGCCGCCGTTTCACTGGCCTTCATAGGCTTCTTTCTCTTTGGAAGCATAGGTGTAGTGTTCACGATTGGCTCAGAGCTTTTTAACTCGGAGCGTGTCGGCACAACAAGCGGAATGACATACTTTTTCCTCGCTCTCGGAAACTCCTTCGGCCAGCTTGTGTTTGGACAGCTCATAGACGCGCTAAGATATTCAACCGCATGGCAGTTGTACGTCTTAGCCGTGTGTCTCTTCGCCTTCGCATTCATCTTCCCGTTATTTTCGCACGTAAAACCGGCAGGTTGTTCTCTCCCCAGCCATAGTTGGGGATGGTGGATCGCGGGACAGCGTTCTGTATAATGAGTTCGAGAGGTTTGCAGCAACTGTGATGGGGAAAGTTTGACGGTCAGACGGTTGATAGCCTACGGCCTGAAACCCCACACGGGCAGCATGTTTGGAAGGTTTTTCTCACATCTTCCAGCGATGTTCAAAGAGGTGTTTGAGAACGGTGTTAGACCCAGGGCATCAACATGACGGGAACTACTGAGACTATGATGAAAACATGGGGTAGGAGTCGATTTTCGGAAGCTGAATTTTCGAGAAACAGTTTTCAAGATTCGAGGCGTTGGAGGGAAACTGACACACCAGCTCGTCAATGACCTTGTGACCAGGCTTATCAACGTAAACCCAAACAACGTCACCGTGTCCCAAGAACCTCCAAACCCCAGCCTTCTGCACAAACATAATCAGCACAACACACTCTATTAAGCTTCAGACAGACGCTGTGGCGGAGTCCGCCGGCCGTAAGGGATGTTTGCTTTAAGACAGTGACGGTAAAGGCTTATTTAGTGGAGTACATCAAGGGAGCCGCTCCATGGTGCCACCGTTAGCAGACCTTCACGAAGATGTTTCAATGTATTATATTCAGGCTGGAGCTGGTCAAAAGTTTAAGCTCGCCGACTTTGATTCCGACTTGGCTGGGAGGCATGCTGATATCCCTAAGTACAGACGCGCTAACGTAAAGCTCGTCTTCTCCTCGATAGCTTTTCTTACACCTTCCATATCTCGGATGCGTGTTGAACAGCTTTCAAAGGGTTATGGAGGGTTGTTCGGCGGGTTTAGGGTAAGGGCTGCTACGCTGAAAGCTCTTGAACACATCGTAGCATACAACAACCTGCTGAAGAGACACGCTAAAGATTTGAGGCCTGTGCTCAAGGCTGAAGATGTTGAGAATTTGGATACCGATGACAGGGTGGCTTTTCTAATAGCGGTCGAGGGAGCGGAGCCGCTTGAAGACGTGGAGGATTTGGAGATTTTCTACAAGCTTGGCGTGCGCTCTCTCCAGCTCACGTGGAATTTCGACAACAAGTATGCAGCCACATGCATGTCCAAGAAAGACTACGGCCTGACCGGAGATGGTGAAGACCTTATACACTTTTGCAACGAGCTGGGCGTCATAGTAGACCTAGCCCATGCGAGCAAGAGAGCCACGGTTGAAGCGCTGTCTGCGTCAAAGCTTCCCGCCATCGTCAGCCACGCTAACGCGAAGGCCGTATGCAATCATGTGAGAAACCTTGACGACGAAGAGCTTGAAGCTTTGAAGAAAAACGGCGGCGTTGTAGGTGTTACGCTGATTCCGCCAACTATCTCGAACCAGCCATCCGTGAAAGGACTTGCAGACCATATCATGTACATCTACGAGAGGTTTGGCGCAGACATACTCGCTGTAGGAACGGATTTCTTCGGCCTGCTTTACATGGATGAGCCGGCTGGGCTGGAGGATATAACCAAGATCAGTAATCTATGGACGGAGCTGCTGAACCGTGGCCTCAACGAAAGCGATATCGAGAAAATCTCCTACCGGAACGTAGTGAGAGTCGTGAAGGAGAACGCCAAACACTGGACCTAGCAACGTTAGCAAACTAGCTGTCAGCAAGGCTTGCTGGCTAAGTTATTTTCCTAAAGGCTGGACGTTATGAAGCTTGCTTGATTCTTCAGCGAGATAGCAGGCGACCCAATGCCCCTCTTCAACCTCTAGCATTCGCGGCTCCATTTCACGGCATCTATCGAAGGCAAACGGACATCTCGGATGAAATCTACAGCCTTTCGGCGGATTCAACGGGCTTGGAGGTTCTCCTATAGGCTTAATCTTCCGAACCTCAAAGCTTGCCTCCAGAAGAGGTGCTGAGGAAAGAAGTACCATTGAGTAGGGATGGAGAGGTTTATGGAAGAATGTCTCTGTCGGAGCGAGTTCAACGATTTTTCCGAGATACATTACTGCAACACGGTCGCTGAGATGCCATGCCTGTTCAAGGTTGTGGGTGATGTAAATGTATGTCAGATAATGTCGTTGTTGAAGCTCTAGTAGCAGGTTGAGGATTTGCGCCCTCATCGAAAGGTCCAAGGCTGAGACAGGCTCGTCAAGGATGATGAGCTCAGGGTCTGTTGCCAACGCTCTCGCTATGCTTACACGTTGTTTCTCTCCACCACTTAACTGGTGTGGGTATCTGGTTAAATGTTGAGGCGTAAGTCCGACACTGTTCACAAGATTAAGTATTTTTTCATTTAATGCGTCTTCGTCAATTGTGTTACCGTACTTCGCTTTTATAGCCTCGGCAAGCACATCGCGGACAGTCATGCGTGGGTTTAGGCTTGATTCTGGGTTCTGAAAAACCATCTGAATCTTATGCCTAAACAAGATATCGTGTAGCATGTTGTCCTTGATTTCGACACCGTTGAAAATGATTTTACCGTTTGTGGGTTTTATCAGGCCTGCGATTATCTGTGCGAGGGTTGATTTACCGCATCCCGATTCGCCTACTATTGCTAAAGTTTCGCCTCTCCTGATTTGAAGCGCAACACCGTCAACAGCTCGCACTTGTCCAACAGTCCTCAGAAGAAAACCGCCCCTGACAGGATAATATTTTTTCACATCTATCAGTTCCAGCAGCTTTTCCCCCACCTGGCTCATAGTTTAACATCCTCTGAACCGTACAGGTGGCAGTAGACTGTTCTGTTGGGGTGGGGGGTGCTTGGCCCGGGCTCGAGGGTCGTGCATGGTTTGAAGACGTAAGGGCACCGTGGATGGAACCTGCATCCAGGTGGTGGGTTGGCTAGGTTTGGGACGGAGCCTTTTATAGATGGAAGTATCTGTTTTCTTGCGCGAGCGTAACTGTTCCTTAAAGCCTGTGTATATGGGTGAAGAGGGTTCTGCATCACCTCTGCAACTGGTCCAGTCTCAACTATCTTACCTGCATACATTACGGCAACTTCGTCCGCTATCCTTGGAACGATTGCCAGCTCATGTGTGATGAAAATGATGGCCATTTTATATTTCTCTTTAAAGCTTGTGATCAGGTCGAGTATCTGGCTTTGAATTGTTACGTCAAGTGCTGATGTCGGTTCGTCTGCAATCAGTAGAGTTGGATTGCATGAGAGCGAGATGGCGATGAGGACACGCTGCCTCATGCCACCGCTGAGCTCATGCGGATAGCTCCTGGAAACGCGGTTTGGGTCAGGTACCTGAACATCCGTAAGAAGGCCTACGGATTTTCCCATAGCTTCAGCCAAGGGCATGTTCAAATGCTCTATCAAGGTCTCCGCGACTTGAAAACCAGATGTCATCAGAGGGTTGAGAAAAGTCATGGGGTCTTGAAAAACCATGCCTATTTTTCTTCCCCGAATCCGTCGTATTTCCACCTGACTCTTTGTGAGAAGGTCTTGTCCTTCAAAAATGATTTTTCCGTCGACGATTCGGCCTGGAGGTGTGAGAAGGCCGAGGATGGATGATACAAGAGTTGATTTACCGCATCCTGACTCGCCCACTATAGCCAGGCATCGCCCCCTCTCCACGCTGAAGCTCACACCGTCAACAGCCTTCACCACACCGTTTGGCGTAAAATAGTATGCTTTCAGGTCCTCAACCTGGAGAATTGTTTCACTCATGTCTTTTTCCTCCTCATCGATTTGACGACTATTGGGGCTTTAGGGTCTAAAGCCGCTCTCAGCCCGTCGCCAACCATGTTGAATGCTAAGATCGTGACGAAGATCATGATTCCTGGGAAGATGAGAATGTGTGGAGCTGAGAAAATGTAAGTCCGACCTCCGCCAAGCATGGCTCCCCACTCAGGGGTTGGAGGCTGAACACCTAGACCTAGGAAGCCGAGGCCTGAAGCTACTAGAATCGTGAAGCCAATGTAATATGTTGACTGAACGACTATCACAGGCAAAACGTTGGGCATGATATGTTTTAGCATAATCTGCGCTGAGTTTAGTCCAAGAAGACGGGCGGCTTTGACGAAGTCCTCGTTCTTGATGGCCAGCACTTGGCCACGGACCAGTTTTATGTAGACCGGGATAGTGCTCACGCCTACTGCGATGACGACGTTTACAAGCCCTACACCTAGGGCTGCCACAAGCGAAAGAGCCAGCAATATGCTGGGAAAACTCAGCAGAACGTCTGCAACCCTTTGTATCACGGTGTCGGTTTTATCGCCAAAGTATCCTGAGATAAGCCCGAGGACGACGCCTACAGACGCTCCGATCATTACTGAGAATATTCCTATCCCCAGCGACACAGGAGCTCCGTGAACTATTCTGCTGAGGATATCGCGTCCAAGCTCATCCCTTCCCAGCAATCCACCGACCCCCGGCGGCTCCAGAGCTCTGTTGAGATTTGTTTTGATAGGGTCTTCAGGAACGATGATCGGCCCGAGCACGCTCATGACAACAAGAACGGTTAAAATAACTAGGCCAGCTACAGCTCCCAAATCACTCCTGAACCTAAGCCATGCCTCAGCATACTTTGTTTCCTGAACCACTACGGCCTCTCTATCCAAAGGCTCTCCCTCACACGCGGGTCAACATATGCGTAGAGGATGTCGATGATCACGTTGACGGCCACGAACAATGTTGCGAAGATTAGTATGGCTCCTTGAACGAGCGGATAGTCGCGGGCAAGTATACCATCCACTATCAACCGGCCCATGCCTGGATATGCGAAAACCGTTTCCGTCAGCACTGCTCCGCCGAGAAGTGAGCCAAACTGAATCCCTGAGATAGTTATGACTGGTATGAGAGAGTTTTTTAAAGCATGTCTGTAGAGGACAACCTTCTCCCTCAGCCCTTTAGCCCTAGCTGTTCTTATGAAGTTCTGTCCGAGAACCTCGAGCATCGATGCCTTTGTTATCCTGACTATGTTAGCCATTAGGAAGAGGGCTAGAACGATGCTGGGGAGAATTAGATGGCTTGGAGAACCTATGCCGCCTGCCGGCAGAAGCTTTAAGGTAACTGAGAAGACGAGGATAAGCATCAAGCCTAGCCAGTAGACAGGCATGGAAATCCCGAATAGAGAGGCAAACGTTATGCCTAAGCCTATGGAGCTGTTTCTCTTTATGGCTGCAACCACACCGGCTACTATGCCTGTTGGAACAGCTATGAGATGCGCCATGACTGTGAGAAGGATTGTGTTTGGAAGTTTTTCCATGACCTCAACCGTCACCGGCCTGCCTGTTCTTGCACTCTTGCCTAAATCCCCTCTAAACAGGTCGCCGAAAAACAGGAACAGCTGCTCATGGAGTGGTTTATCAAGCCCAAGCTGCCTCCTAATCTCCTCGACCTGCTCCTTGCTTGCTTCAGGTCCCGCGATTATGACAGCCGGGTCGCCGGGAAGAACCCTCAGCATGAAGAAAATAATTAAAGCTACGCCAACAAGCGTCGGAACGGCTTGAACAAGTCTCCGCAGCACATACTTGATCAGCGCCAAATACTCTTCTTCTGAAATCAGAGAACTGCGTCTTCTTAAAAACTTTTAAACGATGCTCACGTTTTTCGACCTTTAACGCGAGCAGCCGACCAATTTTTCCTTGACCGATGGCTCATTACAGCGACTGAGGTTCCAGGTTTGAAATCGATGGTTTTTAAATATAAAATTTTTATATTTCAGCATCTTTTCCGTCTCCATGAAAAGCGTCAACGCTATCACCAAGATTCAGGCAGTTGTGGTGGCAGTGGTTGTCATAGTGGCCGGGCTAGGTGCAACCCTTTTCCTAACCCAGACACCGACACAACCAACTCTCGAGAGGATACGTATCGCGATTGGAATCGAGCCTGATACGTTGGACCCGACAGCCCAGACGACGACGCTCATCGCCAACGTCATGTACTACATGTACGATACGTTGGTGAGGATTCAGGACCCTGAGGGAAAGGTGGTTCCAGGGCTTGCTGAGTCATGGACCGTTAGCCCTGACGGCCTCACCTACACATTCAACCTGAGACGCGGAGTAAAGTTCCATGACGGCAGCACGCTAAACGCAAACGTTGTCAAGCAAAACTTCGACAGAATGCTTGACCCTAAGACACGCTCTCCTCAGAGAGGTGTCCTAGGCCACACCAAAATTGACAAGGTTTCAGTCGTAGGCGAACATACCGTTGAAGTCAAGCTGAAAGAACCTTTCGCACCATTCTTAAGAGGTTTGGCAAGCATCCACTCAGCAATCATCTCACCAGCAGCCCTGCAAAAATATGGAACAGGGCTTGTTGAGGAACCCTCTGGTACTGGGCCTTTCAAATTCGTCAAGTGGAACAGAGGTGAAAGCCTGATCCTAGAAAGGTTCGATGAATACTGGGACCAGAAAGCCACGATCAAAGAGCTTGTCTTCAGGTTCATGCCTGAAGCAGCGTCGCGTGAAGCCGCGTTGCTCGCCGGCGATGTTGACATAGCCGTGCTCCCACCGGCCTCAGACATATCGAAGCTCAAGCAGGATGCCAAGGTTAAGGTCTACACGCCGCCGACACAGCGAATCATCTTCATAGCTCTCAACACACAATGGGGTCCGCTGAAGGACGTGCGCGTAAGGCAGGCTCTCAACTACGCCGTTGACAAAAACGCGATAGTTGAGAAAGTGGTTTTCGGGCTTGCTCGTCCAGCAGTAGCCCCGCTTCCAGAGTTCCTCATTAAGAACACCAAGGTAGGCTTCTACGATTACAACCCGTCGAAGGCTAAGCAACTGCTTGCGGAAGCCGGATATGCCAACGGCTTTAAGATAACCCTCCTACATCCGGTTGGGAGATACATTCAGGACAAGCAGGTGGCTGAGGCTGTCCAAGCCTACCTGAGGGAGGTGGGGGTGGAAGTTGAGCTGAAGACGGCAGACTGGCCGACCTTCGTCGCCAGCATAAACCAAAAGACACTGGAAGAACAGATACAGAGCCATCAAGCTGTTCTGCTGGGCTGGGGTTACTGGCTCTACGACCCGCATCCACAGCTCTATGGACAGTTCCACTCATCCCAATGGCCGAAGAACGGGCTCGCCCCAGCGTTCTACAAAAACCCAAGAGTAGACGAACTCCTAGACCAGGCGGCTAAAACGGTAGACGAAGAAAAGAGAACGCAGATGTACATCGAGGTCAGCAAACTGATATGGGAAGACGCGCCGTGGATATTCCTCCACGTTCAAAGCTACTTCATAGTAGCAAGAGCAGACCTCAAAGACCTCATCATGCAGAACAACGAGATGTTCTTCGTAACATACGGGAAACTGTAAGCACCACACCATCCTCCTTTTTTATTCCAAGACCTCCCACAACCAGATTTCTCTCTAAAATCAGTGTCTGCAACTGATGCTGTGAGACGCCGGCGAGGCGGTCGAGAAGGTTGAAGAGGTGCTGGGGTGAAGCGAGTTAGAATTTAGAGCCTGCGAGTAGAGGAAGCCGCGTTAACCGGCAGGGTTTAGGATTGTTTATCCGAACGACCTTTCTCCAGCGTCCCCCAGCCCGGGAACAATGAACCCTCGCTCGTTCAGCTCTTTGTCCACTGCCACTGTGAAAACCTCCACCCTGCTGTCGTGTTCGAGAATTCTTGCGATAGCTTGTTGTGTTGAAATGATTGTCGCCAGAATGATTCTCTTGGGCCTTCCCTTCTTCTCAATTTCTGCGAGAACTTTGAGAATCGTCGAGCCGGTTGCCAGCATTGGGTCGGCCACTATGACAACCTCGTTTTCCGAAATAACCGGTATCTTTACGTAGCTTACTTCGACGTCAAAGTCGAGACCTCCCCGATATGTTTCTTCCACACGTCTCGCGCTGACAATGCCCTGCCTCGCGTTGGGGAAGACCTTGAGAAGTCCTTCGGTGAGAGGCATGGCCGCCCTCAGAACCGTGATGAGAACAACGTTGTCGATGTCGGGGATGTCTATACCCTCCGCAGGCTTGTCGAGCGGCGTAACTACCACACGTCTCTTCGTCTCAAAAGTGCGGACAATCTCAAAGCCCAACAACCTCCCCAGCTTAACCAAACCCTTCCGAAACTCAATCTGCCCCGTGCTCTTGTCCCTGATCTTTGTCAAAACCATTTGGGCATATGGATGGTTGACTACATGCAGCCTCGAACCGATATTCACAAAAACCACGTTAAACATTATTAAATTCATTTATAAACATTAAAAGCCTTGGCCAGGCGGATTTTCGGAAAACAGCCTACACGGCTTGTTTAACGCGGAAGCCGTGGTTGAAAGCTATGCTCAAGAGAGTTGGGAGAATTCACATGTGCTGTCCGGTCGGGCTTGTCCGCTGACGGAGGCGGCGGTCGCAACCAGCATAAAATATCCGGCAGCTTCGTTGTGATGCTGAGCCGCGTGCGGCCGACAAACCGGTGGGCAACACCCTCAGCCTCCGCGAAAGCAATAAACCATGAGAACAGTCAGGCAAGCAAGCAGCCAAACACCGGCATTCATACATTCCTGTTGATGTCCCAATCTTTCATGTTAATGTTTGCCTACCTATTCAAATAATTTTACGACGTCTTCAGGTCTATGGTGCTGAACGAAATCGGTCAAGTCAGTTTGTGAGAACAAACCTAGTCTCAACCCTACTAGCGGAGTGCATGAGCTTTCCTAGTTGTGCAGGTCTGAAGCTTTTTGCCATCGTTGACGGGCAGTTGTTGGTAATGTCGATAAACGTTAGACGTGTGATGCAAATGCTTCTTGACGAAGAGTTCAGATACGCGGTCGGATTCCTCAGAGCGGCTTGAGGTTATGGTTGTGGCTGCCGATGCTTTATCTCAGCAGCATAACTAACACAGTTATGATGACAAGTTCGACGATTATTGCCCTGACGAGCAGCGGATATACGTCTTTAACGTCGCTTTTGAAATATTCGGATGAGAGGACGAAGCAGCTGTGGGCGGGGCTCAGCATTATGCCGATGTGGCCACCCGCGAAGGCAAGCGCGACGGAGTATCCGTCTAACAGCTCCATGAGCGGTGCGAAGGTCAGCGCTACGAAGGCAAACTCTATTCCTGTCGACAGGCCTATCGTGAAGGGGACGGCGAAGGATGCCAAAGGGCCGAACGGCCCGAGAATGTTGACGAGGTCGACGCTGAGCCCGCTGGAGGAGATGTAGCTGGAGAAAATGAGCGAGCCGATGATTATCAAAGTGACGTTGAGGTTGACACCCTTCATGAAAACCTCCTTCAACTCCTTCAAACACATCCGGCTGTAAACGAGGTAGGCGAGCAGCGTGAGGCCTATTGCTATAGGCAGGGGTATCGTGAAGGAGAGGATGGCTACAAGCCCGAGGGGCCAAAGCGAGACCAAGTCCCTTAGAAGCCCCGAATCCTTGCTGCGAGGGAGCTTCGGCAGAATCACCAGCCCGGCTACCGCGGCCGCAAACGCCGCTGGCCACGTGCGAGAGACTAGGCTGACAAGGCTGACATGGAGTATTGCTGAAGCCAGTATGACGCCTTGGTAGAGAGGCCAGACGGGTATCCATATGTGCCTCCACCAGTAGTTGATTAAGACCCTCAGCCTTGTGTCGAGTTTGAGACGTTCGTAGAACCGGTCTGCTATTGTGGCGGAGACGTATGCGCCTCCGGGCATGGGAAGCAGGCCGATGACGGCGGGGATGCCTACAGCCGTCGCCTTTGACCCGAAGACAATCATCCCGTTGTAGATTCTTTCTCCATCCCTTCGCATAGCGTAGGAGAGCGTCATCGAAAAATACAGAGAAAGCATCACCTCGAGCATCCTCTGGTTGAACGCTCCCATGGAGGCTTGCAGAAACATCTGCGGCGCCATCGAGGATACGCCATAAAGCACGGCTCCCGCAATTAACGCATACCCGACATTAAGCCTCTTCGACAGCACCAGGGCGACGACAACTCCAACCGATACAGTCAGCAGCAGAACGTTCAGGTAACCCAACTCGGCTGCATTCTCCAGTGTATACTTCATATTAAACATGCCTGAAAAGGCCTACAGCGCTCTCGGGCAGAAAAACTATGGTATTTCGCAGTGATCAAAGCACTGTGGACAACTCACAACCTGTTCAAGCTGCGAAAAACGGCAGTAGGTAACCAAATTTTTTCGACAGCAAGTCTAGAGCCTGTGAAACGCTGGAGCAAGCATATGAGACGATTAAGGACGGGCGACTGCGATTGATTAAGCACTAAAGGTCAACGCTGGCCATTAATGACATGAGGAACAAGCTTGCCATCCTACGTTGCCTTAAATTTTGCTATAGCTGTCTTATCGAATTCTATCCCTACGCTAAGTTTGTCGCTGGGCTGCACATATACCTCTTCTGGTTCTAACGTTTCTTGATACAACATCATGTCGCTTTCACACAGGAAATACTTGACGGTGAGACCGTTTGGCACCGCGGCGACCAAATGAGCGTGTACGTCGTGGGCGGCGTGCGGCGCTACAGGTATGTTAAAGGCTTCAGCCATCTCGGCTATTTTAAGCCATTCAGTTATGCCGCCGCAAAACATCACGTCGGGCTGTACTATGTCTACTGCCTCCCTGCATAAAAGCTCTTTGAAACCATATTTTGTGTATTCAAGCTCTCCCGACGCGACCGGCACATCCAATGTTTTCGCCACTAAAGCGCTTCCATCCAAATCATCAGGCCATACAGGCTCTTCAAACCACATGATATCGTATTTTTCGAAAGCACGGCCCGCCTTGATTGCTTGATATCTGTTGTAGGCATTGTTAACATCTACAGCTATTTACCGCATGCACTCAACCTTTGAGATATTCATTTCACGGAATTATAGTCATCTGCGGTATATCGATTGTTGGAAGTCAGTTGACTGTACATGTATCCTACCTGCTTTGTGGCTACTTTGTCCCCCGTTTTCCGCTCAGTATGCTAGGTAGACTGTTTTGTTTAGTGAAGCAGCTTCGTCCTGTTCATTCATCATGCCCCAGCTTGATAAGTCTACGAAAAGCACATACGGCTCTTCGCCGACGGTTGGTCTGTTAATCCTTACGACTCCTTCCTCGATTTTATCTATGAATTCGAAATACCTTTGTAGGTTGTGTGTGGAGATGGATCCGGCCGGCAAAGCGAGAGACACGTGTCCACAACTGGGGACTAACCCTGGTTAGACGTCAGAAAAATATGATTGCAGCGTCGGGGATTTTTCTGCCGAAAATCGGCTTGCACGCAAAGGTGTGAAATTGTTTTTCTGAGCTACCGTGTTTAGAAAAAAGTGATTGTGATGCGTAGCGGCAGAGAAGCTTTTGATCGTTCCGTTTCCATCTTCTGGACGTTGGTCTGCAATTTTTACGGAATGGGTCTAGAAGAGGGGCTCTTTCAGGACTTGTCGAAGAAGCTCTTACGGAGCTTTTGGACCGGTTGGAACATCCCCCACCATCCCAAACATATCGAGCTTACAAAGGTGAGAGGCTGGTTAAGGAGTTACTTTCACCGATTTCATCGCCAGCTTCCCGCTCTGTTGTCCGGCGAGGGCCATAATCCTCCGCGGACCATATGCAAACAACATCCTTGGAAACACCCCTCCGAACGAAGGATTCCAGAAGTTCCATGAGGTAGGAGACGAGAACTCGACCGTAGCCATTTGGCTGAAGGCGGTTGGCTACGGGACGATGCTGGCCGGCAAGTATCTCAACGGCAACGGCAAGGACGATGAGTACGCTACATACATACCGCCCGGACGGGATGGCATGCAGTCATCAAAAGACATTACTTCCACTAAGTAGTCAACTAGAACGGAACGCTGCTATGCTATGGCGACGACGCCGGAGACTAACTGACGTGCCGGCTTCGAAGGTGATGAATTTCACCAGCCGGACCGCTGGCAGACAGCCTTTCTTCATCTATTTCTCCCCGTTCGCCTACACAGCCCAGCGACTCCACGCCCGCGTCACAAAAGCGCCTTTCTCGGCGAAAGAAACTAAATCATCTAACTGGTCACGAGCTACAAAGAGCTAGACGATTCAGCCACATGATGGAAGATGATAATAGGAAGCATGTTTCGAAGAGGGCCATGCTGGAGGTCAAAGGCGTTTGACAGCTGGTTTAGACATGCTAGTCTCCATTCTTCCCCCACCAGCAGGCCTCGTATCGACGCTGCTGTTAGCCATCGTCGCCCTAGCCCTGGTCTTCATAGTGGGAGGCGTGATGGTCGCCCTCATCACACTAACCTTCCTAGGGCCGTATCTTAGCGGTTTACTCACCATTGTTGCTGCTTTGGCAGGCTTCGTGATAGGCGGCCTGGTCGCTGTTTTCCTGCTGCGGCTCGGCATCGGAATCTGTCTAGGCATTCTCGCATACTACTTGGCGCTGGCGCTAGGTGCGGGCATGACGGTCGGCATCTTGGCTGCAGTAGTACTATTCATGATAGGAGTGGTTTTGTCGGAAAAGGTTCTGGCGCTTACAACCGTGTTGCTCGGCGGCATCCTGCTAATCCAATCCCTCGCTGTTCTCGGTGTTCCGCTCTTCGTCTCGCTACCGTTGGCCCTAGTTTTGGCCGCTGCGGGGCTGTATGTCCAACTGCGGAAGAGTTAAGTAATGTTCACCTGACGCGCCTGCCGTTTACCTCGAGCCTTGGGCTGGGTTTACTAATGGTAAGTAGGTCCAATCCTCGACCGTTCCTTATTCAGCCGATCCACGACCCTTACGCCGACCTGCTGGCCTAAGACCTACTGAATGACTTGCGAAACGGCGACAAAGCCAGCGCCCCAGAACTCTTCAGCAAACTTTTGGTGATGTAAATCTGGTCAAAACTTTTCAGCTTTGTCTCAGAATTTAGACCTCGCCTTTGTTCGCAGCATGTTGGTCAACGGTTTTCTTCTCCTCTGAAGGGTTTGTGTTCAATAAGCAACGTGAGGTGAATGAGGCTGGCATCCAGTTCTTTTACCATAACAGCCGGATGTAACGGACGCTATCGTGAGACGGGAATTACCTTCACTCCCCTTCTCGCAGCGGCTTAATTCGTTATCATAGCTCGCTGTGGCCAGCCTAGCTCTTAATGCTGTGGAGAGGATTATTTAGTCGTGTAACTCTCTTGCTTCGATATTGTCCTCGTTGGCGAGCCTGAAGGCTCCAGCTAGGTCTGACGGCTCTTCGCATACTAGTCTGATGTGCTCTTGGCTCAGCAACTGTTCTACTTTCTCCGACACCTTGAGAAATGGAATTCTAAACCTTCTAGTCAGAAGCCAAATGTATTAGTCGATGACTATCGAGGGTATCAGCAAGTTCCCAGATGAGTATGTCGGTCGCGTCAGAATGGTGTTCTGAGTCCTCGAAGGCCTCGTAGGTTAGGACGTTGGTGTCAACCAACAGATTCTCTAACGGCTCTCTCCACCTCCTCCAGCTCCTCAACCGTGAACCTTTGGCCAGCTCTGAACGTAATTCTCTTCCGTTTCCAGGGAACTATGACAGCCCTGTCCCCTTCCGCCAGCACTTCGACAACATCTCCTCACGGATACCTAGAGCATCCCCGGGCCGCGGCGGGGATTGTAAGCTGATAGTTGCGTGTAATCTTTACCCTGACCACTCTAGTCACATTCACATACTTGCCCATAAGTATGTCTAGTTACCGCTCTCGTTAGGCAAAAGAAATGGACGAGCCCACTCACGACCAGTAGAGGAATCTTTCTTTCAGAGAGGTTCTGGACCATTTGTTGTCAACCATCCCAGACATATAAAACCATGAAAAGCTTGATGTGGAGGCTGAGAGGTTAGAACAGCTTTACGGTCTGGAAGTGGGTTGCATGGTCTGAACGAGTCGTCCACAAAGCTGAAACTTGGGGCAAGAGTAGGTTGAGCAGCTTTTGGGATTTATTTTATCATGTTTCCATAGATTTTGTGAATCTGATTTCTAGGCCATGTCCTTCCAGTTTTCTAAACTCCTTGTCTGACGTAATAGTTGTTTGCTTTTGCTGGTGCAGCGGTCAGCAGGTCTGCGTCATGCTGCAATATTCTATGATGACCTTGTTATCCAAAGGTATGATTTCGTATACGTCCTCCGACGCCTTTTTAACCTCGCTACTTTTTTCCGCCGCTATTCACCTCAAGAATTCGATTAACGTGATGACTCATGTAGCATTCTACGAGCTCAGCCTTCTGCAACAAGTTGAACTCCCTTCTGAAAACCTAGACTGCTCCAACACTCTCTTCAGGCCCTCCTCAGGGAGAAAGTTCTGCAGTCTTTCAAAAGCCTCACGCCCTCTCTTTTTGCTCACCTCCAGACATGATTCTATGAGATGCTGGCGGAGTCACCGTCCCGCTTATCGCCAGAGTCTTGTTCCTAGGGGTTCAGACACTGAGCGTCTGATGTCTTTCGAAACAGTTGTACCGTGTAACGGCAGGTGCTGGCTTATGTGGTATGTGTGTTCAGGAGTGCTAGGTATAGTCTGGCTCTTGAGGTTGGCGCTGCTTTAATGATGCCTTTTTTGATTTCCTCGACTTTGATGGCTCCGTCTCTCTCCATTCTTTTGACGTGCCGCCAGATGGTGGTTGTGGAGACCTCAGCGTACTCTGCTAAGATTTTGAGGCTCGCAGGACCGCGTGAAAGCATTGTCAATACTGCTTTGTCGACTTCGTCTAGGTTCGGCGGCTGTGTGATTGTTGTGTCAAACTCTGTGTAGAGGCTTCCGTCCTCGGTTTCCAGCTCTACCGTGATAGGCACTTTGGACAAAATAGCTGCGACGAGGGTTTCTACGACCAGAAGCCTCATTCCGCCGCTGAGGTTGACGATTACCGGCCTGTGGGATGTGTTGCGGAAAAACGCCGCCAGCTCTGAAACTGCATCGTAGAAGTTTTCAACATCCACCAGGTGTCTGACTATTTCCGGCATGTTTAGATAGTTTGTTGCGAAGCTGTTAAGCGCCGTTAAGGCTTTCTCTGCCCGTTCATCGACGTGTGAGCCTGGTAGAAAAACCACAACCTGGTCGTCCTTACCCGTTCTGTGTCTGACCAGCGATCTGACGGCGAACTTTTCGTCGAACCCGAATGTGAAGGCTATGAGCAACGGAGTTTCATTGCATTCGCTTGTTATTATCCTTAATCTTTCACATCAGAATGAAATAAAAATCATTCCGATGAAAAAAATCTTAAATGCCGCTATATAAGCAGCTTACACCATGAATCCTGGAACACGCTCTGAACAACAGACAAAAACGCATAGGGAGATAGCGGTTCTCCTAGCTGCCGCGTCTGCTTTGACGGGGTCCCCCTCGCTCATCGACCGTATGTCTAATGCCCTTAGTCCGGAGCCGGCTGTCCGTGCGGTGTCAGACGCCCTCCGCATCCTGCAGAGCGACCAAATGTCGGCAACGCCAAGCCTAAAGACGGAGAGAACTGAGAAAGGCAGCTACGTAGTGGTGGGCAACAGGCGTATTTTCGGATGGCTTCCCACGGGAGAAGACGTCAGAAGTTTTATAGAAGATGTTCAACAGAACGTGTCTCTAGCTAGGAAGATTGGCGCTTTCGCCTCGGCGCTTCTTGTCGAATCTATGCTGAGACAGGGTGAGCAGTGAGATGTTTGTCAGCACTTCTTTAAGAATCTTGGTTAACGTTGAGTCCCTCAACGCCGTGGAAACCGTCGGAAACGTTTCTAGACACAGAGTGGCTCCGATAGTCATACCACAGGACGCTGGCTATACTATAAAATACGTTCCAGCGGTTTCAGGCGAGTCGATAGGACATGGATACCAATCCGTTTTGGCAGACATAGCATTGAGAGAAGGGCTGCCCGTGGGTGAGTTTTCCGCGAGAAAAGAATTTCTCAAATACTCTGGCGACGACTACCTAGAGGGAATCTCCCCGCCTTCAAAACACGACGACATCAGAAGGTTTGAGGTTGATGTTCTGTTGAAGGATGTCGTATCCGATGTCGGCGGATTCCTATATACGGGAAAGATTCCCGTCAAGAGAACTTCGCGGCTTCAGGTCGGCTATCTTCTTCCAGCTCTGGAGGATGTTACCAACGCGGCTGCGGTTGAAGCACAGTTTCACGTAAGGTATCTTGCGTCTCAGGAGCAGAAGAGAGAGAAAACAGGCGAGGAAACGAGGCTTGGTCAAGCGATCTACAACATCGAAGCAGCGTCAGCACTCTATACTATGACGTTAAACCTTGACTTATCTTCGGTAGGCGTTCCATCGACACAGTTTGGAAACAAACATAAAGATGAAAAAAAGCTGGAAATCCAAGCACCCAAACGACGTGCTGCAGCACTCAAAGCTCTAGCTACTCTACTCAGCCAGATAAGCTTCGGAGGAAAGCATTCTAGGTTTTTGCCAAACGCCGAGCTGATGTCATGTGTTTTCACAGCTTCAGAAACTCCTTTCACGGTGACGCCAGGCAACTTCCGCGACTACATCCAGCGGACAAGCGAAAGGTTGAGAAAGCTTTCATCACTGCTCAACAGCAAAAATATGGTTTGGGCAGTGACCAGAGAGAAGAACCTGGCTGTGACCCCAGAAGTCAAAATAGTGCAGAACACTGAGGACATAATCGCGGAACTGATGGAGCTTCTCCGTCAAAATGGACTAGTAGCTTGAAATGTTTTCAATCTTGCTTCGGCTGACTTTAGCGTGGGGTTTTAGCGTAAAGGCTCCGAAGGAGGCGAAGGCTCAGACGGCTTTCTCACTGCCACCTCCAACCACTTTGTTGGGAGCGTTGTGTAAACAGATCGCCATAGAAAAAGGATTAGGTGAGGTCGCTGAAGAGAATGGAAAACTTGTTTCCGCTGCTTCAAGGTACGTGGAGATTTTCAAAGCCGCCTCGGCCTTTATGGATGTTTCAAAAGCATCAGCCCTTAGAGCTGCCTTAGGAAAGTACAGCGAAGACCCTATCAGACATCAAATACACCAGTTTCAAAGGGTTGACAGACGTGGTCTCCCCGACTATCGCTACAACATAGTGCCAGCAGGAAAAATTTACTCTCCATCATCATCGCTGGTGGTTGGGTTTTTGGGAGATGAGAAAACGGCGGAAAAGAAACTTGGAGCAGAGTGGCTAGGTAAAATCATAAGAGCCTGTTATGGAATAACAAACATAGGCGCTAAAGAAAGTATTGTATCGGTCGAAGACGTAACAGTTGACACCAGCCCGCAGGTTTTGCAAGACGATTTCACGACAAGGTTCTACCTGCCTAAACACGTTGTCAAACAGGTGGTTAAGACAGAGCCGTCGGTCTTCGGCCTTGGGGGAACCTATGTTGAGAGATTTTGGCGATGGAGCTATGTGTGGGGAGAAGAACCGGCAAGGGAGGATTACATCGTTCCCGGAACAAGAGACCCAGTGGTCAGCAGCAAGATGACAATAAGGCCTCAGCCAGGTGTAGAGGTTTTCATGGTGGGTGAGGATGGGCTCGCCGTCTTTAGCTGAGGTTTATGAAAAGATATGCAAAGGGATGGAGCTAGGCCCTAGGAGATTGCTTTCCAAAGCCATGGAAAAGATTGATGAAAGAATCTCATGTAACGAAAACATTATTCTTTTTTTAGAGGCGCCAACAGGTTATGGGAAAAGCACGCTATCCCTTAGCCTTTACGCTGCTCTCAAGATGGGTAGACACGACCTAGCTCAGAGGGTTATACACGTTCTACCCATGAGGTCTATAGGCACTGACCTTCAAAAGAGGATGCATGATTGCATAGATAAGCTGACGGCTAAAGGCTTTCCTTTAAGAGAGGCTGACGTTGGCCTTCAGCAGATGCACTCTCCCGGAAGCCCGATGCTTTGCAAACAATTTGTCATCACAACCCTCGACACGTTCATCTCATGTTTCTATAAAATGCCTGCTGCCGAAATCTCCAAAATAGAACGATACGGTACGGCTCACTTTGAAATACCTAGGGCGTGCATTTATTCGGCGGTGGTTGTCTTCGACGAGTTTCATCTCTACATGAGCTCTCAAGCAGCGATAAATGGTGAAAGTAAATCCTTAACGGCCACGATAGCCTGCATCATATCTCTTCTGAATGCCGGCGTGCCTGTAATCATTTCAACTGCAACGCTGCCTAAATGCATTAAAAACCTGATAAAAGACCATCTCGAGCTGACAGGCCAAAAAGACAGCATAGAGGAAATAATTCCATCTGAGGATGACAAAAACTTTGTAAAGAGAGACTTAACCGTATCAACCTATGTAGGGAACATTGCAGACCTAATCAAAGACCTTCATGAAAATAAAAAGATACTGGTCATTTTCAACACAGTTTCTCAAGCGGTAAGGAACTATCTGCAGCTGAAGAGCATGGGTTTCAGACCTGTTTTACTTCATTCAAGACTTATCGAGAAAACGAGACGAGACAGACTAGGCCAACTCACAGATAAGGAGGGAGAGAAGCTTTTGGCTGTCGCTACACAGGTAGTTGAAGCTGGTGTTGATAAAAGCTTCGACGTTCTGGTTACAGAGGCGTCTTCTCCAGACTCTTTGCTTCAGAGAGCAGGACGTGTAGCAAGATATGGTGGAGAAGGCCAGATTTATGTAATGCCCGTCACCGAGCAGGGAGCAAAAGTTTACGGCAAAACCATTCCATCTCGCGTCTACCGATATGTCGAAAAAGAAAAATCCATAGATTACAACATGCTTGAAATAATAGACAACGTTGTAAAAGAGTCAAACATCAGTCTCTTGGACAGAGTTTACAGAGGGTTCTTACAGGATATTGACAGCTATCCGTCGTATTCAATTGAGTTTGCCGAAAGAGTCTGGAATGCTGTATGCGGTTTCGTACGAGACGGCGAACAGGTACCAGTTATTCCTAAACAATACGCCAACAGTGGCGATAAAATCTACGACTATCTGTTCTGCGTTGATGACGAATATTTTACCAAGCTTTATCATCTTAACAAGATAACGGAGGCCATTTACGAGGACGGCAGCAGGAGACCTATAGAGAAAATTTCAGTGCATGAATGTATTTCAAAACAGTTTTTCAGACATGGGATAGTGGCTGTGTTGACAGACTTGTATGATGAGGAGGTTGGTTTGTATGAAGCCGTGCGCGTATAGATGCCAATCGCTGAATAAACATCTCAGTTCCGTATGCGAGAAAACTAAGCGGTTCATTTCAGCCGGTTATTTGGAAACGGTTGCACGCCGTTTCAGCTACTGCAGCCTGCGTGCTGAGAAAAAATTGTTAGAAAGCACTATCCTTACCGCAGCCTTTTTCCATGACGTGGGGAAGGCTATCGAATATTATCAGGAGCAATTCGACGAAAAATGTGAATGCATCAGCCGGCGATGTAGCTTTTACCTTCACGAGCTGCTGTCAGCCGCTTATTTGAACAAATATTTTTCTCAGACGTCTGCATGCGACGAGAATTTAACTATCTTGGCGGTACTCGCCGTGCTGAACCACATGCATGCTCTCAGAGACTATGCGTATGAAAAGGAGTATTTCCGCCCTGAAAACCCCAAAAAGTCTTCAAAGATCGATGAAATCTTTCGAAAATCTTACATAAGAAGCGAGCATGTCGAGCAGCTCATCAACTTTTTCATGGAAGCCTCTTTTCTTGACTTATCTGTTTTGCGTAAAGTCTTGAACGAGCCGGTGAATCCAATCGATGTTCAGGTAATGCTTAACAAGATAGGGGAGGCTGAGGGTAGCAGGACGTTTTTGAAGCTTTACGTCATGATTCTTCTGCCGATAGCTCTCGCGGACAACTTGGACGCCGTTGAATACAGACCCAGCGATGATGAGGCAAAGGGCAGAAAAGCTTTTCTGAACGAGTTGAGATATTTGGCGGGTGAGCTGTCATGAATCAGCTAATCATCCCTCTACCAACACGTTTTGCCACAGACTGTTTGCTGGGTGTTCTCTATCATCTCGAAAAAACATACAACTTAACGGTGACAGGGGAGAACGTGGTCATAGAGGGGCCAAACCCGGTCGCAGCACTGCAGGACATTATTCTCACGGCGAAACAAATTCTTCAGCGAAGAGAAGAATGTGACAAAAAATATAGGATGAAGATACCGGCCTCCGGCAACGACAGGAAAATACTGTCTAAACTGTTCCAGGCATTCCAGCTTCCACCAGACGCGTCTGTTTATCAAATGACGGACGTCTTAGCGAAAGATCCGATTGCCGCAAGTGATGACGTACAGCTTCCCTCTATACTGAAGCCTGAGTTCTATGAGTTTAACAGAATGGCCGGCTATGTGGGCGAGTCCTCACGGCGTATGAGACAATCTTATCCAGCGTACGTTGTTGGTCTTTGTTTGACTGGATATTTGCTGTGTAGGGTTGGATACGTCCGGCTGGACCGTCAGGAAAAAGTTTCCGTCCTTATGACGCCTTCGTTATCCTCTTCCAGTAGGCCGTTTGCCGTAGACCCGGGCTACAGGATTGCAGCATATCTTGACGCGATATCCAAACTGGAAGATGTTTTATGCAGACAGAAGTATAGGATTGAGGGGCTTTTTCCGGAAACCGCCCTCCATCTATGGCTTGCCTGCCTCATCGGCGGCGTGAAGATTAAGCTCTATGCTGTCAAGGAGCCGGCTGGACAAAACCCTGCAACACTGTTTTCTTCTATGCAGCTTGACCTGCATCCGCTGTATAAAGCCATGGACGCGAGAGGCCTTACCGGGGAAAATATAAGGAACAGAATCATCAATTTGGCTCAGAACGCTTTAAACACTCTTGAAAAATCTTTAGCTAAAAGCCTGGCAATAAGGTTTTCGACGCTTCTCTACGAGGTTTTATCTGGAACACGGCCTGCTGAGGAGTTTGTCTACGTGTCCAACCGCGAGCTGATGCCGTATCTGTTGAGGGGGAATGAGGCTGAGCGTGACGCGAGCTACTATGTCGTCATGGATGCTTCAGCGATAGGCCATAGGATTTGGCGGTCTACGCTGATGTTTTGAGGGATTTTTTTGGTTGTTTCCTATGTTTTCAAGGTGGTTTCGCCGACGCCTGTTTTAGTGGACTTTTTCTCAGGCTTTCTGGTGCGTGGTATTTTCTTCTTTTTGCTGAAGTCTGTGGACCCTGAGGCTGCGACTGCGATACATGACCAGAGGACGCTCAGCCCCTACAGCACTTCGCCGTTGGAGACGGTTGACAGACGCGAGATTTTTTACGGCGTGGTTAACCCTGGCATGGTTGTACGGTTTCGGATAACTGCTTTGCGTAATTCTCTCGCCGATATGCTCAGCCGTTTTTTTGTCGGCCCTTCCAGCCCTGTAGTTAGGTTGAGGGATGTGAGTGTTAGGGTGGCCGAAGTTGCTGTCGAGAGCTTTGACCAAACGCAGCTTAACGTCGGAGAGGAGTCGAGGTATGAGGTGTTATTCCGGACGCCGACCTTTTTCCGTAACACTCAGAAAGAGCCTGGAATACTGAGGCTGCTGCCGCGCAGGCTGCGCAGACTGAGCAGGCCCGTTAAACCGGTTTACCGTTACGTCATACTTCCCGACCCCTATCTTTTCTTCCGAAATCTCGCCCGTCTCTACCGCCAGTTTTGCAGCCCAAATTTTCCCTACAAGTCGTACTGTGAATGGCTTTTAGATGGTGGTGTGGCTTTGGAGACCTACCGCGACCTTCAGGTCTATAAAATCTACGACAGCGACGGCCGATGGTATCGCGGGTTTGTTGGACGGGCCGTGTTCACAGTCCCTAAAGACCTTTACGACAAGAAGATGGCTAGGATTACGCGCCAGCTTCTGGAGTTTTCGCGTTTTAGCAACGTTGGCGGTAATCGGACGGCGGGTTTTGGCGTTGTGCGCTACCGCGTTCTGAAAGGGGTTAGGGATGAGTGAGCTGGTTGTAGACAAGCCTGGCTCGTATCTGGGCGTTAGGAAGGGTTTGTTTTATCTGAGGTCGCGTGACGGCTCGCAGGCTGAGCTGCCGCCTGTGAGCCTATCGCACATCTCGATAAGATGCCGTGGTGTGGGTGTTTCTGTTGAGGCGTTGAAGCTTGCCGCCAGGTTTGGTGTTGAGCTGACTGTTTATCATCGTGGAAAGCCTGTGGCTAGAGTTTTGCATGCCCTGAAAGGAGGCGGCGTGCTGACAAGGCTGGCTCAAATCGAGGCGTTCAAGGATGGAAGAGGGCTTGAAATCGCGAAGGAGATTGTTTCGGCGAAGCTTCACAACCAACGTTTGGTCATATATCAAAAGGCTAAGTATTTTCTGGCGAGAGGTATGTCCGCAGGACTGGAGCTTCAGGCTTTCGCGGATAGGATTGCGGAGGCCGGTCGTCTGGTTTCTGACGTTTCTTCGCTTGACAGTGTGAGGGCCTACGAGGCTCAGGGCGCGCTCAGTTACTGGTCTGGCGTTTCCCTAATTTTGCCGCCGGAGCTTGGGTTTAAGGGACGTACTGCGTGGTCGCCGTCAGATGTTTTCAACAAGGCCTTGAACATAGGATACGGTGTTTTACGTAGCAGGGTTTGGAGCGCCGTGCTTTCGGCTAACCTCGACCCTTTCGTCGGCTTCCTCCACCTACCACGTGGACGGCATATGTGTCTGGTCAGCGATTTAATGGAGATGTTTAGGCCAGGTGTGGTCGATAGAAGTTTGATAACGTTGGCGGTTGAGAAGCCGTCTGCTTTACTTGACGAAAAACTGTTCGAGCGGAATGTTGTTTCGGCCGTTGTGCAAGCTCTTCAACATAATAACAGGTTCTTTGAAAGAGCTATTGTAGAGCAGGCGAGGCGTTTGGCTTCTTTCTTGAGGGGTGAGGTGGACAGGTATGTTGGTTTTAGGATGAGGTGGTGATGCCTGGCTGGCGAGGCGTCCTACATTCTTGTGATATATGATGTTTCTGATGATTCGAGGAGGTTTGAGCTGGCTGCTGCTTTGAGGAGGCTTGGCTTGACCCGTGTCCAGAGAAGCGCCTTCATAGGGCCTTCTAACACGGCTTTGGTGAGTGATGTGAAGAATGTTTGCCGCAGGATTATTGACGTTCAGACCGATAATGTTCAGATTTATCCTTTAACGCCTGCTTCGTACCGTATGCGTATTGTTGTCGGGAAAGAGTTTAGCGTAGATGATGAGATTGCTGGTGGTTTTTTGGTTTGAGCGAAGATGAGGAGCTTCTGCCTGTCGGTTATGTGAAGAACTTCTATTTTTGTGAGCAGATTCCTTACATCAATCTTGTGTTGCGTGTTTTTGAGCCTGAGACGGAGAGCATGGTTTACGGACGCAGTGAGCATGTCCGTTTTCACGCCCAGTATCTCCCGCGCGGCGTTAGGGCTGTTCGTGTTGAGACGGATGTGAAGCTTGTGAGCGTGCGGCTGGGTTTGTCAGGTGTTTTGGATGCTTTGGTTCACACAGTATTTGGAGAGCTTGTTCCCTGTGAGTTTAAGCATTCTGGTTTGGGTAGGGGGAGGCCGGCTTTGAAGGATGTGGTTCAGCTTGCTGCTTATGCCATGCTTGTGGAGGATGTGTATGGTTGTTGTGTTAAGAGAGGGGTGTTGTTCTACAGCGAAGACGGCGGTAAGCATGTTGTTTATGTGAGCGATTCTTTGCGCAGCCTTGTCAAGAGAGCTGTAGACGCGATGAAGAAAATGACGACGTCTGAAAAACCTCCAAAGGGAAGGAGTTTGGACAAATGTGATGTTTGCTGGTACAGTAGGGTTTGCTGGGGAGCGCCTATAGATAAGTTTTTCGCGAGAGGGTTGCGAACACTTAAATAACACCCAAAAACATTTTTCCCTCGCAGCACCGCGACGCCAAAATGGCGTAAAACGGCGAAAAACCCGGAAAAAACGCACAGTGATCCCGCAAGAGGGAATTGAAAGTCTATAACTGGCGCCGCTCTCAGGTCTATGAATATCTTCATCAACAGTGATCCCGCAAGAGGGAATTGAAAGTCAGACACCTTGAACAGAAATCGATCTT
>JAWBRA010000010.1:59226-62143 GCA_038844785.1 Candidatus Caldarchaeum sp.
ATTTTGCGGAGGACAGTGATCCCGCAAGAGGGAATTGAAAGAATCAGACGGCGGAGAAAGGCGTTGCGGCGGCGAAAGAACCCGTGATCCCGCAAGAGGGAATTGAAAGCCAGGGTCTCGATGAGTATATCGACGATAGAATTCAACAACTGTGATCCCGCAAGAGGGAATTGAAAGAGAATTTCAAGAAGCTTTGCGTAAAGGTCTAAGACATCCGACTCGCTTATAGTGATCCCGCAAGAGGGAATTGAAAGGAGGGGTCGGAGGGGCTATAAAATAGACTACGAGTTGTGTGATCCCGCAAGAGGGAATTGAAAGTTGTAGTTTCGTTTCTCCAACAGCTTCGTTTCATATATTCCTGTGATCCCGCAAGAGGGAATTGAAAGTCAGACACCTTGAACAGAAATCGATCTTCTGGCCCTTAAGTGATCCCGCAAGAGGGAATTGAAAGCGGCCCTAGTCTCCTCCAGCTCCTCGAAATACCCTTTTAGTGATCCCGCAAGAGGGAATTGAAAGGGCCATGTCCAGCCATGCCCTGCCATGCCCGACCAGGCCCTGCCTGTGATCCCGCAAGAGGGAATTGAAAGTAGTAGAGCTTGCGCGTGACGTAGGAGAAGCTCATAACTCGTGATCCCGCAAGAGGGAATTGAAAGTTTTCAGAACCCGCCAGGCCGCTTTCTCGGCTTCCTCGCCAATCGTGATCCCGCAAGAGGGAATTGAAAGATGTTTTCCATAAGTGAAACTGCGATATAGGTAGCCTGTGATCCCGCAAGAGGGAATTGAAAGACTGCTCTGCCCTCGCCAACCACAAGCGTCTGAAATCCGCCAGTGATCCCGCAAGAGGGAATTGAAAGTGCCGCCACCACCATCACACCATCCGCAAATTTCCGAAAACCAGTGATCCCGCAAGAGGGAATTGAAAGCCTAACAAAGGAATTCCACCGCTCGAGCAAAAACTCCCCAGTGATCCCGCAAGAGGGAATTGAAAGATCGGTTTGTCGGACACGACACAGTATGTTGATGTGCGTGATCCCGCAAGAGGGAATTGAAAGATCATTTATTTTCAGACTGGTTTCACGGTCGAGTCCAGCATAGTGATCCCGCAAGAGGGAATTGAAAGCGGGCTTCCCATTCATTTCTTGAGTCATGTTTCCTCGCTTATGTGATCCCGCAAGAGGGAATTGAAAGATAATCCGAACTACGCCTTCCTGCAGATTCACAGTCTCCGGTGATCCCGCAAGAGGGAATTGAAAGGCTAACGTCATCAAACCTGTGGTGACACGCTGGTCAATTGTAGTGATCCCGCAAGAGGGAATTGAAAGCCAAACGCCTTGATACGAGTCATGCCAGAATTTTTCAGAACAGTCAGCGTGATCCCGCAAGAGGGAATTGAAAGCTATGGAGTAAGCGCCGACAGCCACACCGTTTAGCAAAAGCTCGTGATCCCGCAAGAGGGAATTGAAAGAATTTTTCCTAAAGTCCTAACAGCTCCTTCCAAAATATGTGATCCCGCAAGAGGGAATTGAAAGTAAGGTCCCCTTCCTGTGAGATGACAGGGACTTGGAGTGATCCCGCAAGAGGGAATTGAAAGTTTTGATAGTTACCTCTATACCTTCGTGTGGTACCATTTCTGTGATCCCGCAAGAGGGAATTGAAAGTGAAAGTCGCAGCTGCAGCACGTATACCGCTTTTCCAAACTGTGATCCCGCAAGAGGGAATTGAAAGCGAATTTATTCCCGCGCTTGCGACGATGATTTTCGAATATCAGTGATCCCGCAAGAGGGAATTGAAAGTTCGCAACGTTTTTATACCTTTCGCAACGCTTATATTTAAGTGATCCCGCAAGAGGGAATTGAAAGGGTGCTAATAACCTAACGCTTCGAGCCAAACTCCAAACGTCTGTGCAGTGATCCCGCAAGAGGGAATTGAAAGTTTCTAACGGCTTCGCAGGATGAACCAATCGTTATAACACGTGACAGTGATCCCGCAAGAGGGAATTGAAAGTAACAATTGGTTATGTTGTTAATGAAACTAACACAATCATCAACACGGTGATCCCGCAAGAGGGAATTGAAAGTTATGTTGCGGTCGCTACCGCGTGCACCGCGCGGTGGCAAGTGATCCCGCAAGAGGGAATTGAAAGAACGTTCGATATGCTGTGATAATTTCAAGGTCTGAAGTGTGATCCCGCAGTGATCCCGCAAGAGGGAATTGAAAGTTTTTTATACGCAAAAACTATTACTGTTTCTCAAGAACCTCAGGTGATCCCGCAAGAGGGAATTGAAAGATGAACTATACCTATAGGTGAGGTGTGTGTGGTGGTGGCGGCTGTGATCCCGCAAGAGGGAATTGAAAGAATAGGTTGATGGTGGGGCATACATCGCACTCTCATTGCAATCGGTGATCCCGCAAGAGGGAATTGAAAGGAAACATGTAAGTCGAGCCTGCCTGTCCGCCCGCTTGTCTGCCCGTGATCCCGCAAGAGGGAATTGAAAGATGGAATGAACACTGATGATGTTCTAGTTGGTGATATGTCTGTTGTGATCCCGCAAGAGGGAATTGAAAGCATCATTTCAATAAACACTTGCGCTTGATGCATGATGTTCTGTGATCCCGCAAGAGGGAATTGAAAGAAACTGAGATTGTCGGCTCTCTGACTATCTGCACTCCTTTCTGTGATCCCGCAAGAGGGAATTGAAAGCAACGACAAAGCTAATGTACTGCACTACTTCGGCACGAGTGATCCCGCAAGAGGGAATTGAAAGTGATGTCCTTCCTGATTGGAAGCAACATGACTTTTAACGTCGGTGATCCCGCAAGAGGGAATTGAAAGGGGCGTACCACTTCTTTCTTGAGTCATGCTTCCTCGCGTGATCCCGCAAGAGGGAATTGAAAGTGGGTTTCCAGTCGCCGGAGG
>JAWBRA010000011.1:0-61449 GCA_038844785.1 Candidatus Caldarchaeum sp.
TTTGGAGATAGGAATAGGGTTGAGAGGTGGTTTAGGAAGCTTAAGGATAGGACCAAGAGATTCTACAACAACATAAACTCAAAGACTGTAAAGAGTGTTGAGGAGATAGCAGCAGCAATAGCCCTAATACACAACACACTCATAAAAACCAAGACAGAAGGAGGCGTATTACTTGGTTGACAGTACCCCTGACGGCATCCAATAAACTTTAATATTAATCAATTGGATAAGCTATTTCCATGGATCTTCGGCTGGATGCCCAAACTGTTCTCGCTGTTGTTTGGTTTTTCATAGGCTTTGGAGCTGGGGTAGCCGTCATCCGTTTCTGGAAAATTCTGCTAGCCGTTGTCGTGATTGCTGTTTTATTGCCCATAGTAATCAGCATCGCAGGGCTGCGAAGCCCCCTAACATCTGAAGATGTTGTCAACGCTTTCATTAGAGGATTGAACATGTTTGTCTCAATCATTGCCTCAAACCAGTTTGCAGCCCTAGGCTTTTTGCTGGGAGTGGTGTTAGGCGTTATAACTTTTGTTTTGAGAAGCAAGTGATGATACTATGTTGGATAAGTTTGCGGGTATTGTTTCGGCTACCTTAACTCCGTCCGACGATTTTGAGGCTAAGACAGCGGAGCTCGTGGACTTTCATCTAAAGAATCGTGTGAACGGTTTTTTCGTTCTCGGAACCAACGGAGAGGGCGTTAAAATAAAGCCGGAGCTGAGAAAGAGGATAGCCGAGGCTTTCGTAAACGCCGTCGGCTCCAAGGGCATGGTCATAATACATACAGGGGCGTCGGACATAGAGACCGTTAGGGACTTGACTCAGCATGCCTCAAAAATCGGCGCCAACGCTGTTGCAGCAGTCTTCCCGTTCTACTACAAGTATGACTTCGGGTCTCTCGTCAACTTTTACAGGAAGATTGTTGAGGCATCCAGTGTTCCTGTTCTGGCTTACAACAATCCTTCGACCCAAGGCTATGTGGTTTCACCACAGTATGTCGAGCTTTTGCTGGAAAAGGTTGAAGGGTTGGCTGGGATAAAGGACAGCAGCAAAGATCCAGAGCACCTGCTAAGCCTTTCACGCAAATTCTCGGAAAAAATGTTCATAGCATCTGGTGGAGACGAATTGATACTGTACAGTCTGGCGATTGGGGTTAAAGCTCAGATCAGCGCTATCGCCTCAATATTTCCAGATCTAGCCACCGCTTTGAGAGAGGCGTTTCAATCTGGAGATGTTTCCGCGGCGCTGAAGGTTCAGCACACAGTCAACGTGTTGAAAAACATCATCGAGACCTCTGGTCCATATCATGCAGCCTGTAAGTATGTTTTGAGGCTTAGAGGCGTTGACGTTGGAGGCCCTTATCCGCCTACAAGAGAGCTGACTGCTGAGGAGTCTGAGAACCTGCGGAAATCGCTCGCCCAATTTATCCGCTGACAGGGGAAAGTATAAATCCGCTGGCATGCCGCAAACTCCATGGTTAAACAGGCTGTTTCAACTGAAAAGGCTCCAAAGCCCGTAGGCCCCTACTCTCAGGCCGTACTTGCCGGAGACTTTCTTTTCCTGTCCGGCCAGGTCGCCATAAACCCTGCTACTGGAAAGATAGAGGGAGACGACGTAAAGACCCAAACAAGAAGAATTTTAGAGAATGCGAAAGCGATCCTCGAGTCCGTAGGCCGTTCTCTTGACGACGTCGTCAAAGCAACGGTCTATTTGACGGATCCCGAACATTTCAAGGATATGAATGAAGTTTACCGAGAGTATTTTAGGAACGAGCCTCCTGCGAGGACCACGGTAGTGGTCCAGCTGCCTTTGAAAGATGCTTTGGTTGAGGTCGACCTCATTGCTTATGTGGGGGGTTGAAAGTTAAAACTTCTAGCGGATGGTAGACGGGTAAGCCGGCTCCCTCCTCGATGTGTACGCGGCATACGCTGCTTGTTGTGACAACCATGTCGCAGCCGCTTTTCTTGATAAGCTCGAACAGCGGTTCTCCCACCACGTTGGAAAGCTCGTACCCCAGCACTCCATGTTTCATCCCGAACGAGCCGGCCATACCGCAGCATGTTCCAGTTTCTACGAAAAATGCGTCATAGCCTGCTAGTTTCAACAGCATCTGCACTGATTCCGAGGAGTCTAGTGCTCTTTCGTGGCAGGGGATGTGTATAGCCACACGTTTCGCCTCAACTCTTCCAACACTCAGCTTGTTTTCACGTACAAGTCGAGCCAAAACCTCTGTAGCCGAAAAAGTTGATGCAGCAACTTTCCGAGACTCCTCGCTGTAGTTAAGAAGCTTGGGGTATACGAATTTGAGAGAATAGGTTGCTGTAGGTTCTATCGACACAACCACTCCACCATCCCTGAGACTGTCGTACAGGTTCCTGACATTGTATTCCGCAACTTTACGTGCTTTATCGAGGTCGCCGTATGCAACGTAGGGATAGCCGCTCGTCTTCTGCCTTGGATAGACTATGCTGTAGCCTGCCTCTTCAAGCAAAGCGACGACCTTCATCCCGATGTCCGGCCTAACATATTGTGCAAAGAAATCGGCAAACAAAACAGCTTTTTCAACACCTTCGCGTAAAGGCTTTTTCTTCAGAAGCTGTTCTAGGGTCTTTCCCGCTAGCGGTGGTATCTTTCTCCTCCGTTCAACACCGAGCAACCTCTCCATCAAAAACCTGACTGTTTTACTGTTCATGAGCCGGTTAAAGAGCCATGGCGCCTGCGAGGCTAGGCCGTAGAAAAGCTCGTAGTTTTCAACTATTTTGTTGACGGGCAGCTGGCCTGCCTGCTTGACTATCCGATGTTTCACCTCAGCTATCATCATGGGCATGTCGATTTTCGCGGGGCATATCTCCTTACAAAGACCGCATGAGATGCATAGCTCTGAGAACATGGCTGCTTTGTCGAGGCCGTGGACGAACGCTGTCCATGGAATGCCTATTGCACCTGTGTAGATGTATCCGAAAACATGTCCTCCGACAGCAGAGTAGGTTGGGCAGATGTTCATGCATGCACCGCATCTGATACAGTAAAGCGCTTCCCTAAACCATGGATCATTTCTCATAGCTTTTCTGCCGTTGTCTATTACTATGATGTGCAGGTCCCGTCCTTCTGTCCTGCCTGCCATCGGGTTTCTTCCGCTGATGAACGAGACGTAGGTGGTTAGCGGCTGGCCCGTTGAGCTGACGGGATGGGCTATGATGAGCTTTAACGCGTCGTCAACCGTTTCGACGATTTTCTCCAAACCCATCACAACTATATGGGTGGCGGGCGGGATGCTTCCAAGCCTGTCATTCCCCTCGTTGGTTTCAACTACTACTGTTCCCGTCTCGGCTATACCAATGTTAGCTCCAGTAACACCTATGTCTGCCGTGAGAAACATTTTCCGCAAATAGCCTCTAACGAAATTCATTAAATCGCTTATCTCGCTGCTGAGAGGTCTTTCTGCGATTCTTGAAAAAAGTTCAGCAACCTCACGGCTTGTTTTATGGACAGCCGGGTAAACTAGGTGGAATGGTTTTTCTCGTGCAAGCTGTATGATGAACTCTCCTAAATCAGTCTCAACAATCTTCAACCCTCTCTCTTCAAGGTAAGCGTTGAGCTCGATCTCCTCTGTCGTCATCGATTTGCTTTTTGTGAGAAGCTTTGCGTTCCTCCCCACAGCAATGTCATAAACTATTTTGCATGCCTCCAAGGCATCCTTTGCCAGATAGACTTTGGCGCCTCTTTTCTCACAGTTAAGCTTGAATTTTTCAAAGAGTTCTTCGAGGTTTTCAACAGCCCTTTCCCTGACAGAACGCACGGAATTCCTAAAATCCTCAAAATCTGGGATCATTAAGTTTATTGTCTCTTTTCTGGCGTTTAGTGTGCGGGTTAGAGCGTCTCTTAAGTAGTTTCTCCATTCTTTTTTCTGTAGAATGTCTGCTGTTTTTTCGATGAGTAGTTGATGTGTTTTCTCAGTGTTCTTCAAAGCCATTTTAAAACCACCGCCGCCACGACATGTGGGCCGTGGATTCCTACGACGAGTCTTTGCTCAATATCTCCTGACCGGCTGGGGCCTGAGACAAACGTTACAGCTGCGCTTCTTGACCGAAAGCTCTCGCGGATTAGCTCAGCCAGCTCGTAAACCGGCCCCACTACTGTTGACGCTTTCACAAGCATTATGTGAACTTTCGGCATGCTTGACACAAGCCTTTCGACATCGTCATAAGCCACCTCCACGAGCGTGCCTGTTTCGGCAACCGCTGCAGCTGCTGCAGATACACCAGCGTCAACGTCATCCAACTTTTCCACAGGACTCTCAACCACGTCCTCTTTTCTATAAACCTTCACATGTTTAGATAAAGATTGGATAATCTGCTCCTCGACTTCTTTGAAAAGGTTTGAAACAAACACAGACTTGACACCTTGCGATTTAATTATCTCAACCACATGCTCAGCGGCTTCCGCGATGTCTGAAGCTAGAGATGCTTGTCCGTTCACTTTTCTAAATCTTTCGCAGAATAGGTCCAGCCTGTTTTGCTGCGATGTTTTTATCATCATGTTTAGTGTTTATGCTCGTGTTCTTCAGCTGAGCCTGCCGTCGGATTTTCAACGTGGAAATGCAGTAGTTTACCGCTTTCAAACTTCAGATACACGTGAAACGTCTCAACTTTCTCCAAGTCGCCGGAGACCATTATGTGATATCCTTCTCCCTCAACTCCTCTCATTTTCACCTCGCTTAATGGCGCGATGCAAACTTTTTCAACTTTGACCATACGCATGACGTCTTTCTCAATTATTGTTTTGTGTATTTCTGCTTTAATTGGAAACTCTTTCCCGCCAATCTCGCCGTTCACCTCAACACCTACAACACAGTCGGGGAGAAGGCCGTTGTTCCTAAGGTTTAAGAATATACCTCCTACATCCTTTGAAACTCTAGCCGTAACGTCAGATGCTTGTGGAAGAGAGCCTACGGCGAAAACTGAGGCGGCAGCGGCTAAAAGAGATGCAACAACCGCTATCCACACAAGTTTATTCAATTTCATTTTCAAAACTTAGACAGAAACCTCATATAAATATATATGTTAGAGAATCGAATCTGCCGGCGTTGAAGTTCCGTCTGCTCGACATACTAGCCTGCCCCATGTGCAGAGCTTTCCCGCTTAAGCTGAGCGTGTTTGAGGAGAGGAACATACAGCCGCCCGATAGAATAAGACGATGTGAGCTGTATTGTAGTTTTCACGGAAACTATGTCAAGGAGCTGGCTGAAACCGAATGCTACAAATGTTATGGATTGGAGGTGACGGCAGGGTTGTTGGAGTGCAATTCATGCGGCCGCTGGTACCCTGTTGTGGATGACATCCCTCGGATGCTACCCGACGACATGCGTGACAGAAAACTGGACAGACAATTTGTTGAAAGATGGCGTAACCTTCTGCCCCAGAGAATACTGCAATCCTTCACCCAGTCATGAGTGTTTGAAGCCCTGTTTTCTCAGCCCTAGTCCAACGTGGTTTTCTCCTCAAAACCGTTACGTCCAGGACAGACTTGAGGGCTATGATGTCGAGTAGGTGTTTGTAGCCAATTACAGCAAAAGGTGCGTATACAACAAGCCTAACATCTTCGTCGTCCAAGTCAAGAGCTATTAAAGAAACTAGAGACTGAAGAAGGCTGAACACAGCATACAGACACAACACGTATCCAAGGCCGCCCGATAACGCTATGACAGCGGCTGCAAATATCGCGACCACGCCTAAAGCTGGAACTATAAGCTGCTGTATTACTAGGAGAGGGAAAATCAGATAGTTTAAGAAGCCGTAGCGTGGATTCCTCAGGGCGTCACTATGTCTGAGAAGGACTTGAGTGTTTCCACGATACCATCTAAGACGTTGTCTGTAGAAACCGGATAAACTTGAGGGAGCCTCGGTGTATGCGTAAACTTTTGACGGGGCTTGAATGACTCCGCCTGTTTTGAGCAGTTTTACGGTTAGGTCAAAATCCTCTGTTACCGTTGTTTTATCATATTTTCCAACGGTTGACGCGGTCCCCCGTCTGAACGCAGCTAAAGGACCTGGCATAACTTGGACAACTCCGAAATAAGATGTAGCGCGTCTCATTATGTTAAGCTGCGTCACATACTCTAGTGCTTGATTCTTCGTCAGCCAGTTGACACGGTTTACAACTCTTACGTTGCCCGCTACTCCGACGACACGAGGGTCTTTAAACGGTTTTACAATCTGTTTCAAGGTCTCTCTGTTTATTATTGTGTCCGCGTCTATTGTGACGATAATTTCTCCTGAGGCGAACAAAAGGCCGTAGTTTAGCGCCGAGGCTTTTCCCCCGTTTGGTTTTCTCAGGACGACAACTCCTTTTTCACGGTATTTTGTAGCTATTTCGAATGTTCGGTCGGTGCTGCCGTCGTCCACGACTATGATTTCCTTACTGGGGTAATCCGCTTCTAGAACGGCCTCGATACAGTGGGCTATCCATCTCTCTTCATTGTAGGCAGGAATTATCACCGTTACGGGCATGAGATAACTGGGCTCTTTCTCCAGCTTCTCCTCCATACGCCGGCTCGCCACGGCGAGTGGAACAGCCAGCATGTTCGTGAAAAACACTAGCGTAAAGCTTGAGAGCATTATCGGCTTGTACCAATCATTCAAAAGCCTGAACTCTTCAAAGAAAACAAAAACAGACGACACGAGAGGGGCTAAAACAAGGGAGAAAGACATAAGGGGATAGCGGGATTTCTTAAGCTCCTCCTTGTAGAAACGGCCTTTACGCACGCCGTACAACAAAGTAGTTAGAGCGAGAATCGCCGCAGCTGCAAATGTCAACCATACCGCAAAACTTGCTACGAGGAAAATAGTTAGCGTAACTGTCGCAAAAGTCAGTAAAACGGCGGTTACTACAGAGGCCTTCAACCTACAGCATCCTATGTTCTTCGGCTGTATTTAGGGCCGAGGGCGAGATTCGAACTCGCGCTGCAGGGTCCACAGCCCTGAGGGCTTTCTGGCCACGTAACCAGGCTACCCCACCTCGGCCATCCGGGAGCTTTCACCCACCCTCTGCTTAGTCGATTCTTAAATTTTGCCTCATATTCCAGTCAGCACCACACGTTTTATAAGCTCATAAACAGCGATCGCTTCGTTCAATGTTATTCGGCACACACGTTTGTTCAACACCCCGTCAGAGAGGTTGGAAAGCTCTACAAGCTTAATCGCCTCTCTCTTGCTGGTCCGACTCCAGAAAACGTTTCGTAGAGCGTTCCTAACCTTGCTACCATTCTGCGAAAAGAAAATCATCATCAACCTCTCGGCCTCGCCTAGGTCTAAGGGTGTTAACAACAAGATGCAGGCCTTTCCAGGGTAAGGCGGGCTGAACACGCTGCCATCCAACACGTCCATCACCCTGCTGCGATATGCCAGCTGCACTCTGAAGCTCAGCAGGGAAACATACCTCTCCGACGTAAGAGTTTGAGCAAACCGCAACGGAGCTATCAGCGACATTGGAACGGGTTTTCTCAGATGCCGCTGGAGCAAAGGCTCGAGCATGCTGAATGGAGGGTTGGAGACAACCTTGTTGTAGAGCGGAAGCTTTAAGCCGAGAAAGCTTCCCCAGAAAACACGTATGTTTCCGTAACGTGCTGCTAACCTTGCGAGCTGCGGCTCGAACGTTTTGTCCAGTTCGACTGCGTACACCATCTTCGCCTTCTCGGCAAGCTTTTCAGTTACGACCCCGGTTCCCGCTCCAACGTCCAGCACAACATCGTCTCCAGAGACTTCCGACACGTCAACAAGTCTGTCCACAACGTTCTTGTCTATCAGGAAGTGTTGGTCGGCTTTCAGTCGGGCCAGCCCCATGTCTTGTAGAGAAAGTATGAGCTGCCCCGTTTAAAAAACAAATGCTTGAAATCCCGCCAGCTGCGGGCCTGCTTGGGGAGGGGTTGCGGAAGGTCTTCCGTCGGCAGGATCTTGAACCCAACTATGTCACCCGTCTTTGCACCATGGGTTCTCATGTTTTCTACGATACCAGACATGACGAGCGTGCAGCCCAAGCTGAGCGCCTCATCCTCAGACGCCGCTACGCCGTTGTGGTCCACGACATCGGACACGGGTATCCACCCTCTTCCCTGCACGAAGACGAAGACCTTGAAAGCCATGAGGCAATCCTTGCCTCAATAAATTTATAGATGAAGCGTCTACAAATTTTTCAGAGATGGTTAGGGTTAGGAACACTGAGGTCTTCTGCATCAAAGGGGACATAACGGAATGTGACACGGATGCAATAGTCAACGCGGCTAACGAGTGGCTGAAGATGGGCGGGGGCGTGGCTGGTGCAATACTTCGGAAGGGCGGGAGGTCCATACAGGACGAATGTGATAAAATCGGCTACTGTCCTGTTGGCGGCGCGGTCATAACTGGGGCTGGAAGACTGAAGGCCAAGCACGTCATCCACGCAGTCGGACCGAGGATGGGTGAGGGTGATGAAGAGAGGAAACTCCGCGACGCCGTGTTAAACAGCTTAAAGCTCGCAGACCTTTACGCCCTTCGTTCAATAGCCTTCCCAGCGATATCAACGGGTGCTTTCGGCTATCCGTTGGAGGACGCCGCCCGAGTTATAGTGAACTCGACCCTAGACTATTTGATGCGTGAGAACACGTCGCTGGAGAAGGTGGTTTTCGTGCTTTACGACGATAGGGCGTACAAAATTTTCAGCCAGGTTCTTGAGAGCCGGCCCAGCCCGAGTACTCGGGCATAGTTCTCGCGTCAGCTTCATTTGAATCGTGTCTTCTAAGCCTCCGAACGTTCTGTATGAACGAGACAGATGATATGACCACTGTTACGCCGACGGCTATGCCTATGATGCTGAAAACAGATGGGTTGAAGACGTGGAAGAGCACCGCCGACATCCCGAAGACCGCTGACAGCCACAAGGCTGGTTCAGAGCCAGCGTAAGAAAGAAGAGCAAGAACAAGTGTCAACGCCTGCAGCACGGGAATGGGAGCCCACGGCACGATGCTGTATACGCTAATTCCGCCTGGAGCCAGCAGGCTGAACAAGACATAGCCTGACATCGCCAATAGAGTAACCATGTTGCCGCGAGCATGTTGTTTGGAGCGTTCTTCAGGTTGTTGCTCGAGTGTGAACTCGGCTTGGCATGAGGGGCATACGGCCTTCCACGCCTGCAGCCAGTATTCGGCACCGCATTCGCTGCATACAAACCTGTGTCTCTTCACGCTCAGTCAACCTCGACATAGACGAACCCGTCTTTGACCAAGGTTCTGTATGTTTTGAGAGCTGGCAGCGGCTCGTCGAACTCAGCCGTCCCCGTGGTCAGGTCCCAGACGGCCCCATGCCCAGCACATGTGACTTTGGCTCCTTGAAGCTCTCCTTCGCTCAAGTCCCATTCCTCGTGGGAGCAAATCGCATCCATGGCGTATATCTTTCCTTCGACGTTTGCCAGCAGAACCGGCCTACCCTCAACATTGAACGTCCTCATCGTCCCGTCCGCTATCTCATCAACCCCAGCCACCTTTATAAGACGCGGCATGCGAAAAACCCAACGCAACTGCTTAAAAGAGTTTCTGAACAACGCAGGCTACATGTCGAAAACCCATCAATAAAATTAAAAACAGCCGCCTAACCATAATGTTAGATAGTTGATTTGTGTTTCTTTCTTCTTGGTTTTTTCTTAATATTCTGTTGCAGTTAGGGCATTTATCCCTGTTAATAAACGTCTGATAGCACTTACTACAATACGATTCTCCCTTATCGTAGTTTGGCTGGTGGCCTGAAGGAATAAACAGAGACTCCTCATCTTCCCTATAGCTGAAACATGGTATTCCGTCTTCAACCCATACGGCTATTCTAACCCCTCGCCCGTCGTCAGCCTCTAAAATGGAACAGCGGTTGATACATATTTGGTATTCTCAACCTCCATCCTGCCGTAATGTCATATCTCCCCCAACAACACCGACAGTCTCCTTTATCGGGTATGTTTAAAGGCTGCAGCTGTGTGTTGGGTAGCCTGTGGACAACAACGCTACCATGGCTGAAAGCGGTGAAGAAACGACGGAGCCTATCCGAAAACAGGTTTATGAACCTCCCGGGAGAGTGGGAAGAAGGTTCTACGCCGATGTTCACAGACTGGCGAACAAGAATCGTAAAAGGAAGAACGATGAACAACATCATGTATATACCAATGACGGAGAAGGCTTCTACAGGGTTTCGAGGGTTTCAGAGATTCCAGCAGAGCAGGGCGACGAGCTCTACGTGGACACAATTCCCGTAGAGCTTACAGATGAATTCATAGAGGTTCTCAGGCGTGGTGTCAAAGTTCTGTATCTTCGCAGATTGAACATTCTGGCCGAGAGGTGTGAGGAGCTTGGGCTTTCAAAGACCTCTAGGAATGACATCAGGACGATGATGGCTATAGAGCCTAAATGGTTCAGAGAGGTTGATGAAAACTTCTTGGTTATGCGCCAGCTTGTCAGCGACTACAGAGGTCTTGAAAGACGCTATAAAGGATTTGGAGAAGAGGATGACTACAATGGCGGAGATAATAGTCTCTGAGGCGGGTAAAAGAATACCCGCCTACAGTAGGGTCGTTGATACGTTGAAAGTAGGGGGCTATTCTGCTGCTAAGGTTGCTTTGGCCGAGGTGATGACGTACGCCGACTTCAGTAAGGGAATCACGAAGCTAAAAAACTATTTTGGACCCTTCAAAGTAGATGGAAGGAAAAAAGGTAAGAGGAAGATATTCAGCGGAGGGCCTCGTAAAGCTTTAGAGATGCTGACTATGGCTTTAAAAGGAACTGCGATGATAACAGCCAAAAACCAACTACAAACAATCGAGAAAATCAGAGAAACGGTCAGTTAACATGCATGGGTCTCACAATCCCATACATGACATAGAATATAACATACCGGCCTCTCTCTGGGGTTCTTAAATGCTGTCTTGCTGGTTGGCCTCCAGCCAAACCCTCCCCTCATTTTTTCCTTCTTTCAGTTTCTGTTATAAACTAAACCTTTTACAGGGACTTTTTTATGGGTTTACAAGTTCTTGTAGCAAGAGCACAACTGTACTTACAGAGGAAGAGAACTTTTATTGGAAAATCTTCATATTGACTCATTTAAGTTTCTTCAGAGCATTAAAATTTTTGAAAAAATGACCGCATCATACCCGCTTAGAATGTGGGCAGGTGCTTCGGACCTCGATTCAAATGAGCCCGTCACATTTATATTCTACCGTCTTATCGTCGGTGCTAAGCGAGGAGTGAGATTATTGCTTCACGGCGCCTGGTAAACTTTTCCTCCGACGTCGTGGCTAGCTGTATCTCTGATAGGATTTTTGGGGGAGGTGGGTTGGATGGCTTGGCGTAAGCTTTTAGAGTCTTCGCCGCCGTCACGGGTTGAAATCTTTGACACGACACTGAGAGACGGCGAGCAGACTGCGGGCGCTGCTTTGAGGCCCGAGGATAAAGTAAAGCTGGCCGAGGCTTTGGCTGACCTCGGGGTTGATGTTATCGAGGCAGGCTTTCCACCGGTTTCAAGCGGCGAAACCTCAGCGGTAAAACAAATAGCTGAAATGGGTCTCAAAACAAAAGTATGCGTGCTGTCTCGTTGCGAGAAATCCGACATCGACGCAGCTGCGAAAGTCAACCCGCAGTGGATTCATGTCTTCATAGCAACTTCCGACATCCATCTAAAGCACAAGCTTAGGCTGACTAGGGAGCAGGTTTTGGAGAAGGCTGTGTCTGCGGTAGAGTACGCCAAATCATACGGGTTCACCGTACATTTTTCAGCCGAGGACGCCACAAGAACCGAGACTCCCTATCTGCTCACAGTGTTTAAAGCGGTTGAGGAGGCTGGAGCCGACAGCCTCGACATCCCAGACACCGTCGGCACTATAATACCTACAGCGATGAAAAAGCTTGTCACTGAGGTCAAGAAAAATGTGAGGTTACCCGTGGCTGTCCACTGCCACGACGACTTCGGCCTCGCTGTAGCCAACTCTCTCGCGGGCGTTGAGGCAGGCGCTGAAATAGTGCATGCAACCATCAACGGCATCGGAGAGAGAGCTGGCAACGCAAGCCTCGAAGAGGTTGCCGCGGCTTTGAAGTTCCTCTACGGTGTGGAGACAAACATCCGGTTTGAAAATGTTTACAAAGTCTCGAGGCTTGTGGAGAAGCTTATGGGCATAACTGTTCCGAAGAACAAGGCCATAGTGGGCGACAACGCGTTCGCCCACGAAAGCGGGATACACGTCCACGGAATACTGGGCAACCCAACAACCTACGAGCCGGTTATGCCGGAAGTGTTCGGAAGAAGGCGGCGGATAGTCTTCGGAAAACATTCAGGCATCCACGGTCTTGAAGCCTTCCTCAAAGAATACGGCTTCACCGTAGACAGGGAGAAGGTGTCATCCATTTTGAAGAAGGTGAAGGAGATAGCCGACAGCGGGGGAAAAGTCTCGGAGGAAGTAGTCCTGTCTCTAGCCGAAGAAGTATACGGTAGAAGAACTCAGAAAAGGTCTTACGTAAAAAACTTGTTCATAATGTTGGTGGGTAAAAGCTTCAAAGCTCAGTGCGATCTGATGATGGCGGGGGAGCCTGTATCGGGTGAGGGGAGCGGAACCTCGGCTGTGGAGGCGGCTGTTTCCGCAGCCCTTCAAGCTGTTAATAAGATTGCTGACCTGAAGCTTGTTGACTTGAAGGTTCATGCTCCATATTTTGGGCATCACAGCGCGGAAGCTGAGGTTGTTCTTTCCGCCCACGGTGTGGAGCTTGTCGGCAGGGGGATAGGCCAGGACCCAGCTGTCGCGGTGGTGAATGCAGTAACAAGCGCAGCCCATCAACTGCTTTACAGCCAGGAGAGGCTTGAGGTGGGATGAGGGCGGCCGACGCTCTAGTCAAAGAAATGTCACGCAAAGGCGTCGAGATAGTGTTCGGCATACCCGGAGGAGCCAACATGCCCTTCTACGACGCGTTAAGAGACTCCGACATCAAAAGCATACTCGTTAGACATGAGCAGCATGCTGTCCACGCGGCCGAAGGATACGCCCGGGTGAAAGGCAGGCCTGGTGTTTGCTCGGGAACTTCAGGGCCCGGCGCTACAAACCTGATAACAGGGCTTGTGGATGCTTACATGGACAGCACCCCAGTCGTGGCCATAACAGGGCAGGTTGTAAGGTCTTTCATGGGGACGGATGCTTTCCAAGAAGCCGATATCGTCGGGCTTGTTCTACCGCATATAAAGTACGCTGTAACAGTAAAAAACCCTCGCAGGCTTGTTCAGGAATTCGTCAACGCATACAGCGTCGCCGTCAACCGAAGACCTGGGCCCACGCTTATCGACATACCGAGGGACGTCATGACAGAAGACGTGCCGTATGAGGAGACGGTGCCTGAGCCGTTATTCAACCAGCCTCTGCCCGAGCCTGACCTAGAGGCTGTGAAAATGGCTGCACAGCTTATAGTCGAGTCGGAGAAACCCGTCCTGCTTGTAGGAGGCGGAGCAGTTTACAGCATGGCCGGTAAAGAGGTTTTAGAGCTTGCTGAACATATCGCAGCGCCGATAGTTACAACGACGATGGGTAAAGGAGCTGTTCCAGAAAACCATCCACTCGTGTTAGGCGTCGTTGGGATGCATGGACGTGTTGAAGCAGACCTTGCGGTTATAGAGTCGGACCTTGTGATATGTGTGGGGACAAGACTCTCCGACAGAGCCATAGGCCCTGCGAAAGATTTTGAAAAAGGACGTAAAATCATCCACATAGACATAGACGTAAGCGAGTTTGGAAAAAACGTCAGACCCACGGTCAGTTTGCCCGGCGACGCCGGAAGGGTTTTAGCGGAGCTCATAGAATACATCAAACACGTTATCCCTAAAAGGCTTGACTGCCCGATGGCTAGAAGGCTTCGTGAAATAGGCGAAGCCTACGACGAGTACATGATGAGCATGGATGACGGAACCGTTCTCCATTCTTGGAGGGTTGTATCCCTCCTCAACGAAATACTGCCACCCGACACCATAGTTACAACAGGGGTTGGACAGCATCAAATGTGGGCTCAGCTTTTCTGGAGAACGAGGACGCCTGGCACTTGGATAACCAGCGGCGGGCTTGGGACGATGGGGTTCGGGCTACCCGCTGCTTTCGGAGCCAAGGCTGCAGCGCCTGAAAGAGTTGTCGTAGACATGGATGGTGACGGAAGCTTTCTGATGACATGTCAAACCCTTGCCTGCGTAGCTGACTACGAGCTTCCCGTGATAACTGTGATTTTTGACAACAGGTCGCTCGGCATGGTCAAGCAGTGGCAGGACATGTTCTACAATAAACGCTACAAGGACGTTGAGTACAACGACAGAACTGATCTGGTGAAGCTGTCGGAGTCTTTCGGAGTTGAAGCGTTTAGGGTGGAAAGCTATGACGAGCTTGTGAAAGCCGTCAGCAGAGCTGTGAGGACAAACTCGGCTGTGACGGTGGACGTGCCCGTCGACAGGGGAGAGCTTGTGTTCCCGATGGTTCCGCCGGGTAAGTGGCTTCAAGATGTGAGGCTTCCGCCTGGCTTCGAGCTAACACAGCGTATCGTCAACGTAAGCAAGGTTTAGGTATGAAGTTCATACTTTACGTTGTTTTAACCAACAGCCCCGACGCCGTGGCGAAAATGATGCTGACGGTCAAGCAGGGCAACCTCGCCATAGAATCTGTGAACATTAACAAGTCGGAGGACGGGGGCAAGCTTTCTGCGGTGCTGCTGCTTGACGGTGAAGAAGAAAAAGGTGAGTGGCTTGCCAGAAAACTGTTGAACTATCCATACTATCATTCCACCAGCTTGACGAAGTTGAACATCTAACCTCTCACTAATTCACAGCATGTGTTTGCCTGTGAGCCGACATCCGAAAATGGATTAACCACTGTTAAACTTTTTATCAAAGCTTTAACGCTGCAACTTCATGAAAGTATACTACGACAGCGACGTGTCGCTGGATGTTCTGAAAGACAAGACGGTGGCTGTTATTGGGTATGGGAGCCAGGGCCGTGCGCAGGCGTTATGCATGAAGGATTCGGGTTTAAACGTTGTCGTCGGGCTTCGCCCTGGAGGTGCTTCCTGGAACAAAGCTGTTCAAGAAGGCTTCTCCCCACTGACCGTGGAGGAAGCAGCACGTGCAGGCGATGTTATTCACATCCTCATACCCGACATCGATCAACCCATGGTTTATCAGAAGCAGATAAAGCCTTATTTGAAGCCAGGCAAGACATTAGGCTTCTCGCACGGCTACAACATACACTTCCGCCAGATAGTTCCGCCTAAGGATGTGGATGTTGTGTTGATGGCTCCTAAATCGCCGGGCTCACGCATGCGGGACCTGTACCTTCAAGGAAAAGGTGTTCCAGCTCTTGTCGCTGTTGGACAGGATTATTCGGGTAAGGCTCTGCAGACGGCTCTAGCGTTAGCCAAGGCATGTGGCTGCACAAGAGCGGGAGTAATTGAAACAACTTTCAAGGACGAGACCGAGACCGACCTTTTCGGCGAACAGGCAGTCCTCGTCGGAGGCGTTATGGAGCTCATCAGAAACGGCTTCGAGGTCTTGGTTGAAAACGGATATCCAGCCGAGCTCGCGTACTTCGAGGTCCTAAACGAGCTGAAGCTGATAGTCGACCTAATCTACCAAGGTGGGATAACACACATGCTGAAGTCTGTGTCGGACACGGCGAAGTATGGTGGCCTTACGGTGGGTCCGCAGATCGTTGACAGCAACGTGAGAAAGAACATGGTGAAAGCCCTTGAGCGGATAAAATCGGGCGAGTTCGCTGAATCATGGACAGGAAACCCGAAAGCCTATGAAACCCTCAACGAGCTTATGAACAAGGTTTTACAACATCCAATCGAGAAGGTCGGAGAACAGATAAGAAAGATGGCAAACATCTAAACCCTTCGGACTTTTGTATAGAGATAAAGCCTTCTTCCACTTTTTGTCTCAACCTCTGATGGGAGAAGCCCTGGTATAGGAAAGTTGTGGCAGACTATTCGGGCGCCTTTTGAGAGGGCCTCCTCCAGCTGAGGCTTTATCTTCCGCAGCACAGGTGTTGTGAGATAAAGCGTAACGACATCGGCGTCGTTTAAAGATGCTTTCGCAAGGTCTTGGTTAACGACACTCACCATGTCCTCGAGCCTCAACACCCTAACCCTCTGCCTGATGTGATGCACTAGCGTTGGTCTCAGCTCGTATCCAACACCCTTGGCGCCGTACTTCAAAGCAGCCGTCAAAATTATCCGGCCATCCCCACATCCTAGGTCGTAAACCTTCTCACCTTCTTCAACCCCTGCAAGGTCCAGCATCCTCTCCACAACGTTCATAGGAGTTGGTACGAAAGGCACAAGCTTGGAGAAGTTTTTCATAACCATCTCCCCCAACTTCTACTCGGGGAGGAAAGTTCTTGGCTTCGGCCTAAGGAATTCCGGCATCCTCTCCTCATACTCCAGTATTCTACCGCTGTATTTCTCGAGGGTTATCTGGATGTCGTCGAGACCTTTCATAAGCCTTTCCCTTATGTGAGGCTCCATCTCAAAGCTTATGCTCTCGCCTGGAAGGGAAACTGTTTGTTTCTCAAGGTCTACAGTGAGGATTAGCTTTCCATCTTTGGCCAAGCTTCTTAAACGCTTTGTTTGGCTCTCGGATAGTTTTACGCAGACTAGGCCGTTTTTGCTGGCGTTGGTGTAGAAGATGTCGCCGAAGCTGGATGCTATGACGCATTTTATCCCAAAATCGGTTAAAGCCCACACAGCGTTTTCACGGCTGGAGCCTATTCCGAAATTACGTCCTGCCACAAGGATTTTAGCATCCCTGAACTGAGGCCTGTCGAGGACAAAATCACCCTTCAGCTCCCCTTTTTCATCATAACGCCAGCGGTAAAACAAGTATCTTCCAAGCCCCTTACGCTCGATCACCTTGAGAAACTCTGCCGGGATAATCTGGTCTGTGTCAACGTCGTCCGCTTCAAGCGGTGCAGCCTTTCCTACCACGCGAACAACAGCCTCAGGCACGGCGAAAGTAGATGTATACACATCTATTTAACCAAAAATTTCACGCCTTAACATTTTTATTAACGCGGCGGCATCGCTCTCTTGTGGTTGCCTCGCCCGTCATAGTAGCTGAGAATCTCACGAAAAAATACGGCGACTATACTGCCGTCGACAACGTTTCTTTCAAGGTTTATGAGGGCGAGGTTTTTGCGATGCTTGGGCCTAACGGCGCTGGGAAAACCACGACGGTGGAGATGCTTGAGTGTCTGAGGACTCCGACATCTGGCGACGCCCACGTAAAAGGGCTGAGCATCCGAAACAACTCAGACGTCAAGCAGATCAAGAAGATTATAGGCGTTCTGCCGCAGGAGTTTAACGCCGTCGACAACCTCACAGTTTTTGAGAACGTGCAGCTCGCAGCTGCAGCCAAGGGAGCTAAAGACTTCAAACAAATTCTCGAGAACCTGGGTCTCTGGGAGTATCGGAGGAGGCTTTTCTCCAAGCTTTCGGGCGGCTTGAAGAGGAGGGTTGGGCTGGCGATGGCCTTGGTTGGCGAGCCTGAGATAGTTTTCCTCGATGAGCCGACCACGGGCCTCGACCCTGAGGCAAGGCGTGAAACATGGCTCTACATCAAGAGGCTCAAATCGTTAGGAACCACAACCGTGCTAACCACGCACTACATGGAGGAGGCGGAGACGCTGAGCGACCGTGTGGCGATAATAGTCAAGGGACGGATAGCTGCTGAAGGAAAGGTGAGAGAACTCGTAGCAAAACACGGGGGAAGAACCAAGCTCGTCTTCGAGGGCCTCGACGAGAAGGTTTTAGCCTCGCTGAGAAGTAAGGGTTTTGAGGCTGAGCAGACGCAGGAAGGCCGGACGATTGTGCGCATATCTAACGATTCAGAGATTGTTGAAGTGCTGTCGAATCTCAGAGCTATGTCGATTGAGGTTTATCCTGAAATAAGGCAAGCGGGTCTAGAGGATGTCTTCTTATCTGTCATAGGCTCGAGGCTTTCTGAGGAGGGCTTTCTGGCATGAGCTCTCTCACAACCCTCGTCAAGCTGCTCTTCAAAACATGGTTCAGGAGGAAAGCCAGCATTTTTTTCGGCATAGCCTTTCCAATAATGCTGCTGCTTGTTTTCGGCAGTATATTCGGCGGCCCTTCTCCTCCCAACTACCGGCTGTACGTGAGAAACCTCGACGTCGACCAAAACGGGAACCCCATGCCACTATCGGATGCATTCGTAAAAGCTCTCAACGGCAGCGTCTTCGAAATCATCCCCCTCAAGCCCGGCGAGCCAACCCCTAAATCCACAGGGTTTGCAGCAGTCAGAATACTCACAATCCCCAAAGGATTCACAGACAGCGTTCTCAACATGACTATGGCCAACCTGGTGAACATAATGCAGGACACCATTCTAAGACTCGTTCAAATGGCTGGAGAGCAGATTCCGGAAGAGATGCGAGCCAACATCGCGGCGTCGATGCAGCAGATAAACATGTTTAAACAATCAATAAAGGCTGAGCGAAAGACGCTCATCCTTGAAGGCAGCCCCGACGACAGAGTCCTCCAACCCATAGAAGGCATAATAAACATCATAGCATCCAAGTTTGAGACAGCGCTGCTCAACGCGTCGTCGACGATGGAGATAAAACTCGTTTACAGCGAGGCCAGACAGCTTCGCATAGTCGATTACTATGTACCTGGATACATAGCGGCGTTCATAATGGCCAACGGGTTGATCGGTGTTTCGTCGCTTGTCTCAGACTTCAACCGGCGTGGAGTCGTCAAGCTTCTCGCCTCAACTCCTATCCCGAAATCTTACTGGATTGTTTCGCTGGTTGTCGTTCAAACTTTTGCAGCGTTGCTGTTGACGGCTGTCATGTTCGCCGTGGGGTGGGTTGTGTTCAGGATGACAACCATTCCGGACATCTTCAGCCTCATGGTCGTTTTGCTGGGAACTTTGGCTTTCACAGGCCTTGGAGTACTGATAGGAGGCGTGGTGAGGGAAGCAGAAGCGGTCACCGCCCTCGGAAACATGCTTTCCTTCCCCATGATGTTTCTCTCAGGAGCCTTCTGGCCTCTAGAGATAATGCCCAAGTTTCTTCAGGAAGCCGCAAAATACATTCCGCTCTACTATTTCCACGCAGCCTTAAGGGAGACGCTGCTGACGGGTTCCGTTTCAACAGCCTTGGCACCGTCTTTGGTGCTATTAGCCATGGCGGCCGTAGGCATGTCCTTAGCCGTTTTCACAACGAGATGGCGGGATTTTTAGCCGCCCACCCTCATTCGACGTGTTCTACAACTATGATTAAATACGGGAGTTTCCGCTCCCTGATGAGTTGTTTAGCGTAGGCGTTTCTCCCAGCAGGCCGTTGAGAGAGTATTCCGGGCTGCTGGAGGGAGTTGTAGACCTTCACGTCCACACCGCTCCAGACGTCCTTCAGAGAAGTGTCGACGACCTCGAGTTCACAAGATTCGTTGGCGAAATAGGATATGCAGCGTATTTGGCTAAGAACCATTTCACGGAGACGGCCAGCAGAGCCTACCTGCTCCGTAAAATAAGCGGTAGGGTTAAGGTATTCGGCGCTATCGTCCTCAACTCATCTGTGGGAGGGCTTAACCCGTCGGCGGTGGAGAAGGCGCTGGCCATGGGGGCGGCTGAAGTCTGGATGCCTACGTTGAGCGCGGACAACCACATAAAAATGTTCGGAACCGCCGCTTTGCTCTCAACCAACCGAGTTAAGACCTTCAGCTCATACAGCGAAACCAGCCGCGGAATAACTGTCTTGGACCAGAGCGGGGATGAGCTAAAGCCCGAGATAACCCCTACACTTCAGCTCGTTGCCGAGAGCAACGCCATACTCGGCACAGGACATCTCTCGCTCCGGGAAATCTTCAAGCTCATAGATGCTGCTAAGAAAACGGGTGTGGGGAAGATTCTCATAACGCATCCGCACTTTAAAGCCACGAGGTTTTCGACGGAAGACCAAGTAAGGCTGGCGGATATGGGTGCTGTGATAGAGTACTGTGCGGTCGCCGGCTACGACCCCAAGGCCCTCGCTGAGCACATAAGAAGAGTGGGCGTCGGCAGATGCATAATCTCGAGCGACGCAGGCCAGCCTCATAAAGGCCATCCGGTTGACGTGTTGCTGAAAATGATAGAGGAGCTGAGAGAGCATGGGCTTTCTGATTCTGACATACAGCGTTTGACCAAAAGCAACCCGATGAAGCTGGTTGAAGACCTCATGTGACAAATGAGTCACCCGGCTTTTCTGAAAACTTCCCGAATGGTTTAACATCTGCGAATACCATCTTCCCAAGACGCCTATGGGGAAAGTTAGGAGGGTCGATCTTAGGACATCTGCACCATCAAACCATTTATACAGCCATCCAAAGAAGGTGTGAGAGTCTTGCAGGCTACCGACATCATAAACGATGTACACATCCATGTCAACCCCTTCTCCAAGCTCCATAAACCAGCCTTCGACTTCTTCGCCACAAACCCCTACTTCAGGGAGAACAACAAGAAGATCGAGAACGACCCGTCGTATTTGATTAAGAGGATGGATGAGGATGGTGTCTCGAGAGCCGTCCTGATAAACTATGTTGCACGCGAGGTCATGGGCTACGACCTGTCGGTAAACGAGTATGTATACAGATACACGCGGGATTATCGGGACAGGTTGCTGGCTTTCGGCGGAGTGGACCTGGAGTTGGACGGCTCTGAGTTCATCAAGGAGGTTGAGACCGCCTACTCTAAGTACGAGCTTGCTGGCTTCAAGCTACATCCAGTCCACCAGCTGGTTTACCCCAACCAGTATCTATCCGAACACGGTGAAAAGGCCAACAAGAACCTTGAGAGGCTTTATGAGTTCTGCTCCCAGCATAACATTCCAGTCACGGTTCATACCGGAACCTCCATGTTTCCCAAAGCGAGGATAAAGTATGGCAACGCCTTGTATTTAGATGACGTTCTCGCCGACTTTCCCAAGCTGAGGCTGATAATGGCCCATGGCGGCAGACCCCTATGGATGGAGAGCGCCTTTTTCCTGATGAGACGTCATAGGAACCTTTACCTCGACATATCTGGAATTCCTCCGAGCAGGCTGCTTGACTACTTCCCTAGGATTGCGGAGATTGGTGAGAGAGTGATGTTCAGCAGCGACTGGCCGAGCCCGGGCGTCAAAGGCATGCTTGCAAATGCCCGAGAGCTGCTGAACCTGAACATCGACGAAAACATAAAGCAGAGAATTCTCAGGAAAAATTTTGATGAGTTCTTCAAGGTTTAGGGCTGAAAACTAACGCTAAGCTGGGACGACGTACGACGCTGTTCAGCTCATTCGTGGTGCAGGATGGTGGAGGATGCTTTTAGGCGAGGTTCTCCCTAGCCCAGTCCAGAACGTCAAGCATGCCTCTTTTGATGTCGAACTTTGGAGAGAAGCCAAGCTCGTCCCTCGCCCTGCTGATGTCTGTCGGATACCTAGTTGGCCGCTGAACATCCTTTATTGCTATGTTGTCGAGCGGCTTTCTCAGCTCCGACCTGAGAACTTCATGCACTTCTCTGAGCGAGTTGACCACACCTGTGCCGATGTTGTAGACTCTGCTCGCCAGGTTTTTCGCATGGACCGCCAACACACATGCTTGTGCGGCATCCTTGACATGGAGCCACTCTGACCGATATTCCTCGACCGATAAAGGCTCGTCCTTGAGCGCTGCTCTGCACATGTCTCTGATAACGCTCGCCAAACCCATAGTCCCCAGCCAGCCTCCGTAGACTGTCGGAAGCCTAAGCGCGACGAAATCCACGCCGTAAAGATGGTGGTAATTCATTCCCAGAAGCTCGCTGGCAAGCTTGGTCGTGCCGTAGACGCTGCCTGGAATCATCGAGTCATCCTCCTTCACCAACCCGCTCGGCGGCGGGGCGTATTTGACGTAGGGGTTGAGCATTGTGTAGACGTTTCCGGAGCTGGTGTACACAACTCTCTTGGCGTCGGTCAGTCTAGCAGCCTCTAAGACGGTTGCGGTTCCCAGAACGTTAACCTTGAGGGCGTTCAACGGATTCTCTCTGGCTCCGGCTATCAGCACCGCGGCCGTGTGGATGATTGCCTCTGCGCCGTTGTCCTTCACGGCTTTGACGAGGCTCTCATGGTCGATAAAAAGATTGTCGAGGAGTTCAGCAAAATTCCCACTTCAAACGTCTCCGACGCCTTAGACAGGTTCAAGATAAAGGGAGGTTTGGAGGGAATAGTTCCAATCGTAGACGACGTCAGAATAGCGGGTACAGCTTTCACTGTCAGGTTCATCCCCGCCAGCCAGGTTGAGCTCAAGCCCTGGGTTACGTATGTGGATAAGGCCCAGCCCGGCGACGTCGTCGTGATAGATAATGGTGGCAGAACCTACTGCACTGTGTGGGGTGGGCTTCTCTCAGCTAGGGCTCGGGACATGGGCATCAGGGGGACGGTCATAGACGGCGTCTGCAGAGACATCGACGTTATCAGAGCTCTAAGATATCCTGTGTTCAGCAGGGGGAGGTTCATGATGACGGGCAAGGACAGGGTTCAGCTCGCGGGAATTAACGAGCCGGTGAGCATAGCTGGCGTGTTAGTGAAACCTGGCGACATAATTGTCGCCGACGACAGCGGCGTCGTCGTGGTTCCGCAGGAGAAGGCCGAGGAGGTTCTGCAAGCCGCGCTCGACATCTATGAGAAAGAGAGCAAGATACTCGAGGAGGTTAAGAGGGGGGTGCCGCTGGCTGAAGCCAGGGAGAAATACGGCTACGGCGAACTACAGCGCGCAAGGCCAACCAGCGGCAGGACGTAAAGGGACACTGCCTCGTCATTTCATCCCCAGAAACTGCACCAGATAGACCGTCAAGCTAAACAACCCGGTTTTTATTGCTAACGCAGTCAACGACGCCCTAAAGCCCTCAGGCGTTGGGATAACAAGCTCAAGCCTCACCCCATTCAACGTATGGAATCTCATCAAAACAACTTTCTCCCGGCAGCAGCCGTAGGACGGCCGGTGTACCAACAGGTAGATAACTTCGACAGCACGTGAAAAACTGGGCGCAGTCGTGTTTGAAAGAGCGCTCACATAGCTTTCAAATGGGTTAGCCTCTTCCAGCAAAATATGGGATTATTTTCCCCGCAATTAGCTTGATGGCTTCAACAGGTTGCTTGGACAGCGGATGGCCGTAGCATATATGGTCGGCTCCAGCCTCGACGAGCTTGGCCGTCTTCTCCAAAACCTGTTCCATGTCGCCGCAAACCGCAAAGCTTTCCAGCATTTTCCTTTCATTCTCCGGGTCGTCTGACCTTAGCTCTTCATACTTCAAGCCAGCGGCTGCAACCATAGGGGAGTCCCCGACTAGGTCTGGGAGATATTTCTTCAACTCCTTCAAACACTCTGTCTCAACATCTTCCCCGTCCACAGAAATGCATGTGAACGGTCTTGCTACGAGCTGCAGGTCTCTCCTACCAGCTTGGTCTATTACCTGACGCAGCCTTCTCACGTAGTCGGGGTTTGCAAGGTTGTCTACAACAATCGCTTTGACTGCTTGGCATGAGGCAGCGGTTTTCGCTAGCAGCGGCCCGCTGGTTCCCACATATATCTCCGGCTCTCCGCCCGTGGACCAAGTTATCCTGCGATATTCGTCGACAATTTTTTCCACGGTTTCGACAACCTCACGTAGCCGTGCCCTCTCTCCATCCGTGTAAGCGCCGCGTGAAACACCCAAAACACCCCCCGGAGAAATCGCATCCAACAAAGCTAGGAAGCGTGCGTTGGCTTTTGGACGGTACAGCCTTGCGGGAATTGTCACAGGCCCCAGCTTAAGCATTCTTACATGATATGCAACGCTGAAAGCAAGCGCCCACGCAGGCCTGTATGGCACGTGCTCGTAGAACTGCAGCGAGTAAAAACCACGTCCATCCATCTGTGACGCAATTGCTAGATATGTTGCAAGCGGTTTATCGCCTTCAACTGCGACGCTTACCCGAACCATCTCCAACAAACATTTCCTCCCGGTACAAATCTTTACAGTATGCGGCAAAACCTTAAAGGCATATGGCCGGGAGCTTCGTTGACGTCGGCAGAACAGGTAATGGAACCGCTTTGTACGCATCCATGAAGGTTACAGGGTTAGGCTAAGAGACGTAAAGGATTGTGGAAAGGGTGAGGAGCAGAAAGCTTTGCGGAAAGCGTGGACTCTCGAGGAAAGCCTCCGTATTTTTGAGGACGAAAACATTTTAGACGAAAGAGCTGAAGACTTGCTGGCGGGAACAGAGCTGGTAGGGATTAGACGACTTGATGCTGAAGAAACTGGTTGAGCTGGGCTTTACCGGAATGGGTTCTGGAAAAGGCTGTATGATTACTCTGGCAAGGACGCGGTGAAGCTTAAGACTGAGAGAATGAGGGGGATGGTTCGACGGCTTGAAGAGCTGCGGCGGTCTGGCTCAAGTATTTTACGATGACGTGAGAGATGGTTTACGTGAAGACTAAACTGGCGTGTACCCTCGGCCCCTCGCTGTCGTCTGTTGAAGACGTGACCAAAGCAATATCGCTCGGATGCAGGATTTTTAGGATAAACTTCAGCCATGGCGACCCTACGTTCTGGAGCAAGCTTGCGGAGGCTGTACGGGAGGCTGCTGAAAAAACCGGCGAAAACGTTGTCTTGATAGGTGATTTGAAGGGAGGCTCAGTGAGGGTTGCGGGTCTTGAAAAACCGATGACACTCAACGTAGGCGAAACGGTTGAGTTCCATCTCAACTCCCACGTCAAACTTCCCTATCCCGAGTTCTTCAAAACCGTTGAGGCCGGGGATACGCTGGTCACGGACGACGGTAGAGGGATGTTGAAAGTTGTTGCGAAAAGCGGATATTCAATCACAGCCGAAGCTGTCAGACCAGTCACCCTATCGCCCAACAAATCAATCGTCATCAGAGGCAAGGAAGTAGCAGCGTCTAAGTATTTGGAAACCAGTCGGAAGGAGCTTGAAGCCGCTGTCGAACTGGCCCTAGACTTCGTAGGCCTCAGCTTCGTAAGAAACGCGGAAGAAATACTCTCTGTCAGGAACTACCTAGACGGTATCAGCTCGAAGATGGGGTTGATAGCCAAGGTTGAAACCCCTTCATCGGTCAGGAACGTGGAGCAGATATGCGAGGTTTCCGACGCCGTGTTGATAGCCAGAGGCGACCTTGGGATGCATTTCCCGCTCGAGATAGTTCCACGGCTGCAGAAAACCATAATCGAGGCTGCGTTCAAAGCCTGCAAACCCGTCATAGTGGCTACGCAGCTTCTCGGCACAATGGTTAACGAGCCTATTCCCTCAAGAAGCGAGATAGTCGATGTTATGTCATGCGTTGAAGATGGTGTTGACGTTTTGATGCTGACGGCTGAAACAGCCGTGGGCAAGTACCCGCTTGAATCAATCCAGTGGCTGGCCAACATAGCTGAAACCTATGAAAAAGCTGTCAAACCACGTAGAACTCTTCCATCAGATGCGGAGGTTGTGGACAGGTTCGCCCTAGCTGTAGTCAACCTCGCCGAATCCATAGCCGCTAAGATAGCCATATTTACGATGAACGGAAACATGGCTCGTCGGATAGCTCGTTTCAAACCCGTGGGCGGTGTGATAGCGGCGACGTCAAGCAAGCATGTTATACCACGTCTGATGATAATGTGGGGTGTTGTACCCCTATACCTGGAAGCGTACACGTATGCTCAAGGGCTTGAAATGCTTGAGATGAGGCTGGAGGAAGTCGGTTTAGCTGAGAAAGGAGACACATATGTGCTGACCTACGGGCTTATCAAAGAACCCGTCCACATAGTAAAAATGAAAAGATACTAGCTGATAATGGAATTGGATGAGGATGACGCGACGTTGGATGAGATACCGCTGGCATACTGATAAGAAGTTGCCAACATCGAATATGCACGTAATAGAAACTTCGCGACTTCAGATATTTTCCGCCAATTTTTCTAGCCTGTGATGCGTCTCATGGCCTATTTCATGGTGTTCGATATGTTCATAGCATTCCACGTTTTTTCTTTCGTCCACGGGCGTCACGCTTTCACCCATGGGAAAGAACACATGATTCTCCTTCGCTATATGCTGCTTAATCAGGCTTATGTATTCGTCGCAGACGTCTAAAATCTCTTTAAACCCCTCTCCTTGCTGAACATATCTCTGTAAGGCGTTTTCCTTGCTGGGCTTGCTGAGAGGGATGCTGTCCGTTATAGATATTTCACAATAGTGTTTACGGTTGCTGGGCTGTGGTTGCTGGCTGGGCTTGTTTTCAACTTGTTTCAAGCTCTATCAGGCGGGTTTGTTTTCCGTGACGCTTACATACACAGCGTAGCCGTCGGGTTTCCGGGAAACATGATAATGGCTTACGTACCAATTCTTCTCCCACCACTTATTAGCAAGAAAACTCCCTACAGAGGTCTGTCCTTAGCGCCCGCCATACTTGTCAACCTAGGCAATTTATGGCGGGTCGCAGCTTCAGCGTTATCGGGACTTGCTCAAGCCTACCTCTCAGGTTTGCTTATGTTGGCTGGATTAGCTTGGTTCGTGATCATAGTTCATAGACTTCGTTAACTGCCGGTGCTATTTTCCTTCCTGTAGGTCTTCGACGCCTTTCTCAGTGATTTTGAAGTATGCTTCGGCCGTGGGCGGGTGGTAGGGGCTGTCTATGATTCTGGCTAGGCGGGTGTTGTTGGCCGCTCGACGGAGGAATATCCTGTACGTGCTGCTGTGGGCTAGGATATGGCCTCCGCTGGGTTTGTTGGGGTCGCCGAAGAACTGGTCGGGGTTGGCCTGCACCTGGTTTGTGACGACGACGGCGATGTTGTGCATTTGAGCAGTCCGAAGCAACCTGTGAAGAAGGTCGTTAAGCTTCTGCTGTCTCTCAGCCAACGTGCCGCGGCCCACATACTCAGCCCTAAAATGCGATATGACAGAGTCCACCACCACAAGCCTCGCCCTGTATTTCTCGATGTACTTTCCCAGCTCTTTCACGGTGAGCTGGAGATGGCTGGAGTTGTATACGCTGGCGAAGATGACGTTTTCCAAAACCTTCTGAGGGTCTAAGCCCCGTGCCTCCGCTATCTGGCTTATTCTTTCAGGCCTGAACGTCGCCTCCGTGTCGATGTATATTGCTGTGCCTTCAAGACCTCCCCGCTCCCGTGGAAGCTGAGCCGTCACGCATAATGTATGGCATATCTGGGTCTTTCCGCTTCCATACTCGCCTATCAGCTCGGTTATCGCCTGCGTCTCCACACCTCCGCCCAGCATGGAGTCCAAGGCCTTAGAGCCAGTAGTCAGCCTTTGCATCACCCTCCTCCTCTCCAAGACCTCGGTTGCGGGGATGAACTCTCTGTCGAGGAAGCCGCTCTCGATGAGCAGCAGCCTAGCCTTGAGGCAGAGCTCCTCAGCCTTCTCAGCGCTCAACCCTATCTCAACAAGCTCTCGGGGCGTGGCTGCGGCCAGGTCCAGGACGCTGGTTATTCCTGCGGCGTTGAGCTTCTCCTCCGTCGCCTTACCAACCCCCTCAATGCTCTGGAGGTCAAAGACATCCAGCTCTTTTTCAGCCGTTTTCTTAGACACCATCTCCCCTGCCGAGCTATGTCTTTCTGAAGGTTATAAACTGTGGAGGCCGGGGCGCAGGGGGGAGGGGGTCAGACAGCCTCAGCCACCGTTATACGGGGCCCAAGCGCCCGACGCAACGCCTTGACAATGGAGAAACACAAGGGGATTAGGTAGGCGCTGGCTATGGCGTTGAACAGCGCGGTCAAACCCGTCACGAGCAAAGCAACAGTCAGGTCGGAGTTAACTACGTAGCCAGCGGCTGTGAGGACTTTGCGTCCAAAAGGCAGGTAAACCGACGGAAACAACAGGTAGTAGAGGGCGAAGGTTATCGGAGCCATGACGCCCGCACGGGTGAGCACGGCCGCCGCCGTGGGAAGGAGAACGCCTCCGCGGCCAAACTTTCTCAAAGCCTTCAAACCCAGCCATATCCCGAGAAACGTGGCCAGCACCGCTGTGAGCTTCATCAGCTGAGGTATCGGCGGAGGCGCAAAGGCACCCGTCGCGGTCAAGACAAGCGCATACCAGTGGGCTAAAGCCGTCGCAACACCGTATTTCCAGCCGAAGATTAGAAAGGATAGGACGTCGGGTATCTCGGCCAAGTCGAAACGAAGGAAGGGCAGGAGTGGGAAAGGTATGCTGGCGGGAGCTAGGCCCATCACGTAAGCCAGGGCAGCTAACGACGAGGCTCCAGCAATCTTTCTACTACTTTTCATGCTGATCAAGTAAAAAAATCTTGTATATAAATTTGAGAAAATTTGATGCTAAGTTCACCAAAAAGTAAACTTATCTCATCGCGACAAACTCCTGGCCTAGAGCAACCGCCTTCTCGAAGAGCGTAGGCGACTTTAGGGCTATGACACGGGACCTACCGACCTCATAGATGGTGACGAGACCGGCTTTTTCGAGCGTTTTAACATGTTTGTAAGCTAGGGTGTACCGTGTTTTTGTGATTTTTGCGACGGCTTTTATGTGCAGCGGCCTGTCGCTGGCCGAGACTATTGACAGAATCTTAAGGCGGAGAGGGTTTCCCAAGGCTGAGAAGACGGCTGCAATGTCTTCAAGCTCCTTATCCTGACCCTTCTCCATCGACGGAATTATTTGTTACACCTAAATGTAAACATTTTATGCTGAAAAAGTTAACGCATAAGCTGCCTCAAGACATACTGGAGGATGCCGCCGTGCCTGTAGTACTCCACCTCTATTCCAGTGTCAAGACGCGCTGTCACGGTGAAAGATGTCTCGTTTCCGCTGCTGTCGACGGCTTGGACGGTGAGCTTCTTCTTTGGACGGAGGCCTTCGGCGATTCCTTTGATGTGGTATGTTTCCGTCCCTTTCAAGCCCAGCTGACGCCATCCCTGCCCCTCTTCAAACTGGAGGGGAAGAACACCCATTCCAACAAGGTTGCTCCTGTGTATCCTTTCAAAGCTCTCCGCTATCACGGCTCTCACGCCCAGCAGACGCGTCCCCTTAGCAGCCCAGTCCCGTGAGCTGCCGGCCCCATACATCTTTCCAGCCAAGATTATAAGGGGCGTCTTCTCGCTAGCGTAGCGCATCGCAGCCTCATATATCGTTGTTATCTCGCCTGTCGGATGGTGGACCGTCCACCAGCCCTCTCTCCCCTCAACCAGATAGTTCTTGAGCCTTATGTTGCCGAACGTCCCTCTTATCATGACTTCATGGTTGCCGCGGCGGGCTCCGTAGGTGTTGAACTCGGCGGGAGGCACTCCCCTCTCAATCAAGTATTTTCCCGCAGGGCTGTTGGACGGTATCGCTCCAGCCGGGGAGATGTGGTCGGTGGTGACCCTGTCTCCCAGCAGCGCTAAAACCCTTGCGCCGATTATGTCGTCTACAGGCTCTGGCTGAAGGCCTAAGCCCTCGAAATAGGGAGGCTCCCTTATGTATGTTGAGGATAGGTCCCATTCGAAAACCGTTCCGGACGGCGCTCTGAGAGCCTCCCACCTCTCCTCGCCCTTCAAAACGTCCGCATACTTCTTTATGAAAACCTCAGGGCTTATCGCCTTCGCAACAGCTTGTTTAATCTCGTCCAAGCTCGGCCAGATGTCTTTTAGGTAGACTGGTTTTCCGTCGGATGTGTAGCCCAGCGGCTCGGTGAGCATGTCAAAATCGATGCGGCCCGCTATACCGTAGGCTACTACTAGCATGGGCGACATGAGGAAGCTTGCTCTGACAAAAGGGTTAATCCTTCCCTCGAAGTTCCTGTTTCCGCTCAGAACAGCAGCCGTGTAAAGGTTTTTGGACCTGATGGCCTCAGCCACGTTTTCCGGCAGAGGACCGCTGTTTCCTATGCATGTGGTGCAGCCGTATCCTACGAGATAGTAGCCGAGATTCTCGAGATAGGGCATGAGCCCCGCCTTCACAAGATACTCTGTGACAGCCATAGAGCCTGGGGCTAGGCTTGTTTTGACGTAGGGTTTTGTTGAAAGGCCTTTCTCAACGGCTTTTTTCGCAAGCAGCCCAGCCCCAACCATTACAGAGGGGTTGGAAGTGTTTGTGCAGCTTGTTATGGCCGCTATGACAACCGCCCCGTGGCTTACCTCGTCAGCTTTCTCCACACCAGTTGCTGACTTTGACTGCTGACGTGGTCCTCCACCCTCGTAATACCATGCGTTATCCGTGCTCTGGGTTTTCACACCAGTCTGCTGTAGGTATGTTTTGATAAGCTCCTGAGCTTTCTTTTTCGCCTCACGTAAAGGTATCCTGTCTTCTGGGTTTGCCGGCCCGGCTATCGAAGGCTCTATCGTGGATAAATCCAGCTCGATGAGCTCTGTGTATTCAGGGGTTGTTGAAGGGTCGTAGAACAGGCCCTGAAGCCTTGCGTAATGTTCGACAAGCCTGACGTGGTGCTCAGGCCTTCCCGTCAGCCTCAGATAGTTTAGGGTTTCTTCGTCGATTGGGAAATAGCCGACTGTGGCACCGTATTCTGGAGCCATGTTGGCTATCGTTGCTCTGTCGGGCACGCTCAGCTTTGAAAGGCTGGGTCCGTTGAACTCGACAAACTTTCCCACGACGCCATGTTTTCTCAGAAGCTCTGTTATTGTTAAAACAAGGTCTGTTGCGGTTGTTCCCTCTGGAGGGTCGTTCACAAGCTTTACACCAACTACTGCGGGTGTGGGCATGTAGTATGGCTGCCCAAGCATAACGGCCTCAGCCTCTATCCCACCCACACCCCATCCCAGCACGCCAACACCGTTAACCATAGGTGTGTGAGAATCTGTGCCGAGAACCGTGTCGGGGAAGGCTGTCAAACCATCTTCACCCGGCCTCACGTCTACGACCTTAGCCAAGTACTCGAGGTTGACCTGATGGACTATGCCCCGGCCGGGCGGCACAACCCTAAAGTTCTTAAATGCGTGCTGAGCCCACTTCAAGAAAGAATACCTTTCAACGTTTCTTTCAAACTCCTTCGTCAGATTGAGCGAGAAAGCTTCAGGCAAGCCGAAGTAATCCACCTGAATCGAGTGGTCTACCACAAGGTCTACAGGTATGCTGGGGTTTACCTTGGACGGGTCTCCGCCAATTCTCTGCATGGCAGACCTCATGGCCGCCAGGTCCACCAGAGCGGGGACTCCTGTAAAGTCTTGCAGCAGGACACGGGTAGGCTTGAAAGGTATTTCTCTGTCCCCTCCATTTTTGTACGAAGCTGCTGTTTTAACGTCTTCGTCTCCGATGATGCTGCCGTCTATGTTTCTTAAAACGTTCTCGACGAGAATTTTAATGCTGTAGGGTAGTTTAGAAAGCTGCAGCAAGCCTTCTTCCTCAAGCCTTCTGAGCGAAAAGTATGTGTATGTCTCACCGTCCAGCTTGAACCTGCTCAAAGCTTTGTTTTTAAGCGACATTTGCCGCTAAAGTCTACGCAGCATCCTAGCTATTAAATTAAGACGGCTATCTAGCGATCCTTTCCTGCTGCTTTTTGAGGATGTCTTCAAGCGTGTATGTTTCTGGGGGAGGTGCTGCCTTGAACGTGGTCCTCTCTTCGACAACCACTTGCAGTAGAGAAGTTTTCAACACTTTCTCAAGCCTTTTGACAAGGTCTAGGGGAGGGTTGAACTCGCCTTGCTCAATTTTCTTGATGATTGTTTCTTTGGTTTGGACTAGGTTTGCAAGCTCGCTCTGCGATAGCCCCAGTTTCTCCCTCTCCCTCCTAACAACCTGCCCAAGGTCGTCGATGTACTCATACTCTATCTCAACATCCTTTCTAACCCGAGCAGGTTTTACCATGGCCTAAGGAGGTGTGGTTGACGTTTAAGTCTTTCCCTCATCCAACCACCTGCTCAGCTGTGCAGAGAACCCTTGAAACGACAACCCACGCCTCTAGAGGCTTTTCATACAGGGAGACATGTATCTCGGCAAGCCTTTCTGTCTCGGGCGAGAAGTCTCCGTGCGGAAAACATCCCACCATCACCAGAGGCCTTGGTGTTCTCAAAAGTGTTTGTAGGCTGGAGGCTGTACGAGGGTCTGCTTTTTCCGAAAGCAGAATACGCGTTGTTGGCTTCAGCCTTTCGACAAGCTCTTCCAACGACCCTTTCTCCAGCCTCATCAAAACCTGGCCCGAATCAGACACGATAACACCTTTCTCGAAGAGCTGTTCGAAAACACCTTTGAACCGTTCATATACTCTCGGAAGCCTGACAGTGGGGTTGACATGGACTATTAGGCCGTCGCGCGTGACAACGTAGGTTTCAAGCAGTCCTTTCATGTTGAGAGGCGACCCCAAGGCCTCCAGAAGCGAGAAATGAACTATGTCAGGTCTTCCACGTTTCTGGCCGTCTTTTAACGTTTTCATAGCCCAGTGATGGTATGACCTGTCCAGCAAAACCTGGGACGGCTTTTTACCACGTCTTCCCGCATCCTTCAACACAGCTGGATGGTTTTGGATTTCCTCAGGCACAGTCTCGACAGCCGCTTCAACCAGAAGCAAGAACAGCCTCTCCAAAACCACTATAATAGACTTTGCAGCATATTGATTAAGTTGAGGAAGGATGTGTTGAAGAGGCTGCGGAGGAGAGCGCTTAACCACGTTAGGAAAGCCCTGGAATTCGCGGAAAAGACATATTCTGAAAGCCCGGAAAACGCGAGGAACGCTGTCAGGCTGGCCATGAAAATATGTCAGAAGAGGCGCATCCGCCTACCCCTTGAGCTGAGACGTAGGTTTTGCAGGAAATGCGCCACGCCTTTCGCCGGCAGCTCAACCTTCACGGTCAGGGTGAGGGGGAGAAGGTCTCCGCACGTCGTCGTCCGCTGCAAGGTCTGCGGCCATGTCAGAAGGTATATGATAAAGCCGGGGCAGAAGACTGAAACTAACCTAAAATAGATGGCGAGACCCAACTGTTCCAGCTTGGTTGACGTAGTGCGTTCGGTGGAAGCTGAGAAGCTCATAAACAGGGTGGCCGCATACCTGAAGACAAACCAGCTCGTCAAACCCCCTCCATGGTCCATGTTCGTTAAAACCTCAGTCGCCCGGCAGGAGCCTCCTCGTAACCCTGACTGGTGGTTTGTAAGAGCTGCTTCAATCCTTCGAAAACTCTATCTTCACGGCCCTCTCGGCGTCTCGAGGATGAGAAAGTTTTACGGCGGCAGACATAGAGGGCACATGAAGCCCCCACACTTCGCCAAAGGCAGCGGAGCCATCGTCAGGAAAATACTCCAGCAGCTCGAGAGCGCAGGACTTGTTTCAACCCAGCCTAGGAAAGGAAGGGTCTTGACGCCTGCTGGGTTTAAAGTTCTAGAGCAGGCAGCCAAAGCTCTTCAGGCGAAAAAGTAGTCACGACCAGTATCGCAACAAAAGATAGATGGCCAGCAAGGCTATTATGAGTATCGGTGAAGTTCCCACATAGAGTCCGTCCAACCGAACTCCAACGAGCAGCAGCGGATGAATTCTTTCAACGTCTTTAAAATATCGCGCTACCAGAGGTATGACTATGAAAGCTAACCCGATCAAAATGAACACGATTCCTAAGAGTGTTGTCCAGCTGAAGAAAGCGTTCTGCCCCATCCTCACATCCCCCTGCTCTTCCTCAATATTTCCTTGACTTCTTCGTCTGAAAGCTGTTCGAAGCTTTCGTAGAACTGGCCTATAGCGTAAAACTCGATGGGTGTCTCGAGGCATACGATATCGTCGGCGAGCTTCTTCAGCTTCTCCAGGGTCTCTGGAGGGGAGACGGGCACCGCGACAATTACTTTTTCCGCGCCGCTGTTCCGGGCCATGTGAACCGCTGCTTTCATCGTCAACCCGGTAGCCAAGCCGTCGTCAACCAGTATGACCGTCTTACCTTTAAGCTCAGGCATTGCTCTTCCACCCCTGTAGGCTTCAGCCCTCCGCCTCACCTCCCTATCCTCCTCCAAAGCTTTCCTCTGGACATATTCTTTCGAAACGCCTACGATGCTCGCTATCTCTTCGTCAACGAAGACTGTCCCGTCTTCGGCTACTGCTCCAACCGCCAGCTCAGGCTGGCCTGGGGCGCCGACCTTCCGCGAGATCACAACATCCAGCGGGCAGTTCAGCTCCTTCGCCACCTCATAACCCACAACAACACCTCCCCGGGGGATGGCCAGAACGACGCAGTCTCCCTGTATCTTTTTCCTGAGCTGTTTGGCTAGACGGCGGCCCGCGTCAACACGGTCGTGGAAAAGCAACCCAGCATTTACTACGATGACCCGTTTTTAGATGTTTCGCCAGAAGATGACGAGGAACCAAGCCATCAAAGCCATGATAACACCCGTCAACGACAGCACGTTGCTTCCTGCGTAAAAGAGTGTTGGAAGGCTTAATTCATAGCCCTCGAGCCTTATAGAGTAGGGCTTTCCCGTCACAGGGTTGATCATCCTCTCGACGGGCGCGTAGCTGTCCGTCAGCAGAGGATATTCATCGAGAGAGGGTATGGCCGTCCACCGGTTTGTTATAATTTTCTCAGCCAGCCAAACGTCCTTCACCTTTTCCACCGCTTCGTCGAGGTTGCAGGAGGTTGAGACGCAGGCGACTAGAATTATGTTTTGAACGAAGCTGCTCGGGTACTCCGAAGCCTTGAAAACATACAGCTTTGGAAAGACCTGGCCAACAGTCTTGTACTCAGACCAGAATATCTCCGACGTGTCGCCAGTCAGAGAAGCTATTAGGTTGGAGATCAAAACCCCTTCTTCAGACATCCTGGATTTGAGAATGCTGTAGAACTCGACGGTCATGAGGTGGAATGGTACGTATGTTTTGGCGTATGCGTCGAGAACAACCACATCGTATGTCGATTCAGCATGCTGGAGAAAGCTTCTCCCATCCTCAACGAACACCCGCAGCCTTTCGTCGTCGGGTAGTCTGAAAAACTTCCTGGCTGTATCGACCACGTCGGGGTCAAGCTCAACGACGTCAACCTTAAGGCCTGGATAGTTTTTCAGAAAATATTTTGGGCCTGAGAAGCCGCCGCCTCCTATGAAAAGGGTTTTTGAAGGTTCTGGTGTCAGAGCTAACCCCAGCTCGAAAAAACGTGTGTAGGGGAAGAGAAGGACATATGGGTCTTGGAGAGACATGGCGCTGTGTGGAAGGCCGTTCAAGTAAAGCGTCAAGACATCCTCTTGCCTCACAACTGCAAGACTGTTGTAAAGCGTTTCCTTTGCATACACAACTTCACCACCTGTAGCTGCGATGGACTGAGCCACATACCCCGAAGGGGTGAGGACGATGATTAACAGGGTTGCCGTTAAAGCCTTAGCCGTCTTAGGCAGATAGACGGCGGAAACAACCATGAGCAACGCCCCGCTCCCAAGAATCACCGTCCTTATGTCTATGTATGGTATTAGGACGAAGACGGTGAGGAAAGTGCCTAGGATGCTTCCAACTGTCGAAAGCGAGTAGACATCTCCTGCCGAGGCTCCTACCCTGCTGCGGGCTAGGGATAAGAGCTTGATCGCGTAGGGCGAGACCATGCCGAGAGGAAGTGTCGGAGGCGCAATAAGCAGAAGTGTTGCGAGGAGGGGCCCTGCCTTCTCATCAAGCCTTAGGCCCGCGACAGCTTCGAGAACGCTGGGTGAGAGGTAGGGGATTGAAAAGGTGAGGATTCCCGCTGTGAAAACTATGGCTGCCAAAGTCCTGAAAGTCGGCGACCTGTCAGCCAGCCTCCCCCCAAGCCAGTAGCCCGCAGAAAGAGATGTCAGAACCACGCCGATGAGGCTTCCCCAGACAAATATCGTGTTCCCGAAGATGGGTGCAAGAATCCTGCTGGACGCCAGCTCAAGACACATCACTACAGCCCCCGAAGACAGCACGAGAACCGACAACCCCAAAAATCTCAAGCCAGCTAACACTCCATAAAACGCTTAAATTAACGTTTGTCCCATGACCAGCAAAACACTAACGTTGGCCGCCGTCAGCCAAACCTACCCCTTCCCATACCACATGCTAACGTTTATCAAATGCTTTAACTACTGTCGGGGTGAAAAAGATGGGCGAGCCCTTCTTAGAGTCTAGGATAATGTACCAGTGTGTTAAATGCGGCAGGGTGTTTGAAAAAGAGAAGCTGACCAGGATAGCTGAGACGCAGTGCCCGTTCTGCGGCTACAACGTGATAAAAAAAGCAAAATCGCCTACAGCTAAGTTGATCAAAACATCGGAGCTGGGAAAGGACAGTTCAGTATCATTTTTCGAAAGCTGATTCAATTACGGGCGTAACATCCTCGGCATACGCAGAGATGGCTCCTGCCATTTGACCTTCAAAAACGTAAAGCTTAGCCAGCGGACGATGTCTGCAGTGTCGGCGTATGTTGGCCGAAACCGGCTGGCTGTCTTCTCAAGCGGTTTGGCTTGTTGGCTTAACGGGTCTTCTCGTGGTGGTAAGGCTTGTTCTCGGACCTTTGGCGGACATCGTCTCACCGAGGCTTGGAGGTTTTTTACGATTGGCTGCAACAGCTTCGTTGGCGGCTGTTTACAGCATGAACGTCTTCGAGATTCTCCAAACACATCCCGCCTACGGAGTTTTGTTTGCTGCAGGAGCGTTAACGCTCGCCGCCTTAGGCTTCAAGCCTGTTAAGCAGGTTTTTGTCGGCGACATGCTGAAGGCTGCAGGGGTTTTGAAGGAGGGTGACTACGTGGTTATCGACGGCCAAACAGCCAAGATAGCTGAAGTGGATGCAACTCACACGATATTGATAACCTCCGACCTCAGAAAACTGTTTGTCCCGAACGACCACTTTTTAACCAAACGGTTCGTAAACATGACCAGATCGGGTGCGGGGGTGTTGACGGTTAGGATAACCATCAACGGCAGGCAGATAAGCATGGCTGACGCGAAACTTATACTGCTTAAAACGGGGACGGACTTGGCTAAGGGTGAGATGGCTCCCAACAGAGCTGCTGAGGTACGTGTCGAGAAGATAGAAGGCGACTATGTAACGCTGCGTCTCACGCTTTACGTGATGAATCCGGCTAAAGCAGAGGCGCTTGCCTCCCACATAATGGAGCGTGTGTACGTCAAGCTTGCGGAAGTAGCTACAGAAGCCATGACCTAGTCGATTAACGGGAAAACGTTGTCAAGAATGTATTGGATAAACTGGGCCTCAGACATCCGCGAGAAGGTAACCACGACACAGTTCCTTGTGACACCTAGAACAGCGTTAGAGCCTTTGACAGAGAAAACAAGATACCAGATCTTCCCGTGAGCCAGATATTCTTCGTACTTGCCTGTAGATATCAGTGACTCGCCGTAAAGCGCTACTTTGTCAACCCCAGGGTAGTCGAGGCTGTCGAAGAAGATGACTTTAGTTGCTTCTGGGTTGGCTTCGTGGTAGCGTTGAAGCTTTTCGGGAGGAATGCGGGCCTCGACTATGCTCCTGTAGTTGAGGAATAGATGGTGTGAGAGAACGGTTGCAACGTAGTTGGCGAAGTGCTTGTTTTGGACGACGGTTAGAAAAACCCTGTTGCCCACTTTCCTGAAAAAGATAATGGCCTGAATAGTTTTTAACACAGGCGTGATCTGGCCTCTCTGGTTGATGTAGACCACCTTGTCCCTTGAAAACACTCCGTAAAGTATCTCAGCCTTCATGTCCAAGTCTGTGACGTTTGTTATTAGCTCGAACTCTTTGTCACCGTGTTTCTCGTTCTCAGAGACCTTGAAGTCTTTCAGCTTGGCCGCTATCTCCTCCAGAGACGCTGGCTGTTTGACCTCAAAGATTTTAGCTGATAGAACCAAGGTTCACTGCACCCTTGGCTCTTTCTTCGATGTAGGTTTTAAGATTACGCTTGGGCTTGAAACCAAGCTTTTCCCCAGCTTTTGTGATGTCTGCGACGCTGTACCGGATGTCCACATCTCTAGCAGGATGATATACTATGTTTGAGGCATCTCTGCCGAATGATTTAAGGATGTGTTGAGCTAGCTCGGCTACCGAGATGCCTGTACCAGACCCTATGTTATAGACGTCGTATCCACGGCCTGTTTTCTCAACTGCGGCATAAACAGCGTCTGCCACATCATCCACGTGGATAAAATCTCTGACCTGCTTCCCGTCACCGTATATCTTTAAAGGCCTGCCTGAAACTATGTCGTCGATAAACCGGTCTACGACGCCTAGATAGCCTTTTCCAACCCATGTCCTGCCGTAGACGTTGAATATCCTCAGCACAGCGGCTTTCACCCCCCTCTCCTCGCTTAAACATCTTAGGATAGTCTCGCCAAGCAGTTTGGTATGCCCGTAGACGGAAGCAGGCTTTGTGGCGGATGTTTCCGAATGTTTGCCATCCACTCCATAGACGGCTGCAGAAGAGGAAAAAACTATTACCTCCACACCAGCTTCTAAACAGGTTTTGGCGACGTTTTCAACACCCTTGACGTTGACGTCGAAAGCTTTCACGACATTTTCTTCACAGACTTGGACAGACGACACGGCGGCGAGATGGACCACTGCCTCGGCATTCTTAAACAACCCGTCAAGTCCTTCCCTTAACGTAACATCGTGTACCACTACCTCGAGGCTTGGATGCTTTGGCAGGTTCTTCCTCTCGCCTGTTGAAAAGTCGTCCACAACGGTAACGCTCCACCCATCCTCAAGAAACCTACGTACAACTCGGGAGCCGATGAATCCTGCCCCGCCTGTCACAACAACCTTACTCAAGCCCGTAAACCTCCAGATACTTGGGAAACACAGCCTCCCAGGAAAAATTTTCTAAAACCTTCTTGTAAGCGTTTTCCGCAAGCTTTTCGGCAAACCGTTTGTCGGCCAGTACCTTCGATATTGCTTCTACAAGGGTTTGTGTGTTCCCCGGTTCGACTAGAACACCTGTGTAGCCGTTTTCAACAAGCTCTGCGTTGCCGCCTACATCGGTTGCTACCACAGGTGTTTTGCAAGCCATGGCTTCAAGCACAACAGTGCTGAGCCCCTCCGCGAGCGACGGAAGAACCAGCAGGTCTGAGCCGGCTATGTAGCTGAGAGCCTTGTCATGGCGAACCTCGCCAGTGAAGACAACGTTCCCCAAGCCTTTTGAAAGGCTTTTAAGTCTGTAAAAATCAGGCCCGCCTCCAACTATCACGAAAGTGGCTTCAGGCAGCTGACGTGCCACCGCCAACAAAGCATCCACGTTTTTCTCCTTTGAAAGCCTTCCAACGTAGACGATTTGAGGCCTCCAAATCCTAATTCCCTCAATTCTGCTGTCAGGGATTTCAACGGCGTTGGGTATGTAAGCTGTTTTAAACCCCATCCTTTTGTAGAATGAAGCAGCCCCTCGTGAAACAGTAGTAACCAAGTCAGCCCATCTGAGAAAAACCTTCTCGAAGAAGGCTGTAGCCCTGCCTAAAACAGCTCCATGCAGAAACCCTACCTGCATGGCGTATACGCCGTGAAGTGTTAGGATTCTTCTGTCCGCTCGCATGGTCTTCATGGCTAGTGCTGAAGGCAGGTTGTGGGCGTGGACGACGCGCGTTCTGTAGAAGCATGCTTTGAGGCTGGAGGTAGCCATAAACGACGGGTTTTTGAGACCTTTAACCCCTAGAACAGGCGTGTTCTCCGACGATATCACCGCCACTTTGTAGCCCTTTTTAACAAGCCTGGAAGCAAGGCCCGAAACATGCCTTGCTATCCCACCCATCCCAACGCTCGTCGGCGAAACAAGCACTACGTCATACTCCGTCCTCAATCCAGCCACCGAACCCACGCCTTCTTTACCTTTAAATCTGTGCAGGGTTTTGGAAAGATCTGGTGAAGGTGTTCTGGGGAAGGTCAGAACACGCAAAATAAAGACTCTCGCCAAAGAGATTAAAGAGAACCATCCCGACAGAGTTTCGACAAGCTTTGAAGAAAACAAAAAACTTGTCAGGGAGGTGCTTGAGGGAAGATTTTCGAAAAAGCTTGCAAACAGGATTGCAGGCTATCTTGTGGCGTTGAAGAAGCTTGAGCTTAAGACTCAGAAAGCCTCTCAAGCCGAGTCCGCCGAACCGTCAACGCCTCAACCTTAACGCCAAGACCACCACGATAACCACGACTATTAACGCAGCTATAGGTATAAGGATGTCTAAGGCTGGTGCTTGAGATGGCTGTGTAGGAGTTTGAATGGTTGTCTGAGGATGTGTGGTGACGGCTGTCGTAGGCGTCGGTGACGTTGTGGTTGGTGACGTGGTCTTCTGGAGGGTTATGACAGTTATGATGGTCTCAGTTCTCGTCGTCCCCGGAACAACCTCAGTCTTTCTTAAAGTGGTAGGGCTGATAACCTCTGTCGTGGTGAAAAACGTGCCTGGAAAAGTCTGTGTACGCCTTTCAGTAGTTCCTTGAACCGTTCTAATTCCCGTCGTTGTCAACGTGACTGTGGGGAGCATGCCTGTCAAGGTGAATGTCGTTCCGGCAAAGGATGTGGAAAACCCTCCAAACGCCACCATCACGGTGGCTGGAACCGTTTGAAGGATGTAGGACAGTATATCGGTGATTGTTATGATGTTACATATTTCCCGGATTTGGCCGTAGACGGGCAGCGTCATGGTGAAGCCGCCAATGACTACAGGCATGTTTTCAAGACCTGTTCGGGTCACCGTTGTCCCTCCTTCAACCCGTGTTACGGTTGTCTCATAGCTTTGTTGGGTGAAAACAGTGCTGAAAGTTGTTCCTGGAATAGATATCGTAGTACCTTGAATCGCTATCACTGATGGCGGGGTTTGGGCGGTGAAAGTATACGTGCAGACTTGGTCGGGGTTCCTCATCTCAACCACCAAAACAAAGCCGGGAACCTGCACGGTGGCTATGATTGTCGTGCCTGAGATTGTTGTCTCCGTGGTGTAGGTGGTAGGCTGAACTGTTATCACACGTGTGACGGTTGTCGTGATCACGGCTTGACTGTGAACATAACCTGTTACGCCGATCAGAACGAGAGCAATTATACCAAACGCTTTAACCTTGGCAGAAAACGACCACATGTCAAAGGCTTAATGCCGAGGCACAATATATGTTTTTTAAGAACAGATAAAAGCCAGACAGCGCTGGCTTAAACGGGATGGGTGTCAAGCTAGGCGACATAATCCCAGAAACAGCAGTTGAGAAAACATCTCTCAAGAAGCTGACTGGAAAATCCGTCGCCATCGACGCATACAACATTCTTTACCAGTTCATCGCAACTATACGAGGCCCTGACGGAAGGCCTTTGATGGATAGACGAGGCAGGGTCACAAGCCATTTGAGCGGCCTCTTCTTCAGGACTTTAAACTTCCTCCAAGAGGGAATAAAACCTGTTTATGTTTTCGACGGAAGACCTCCGGAGATGAAGCGGGAAACTGTTGAGAAGAGGATGTTGGCCAGGGAGGAGGCTAGCAGGCTCTACGCTGTTGCTTTAGAGGCTGGCGACGTAGAAGCAGCTAGAAGGTATGCTCAAAGGGCTGCAACTCTGGAGAAGTACATGGTGGAAAGCTCGGTAGACCTGTTGAAGGCGATGGGCGTTCCATACATTATGGCGCCTGCTGAGGGTGAGGCCCAAGCTGCCTACATGGCTGCGAAAGGCTCCGTTTACGCCTCAGGCTCCCAGGACATGGATTCCCTGCTTTTCGGCTCCCCCCGTCTTATAAGAAACCTGTCGATAGTAGGAAGGAGAAAGCTTCCGCGAAAGAATGAGTACGTCGAGGTGGAGCCCGAGATAATCCATCTACAGAGGCTTCTGGAGTCTCTTGAGATAACACGCGAGCAGTTGATAGAAATTGGGCTGCTGGTTGGCACAGATTACTCGCCGCAGGTTAAGGGGGTGGGTCCGAAAACAGCGTTGAAGATAATCAGGGAACATGGCTCGCTTGAGAAAGCTGTTGAAGCCGGAGCTGTGCAGCTCGAATTCGACTTTCAAGCAGTGAAAAATCTTTTCCTAAAACCGGCCGTAACAGACCAGTACGTTTTAGAGTATAGGGAGCCGTCAGAGGAAAGGGTTTTAGAGATTTTGGTGGAGGAGTTTGATTTTTCACGGGAAAGGGTTATGAAGGCTTTGGACGAGCTGAGGCAGGCCGCCGCGAGGAAATCCAGCAGCCTAGACGCTTTCTTCAGCTAAGTTTTTCCACAAGCTCGACGACTTTCCTCTCTTCATCGAGGCTTGAGACCCTGACCTTCCCATGTATCTCCAACTTCATTAGCGATTGCAGAAGGTCTTGGATTGTTGATTTAGGCTCGTTTCTACGGACTTCGTCGTAGAGGGTTTGCAGCATGGCTTTGCCGCCCATCTTTCTTAACAGTTCCAGAATCTTCGAATGACCAGCCAAACCCTTCAGCCAATCATCATCAAAGGCTTTTCGGAAGCCCGCAGGACCTCGCCAATTCTTTCATACTCTCGCATCATCTGCGGCGATATGCTGGGCTTGACAACCATCAACGCCTCCTCAAAATCTCTTCTGGTTACTTTTTCAGCGTTCTTGTCCCGGCGTAGAGCCGCCAACGCAGCCTCTCTGCAGAGCGATTCTATGTCCGCTCCAGAGAAGCCCTCACACCGTGCCGCCAAAGCCTCGATGTTTACGTCGTCAGCTAAAGGCATCTTCCTCGTGTAGATGTAGAAGATTTCAACTCTAGCTTTCTCGTCTGGCGGTGGGATGAGGAGAAGCCTGTCAAACCTTCCGGGCCTTAGGAGCGCTGGGTCAAGCATGTCAGGCCTGTTAGTCGCACCTATCACGACTATGTCGGTGAGCTCCTCAATCCCATCTATCTCTGCAAGCAGCTGGCTTGCGACACGGTTTGTCACGCCGGAGCTGTCCTCCATCATGTCCTTCCTAGGAGCTATGGCCTCTATTTCGTCGAAGAAGATTATGGCTGGAGCTGCTTGACGGGCTTTCCTGAATATTTCTCGTATGGCTTTCTCCGACTCTCCAACCCATTTTGAGAAGATTTCAGGGCCTTTTATCGTGATGAAGTTTGCCTCGCTTTCGGTTGCTATGGCTTTGGCGAGCAGCGTCTTCCCGCAGCCCGGCGGCCCGTAGAGTAACACACCCTTCGGCGGCTTTATTCCAAGCTTCTGGAATTTCTCAGGATACTTCAGAGGCCATTCAATCATCTCGATAAGCTTCTGCTTGACGTTCTCGAGACCACCTATATCCTCCCACCTGACAGTAGGCGTTTCAATCTCCACCTCTCTCAACGCGCTGGGCGTTATCTCTCTGTAAGCGTCTATGAAGTCTTTCATCGTTACTTCAAGGCTGTTGAGTATCTCGGGGGATATTCTCTCCCCGGAGAAGTCTATGCTGGGCAGGATACGTCGTATGGCTTTCATGGCTGCTTCGCGGCAGAGGGCTGCTAGGTCAGCTCCGGTATAGCCGCGGGTCATCTCTCCAAGCTTTTCAACCGACACGTCTTTCGCCAACGGCATTCCTCTCGTGTGGATTGTTAGAATCTCCGTACGGCCTTTTTTGTCGGGGATACCAATCTCTATCTCTCTGTCGAACCTTCCTGGTCTTCGGAGGGCTGGGTCGAGGGCGTTGGGCCTGTTTGTCGCCCCTATCACTATCACGGAACCACGGCTCTCCAGCCCGTCCATCAGTGCGAGAAGCTGGGCAACAACCCGCTTCTCCACCTCGCCAGTGACCTCGCTTCTCTTCGGCGCTATGGCGTCTATTTCATCGATGAAGATTATGCTTGGTGCTTCCTCTTCGGCTTTCCTGAAGATCTCTCTCAAGCGTGCTTCAGTCTCGCCGTAGTACTTGTTCATGATCTCCGGGCCGTTTATCAGTATGAAGTTGGCTTCAGCCTCTGTCGCAACCGCCTTGGCGAGCAGCGTCTTCCCGCAGCCCGGCGGCCCGTAGAGTAACACACCCTTCGGCGGGTCTATTCCAAGCTTCTGGAAAAGCTCCGGAAAACGCAGAGGCAGCTCTATCATCTCTCTGACTCTCTGTATCTGTTCCTGAAGGCCGCCGATGTCTTCGTAGGTGACGCTCGTCCTCAACGTCTTTTCCTGAACAGTCCTGCTCTGGATGACCAGCTTTGTTTTCGGAGTGATTTTAGCTATCCCAGTGGGCCGCAGCTGCACCACGGCAAAAGTGAAGAGGTTGCCGAAGAAGAGGACGGGTATTATGTTCCTGTGTACGACAGGATATTCTATAAGCCTGCTTTTTACAAGCTTTGTAAAGTTTTCATCGGCTTTTATCGAGGTGTTGTAGGGAGCGAGAACAACCAGCTGAGCCTCCTTAACATTAGCCTTCCTGACTATGACGTAGTCGTTGAGAGAAACCCCTGCGTTGTTTCTGATGTGGCCGTCTATCCTTATCGTGTCCTTCTCTTTTTCGTCTTCGACGTATCCCAGCCAGACCGTGGCGGCCGTCAGCTTCTTCCCCCTGATCTCGATTATGTCGCCTGTTGAAAGACCCGCCTCGGCTCCTACACTCCTGTCTATTCTCGCAATCCCGTAACCCACATCCCTTTGTTTAGCCTCTGCAACCCGGAGCCGAAGTTCCTTAACACTCATTCACCCAGATAGGGAAGCATGTAGAATTTAAAGGATAACGGCTTTACGCAGTGTTAACCCTCCGTACGGGAATGAGAGCTTTTATTCTAACCGGCGATAATTAAAGAGATATAGTGTGGCAGCGGCAGGTAAAAGGCATGGTTGGAAAGACAGGGCTGGACACTATTAGATGGGATGACGACAGGAATGTGCTTGTCCTCTTGGACCAGAGAGCCGTGCCCGAGAAAGTCAGGTATGTTAGATGTAGGACGTACAGAGATGTTGCTTTAGCTGTAAAGAACATGACCGTCAGAGGCGCGCCAGCCATAGGTGTTGCAGCAGCTTTCGGCATAGCACTTGCAGCCCTCAAGTCGCCGGCCAAAACTCGGAATGCTCTCATGCACGACATCTACCGGGCTCAGTCAGCTCTTTCGAAGACAAGACCAACGGCTGTCAACCTTTTCTGGGCCCTTGAACGAATGGTCAAGAAAGCAGAGCAGCTTGAAGATGGTCCTGATGAGATAGCGGCCGGGCTTGTTGAGGAAGCCAAGAAAATCATGGAGGAGGATGTGAAGGTGAACAGGATGATAGGCAGGTTTGGGGCTGAGCTTATACCCGACGGCGCAAGGGTTTTGACGCACTGCAATTGAGCTGCCCACGCCGCTCAGCAGAGTGCTGGAGCTCTTGCGACCGCCGGGTACGGCACGGCGATAGGTGTAATCAGAGCGGCTTTCGAGTCTGGGAAAAACGTGTCGGTTTACGCCAGCGAGACAAGGCCTAGGCTGCAGGGAGCGAGGCTGACTGCTTTCGAGCTAAAGATGCTCAACATACCTGTGACGGTCATACCTGACACAGCCGTCGCATTCCTGATGTCCAAGGGCATGATAGACTGCGCCGTCGTTGGCGCCGACAGGATAATAGCACAGACGGGACATGTGATAAACAAGATAGGAACCCTTTCGGCAGCCGTCAACGCACACTATTTCAACATACCATTCTACGTTGCAGCCCCCCTGTCAACCATAGACCTGAAAAAATCTGTGGATGAAGTGGTGATCGAGGAGAGGTCTGAGGACGAGGTTCATTACGTCGGTAGAACAAGGATTACCCCGAAAGGCGTCAAGGCCCTTAACTACGCCTTCGACATAACACCGCCGGAGCTTGTTACAGCCGTCATAACGGAGAAAGGCGTTTTCAAGCCGGGTGAGCTTAAAAAATTCCTCTTAGGCTAGCCCACGAAAATCTCCACCAGCATTATCAAAAGGGCTGCAGCCACACCCAGAGCCGCCATCCTCAAACCCGATTTAACCATGCTTGTCCTCGAAAACCTTCCCAGCAACAGGCCAAGCACAAAAAGTATTGTAAGCCCAATCACCGTTGAAATGTATGATGCTACCGGTGCAAGCTCTTTGTAGATTGTAGCCGCCATGTAGGGGGAGAGCACGGCAAGAGATAATACGAAGGTGGAAATTCCTCCAATGAACGATGTTATCGCGTTCCCCAACGCTCCAGCTCTGCCTATTATAGTGTCGCTGACATCCCTTAACATCGAGTCCCGCAGCTCCTTAATCATACGCTGTGTCTCGGCGCTCTCTGTCAAGTATATCCCAGAAACCCCGGATACAAGCATGGCTATCGACATCCCCAACCCTGCGAAAACAACGGTCGAGACCTGTGTGCCGGGCACTATGGAGGCTCCTAGCGAAAGACCCATCATGGCGAGAACCCCGTCGAACGAGTTGCTGAAAAAGTAGCGTCTCACAGCCACAGTCTTACCTGAGTAAGCCAAGACCCTGCTAAACCTGGCTCTCAACCCTTCCAGCAAAGACCTGAGAGTTCTGATCATGTCTGTTCAGGCAAGAGCGTTGAACAGTATGCAACGCTGGCTTAAAAGGAATGCTGGATTAATTTATAAATTTGGGCAACGGCCTGCCGTCATGCCCGCGTTCAGGCTGAAAGTTACGTTGGTGGCGATGCTGGCTGCGGGGCTTTACCTAACTTTCTATGCCTTCACACAGCTGGGCATAGTGCCGTCGGTGGCGGAGAGGATAGTTTACGAGGTTACGGTTGTCTTGGCTGGAGCATACCTCATAAGGATGACAGGCTCTTACATCGTCAAAACCTTCAAGCCTGTTGTTGGACAACAGGCTGTAGGCGTTTCGCTTGTGGTGCAGCTGTTGGGCTATGTAGTCATAGCTGTTTTCCTACTGTCCTCGCTTGGTATACCCCCTGAAACAGCCTTGGCTGGCGGAACCTTGACCGGGCTTGTGATAGGCTTGGCTGGGCAGACAACCCTTTCAAACGTTATTGCGGGCATAATAATCCTTTTGTCTAGGCCCTTCAAGATAGGCGACCGTGTAGCAATAGTTACGAGCTCAATACCGTACCAGTGGGCCTTCCTGCCAGGCTACAAGTATTTTTCAAGGGATTATGTTGTCCCAGCATACTCGGGTGTGGTCGAGCACATGAGCCTGATGTACACAACGCTCGTAACAGACGACGGGCTTGTGATGAAGATTCCAAACAATCTCATACTGGCCAACTCCGCGGTCGCAAACTATTCTGAGGTGAGCGAAAGGGTCAGGAAGCTAAGGTATGAATTCCCAATAGACATCAGCCCCAGCGAAGTGCTGGAGGCGGTGAAAGCCAAGCTTGCAGACATAAACGGCGTCCAATCCATCTACCTAGAGGAGCAGAGCGACAAAACATACTACATCCTCACAGTGGTGTTTGAAGCCCCGCTCCATGAATGGCGTGAGATGAAATCCCAGATCCTAGCCCGGGTGATTGAGGTTCATAGGATGATGCGGTTGAGCACTCAAGCGCAGCAGTAATATCTTTATAAGACTCTACATGCTGTTGGAAGGAGATGAAAGCAAAAAACTATCGTAGGCCCGAGGGCATGACATACGCTAGAAACGAGTACATCCACGGCCCCCCGCCTTCAAGAATAACCAAGTACACCGCTGGAGTCTACCGAAGCGACTACACCCACGAGCTCCTGCTAGTTCCGGAAACAGACCTTCAGATCAGGGACGTGGCCATCGAGTCGGCTAGGATAGCCGTCAACAAAATGCTTACGGAGAAGCTGAACGACAAATTCTACCTCGAGGTTAAAGCCCATCCACACCACGTTCTCCGTGAGAACAAGATGATCTTCGGGGCCCACGCCGACAGGCTGCAGGAAGGCATGAGAAGGGCTTTTGGAAAACCTATCGGCAGGGCTGCTAGGGTTGAGGCTGGCGAGCCTGTCCTAAGGCTGCTCACATACGCCGACGGCGTAGCGGTAGGACGTGAGGCTTTGGAGCTGGCCGGGAAGAAGCTGCCTAAAAAATACTATGTTCTCGTGAACCAGCTGGTCCAAAGTGCCCGAGCCTGATGAATGGGCTATAGTTTACGTTGACGGTGCGTCTCGCGGAAACCCAGGCCCAGCGGGAATAGGAATCGTGATAAAGATAGGCAACGATGTTGAGAAACACCGAGAATACGTTGGAAGGCAGACGAACAACCGAGCCGAATACATTGCTTTAGTCAAGGCGTTGGAGAAGGTTTTGTCAAAAAACATCCGGAAGGTACGGGTTTACACCGACAGCCAGCTACTGGCGAAACAGGTTAGCGGAGAATACAGGGTTAGAAGCAGGTCTTTGTCAGAGCTGTACGATATCGTCGCTAAGCTAAGGTCGGAGCTGGAGGAGTTTGAAATAAAATATGTAGATAGGGTTTTTAACGCGGAGGCCGACAGGCTTGCCAACCAAGCCATCGACGAGGCTAGGCGCTGACGGTTATAACAGCCTTCTGTTCAGTTTCTTTCTTCACAGCCTGTCTAACCCTCTTCACCATCATCTCATATTCTTCATCCGTCATGCAGTGGCACATAGCACTATCGCCTACACTTGCCCAAATATAAGCTCTATCTACCTTCTCAGCATTGCACTGCAGCAATCAGATGTGCGACTATTCTGGTCCAGTTTTGTTTAAGTTGCTGGCGAATTAGCGTAACTGACCGTGAAGGACAGGCTTGCGAGTTAGTGCTTAGTGGACATGAACCATAAGCTGCTTATTACGAAGCTAATTAGCCGCCATGAGCATCCATATTTGTGATAGCCATAGTCGGGGCCGGAATTATCGGCCTCTCGATTGCATGGTACTTGGCTAGAAACGGTGAGAAGACAGTGGTCTTCGAACGTGGTGTAGCTGGAAGAGGCGCTACATGGGCATCAGCCGGGATGCTGGCACCCAACTTAGAGGCTGAGCCGGGAGAGGAGAATCAATTACCGCTTCTACTAGAGGGCAGGAAGATGTGGGAGAAATACGTGAAGGAGCTCGAAGAGCAATCACAAACCACTGTAAACTACAGGCGGGAAGGAACTTTGGCGGTAGCGTTGACCAGAGATGATGTGGAGAGGCTGCGCTTCCTGTATAAATTTCAACGGGAGTCGGGGCTTGACGTGGAGATGCTTGACGGCGAAAGAGTATTGGAGATGGAGCCAAATCTCAACGGCAGCGTTTTAGCTGCACTATACAGCCGGAGCGACCATCAAGTGGACAACAGGCTCGTGATTTCAGCCCTTAAGAAAGCATACTTGAGGTGTGGGGGAGTGCTTAAGGAGGGATACGAGGTAGATAAAATTGTGACCGAGGGTGGAAAGGTTAGTGGCTTATCGGTCGCGGGCGGCTTTGAACGTGCTGATTATGTTATTCTTGCGGCAGGTGCATGGTCTAGGAACATGGGCGGGATACCCGAGCATCTCAAGCCGCCTGTGAGACCTGTGAAGGGGCAGATGATCTCTGTCCGTACGCCACACAACAACCCAATCCTACGTCACACAGTCTGGGGGCCTTTCAGAAACTGGGGCCCATCATACATCGTGCCCAGACTTGACGGCAGGCTTTTGCTTGGCACGACCGTTGAGGAGGCGGGTTTCGACACATCTGTCACCGCGGGAGGGCTGATGAACATATTGAGAGCATGCTGGGAGATCTTACCCGGCATCACCGACTTTGTTGTGGACGAGGTTTGGGCTGGACTTAGGCCTGGCAGCAGAGACGACGCACCGATAATCGGCCCAACCCCCATAGAAGGGCTCCTCATGGCTACGGGACACTTTAGAAACGGGATACTCCTAGCACCGATAACCGCGGAGGCTATAAGTCGTTACATCCTCTCAGGCGAGATGCTGGAGGTAGTGCGACCTTTCACTATAGACCGATTCATAAAAGGTGGATGAGATGTCCACGATAACTGTCAACGGAAGGCCCAGGCCGTATGTGGAGCGGACTGTCGATGAGCTGTTAAGGTCGCTGGGGCTTGACCCTGAGAAACCAGGAATAGCTGTGGCTGTAAACAGCGAAGTTGTGCCGCGTAGTATGTGGAGGAGTACCCGTCTCAGGCCGTTAGACCGGGTTGAGGTGGTGACAGCCGTAGCGGGTGGTTAGGATTGGGTGACGAGCTGGTTATAGCAGGCAGAAGATTCAGGTCAAGGCTCTTCGTGGGAACCGCCCGTTACCCAAACCTACAGGTGATGTTGAGGGCGATAGAGGCCAGTGGAGCCGAGGTGGTAACAGTAGCAATAAGACGCATAAACGTTCAGGAGAGGGGTGAAAGCCTCCTTGACCTGCTAGCCGGAAAATACTTCCTACTGCCAAACACAGCAGGCTGCTACACCGCCCGCGAGGCGGTTGTCACAGCCAGGCTTGCTAGAGAAGCTCTAGGGACTGACTGGATAAAGCTGGAAGTCATAGGTGATGAAGAAACACTGCACCCCAACGCACCTCAGTTGATCGAGGCTGCAAAGCAGCTGGTCGATGAAGGTTTCATCGTGCTCCCATACTGCAACGACGACCCCGTAGTATGCAACATCCTTGAGAAGGTTGGCTGTCATGCTGTTATGCCGTTGGGCGCCCCTATAGGCTCGGGGATGGGTATACTCAACCCATACAATATCCGGCTGATTAAAGAACGGGCCAGCGTACCAGTAATAGTAGACGCAGGTGTTGGCACGGCAAGCGACGTCGCCATCGCAATGGAGTTGGGTTGTGACGGGGTTTTGGTCAATACAGCCATAGCCCAAGCAAGGGATCCGGTGAGCATGGCGAGGGCTATTAGTTTGGCTGTTGAGGCAGGCCGGCTTGCCTACAAGGCTGGCAGAATCCCCAAGAGATACTATGCTCAACCATCCTCTCCGATGGAAGGCAGGATAGATGTGGGAAGCTCCTGAACCGCCGATCATGCTGGTGGCAGACTGGGGATTGGCTGGAGACAGGCTGTTCAGCATAGTGGGGGACGTGCTCAAAGCAGGTTGCAGATGGCTGCTGGTTAGAGGAAAATCCTGTCCAGTACATGTTTTAGCCGAAGTAACCTCAAGAATCTTACAGCTTTCAGAGCCTTGGGGAGCCAAAGTATATGTAAGCGGCCATCCAGAAGTTGCAGCCGTCACCGGAGCGCATGGAGTACATCTGCCGTGGGGCGGAGACCCTAATTACTGCCGGAGAGCCTTGGGAGAACATGTGGCAGTAGGGATGTCCACACATTCTTTAGAGGAGGCGTTACAAGCTGAGAGGTCTGGCGCAGATTACATAACCCTCAGCCCAATATTTCCCTCCATAAGCAAGCCTGGCTACAGCAAGTCGCTGGGTCTCGAGGGGTTGATGCAAGTAGTTCAAAGTGTCAGGATACCTGTCGTGGCGTTAGGAGGCGTAACAACTGGAAGAGCCCGGCAATGCCTGTCCAGCGGTGCAAGAGGCGTCGCCGTCTCTGGCTCGGTCATCTACTCGGAAACCCCTTACCATGTAATGGGCAAGCTAGTTAAAGAGGTTCGCTTATATTTATGAGCATCCAATCTTCATCACACAACAACATTCCTCACCAACTCACGTTACTGCTTCTAAAAGAGGCTAACTATTTTTAACTGGTTTTCTTAACCGATTTCCATGGTTAGGACATATAAGCTAACGGGTTTAAGAAAGGCCATAGCTGAGAGGCTGGGTTACAGCCTGCGCACGTCGTTGCCCGTTGCGTTGATGACCGATTTCGAAGCTTCCAAGCTACTTAACGTGTACAACGGTCTCAAAGAAAAACTGGGAGACGAAAGTCCCAGCATAACCGCTCTCTTAACCAAGTCTGTGGGCGACTTGCTCAGCCGCAACAAAGACTTCAACGCCGTAATCGAGGGCGACGAAGTGAAGGTCATGGACGAGGTCAACATAGCCATCGCCGTTGACACACCTCGCGGTCTTTTCGCTCCAACGATAAAGAACGTGGAACTGAAGACTGTTTTTGAGATTGAGGCTGAGCTGAGGAGGCTTGTGGAGAGAGCTGAGAAAGGCACGATTACGTTGAACGAGCTGGTTGGACACAGCTTCACCATCTCAAACCTAGGACATCTAGATGTCATTTACTTCACGCCCATAATAAACCCGCCGGACGTATGCATCTTAGGGGTTGGAGCGATAAAGGACTATGGCTATGGGCCTAGAGGCCATTTAACCCTCGTCTTCGACCACCGGGTTGTCGACGGAGGACCTGCAGCAGCCTTCTTACGGGAGATAAAGAAAACCTTAGAGAACCCTGCAACCCCCTGAGACATCCATTCCGGATGCACAGATTTTTATTGTTGGCATTTTTTTGAAAAACGTGTCGTATGCGGTGGCGGTGCTTGCCAGCCACAGCGCCTTAGACGTCTTGGACGGGGCGAGAGACGAGGGCTTCAAAACCGTTGCGGTTGCCGCAAAAGGACGTGAAACAGCTTACAGGGAGTTTCCGATCGTCGACGAGCTCATAGTTCTCAACAACTACGTCGAGATTGCTTCGCAGGAAATTCAGGATAAGCTTAAGGCCTTGCCGTCTGTGTTCGTGCCCAACAGAAGCTTCGCGGTCTACGTCGGCTACGACAGGATAGAGAAGATGTTTGACGTTCCTGTCTTCGGCAACAAGTATCTTTTAAGATGGGAGGAGAGGACAGGAGACGCAAACTATTACAAGCTTCTTGACGAAGCTGGTATACGCAGGCCTAGGACGCTTACGCTGGATAGGGTGGAGGGGCCTGTCATCGTCAAGCTACCCGAATCCAGACGTAGGGCTGAGAGAGCTTTCTTCATAGCCAACGACGGCAGAGACTTTGAGATTAAGCTCAAGAGGTTGAAGGAGAAAGGATTGGTTGACGACTTGTCGGTTGAACAGGCCTCCGTCGAAGAGCTTGTCCTCGGAGCGCACTTCAACGCCAACTTCTTCCACAGCATGGTGAGGAAAAGGCTTGAGCTCCACAGCATCGACAGGAGAATACAGTCAAACCTTGACGGCGTCTTCAGGCTTCCCGCCGCAGACCAGCTCGACATAAGCCCCGTAGTCAGGTACGTGGAGGTGGGCCATGAGCCTGCCACGATAAGGGAGAGCCTGCTCGAGAAAGTCTTCCAAGCAGGACATGCCTTCGTCAAAGCCTGTGAAAAGCTTGTCCCCCCGGGCGTTATCGGGCCTTTCACCCTCCAGTTCCTCGTTACGCCGGAGCTTGACATAGTCGTCTACGATGTTGCTTTGAGGATTGGAGGGGGGACGAACGTTTACCTCGGGCTTGGAGGACAGTACAGCAAGCTATACCATGGAAGGCCCTTAAGCATGGGGAGGAGGGTCGCTATGGAGATTAGAGAGGCCATCGATGCTGGGATGTTGTCTAAGGTGGTTACGTGAAGGCTGTGAAAACCTACAACGCTGAAAGGATTACGGTGGCGACGTTGGCGAGCCACACAGCTCTTCAGATTCTCCGGGCCGCCAAGCATGCAGGTTTCAGGACGCTGGCAATAGCATCAGCCAGCACGTCAGACTTCTACAGACGGTTCAGCTTCGTCGACACCGTCTTTACGGCTTCTCCCAGAGACATAGAGCGGCTGGCGCCTCACCTGGTTGAACGCAACACCATCTTCATACCTCACGGAAGCTTCGTCGAATACTACGGGCCTGAGAAAGCGCAGGAATTTAACGTCCCGTTTTTCGGAACAAGGAGGCTCATCGCAGTGGAGACATCGCAGTCACAGAAGATGCAGCTTTTACGTGAGGCTGGGCTTCCCATCCCGAGAGAGTATCCATCAGCGGAGGACGCCCAACCTCCTGTGATAGTCAAGTTTCAGGGCGCGAAAGGCGGCAAAGGCTACTTCATCGCAAAAGACAAGAAGACCATTCAGGAGAAACTGGGTGGAACAAACGAACCATACATAATCCAAGAATATTTAATAGGCGTACCCGCCTACGTTCACTTTTTCGCGTCGCCGTTGTTTGACAGGGTTGAGCTTTTCGGAGCAGACGTCAGGTATGAGTCGAACGTCGACGGCAGGGTTCTGGGATTAGCCGAACCATCTTTCACGGTCGTGGGAAACAGGCCTCTGGTCCTAAGAGAATCTCTTCTCCCTAAGCTCGTCGAATACGGGGAAGCTTTCGCAAAAGCAGTAGAGAAAAAGACCGGGCAAAAGATGATAGGGCCATTCTGTCTTGAGACAATAATAAACGAAAACATGGACGTCAAGGTTTTTGAGTTTTCTGGAAGGATTGTGGCTGGGACAAACGTTTACATGGGTGTTGGGTCACCCTACTCAACGCTTTACTTCGACAACCCCATGGACATGGGTGGGAGGATAGCTTTGGAGATAAGGGAGGCGGTTAAGAAAGGGCTTTTGGAGCTTGTTACAACGTGACAGCTCGGATAAGCTTTAAAGGCTCAGAATACCTGTGATGGATGGCTTGGTCAACTGGGATGGCGTCAAGCTTGAGCAGATCGGGATTGTGGCGAGCCCAGCCTATGAGAACAGTGCCATGTGCATACTGCAGGAGGGGAAGGAGACGGAGGTAACCGCGGAAACGCTCGTGCTTATCGACAACAGGAACGGCAACAAAATCATAGCCATATGCAGGGGCGGGCTGGGCAGCAACGACTCCCTCAAGACCAGCTACTACAACCCAGGCGTAGCCTACGCGAAAAGCGGCAAAGGCCCCAGCACAGCCAAGGAGTTTTTCGGCTTCACGCTCGTAGTGGTAGGAGATGTCACCGACGGCGAGATAAAGCAGAACAAGGTGATAATCGCCCCTGCCTCACCTGTCTACAGGTTCGCGGAAGACTTCAACCCGATGCAGCTCTTCGGCAAAAGCAAACACACCATCGGATACTACGCCACGGGAAAGCCGTTGTGGAAAATCCCCGTCCTCACCGAATACATCCCGCATCACATAGGCATCTTCGGTGTAACAGGCTCGGGAAAATCTTTCCTAGCCCGTTACCAAGTTATCCCACTGCTACGTGAAGCCGGATACGACGTGTTGATATTCGACTGGAAGGGAAGCGATTACGCACCCTATTACGAGAACGTGGTTAGCATGGGCGACATAGAGCTGGACGAGCAGGCTGTTGTCTCGTATCTGGCTGAGAAGCTGAGCTACTTTGGCGACGGAACAATAGGCAAGAACCTTGTTTCATACCTTGAGGAAGTTGTCTCCGAAGGCGATTGGCGTGGTGCGAATGAGGAGGAGACGAAGAAAAAGCTTTGGTCTGGGATTTACGCAATAATATCGAGCGACAACGTTGACGCGTCCGGTAAACCAAGCAGGTGGGTAAACATTTACACGCAGAAGGCGGAACGGTATTTTGCAAAGCTTTCCAGCGAAGACCTCAAGCCTGTGATGGGTAGGATGACCCCTGCGGAGTTGGTGGAAAGGCTTAGAGAAAGCCATGTGCTCGTCGTCGACCTAAGCTACGGCTCCAAGGAGCAGAAGCTAAGCATCTTCCTGTCAATCGCACGCTATCTAAAGAAGCTGATGGAGGAGAAGAACAAACTCAACATTGCTTTGGTGGTAGACGAAGCGCCACAATACTGTCCATGGAGCCCAAAAGGCCTTGAAGAGGAAACAACCCGCGAGATGATAGGAATAGCGGCGCTCGGAAGGTCTTACGGGCTTTCGATAACCTTGATAGCTCAGGGAATTGCTGGCGAGATTGGCATAAACGCCGCCGTCAGAAGAAACCTAAACACGCTTTTCATAGGCCGTATCCACCCCCTCGACGCACAAGAAGCCGAAAAGTTTTTCGCAACATCGTTGGTCGACGCATCCAGCCTGCTACGCCTGCCTGAAGGACAGTTCTACCTGATCGGAAAGATGAACCCCTCCCCCGTGCCGTTGCTGCTCACTTTCGAGATTCCAGAGGAGGAGAAGGTTGGCGGAAATCGGTGAGGAGCTGCCCGACTTCCTCAAGCTCCCCCGACCTCTTCAGGAAAAATTCTTCACAGCAGTAGAAGAAGAGGTCAAAGATCTCGTCGAAACCATAAGCCGCTTCTCAAACTCGGTAAAAAATGTCAGAGAAGAGCTTAGCCGTGGAATCAGAAAGTTCACCCCCGTCGACGATTGGAAGGGTCTTTCAGTCGCTGTTGTCGACGGCTCGGACGTGCCTGCCGTGGATGATAGGATAGGGTTGAGATACGGGCTTTACGCAGTCGCCTACAAGATCTTCAAAGGCCTCGACCCTGTTGACGGAGAGGAGAACTATTTCGGCGACAGGCTCGCTGGAAGAATAAGCACAAGCAGAGACAGCTTCCTCAAAATCCTAGACCTGATAACAACTTATTACGAAAGGCTGACTGCAGCCCATCTCCTTCAGAAGAACATCGACCTGCTCATTGTTGACGGAAGCTTCTTCGGATACAGGACCGGATGCAGCATGGTCAAAAACGACCCTTTAAACTGGAAAGACCCGGTGACGGGCTGGCAATTCCCAAATGTTTTCAGTTTGATAAAGAAGATTAACGAGCTGACAGAGAAGGTTCTCCTATCCCATAGGGCTGTAGGAGTAATCAAACGGGTTCCGACGACGGCGATTGACGGCTATCTCTGCTACAAACACGGCTTCGATAAAGGGATTGAGCTAAGCGACAGGTCTATTCTGAGCCTGATAATGCAGGCTGGCGAGATATTCGACTACGAAGAGATGTTTGGCCCAGACCTTCGATACGATGTTTTTTCATGGTTCAGGCAGACGGCTAGGGAAGAATCTATTCGTAAAAAAGGCAGGGACGCTGTGTTGAAGAACGCTCAGAGGCGTGTTTTGGTTCAGCTTGTCGCAGACTTAACGGACTGGAAACGCTCCACAGGCGGCAAATGGGAAAACTACGCGAAGGACTCTATCGTGACGGCTGCCAGAAGCACAACAAGGGTTTTCCTCAGGACTGTTGAAGACTTGCCGCCGGTCTGCATCGAATTCCATCAAAATATCAGCCGAGAAATGCTCGACAAAGCTTTCTCCTACATCTTTGCGACCGCAAACCCTGCAACCGGTCTTCCGCTCCCCCTAGACCTTGTTGACGAGCTTGTCTCGCTTCCACGAGGCATAGGTAAAGAGTTCATAAACGAGATAGAGGCCGAACTCGTGCGCAAGGGATTGAGCAAGGAAAGCTTGCTCGCCGTTTTCAGCCGCTACAACCCTCAGAAAGACGAGCTTTAATGGAGGTTGGCGGATTGTGACGGCAGAAATCGCAGCAGGCCTGGCAGGCAGCATAACAATTCTGTTGTTGTCCACTGTTGCTTTTGTTGACGCTGTCGAGGTTTTGTCAAGCAGGCTTAAACTCACGAGATTCGCTACCGGAGCTTTAATCGCAGCAGTGTTCACAGCATTGCCGGAGACAATCATAGCTATCTTATCTCCATTCCATGAAAAAGCTTCGGCGAGCTTGGTTGGGATGGGGAGCGTTTTGGCTGCGCCGTCGATAACCGTCTTAGTAGGAGCGCCGTTAGCCTCTTTATTCTGGAGAGGTCAGACGACTCACAAAGGAGTAGCAAAAAACTATCTCCTTTTCGCAGTCTTTATCACCTTTGCTGTCGTTCTCTCGCAACTCAGCCTTGGCTCGTTAAAGTTCGCAACAGCCACGGTCTTCATCCTTCTCTATCTCTACCTCGCGCGCTCCATCTACCTTGAAACAGGTGAGTTGATGGACGTTGGTAGAGCATCTTTTCTAGAGAGGCTTCTCCGCATGGAGAGCATAGGTGTTGTCTTGCTGCAGACGGCCGCGTCAACCGCCGGCCTTCTAGCAGGAGCCGACCTATTCCTAGATGTTATGTCGGACTCTGTAAACCCTTTTGCGCTGACGTTGTTTTTCTCACCTTTCGCCACATGTCTTGAAGAGGTTTTGGTAGCGTTTTACTGGGTTCTTAAAAACAAGACAGACATAGCTCTCAGCCTTCTCTCAGGTGAAAACCTCATTCAGTCAACGTTCGTTGTAGGTGTTGGAATGGCTTTCACAGAATGGAGGCTTCCGCCGACTTCATTAATCATAACTGGTTTATACGGGCTGGCAGCCGCCGTCATGTCTGTTCTAGTTTTGAAGGGAAGGTTAAAGGCTGCCTTTGCCGTAGCCTTTCTCTACCCTCTATACCTTATTGCAGCAGCGTAGCCTTCAACGAGACCTCATAGACTCGACGACCTGGGCAACCATGCTGTAGAGGAGTTTGCCGTCTATTTTTCCACGGTATTTCTTCATCAGGTCCCCCATCAGCTTGTTGACTAGGCGGGGGTCGTCGAGCTCGTCCAGATGGTTTGAAACCAAGCTCTTTATCTCATCTTCGAGCATTGCGGGAGAGACTGCGGTGATTCCAAGCGTTTTGACGGCTTCTTCGACGGATGCGTTGGGGTTCCTGCTCAGCCAGCCGAGCAAGTCCGGCAACACCTCCTTCGAAAACATACCCTCAGCCAAAGCCTTGAAAACCTCGATGAAGTTTTTATCAGTCAGCTGTTGAACCGGATATCCGTCTCGGCTCAAGCTGGTAACTGTTTCGGTTAGAGCTGTTGCTACAACGCTGGCGGGTAAGCCTAGGCTGTCGACTATGTTTGTGAACAACTCTTCCCTTTCGGCATCTATGAGCCCTTCAACAAGCTGACGGCTCAAGCCATACTTGGCTGAAAGTTTTCGAGCTGTTTCGTCAAGCGTTTCCGGCAGATTTCTTCTCAGCCTCTCCAGCAGCTCCATGCTCACTGGGACGGGCGGTATGTCTGTTTCAGGATACATCCTCGCAGCACCCGGTCTTGGCCTCATGTAAACTGTCAAGCCGTCGGGCCTAGCTGCTCTTGTCTCGCTCGGCACACCTTCTACAGCCTCGACCGCCCGCTGGTAAACGGCTCTCAGCGCTTCGAAGGCTCTGCTGGGCTCGTCGACCACTACCACTACGGCGTCCAACGGACCTGCCTCAGCTGCTTTTTTGAGCTTTTCAACCTCTTCGGCGGATATCCCGTAGCCGGGGAGCTCGTCTGTGTGCAGTATGCCTTCAACTTCTCCCCATGCCTTGGCGTGGCCGGCGAGCTCGGCCCCCAGCCTGACCCCCTTCACAGGCTCCTTGGACAGAAGTCCGGCGAACTTTGGGAGTTTTAGGGCTAAAGCCCTGCCGCCGGCTTCAAGCTTTTTCCTAACCGTCGACGATTTTGTGGATGAGAAGAGCTCCGTTACGTCTACCGGGTTGAACTGAGGCAGCATCCCTCCCCCAAGCCTCTCCCGCAGCTCCTTCGAAACCTCAAGCAGGTGGAGCTGCCGTCTCACTTCGTTTTCTACAACTGGTGCTATGAGCTCAAGCTCCTGAACACCTTTAATCTCGGTCATCGCTCCGCCTATGATTGAGACGTTAAGGTCTTGCCTAACCGTTCCCAGCCCTCTCTTTACTTTCCTGCTGGCCCTCAGCACGTTGCCGATGGCTTTCGCTACTTTCATGGCCTCCGTCGGCGAGGTTATCACGGGTGCTGTCGAAACCTCTATCAAAGGGATTCCAAGCCGAGACAAATCGTACTCAACCACACCCCTTCCCATGGAAACTATTCTGGCGGCGTCTTCTTCGAGGGTGATCGTCTGTATAGGTATCTGCTTGCCGTCAACAACAAGATGGCCTCCTACCGCCACTATGCATGTTCTCTGGAAGCCTGACGTGTTGGAGCCGTCTATGACAATCTTTCTCATCACATGGATTTCGTCAACGGGTGTTGCGTTGAGCAGCAAAGCTATGGTGAGGGCTGTTTCTACGGCTTCAGGGTTTAGTGGATGAGGTGGCTCTTCATCCATCTCAACAAGGCAGACGTTAGAAGGGTTGGCATGGTAAATTATCTTTTTACGTTTCTTGGATTCGAACAAGGCCGCTGGGTCTACTGTCCCGACCTCGCTCTGGGCCTCCCGAAGGTATCGGGTTATCTTGACGACTTTCCCGTTTTCGACAGGCTCGGTTGGACATCTGCAGAAAAGCTTGTGCTTGGTGTCGAGCTGACGGTGTACCTCAACGCCAACCTTCAAACCCAGCTTTTCGTAATCCATTCCCTCTCAGCCCATGAAGTTTAGCTCAAGCTGCTGACAACGTCGTATTGTGGATATGTCCTGTTTCCTATCTCTCCGCAGAGGTTTGCCAGCATCAGCTGCCTGACCTCCTCCAATGTTGCATTAGGGCCGAGAACTTCCAAAACCCACATCAGCTTGACCAAGGATGTTTCAGCAAGCATGTCGTCTAAAGGCGTGACTCCGGCCCGCATAAGGTCGCGTCCATTGTCGTAAACGTTCATGTTAACCCTGCCGTGCCTGCATTGGCTCGTCATCCCGATGAACACGCCTTTGTCTACTAGATCTTTAATCAAGGGTATGAACGATGACGCGACATGTCCCAGCCCCGTACCCTCCAGAATGACCCCCCTTAGGTTAAATCTTTCAACAATGACTTCGAGTACTTCAGGCTTCATCCCTGGGAAGAATTTTATAAGCATGGCTCTCTCGTCGAAGTAGGGCTGGAATCTGTAGCTGCCGCTGTTTCTTGGGCTGTATTGTTTGCTCAAAATTTTTATCCCTGCAGGGGTTTTGACCGCCAGCGGCTCTGCGTTCACTGACTGGAAGGCTCCTCGGCTGCTTGTGTGGAGCTTGACAACCCTAGTCCCCCGGTGTATGAGGATGCTGTCGTCTGAATGCCAGCCATGCATGCATACAACCACTTCCGCGAAAGGTGCTTTGGACGCAACCTCGACCGCTGCGATTAGATTTGTAGCTGCGTCGCTTGAAGGCCTGTCGGAGGACCTTTGAGCGCCCACCAAAACAACGGGAATGGGTGTGCCCAGTAGGGCGAAGCTGAGGGCGGCGGCTGTGTAGCCCATCGTATCCGTCCCATGAGCTATAACTACTCCTTCAAACCCTTCACGTATCAGCTGGTCAACCCGCTCCGCCATTTTCGTCCAGTGGTGAGGCGTGAGGTTCTCGCTGTAAACCTGCATCAAAATTTCCGCGGAAACGTTTGCAACCTCAGCCAGCTCCGGCACTATGCTGACCAGGTCTGCTGCTGAAAGCGCAGGCCTGACCCCGCCCGTTCTGTAGTCTATCCTGCTGGCTATTGTCCCGCCTGTGCTTACCACTGCGACGCGGGGGAGGTTTTCTCGGGGCTGCGGCGGCGGAGGGGGTTTGAAGGCCGGCGGGCTTGTCTCAGCAAGCCTGACAATCCGTGTCTCATCATCCACTCGGACCCCTATGTTGTAGCCGTTCTTCAGCTTGAGAACGACTATGTCCGGGTCTCCGAACTCGTATCTTGTGATGACAAACCCACGGTAGACAGCTCCAGCTTTGCTTACCTCGACCTCGTCGCCGACCGATACCCCAGCCCTGCGAAGCAACTGGGCTACACGTCCCCTGTATCCAAGATATTCATCCATCCCATCCGTATGTATAAACTCCGGTATATAGGGAATTTTAGATAAACACGCTACGACGTGGATGCTTCTCTTATAAGTTGGAGGAGCTGTGTCAGCCCTTTTGCGAGGACGCTGTCTGGGTTGAGGGCTATCAGCTTGACAGCTCGAAGCCTCCTCTGATAGACTATACCTATGCGCTCAAGGTTGTTGACCACTATGCCTACCGTTGAAGGCGCAACACCCGTAGCTCTGGCGATATACCTGAGGCTAAAACCTTTGTTAGGGTTGTCGAGAAGAAACTGCAGTACTG
>JAWBRA010000012.1:0-54437 GCA_038844785.1 Candidatus Caldarchaeum sp.
AAAAACACGCTAACTCCTGAAGAAAATCAAACAAACAATGGCTGGAGGCCAGGCCTGACAGCGGAGAAAAACCAGATGAAGGCCGGGCAATTCAGTACCCAACGCTTTACGGCGATTTATCACGGAATGCACGGTTTTCATCCGGCTTCCCAGACGTTGTCAGACGACGGGCCTCCAGCCAAACCCTCCCCTCTATTTTTCCTTTCAAAATTATTGTTTGTGTTATGTCTTGATAGCTCAGCTTGGTGGAGAAGATATCAACAAATGCTACTATAGAGAGGGCGTTGAGGAGTAACGATCATCAGGTAGTCATAGAGATACTGGCACGCTATTGTCAATCTGTAAGGCCTTCGGATCGAGCAGCTTTAGCTCCCATGTAGAGTTCCAAGACGCATATTCCTCAGGAAGCGTAGTCGTTGGAGTAAAGAGCGGAATAGCCATAAACAGGAGAAGCGGAGCCGTTAGGAGAGGGGCCCTGTATGAGGTTGAGTATGTAAAGTCCGGCCATGAGTTCTCAGGCTTGATAACTGTCAGGAACCTGCCAAACTACCTGATGGGCCTCATCTCATCTGCCCTAGATTATCTCAATGCTGGTATAGTGAAGCTGGGCGGCTTCAAGTCTAGAGGTAGGAAGCATATGTATAGGTCGCCACCCGTGATAAAACCTCTTGATGAAGCCCGGTTACGCGCCTAAGCTCGTTAAACCTGAACCTGTGCTGCGGGTAGCTCTGAAACAACCTGAGCACCTGCTCTTCACGCCCAGCAACAGGCATGTAGCAGTCACGCTTCATCCCTCCCACCTTCTATACCGCAGCATTTATTGACTACGTGTCTGAGCACATCGCACGACGAACTTAATAAAAGGACGTAACCTCTAAAAGCAGGTCTGAAAGGATGGCTGGAAAGGTTTACGCCGAGGTGTACGGCTGCTCAGCAAACCAGGCCGACGGTGAGATTGCTTTAGGCCTGCTGAAGACCCGGGGATACGAGGTCGTGGACAGTCCCGAGAAGGCCGACTACGTCGTATTGGTAACTTGCGCCGTTAAGAAACCTACAGCCGACAGGATGGTGCACAGGATTAGAAGGTTCTCAGGACTGGGCCGGAGGCTTGTCGTGGCAGGATGTATGGTTACTGGGGAGAGTGAAAGGGTTAGGAAGGCGGCGCCTCAAGCGATAATGGTGCCGCCTCGAAGTATAACGGAGATACATGCAGCTGTTGAGGGAGAGGTTTTCAACGGCGGCGGGACCAAGCTTGGTTTGCCACGGGTTAGACGCACCCCCGTTGTCTCCATAATACCTGTTTCTGAGGGATGTAGGTGGAGCAGGTGCAGCTTCTGCATAGTGCCCAACACAAGACCAGGCTTCGAAAGCTATCCTGTCAGAATGGTTGTGGACGAGGTAAGAAGGGGTTTGGGCGAGGGCTGCAGAGAGTTTTGGCTGACTAGCCAGGACATGGGAAGCTACGGCATGGAGTCAGGGAGAAACCTTCTGCCAGAGCTTCTGGAAGCCGTCAACGACGTTGATGGCGACTTTTACGTGAGGGTGGGCATGATGAACCCTATCTACCTCAAGCCAATCCTCGATAAGCTGGTAAAAGCTTTCAGCAGAGATAAGATCTTCAAGTTCCTCCACCTGCCCGTGCAGTCGGGCTCGGACAAAGTTTTGAAGGAGATGAACAGAGGCCATTCCACGAAAGTTTTCCTTGAGATTGTTCGGAAATTTAGGGAGCGTATTCCAATGCTGACGCTCGCTACGGACATAATAGTGGGCTATCCCACTGAGACAGAGGATGATTTTGAGCAGACGTTAAAGCTGGTGGAGGAAGTTCAACCTCACGTGGTTAACATTTCACGATTCTTCCCACGTCCCAACACCCCTGCCGAAGGGCTGAAGCCTTTACCCCATAATGTTGTCTCTCAAAGGGTATCGGTGTTGAAAGGATTGGTCGAGGAGCTGCAGCTAAGGCTCAACGAGGAATGGGTAGGCTGGTCGGGGAGAGCTTTGGTCGACGAGGTTGGCAAAAACGGCTTAATGGTTGCAAGAAACACTGCCTACAGACCCATAGTCCTGAACACTAGAGAAAACCTTCTGGGCAGGTTTGTCAACGTAGAGATAGTGGAGGCTGAGAAGACGTATCTTAAAGGCCGGCTCGGCGCTGTCTTCTAGCCGCCGGCCTGTGGCATAGGCCCCTCGACTACGGTGACCGTTCCAACCATCCATGGATGCGGGGTGCAGTGGTATGGATAAATGCCAGCCCTCACAAACGTGAAAACCCATCTCTCCCCCGCTCCAAACAACCCAGAATCAAACAGACCTTGGTCGGAAGTGACCGTGTGCGCCACGTTAACCTTTTCCATGTTAATCCATATCACAGTGCTGTTGTAGCCTGCGAGAACTTTGACTCTTGCGGGCGAGTAGGTCTCGGTGGCGCTTGGGTCGAAGGAACCAGGCAAAATCACTATGGTTACGTTGTATGGTGTTGGACCCACGGCGCCCACAGTCTCTATCTTGGTGAAAGGCCCTATCTGAAGAGCTGCTGAAACAAGAACGAACGAAACCAAGCCAATCCCCAACGAAGCCAACACGTATGCTCTGCCGCCTGACAGCTGGGGAAGGCCGCCTCTGAACAGCCCGATTGGAAGCATGATGAGGCCTAACGCCAGGACGAAGCCTGAAAACTCAGCCAACGGCCTCATAGTCTCCGAAACCCCAGAGAACGGAATGAATATCCCAACTACGCCCATGACAATGAAGAGAACCGCAACAGCGAGCAGGGTGTCATCCATGGGTTAAGCCTTGAAAAAACCTCTTTTTAAAGTAATGCCCACAAGCTAAGACGCCGCATTCCGACCCCCGGTAACGTTTATCTAACTAATGTGCATGACTTTAAATAATATCGACTATTTCCTTGTCAGTTAAGGTTGTTTGTATTTCTTTTTTCTTGGTTTTTCCTTAATGCTCTGCTGTAGCCGTTAAGGCGGACGGAGCGACTGTTCAGGAAGGACGGCCTTATCGAGGGGGAGGGGGGTTTTAAGGCGGGTATGAGGTTACGTCAGGAAGAGTCTTAGAATATTAAAAACCTACCCCATCACAAGGCTAACGACGGAAGACAGGTTAGAATAGACATGTGGGTTAAGGATGGAATACCACGGTCCACTTTGAAGAGTCTCCGTTTATTCCTTCAGGTGTTCAGCCACAGTATGATGGAGGAGAATGGTTTTGTAGCGTGTGCCATAAAACATTCGAACAGAGATAGATGCCCCGACTGCAAGCTCAGCAGCCAGCCTTTTTTCAAACCCTTTAAGGAGAAACAAGCTTACGTCATCTTACGTTCTCTCCCCCTGTCGGAACGGCGTGTCCAGAGCGTAAGTCAAGTATCGCAGATAAACGATGAAATAAGTGATCACGCTGAACATGAGAAGCGTCTCAACCAAGCTCCGGCCCTTCACGAAAACAAGCACTAAAACCACCCCAAGCATCAAAACCTCAGACAAAATACGCGCAGAAGGAAGATAAACAGTCCCCTGCATACCATATAATTATTTAAATAATTTTTCAGCCAAATAGGCATGACGCAGAAGTTGGTGAAAGTCTCCGTCATAGGCGGTACTGGTGATCTGGGTTTTGCTCTTGCGCTTAGGCTTGCCAAGGCGGGGGTGGAAGTTGTAATCGGGTCGAGGCATGTTGAAAAAGCCTCTAAAGCAGCGCGTGAGATCTTAAACCTTCTCGGAAACGCCAAGGTCTCTGGCCGAGTAAACCATGAGGCGGTGAAGGATTGTGATGTTGTCTTCTTCACAATACCTTACGAAGCTGTCGATGAGATAGCCCGAAGTGTAGCCCCGGCTATGAAGGAGGGATGCCTCGCCGTCTCATGTATCGTCTCGATGAACGATGACGTGATGTCGTCGGCAGAGTTTCTGGCGAGCAGGCTGCCGTCCTCGGTTAAGGTTGCAGCAGCCCTCCACACCGTAAGCGCTTCGGCGATGCTGGATGTGGACAAGCCGCTTAACATGGATACGTTCATCTTCGGAGACGACCTTGAGGGGAAGAAGACCTTAGCTAAGCTGCTGTCTCTAATCGACGGGCTACGCCCCATAGATGGGGGGTCGTTGAAAAACTCGCGCTACGGCGAGGTTTTCACAAGGTTTCTAATCGGAGTCAACAGAAGATACGACGTTGGGAACGCGGGCTTAAGGGTTACCGGGTTGGCGGATGAGGCTGTTTTGAAGAGGTGGGGCATGTGAAGCCTTCGCCGCATATCTTCAGGGCCTATGACGTGAGAGGTGTTTACGGGCAGGACCTTGACGAAGAAGTAGCGTACAAGATAGGTAGAGCCTTTGGAAAAAAAGCTGGTGGAAAAATCTTGGTTGGAAGAGATGTGAGGCTCAGCGGCAAACCGCTTTCAAAAGCGTTGATAGACGGGTTGAATGATTCGGGGGTTGATGTCTTAGATGCAGGGGTTTGCACCACGCCTGCCAGCTATTTCGGCGTGCGTTACTTCGGTGCATCCGGCGGCGTGATGGTTACCGCAAGCCACAACCCAAAGGAATGGAACGGCTTCAAAATGTTCCTTGGAGATGGTGAAACAATCTCGGAAGGCGCCGGCATGGAAGAGATACTGGAGATGGTGCTCCACGAAAAATACGGCCCAGCGGCTGAAAACAAGGGCAGCATAACCGAAGTAAACCTGCTGGAAGCCTACCGCAAACATCTTTTATCAAGCTTTACATCCATGCCTGGTCTCAGGATGGCTGTCGACCTTAGCGACGGCTCGGCATCATTAGTGTTCCCGCAGGTTTTGAAAAGCTTGGAAATAGATTTCAAGGTTTTAAACGACAACCCTGACGGATGGTTTCGGGGACACGACCCAGAACCAACCGAGAAAAACATCGAGCCTTTGCGGAGACTTGTCGTTGAAGAAGGTTTTGACATGGGGGTAGCCTTTGACGGGGACGCCGACAGAGCCGTCTTCGTAGACGACAAGGGGAGAATATTGAATGGTGATATAGCGTTGGCTGTTCTGCTCAAGACTTACAAGGTCAAAGGATTTGTCGTATACGACGTCAACTCTTCAACAGCTTTGAGAGAAGTTGCTGAAAGTCTTGGTTTCACGCCTGTTGAATGGAAGGTTGGAAGAGCTTTTCTCCACAGGAAGGTGAGGGAGCTTGGAGCTGTCTTAGGGGGTGAGAAAAGCAACCACCTTTACTTCGGCGAGCTGGGTGGAGATGATGACGCATTGTACGCCGCCCTCAAGATGGCTGGGCTACTGCACACGAGCCGCCAACCTCTCTCAAAACACGTCGACCAAATACCTTCATACCCGACGACCCCAATACTGGTCTACGACTGCCCCGACAGCATAAAGTTCAAAGTTGTTGAAAAGATTGGAAAGAGGCTTGAGGAGATGGGGTTCAGGATTAGCGGTTTGGATGGTGTCAAAGCTTTTGCCCAAGACGGCTGGATACTCATCAGAGCCTCTAACACCATGCCCCAGATAAAGATGTCGGTGGAAGCTAAGACTTTGGATAGGCTTGAAGCTTTGAAGAGGATGGGCGAACGTTTAATACTCGACGAAACCACGGCAGGGCTGAAAGCTTGAACTGGTTTCAGCAGCTGGCTGTAACATACGGGCCTTTCGGCGTCTTCATAGCCTCGCTCCTGGGAAGTCTGGTGCCTTTTCTCCCTGTCCCATACCTATTTGTTGTTGTCTTGCTGAGCGAGAGCGTTGACCCTCTTGTGCTGGGGTTGGCTGCTGGGCTTGGCGGCTCGTTAGGAAAAATAACATCATACCTTCTTGGAAGGCTGGGATACCGCTTCCTCGGCCGGGAGAGTAAAAACAGGATGGATGCTTTGAGGGAGCTCATCGGAAAATACGGTGCGATAGGCGTGTTTGTCTTCGCGCTGACCCCGCTGCCTGACGACGTCTACTTCATCCCCGCGGGGATAATTAAAATGAGCCTCTGGCGCTTCCTTCTGGCAAACACATTAGGCAAAATAATCCTTTCAACTTTGGTGGCTTACATGGGAAAAACCTACTTCTACTACTCAAGCGTGTTCCTCGGCGAGGCAGCTTTAACATCAACGATCGTGGCCGTCATCGCCATGACCATCATAACAATAGTGCTTCTAAGAGTAGATTGGGAGATGGTTTTGAGAATCATGAAAGAATCGGGCTGGAAAGGGGTTTTGAAGAACCTGACATCCCTCGTTTCGAGGCATCACAGTTAACATTGGCCAAAGGATGGAAACATCGGCCTCGAGCCTGTCAGGGTGTTTCAAAAACCAATATTTGAGTGAAAAATTTATATAACCAGAACACGTTTAATCTGTAAAGGTTTGAAATTAACGGCTGAAATGCGGGTAGCAGCAGCTACTGCCGGTGTTGTTTTTGCTCTATGGTACGTGGTCGGAGGTTTTCTCCCCTCTTTCTTGGTTAACCTCTTGCCTGCGCAGTATTCTTTCCTCGTTTTCATCCTAACGGGGCTTGGGCTCACAACCGTATACACTGTCATTCACTACAAGATTCAGAACATAGTCTTTTGGCCGGTTTTATTGGTTGGAGCTTTTGGAGGCTGGCTGGCGGCATTATTTCTCCACGCACAGCTAGGGTCAAAATGGCCTATTGAAGGATGGCTGATGGGTTTGGGTGTTTTTTTAGCTCCGCCAGCCATACTCAGCGTGCTTTCGGGTATTCGGAAGAAAGAAATCCCCCCCGTCCAGATTGAGAGAGTAGAACCAACGCAGGAACCCCCCGCGAGTGGGGAGCAAGCGTCCGTGCAACAGCCTCAACAACAGTCAGTGGAGCAGCAAACTCCGACGGTGGTGGAGACTTCTGTTAAGGAGACCGCGGTAGCTGAAGCATCTCAGGTCTTCGCACCCCCACTACCCGAGCCTCCTCATCTTCCGGAGAAAATTGACAGCGAGGAGCTTGAGGACTATCTCCTGGAATATATTGAGACAAGCAGGCTAACCGAAATAATTCCTATCCCTGCTTCTTCAGCCGAGGGAGGATATTTCCCAACGATACAGGAGAGGCTTGACATAGATTCTTCACGTCTGATGCTTTTGCTGAAAAGGCTGTTAGACAAAGGGATACTTAAAATCGGCGGTATAGAGTTTAAAAAAGTTGTATGCCCTAGATGTTTTAGCGCGCTCAACATGATTTCCTTAAGCTGCAAATCATGTAAATCACCCAACCTGAGCCGTCAAAGAATACTGCAGCATGAAGCGTGTGGTTTTCTCGGCCCTGAGGAAAGGTTCAGCGAGGGGGGTAGAAACCTATGTCCCAGATGTGGGACGGATGTGTCTATTGCAAGCGAGCCCGAGGAGGAGGGTATGCATGACAAGCTTAAAGTTCATTCAAGCCTGTTCATCTGCTATCAATGTAACGAAGTTAACCCTGAGCCATACGTTTCTTTCAAATGTGTGACCTGCGGCATGGCATACGATTACAACAGCTTAGAGTTGAAGACATTCTACCGCTACACCGTTAACCCGCAGGCTTTATCCAAAGCGTTAGAACAAAACAAGCCGATAAAACTGTTGGTTGAGAAACTCCGTACGCTAGGCTATTCTATTGAGCGGTACACAACTATCCTCGGCTCTTCTAAAATAAGTCACAGGCTAGATCTCCTAGTCAAGCAGAACGGTGACCCCCGTTTCGTGATAATGTTTATCAAAACAGATAAAAAGGAAGACCAGCTCAACACTATCATGAAGGTGATGACTATGAAGCTTGACCTGAGTGATGTTGATTTCTATGTGATGAGTTACCATCCGTTGCATGATGAGGCGAGGAGGATTGCAGAATTGTTTAACATATGGTATGTTGACTCCATTCTCACGAAAGACTTGTCTACTGTTGTTTCATCGTTGTTTGCGAGGGGTAGGGTGGCTTAGATGGCTCTGAACAGGGTTGTTGCTGTCAGGGGTGGTGGCTGTGGCTAAGCTTAAGGAGAAGAAAGTTACGAGGCAGTGGGAGGGCATAATCCGAACTCCTCTCAAGCCTGAGTACGAGGTTCTCGACAGCTATTATGTCAAGGAGAAGTATGGGCAGGTTGTTATAGCTACACCCCCCGGCGTTGTCGCCGAACCTTTATACCTTGTTATAGAGGAGCCGCTGCAGCCCAGCGAGGAGACAGCGCTTGAAAAGGTCAAGGACATTCTGACTAAGGAGCTTGACTTCCCAAAGCTCGGTGAGGAGGAAGAGGTTAGGAAGGCTGTCGTCGAAACTACTAAAAAGATTTTGAGGAAGTATGCGGGAGGGCTTGGCCTAGGTTCTGTCGATGATAAGCTTACGGAGAAGTTTCTCTACTATATCGAGAGAGACATGATGGGTTTCGGGCCTTTAAACGTTATCATGGATGATTACAAGGTTGAGGACATTTCCTGCGACGGCGTGGGAATACCCATATATGTGTGGCACAGGGATTATGAGTCTCTGCCCACTAACATAATATTCACCGACAGAGAGGCGTTGGACAACTTCATCATACATCTTGCACACAAGGCTGGTAAACATGTGTCTTCAGCGTTTCCCATAGTAGACGCAATGATTTACGGGAAGCATAGGCTTGCAGCTACTTTCCGTGAGGAAATATCGCCGAGGGGCAGCACCTTTACCATTAGAAAGTTTAGGGAACGGCCTTTCAGCATAACAGAGCTGATAATTTCTAACGTGCTGAACAGCGAGATGGGCGCATATTTCTGGCTCCTGCTCGAGCACAAGGCTAGCATCATGTTGATTGGCGCCACCGGAAGCGGGAAAACAACTCTTCTCAACGCGTTGACCACTTTCATCAGGCCTAGGATGAAGATTGTTACCTGCGAGGAGACGGCGGAGATAAACATACCTCGTGAGAACTGGGTGAGGTTCGTGACCAGGGAGAGCTATGGGCTTGGGTCTACCGAGAGGGGTCAGGTCTCACTTTTCGACCTTGTCAGAACGAGCTTGAGATATAGGCCTGACTACCTGATTGTAGGCGAGGTTAGGGGTGAGGAGACGTTTGTCCTGTTTCAGGCGATTGCTACGGGGCATGGCGGCCTGTCTACAGTCCACGCGGAAAACATCGAGTCGGCTGTCAAAAGGTTCATGAGCCCGCCGATGAACATTCCTGAGACGCATATCTCCCTGCTTGATGCGATGGCCTTGGTTGAGAGGGTTCAGCTTAGGGGCAAAGTTACGACTTTTGGACGGAGGTGCAGGAACGTATGGGAGCTTGAGGATGCTTTCCACTACAGGTCCATAGCTACATGGGACCCGGCGACCGACACATTCAGGGTTAACTTCGCCAACAGCCTACAGCTTGAAAGCATTTCTCTGCAGACAGGGCTTTCGAGAGAGCAGTTGATTGTCGAGCTGTGGCGTCGTAAGGAGATTTTGGAGTGGATGAGGCAGAACAACATCACGGACAACAAGGAGGTTGCTAGAATCATCCTGTCATACTATGCTGACCCTGAGAAGCTTGTCTCAGAGATAGGGTTGTCCCTCAGGAAACCCGCTGTGTCCACTGGAGCGAGGCCTGCTGTGAAGGAAGACCAGCCTGTGGCAACAACTTACACGCAGGAGCAGGTTAAGCAGGTGGCTGACTATCTTGCAGAGTTTCTGCTGAAGCGTGCGGGGCCAACGCCTTACTGGCAGATTTTTGTGAAGACGCCTTATCCAAGGGAGCTGATAATCAGAGCTATAAGGCATTTGAAGGAGAGCGGTAGAGTAGGCATAGTTGGCGGGATTGTCGAGCTAATAGGCTAGCGTTTACGGTGTTGTTGGAAGTTGGAACATGTTGACTGCCAGTGTTCCGGAAGCGTAGATAGCTATCATGCCCAATACTGACATTATGACCGCGTGTTTGAACCCGCCGGCTATCGTTGAGCTTGATATTTTTCCAGCAACAAGGCCGCTGATGGCTGCTATTATTATCACTGGGGGTAGGAAGAAGTGGATGAACTCTGCCGTGGAGATGCTCAGACTCGCCAGCTGGAGCAGGTTCTTCATGAAAGCCACTAAAATAACTACAACTATTATCAGCATAAGGGCTGTGATGTATGGTATGAGCATGAGAGGCTTGAGGGTAGCTCGCTTCTGCCTCTCTATCTCTTCGAGGTCTTCGGAGAATGATGCTAGGACTTCGAAAGTTTCGGGAGCGCCTCCTCCAACGTCTATCGCGTCTACCAAGATGAAAACACCTGCTTTCTCAAGCCATCCGTAGGTTCTTTTTGAGAAGTCTTCGTAGATTTTACGCAAGGGCATTCCCCATCCTATTTGACGGGCTATGACCTTGAGGTGTTTGCTGAAGGCGCCGTAGCTGTTTCGTGCAAGGTCTATTATGCATCTTTCGGGGCTGAGGCCTGTTTTACGGGCTTCTGTCAGGTCTCGGAGGAATAGGGTTAGGCCGTGCATGACTGAGAAGTTTTCGGCGCCGTATTTTTGGTAGGCGATGGTCCCTGGGGTGAATAGGATTATGAAGAAGAGGACGAGCGCTATCGAGGATTCGTAGCCCATCTCAAGGCCTGTCATCGCTCTTATCTGTTTTATCATGTTTGACGTTGTGTCGAAAGGCGGGATGAACTGTAGTTCTGTTATGAAGAACGGGATGACGAAGAAGGCTGCGAACGCGAGGGCAAAAGGCAGTGTTAGCAGAAGGGTTTTCATGGGGCGGGGGTCGCTCATAGGGTATTTCGGCTGGCTTATGTCAGCTATGTAGAGGAACATCAAGGAAAGGCCTGGGAGGATGAGGTAGGCTATCATGACGAACTGCTCCGAAGGCATTATGAGGAACTCGCTCGGCAGAGCCCGTGAGACTATGTATATTGTGAAGAGGACTAGGGAGAGCATCATGGTTATGGCTGCGAAGCCTTCCATGAGCATTCCCATCCGTTCTCCGACAATCCTCATCTTGCCCATGCGGGATGTGAATATCTGTTCTGTTTTTCTGATGAGGTAATGGACGACGTCTCCGCCGCTTCTTAGGGTTGAGGCATAGCCCAGCATCAGGTCTTTGTACTCTTTGGACGGTATTCCTTTGGCCATTCTCTCAACGGCTGTGACCGGGTCGAGGCCTCCTACTCTTACATTAAGCTCGGCGAGCTTGGCTGCTTTGGCTATGTTGGGCATCAGCTGGCTGTTGGCGAGGCGTATCAGGCTTTTGTAGGGTGGGATGCCGCCCGTGGACATTACTGCTAGATAGCTTGCAGCGTAGGGGACCTCGCTCTCAAGCAGCGATGCGGCGGCGGATGCTGAGATGTATGGTGAAGCTATGCCGAAAAGAAGCGCTAAAGCTGGTGCGGCGGCTATCAGGAGCGCCAGCCAAACTCCTGTTACAAAGTATAGGAAGATTGCGAGGGGTACTGTAATGGCTGCGGTGATTACTGTTATGGCTGCGACGGTTGAGGCGAAGACTTCGGGGTGGACTCGTTTTCCAGCGCTTTCAAGCTTTGACGGGATGGCTGGGGCTATTCTGAGTATTGCTCTGCCCAGTGAGAGGAAGTTGTCGTACGAGAAGCTGGTGAAGAAGTCTGAAACACCCATCCTATTGTAGTGTAGTTAGGGGTATGGATATAAGCGTTTACATGGCCAAAGGATGTGTGATGTTTAAAAACGGTGTCGCGCAGCTCGGTGTGGGTTGAGTTAGAACGTGGAAAATCTTTTAAACAACCGATTTAACGTTAACTACATGGTCGTAAGGAGAAAGGCTGGGATAAGCCCCGTGGTTGCCACCGTCATACTTGTGGCGGTCGCCATCGTCATAGCCATCGCTGTCGCCTTCTGGGCTTCAGGTCTGGTGGGCGTGTTCACACGCTTTGAGAAGATCGAGATAATGACAGCCTACTGGGACGGAAGCCAAGTAGTAGTCATAGCTAAAAACTCAGGCTCAAGCCCAGCAGTAGTAGACATGATACTGGTTAACGGACGAGTATGCATGACTGGTCTTGCAAACCAGCTAACTATCGGAGGCACACAGGTATGGAGCATAACAGCTGGCGGTAACTGTGTAGTACAGGGCGGCGTAACCAACGAGATAGCCCTCCACACGACAAGCGGCAAAACATACCCCGTGGCAGTGCTGGTTCCATAACCCCACGCCTACACATTTTTTATCAGAACATGATGACATTCGCGGACATGCGTGTGTAACGTCTTAGTCACATTCATCCCCAGAGACGACGCTTTTCTACAAAAAACGCACCCACAAACCTCACCAACAGATTTGCCGTGCACTTCCACAACCGCCATCCTCCAAAAATCTCTGAACCTTGATAAGTCGTCCAACACATATTGCTCAACACCTTCAACGTCTATCTTGACCACGTCAAAAACCACATCCAGCTTTTTGAACAAAGCACCCAAAGAAATGGCTTCTACAGAAATCTTCTTACCCAACGCATCACGGCATAACAAACCAGACATGTCGCCTTTGGGCTTAACGTAGAAATCAACAAATCCAGACTTTTGAGCGACCGCAGCCTTGATAAGCAAAACGTTGTTAAACCCGTTACGGCTTATTGAAGCCTGCAAACAATACTGGTTCAATACATCAGGCTCAACCCCCACAACCAACCCACCGGCTCCAACTTTGCGTGCAGCCCTCAAAGCATAAGCTCCCAGATGAGCTCCGACATCAAGAAAACTAGAACCCGGACCTAGTTTGTTCAAAACAAACAATATCAAATCCTTTTCATACACAGCCAACGGTATCAAAAAATCGTGAGGCCTCTTCAAACTGCATGCAAACCATATCCCGTCCGAACGAACCCAGAAGAGAGTCGAAGGGAAAAGCTTGAAAGGCAGCATCCAAAAAGCTTTCTCGAAATTTCTCAAAAGCATCATTTACCCTTTATCAACCCAAGTAAAAAGCCAAGAGCGTAAGAGAGGTGATGCATGGGAAAGAACACCGTCATAGCAGGAATGGCTGCGAAATCCCTGTTTCTCCTACCAACACGAACCGACTCAAAGCAAACCAGACAAAAATATGACACGCCCAGAGCCAGTAACAGAAAGAAGGGAACAAACCCAAACACAGACAGCAAGCCCAACGATGAATAAACAAGCAAACCAGCTGACGGCAAGCTAAAAACCAACCTGAAGGAGTCGGGAAACCTTTTCACCATCAAAGCCCTTCCACGGCCATACCTGAAAACCTGAATGAAATGCCCTAAAAACCCCCTTCTTTTATGGAACACGACAAAGCCAGGGTCGTATACCAAAGAATATCCCAGCTTTGATATTTTGTGAAGAAGAATGTTCTCCTCCGCTGGGAAAATGTCTTCCGGAAACCCGCCTGCCTCCAAAAAAGCTTTTCGACGCACCATCAAATTGCATCCGGTTAACATCCTTTCATCAACAGTTAAGGGCCCCAGCATAACCTTGTATCTCCAGCTCATCACAGACGAACCGATGGGTGAAGAAAGAACATAGCCGCTGCACCTCTCCCAAAAGCTGGCGGGGTTCAAAGTCAGGTTAGGGCCTCCCACAGCACCAACCCTCGCATCATCAAAATGCTTGCACACTCTTTCTAAAACCCTAAAATCAATCACAACATCATCGTCCAAGAACAGCAGCAACCCACCGCTACTCCTGCTAACGCCCAAGTTACGACAAGCACCTGGCGAAGCTCCCTTAACAACTATCACCTCAATCTTCTCCAAATCTGCAAGCGCATCACCACTCTCCAGCATCAACACTCCAGGCCTCACGCTGGCTATGATTATGGATATTTCCGGCTTGCCTTTGACCTGGTGGAAAACTATACTTGGTTCAACCGTCCTCAACGCCTAACAGAAGCTTTCAATTGGTTTAAAATCTTGCCATCATCTTGGAGGGGGTGAATCCCAAGGTAAGACACATAACACATTTCCGGCTGATGTCTAAACCACCCACGACAATCCAGCCTTGATGATGGCCAAAAAGCGCTGCCAACCGTCTGTAGGATGGTTTTTCCCGCACGTTCGAATGTTTTAGTAAAAAATATCTGTGCAAAACTTATATACCATGATGTATAACCAAATCAAATAGCGGTTAAATGGCTAAGAAACGCAAGAAGCATTCAAGAAGCGGCGGCTCCACATTGTTACAAGAAGTCATACTGCTGGCAGGGGTCATCATAATAGGTCTCGCAGCCTGGGGTTTATCGATCAGCTACACGTTCATCACAACCTCACAGAACACTCAAGAAGTCGACAGAATGGTCAGCAGCCAGAGGGCTCTGCTCATAATCGAAGCCGTCGACTTCGAGACTGGAACAATATGGGCCTCAAACCCAGGCCTTGTCGACGTACTGGTATTCAGCTGCACAATATACCCAAAATCTACACAATCCCTAGGGCCGAGGCTGAATATAGGCGACCCGGTCACGGTCCGCATGAGAGCCGCCGAGCTTGCAAGCATCCAATGCGAGAAGACTGGTACACCGCCGTACGTTGTTGACGTCTGGTATTTACCGAAACACCTGTATCAACCAAGCAACCCCTTCGCAAACATCCAGTGGGCAGGGCTGGCGAGATATGACACATCCACAGCGCGGTAACCGCCGTCGAGCTGTCTCCTCGGCGGTCGGGATTGCGATAGTGCTAGCCATCGTTTTCACAACAATAATTCCACTCCTCATGTACCAAGCCAGCCTACAAACCATCCTCTCAAACGAGATAAACTCAAGAAGAATAAGAGACATCGACAGGATGACTGAAGACCTGGCTGTGTTGTTGGAGGCTGACCAAAACGGTATAAGCATCATCCTCAAAAACAAATCACCGCTCCTGATAAACGTCCTGAGAATATGGGCAGTAGACACAAGAACAGGAGCGCCTATTAACAGCAGACCATGCATAAACCAGCCAAACTACCTACATCCCGGAAGCAACTCAACAGTGGAGGTGACGGACTGCGTAAGCATGTTCACAGGGCGGGCTCAGTTCATCGCAGTCACCGAAAGAGGAAGAATGTTCGCCTCCAACATAATAGAGCTGTCAGGAGGCCGTGTAATACCCGGCCTCTTCCCCTACACTTTAACGATATCAGCCATAAACATGAAAAGAGGCGACGTGTACCAAGTCGTTGTAACACCTTTAGACCAAGACTCCAACATCAACCCAAAAAGCATAACCTACAAAGCAACAGCTTCGAACGAAAACATAAGCCTAGCGTTTTCCTCAACAGCCGGCGTCTTCGAGGTCTCGCTATATGAAAACGGTATACTGGTGTCTTCATCAAGACTTTTGTCGCCTGACTCAAACCCAAGAATAGTAATAGTACCCGACGTAACAAGCGTGGTGTTCATGTTGCTACGTGTGGAGATCACGCCTGTCGAAATGGACGTTGAAATAATCGCCCCTAACCAGGTTCTAGAGGGTAGCTCTTTTTCCTTCAGCATAACAGTCAGGCTTCCCCCAACAGCCAGAGAAGCGGTGGAAGTCATGAAAAACATTCTCGCAAGCCTAGTGTCGGTGTCGGGAGACGTTGAAACGGCCTCTGTAAACTGCGACAACGAAGGCACGTTGGTGCTGGAGCCGGGCCAGACAGGCTCAATCACCTGCTACGCATCCGCAGCAGAGCTGGGCGGCGGTAGAAGCGGCTCCATAACCATCGAGGTATCCGCAACACCAGAACTGGGCACTGGAAAACAGTCAAGCCTCCCCTACCCCTCCGACTCAGACACAGTATCGCTCACCGTCAAACGTCAAAGAGGCCGATAACACAGACAGAGACATGCTTTTATTCCCATAAGAAGCACCGTCAAACATGACGCTCACTAAAAAAACAGCATACGTCTTTCTCGCCGTCCTGCTGGCTGCAGGTTTCACGGCTAGGTTTGGATGCTGGATTAACCCGGGCTACTGTGTCACACATGCCACAGCCTTCGACATCGGAACATACACGGTTTTCAGCATGGCATATGTAGAGGCCGTTAAAACCGGCAACCTCACCGCCTTGACCGGCATAAACCCCGGCGTACCCCCGCTCAGCATGATTCTCACAGGTCTAAGCATATCTTTGTTCGCTCCCTATATGGAAACAGTACAGGCTGGACTGCTGCTCCCAATAACCGCCTCAACTTTGACAGCGATCCCCGTCTACCTTGCTGTGAGAAAACATTCTGAGAAACACGCCTTGTTCTCAGCCGCTCTATTTCTCTTCGACCCCTTCACCATCCAGTACTCGGTAGCCTACTTGGACGCGGTGGGAACCCTTTTCGCAGCATTGTCGACGGTCTACATGCTGTCTGGAAAATCGCTGGGGAAAGCTGTTTTGACGGCCTCCCTAGCTGCTTTGACGAAGCTTTCTTTCATCATTTTCCTAACCATCCTAGCCATCCTTCTTATAACATTGAAGAAACAGCCTGTCAGAACTGGTGTTGTGTACATCGTTGTTCCTCCTCTTTCGCTTCTGTTGAGCCCGTGGATGTGGAGCCTTAAAAGCGTTGAAACGGGGGTGGTAGGCAACCTTCAGTTCAACAACCTGCCTTTTTCAGCTGTTCTCGGCCCCTTTGTCATAGACGTGCCACAATCCCTGCCATGGTATATCTTATCATATCTAGGAATGGGGGTGGTCTCATGGAACACGTTTCCATACATCATTCCCTTAGCTCTTCTAGCCGTAACAGTTTGGCTGGCTGTGCAGAGACATTCCTACCGAGGAGGCGCATTCATCCCCGCTGCAGCAGCCGTTCTCTCAGTAGCCCTGCTTCCCAGGAACTACTGGACCTACAGCTGGGGTGCGGGAGCAGTACAAGGGGTCTTGATACGCCAGTTCTATCCATACTACTTTTACATCACATCACCTTTCCTGGCGATGTTAACAGCCCAGGCGATTGGGGGTGGTGGAAACGGTGAAAAAACACCTCGTATAATATTTTATCCTCCGTTGTTCACCGCTTTGTTGTCGCCGTTGGCGGTAGCTATGAACCTAGGCATGCCCTACTGGGACTTCATCTTCAACCTGATATACAGTTTCTCGCAGGGGTTGTGGGTTGTTGAAGGGTTTACAGCCCTACTCCTCACCCTTGCCGCCTTAACAACAGTCTTCCTGATAACCGAAACTTTCTACCGTCGCTTAAGCTAGGGTGAGCGGCAGGAAGTTATAGTTACGTTGCGTGAAACCCACCATCGGCAGACAACAAGCGTTCCCGTTGAAACAGGCGATTCAAAATCAGCCGATGTATATGCGGCACGGGTGACCTGACCCTGTGCGTCTGTCAAAGTCAGTAAGTAGTTAAAGTATCCTCCGAAAGACCTGTTATCGTTATCGTCTAAAACTTTGGCGCTGAACACGCCGTAGAAGACCTCGCCTGGGGAAAGCCTCCTAATAGTTATTGTCGTCGGCTCATTAAGCTCAGCTGTCAAGTTATCTTGCTTAAGCAAGGATATAGAGACTTTTACGTTGAACAAAGGTTCTGTGTTGTTTCCAAGCATGACCATAAAAGGCATGTGTACAATTGTTGTGTCGTGTGCGGTTACTATGGTGGAATTGGACAGAAGGGGCCTGACCCTCAACGGGATAGGTTTCTGCACCTCTATTCTACTACGTGCGCCTACCTCGACTACGGTGTTAGACCTAACCTCGACTGGGACTGGTCCAGGCGGTACGTCTGAGCATTCGCTTCCGAACTGCCTGCACTGCATGGCTGTTACCTGGTAAAGCCCCGGCGCCACGTTAAACCCTGCCAGAATATTCAGGTCGTCGGGTGAAGAGACGTATTTCCATGTCGAAGCCTCACCTTTACAGCCTACAGCAAACTCGTCAGTCCTGAGAGAGATGCATCCAACTATTTTGTTCACGTCTCCGCTTAAAACCACCGAAGCATGTATCCTATACCAGAACCCGAAGCTCGCGTTACTCAACTGCAAGAGAAGCATGTACGGAAGCCTGTTGGGCCCGATTTCGTTTGACACAAAACTGTTGCCTCTAAGCGTAGGAGCTCTTATGACAACCACTTCGTCAGGTTCCACCAAGTAGTCCCCAACGGGCTCACGAACCATCTCACCGGGAGCTAGCTTGTACTGTTTATCCATACGCTGCAAACCTATTTTGCTGCTTTCAATGTAAAGAACCGGAATAGTAACCTCTACAGGCGACCTGTTAAATATCATGATGAAGAGACGGCTTCTAGAAAAAGGATGGGTTTCAGGAGGCTGGATGGAGGCGGTGATTAGAATGTTTTCGTTCAGCTTCTCAACCTCGAAACGCAGCCTTCTAGACACCTCATCCATGAAAAGCGTCTGAACATTCTGCATGTAAATCCACATAGGTATCACCACTGTAAAAAATATCATGATACCTATTGCGGTTCCGACCACAGCCGAAATTCCCGACTTTCTTCTTTTCATATCAATTCCCGTAGGCACTTCTTGTTGTGGTCGTCGTTACGGTTACCGTGGTGGTCATAGTAGTTGTTGTCGTGGTGTATGTAGTCGTCCAGCTCTCCGTCCTGAAAGTTGTGGTTGTTGTGGTGGTTGTTGTCGTGGGTAACGTTGTTGTCACAGTTGTTGAAAAAACGTTTGTCGTTGTCGTAGTTGTAGCCCTGTAGGTCGTAACCCAAACCGTGTATCTTGTGGTTGTTGTTGTAAACACAGTCTTGGTAGTGGTTATCGTTGTAGCCCTTGTGGTGGTTCCGCCGGTCGTAGTGGTTGTTGTTCTTTTAATAAACGTGCTGGTTGTAGTTACTGTAGATGTAGTGGTGGATGTTTTGGTCTCAGTAACCCACGTTGTCGTTGTGGTAGTGGTGGTGACGGTCGTTGTGGTTGTTCGATATGTCTGTCCAACAGCAGCCGACAACAACCCTATCGTAAATATAACCGCCAGAACAAGTGAAACAGCTAGGCTACGGTTGTTCACTCCCTTCTCACCATCCAATACCTAAACCACCTCCAAAACGGATAGATAAGAGCCGAGCTGGACAAAAGGTAGTAGATGAGCCAGGTTGGATGGCTGAACCATCTGTCGGATGCTATCAACATCTGCATGTTTCCCCCGCTTCCACCCGTCACTGTAGTCGTTGTCGTAGTAGTTACGGTAGTTGTTTGAGTAAGTATGCTTGTAGAAGTCGACGTCGTCGTCCTTGTGGTGGTATAGCTGGTCTGTGTACTAGTCTGTGTTAATGTAATCGTAGGGCTGTAGGAGGTGCTGACGAATGTTGTTGTAGTACTGCGTGTAATGGTAGATGTGTATGTAAAGCTTGTGGTGGTTCTGGTTACTGATAAAGTGGCTGTAGAGCTGGTTACTGTGGCTGTTCTCGTGATAGTGCGGGTCGTGGTTACCGTGGTTGTAGGTATAGTCCTCGTCGACGTGGTCGTTGTTGTTGTGGTTGTTGTCTCAGTCGTTGTTACCGTAGTTAACACTGTGGTGGTCGTGGTTGAAGTGACCGTAGAGGTTTGTGTGACCGTTGCTGTAACAGTAACAACAGGCGTCAAGTCGACAGACCTCACTCTGATAAAACCTATGTCAAAGATGTTAACAGGCGGGCTCAGCACGATGCTGTATTGCTCAAAATAACCAGCCAACGACCCGACCGTAACGTTAACAGCAAGACGGCCGGATGAGATGAGAACACCCCTACAATCATATATTTCGACAATAAACTCGTACAGCCCGTTCTCGTAAAAGCCTGAGGAAAGTATAACCTCATCCAGCCTGTACCTTGTCAAATCTATGCGTAGTTTAGTGTAGTCTATGTAGTTGCCGAAACTGTTGGGAAACTGCCAGTCAACGGGTACGACGGCAAGCCCCGGCGTTGCTGAAACAATCCTGACGTTCAAAGGCTGAGCCAGTCCACCTGTGTCGAGCTGGACATAAACTTCCTGTGGAAGAGGACCGGTCACGCTTATAAAGCCTGTGGCCTCTACGCCATTACCATCATTGACAAAAACGTTAAAGTCGTATGAAGGGAGAACAGCGCTGGCGTTCAAAACTCTGATCTTTACAAAGTCTGTGGTTTGTCCATATATGTTGTCCTCTTTGGGGTCTACCAGCTCTACTATAACCCAGTTATCGGCATTCAAACTGCATGCAGCTCCCGAGCTGACTATGGATGGTTTAGCTTCGAAGCTTGCGATTTTAAACAATATAACTCCTGAGTCGTGCTTGCTCAGCTCCGGGTTGGATGGGTTGAATAAAGACTCTGGGATGTAGTGGACTTGGACAGTAATGGGGTCTCCTTCTCGGCAGACATCCGCAGGACAGCTGAAATAAATCTCTCTAAATTCGTCAGGCCGGATTCTTGCCAGCTCTGTTATCCCCGTGTCCGAAACTATTGACCCATTATTGATCGTTAGCATTCTGAAAACAACTACAGGCTCTCTCCCAACGTTTCTGACCGAGATCACGCCCCTGCCTAAGCCATAGACCCTGTCAGGGTAGAATACGTAGTCAGCGCCGATGTTAGACCTTAGGACCATGGCTTGGTCTCCTAGCCGCCTCACCTCCTCGTTTCTAGTTACACCGGTATAGCTGTTGAGTAGAGACCATAAACCAATTCCGACAACTAATATAACCGATGTCACTATGACAATGCCAATAGCATCGCTGAGACCCTTGTTAAGCTTCATGCCTCACTCACTCTCACCACGACCTTGAACACATCATCCATTCTGACAGGCGGGGAGACGTCGAAAAATACCGAATCGTTGAAAATTCCAGCCGGTATCGCTACTGTGTTGCTTTTGGTGTAAAGCATGACACCGTTGCAGTCGTAGAGGCTTAGTGTGATGGTGAATTTTCCACCGGTTAAGTCATTTACTCCCAGCTCAACCTGAACAACATCAACTATTCTTGTGTTTGTTGCGGTGTCAACGGACCACCAAAGCTGAACTCCTGAAGCGTGGGCTCTAAAAGGAACACCTCCCAAGAACCATTCCCTCTGCACAACTTCAAACCCGCTTGCTGAGACTGTTATGTTGAGGGGGACCTGAAAGTTTGCCAGTGTTCCTCTCAGCTCATGGATAGTGTTACTAATGCTGGGTACAGTCGCAGAAGCTCCACCCACCTCACCCGTAGCATTCAAGACAGCAATGTTAATTAACACCTCTTCAGAATGCGAGGCAAAAGGCATTCTTATGAACAGTTTGTCGTTAGGGCTCGGAGGAATCTTTCCCGAATCCGTGTAGGTTATTGGGTCCATTATGTCTACCATCAGCCACTTAGTCCCTTCAGGAATAGCACACGCCGACGGAGGAGGGTTCCCAGGATATACAAATATCGTTTCAGCATACTTCATCTCATCCACTGAGAGTAGGGGGTTTGCCTCGTTGAAAAGCCCCGAAGCAACAAACCAGACCCTGAACCTGAGCTTGTCGCCGCCGCGGCAAAGATTGCACAGCGGGATCACCGTCTCATCTAGCGTCGCATTCGCTCCCGGCAATACCTTAGTCAAGTTGCTGTAGCCGGTTGCTGGGTAGTAAGCCATAACACGTCCGTCGGGTGTAACTATTTCAAGTCTAGTCAAAGTAACGGGCACGCTGGCTATGTTTCTTAAAATCGCGCTCCGCCCAGCAGAGGTATAGTTCAAAAGCTCAAACGACAGCTGAGCTGTTGTTTTAACCTGCAGGACAGCCCTGTTCAGGCTGTTTGTTAGGTCGCCGAGGGATGTCCCGAACCATCCAAGTGCAAAACCCCAGATAAAAAACCCTAAGGCAACTGTGAGCGATGCGAGAATAATAACACCGATACTAGTGTCAGCCCGCTTCAACCTCCTCCTAGCACATTTGGAAACCTTCCTAGGAGTTGCTGAAGCTTCGTAATTCAACCCTAACCTGTATGATGAGGCCTTGTTGGATATAAGGCTTTAAGGTTTCAAATATTGGAATGGTTTATGCAATCGACGTTTCTGCGCGTAAGGAGGCTCACAAACCTGCTTTGGCCAAACACGTTACCACGACGTTGCCCGAAAGCTTAGACGATGGTCTTTGGCTGGGATGTTCCTAACTTTGTCATCGCATGGTGAGCTATTCTCAAAATTGTTGCCTCGTCGAAAAGTCTTCCAGCGACCTGTACTCCCACAGGAAGCCCTTCTGGTGAAAGGCCTACCGGGATTGAAACGGCAGGCAAGCCTGCTAAGTTGTAGAGTATTGTTTGACTTGTTAGAGCCGTTTGGATGTCCGTTTTTTCGCCGTTGATTTCCACCGTTGTCACTCCTGTTTTGACGGCCGTTATCGGTGTGGTGGGCGAGATGACCGCATTGTAGTTGTCGAGTATTTTCAGGAATGCGTTTTTTATTTCTGCATGTTTTTTCAACGCTTTTATGTAGTGGATGGCTGTGAAGCTTCTGCCTCTTCGCAGCATCTCCAAAACATCAGCACCATACTCTTTCTCACGTGTTATGAACAAGTTGTCGTGGAAGGCCGCTGCCTCGGAAAGCACTATCGTGGTCCAGCAATCCCCAGCCAACGCCTTGTTGAGTTCAACTTCCTCAACGATGATGCCTAGGCTTTCCAACGTTCCGACGAATCCTCTAAACTTGTTCATGACGTCTCGGCTGACCGGCCCCATTTCACTCAACATGCAGGCCTTCAGCCCCTCAACATCCCTTTCAAGGGCGGCTGGATAGTCGTGGACCTCAACATACACGCATGACTCGTCTTCAGGGTCAAAGCCAGCCAACAGCTTTAATACTATAGCCGCATCTTTAACAGTCCTAGCTAGTATCCCGACATGGTCGAGGCTCCAGCTTAGGGGGATTATCCCATGCTTGCTCACCCGGCCGTATGTCGGCTTCAAGCCAACCACGCCGCAGAGCGAGGCGGGAATCCTTACCGAGCCGCCTGTATCGGTTCCAAGCGAAACAACTGCTTGGCCTGCTGCAACGGCGGCTGCGGAGCCTCCGCTCGATCCTCCAGCCAGGTATTCGGTGTTCCAGGGATTGCGGACTGGGCCGTAGTGCGTGTTTACGCCGGTGAAACCCATCGCGAACTCATCCATGTTGTTTGTTCCAACTATGATGGCTCCAGCCTCCTTGAGTCTTTTCGTCACCGTTGCATCGTATTCTGCAACATTCTCAGCCAGTATCTTGGAGCCTGCAGTACATCTAACCCCTTGGATGTGTATTGAATCTGTCAGCGAGACAGGTATCCCATGAAGCGGTCCTCTGTATCTGCCTGCTTTTATCTCCTTCTCAGCTTCAGCCGCCTTCTCAAGAGCCTGTTCTTTCAAAACTGTTATGAAAGAGTTGTAGATTGGGTTTGTTTTTACAATTCTCTCAATCATGCTGCTGACAAGCTCTGTCGGCGTCAAAGCGCCTGACTGGATTTCACCAGCCAAACCAGCTAGCGTCATGCTGTCGTGTTTCAAGCATGCTAGAGCATTTGAGCTCATAATTTAGATGTTGCAGTTTCTAGCTTCTCTTTAAATTAAGGCTCAAGCTTTTGTGCTTGGTTTGGAAGCCAAGTATTTCGTGGAGGTGAAGGTTGCTGACAAGGCTTTGAAAGCCGAGCCGGAAGCCCTCGAAGCTGTTAAGGGGGTTATCAAAGGTAGGATGCTGGCGAGGATGAAGAAAGAATATGTCGAATGTCCTTTGGAGGGTTCGAAGGTTGCCTTCCTAAGCTGTTTCGTATGCGTCAGCCATATAAGAAGGGTTAGAGGTGTAGTCCACTGCGCAGGTATCGAAAGAAAGGTGAGAACATGAGACGTTCACCGCTTCTCTTCTCAGGAACCATAGTGTTTTTGTTCGGGGTTTTCATGATCGCCGCAGGCCTACCTTTCTCATACATTTTTGTCTTCTCTGGCCTGATCATGGTTTTGCTGGGTTTTTTCCTAGCGCCGCCTCCCTCGGTAGAGCCTGAGGCGGGGAAAAAGTTTTGCTGGTACTGCTACGAGCAAATACCGGCTGAGGCTGGTATCTGTCCATACTGCAAGCTCAAACAGTAGCTGGCCGTCATGTCTGAATGACTCTAACTTTTTCACCTGTGTAGAACGCTTTCACTAATGCCTTGCCGTGCTCGGATTTCTTACGGACTGTTACAACGCCGTCTCTTCCGACGGTTGCTGAAAACAGGTATTTGTCGCCTGCGTAGATGTTGACACGCTTGCCCGCATTTTCGCCTCCAACGAATATTCGCAAGCTGTTACCGCTCTCCCTAACCTCGCATGGAAGCTCGCTGCCTAGGCTCATTATCTTTGGCTCTATGTCGAGAGAAACACCCAGCTCCTCCTCCAGCCTGCTTACCGTCTCTCCTTTCCGGCCGATTATCCGTGGCAAAACCTCCCTGCTAACCCTGGCTAAAACCTTGTTTCTGCTGAGGGCCTTAACCTCAACATCTTCGTCAAACCTCTTCAAAACATCTCTCACCTTCTTCTCCAGCTCCTCAAGGCTTTTTCTCAGCTCTTCGGAGGCTTTCCCCACAGGGATTATGACATTTTCCTCCCCGTATGTGTATATCTCATATTCAAGCTCTCCGGTTGTGAAATCCCTCACCTCAACCAGCGGCCTGGCTAGGTCGGCTTCCGTCATTCCTGTTGGGACTCTTACGACGAGCGAGAGGGTGTAGACCTTGGCTATGCGGCCTGCCTCCAGAAAGACGACAGTGTCGATTATGTGAGGTATCATTCCTAGCTCGACGCGGCCTATGAACCTTTGTATCGCTCCGACAGCGTTACTTGAATGTACAACCCCTATCATCCCCACTCCAGCTAAACGCATGTCGCTAAAGATCTGAAAATCCTTGCTTTTCCTGATCTCGTCAAAGACTGTGTAATCAGGCCTGACTAGGAGAAGTATTTCAGCCGTCTTCTCGAAATCTCCTTCCAACGGTCCATACTGTGTTATCTCGGGTCCGACTTGAAGGTCTCGGGGAGACTCTAACGTCTTCACTATTCTGCCTTTTCTGCTGTAGAACTCGGCTAGGCTTGCTGCGAAGGTTGACTTCCCGCTCCCGGGAGGGCCGGCTATCAGTATTCCCTCGGCACGTTTCTCAAACCTCTCCATGAGAGAGGGGGGTAGCTTGTAGTCTTCCAGCTTAAGCTTAACTATTGGTCTGACGATAGTTATCTCCAGCCCGTCGCTGAAAGGAGGTCTTGCAACCGCTATCCTGTAGTTTCCTATTTGAGCGACAAACGCCCCGCTTCTGACTATCTCAATACTTCCCTCCGGCTTAAGCCTGGCGTGTTCTGTTATCTCCCTGATAAGGTTGTTCAGCTCAGAAGCCTCGAGAGGCCTGTCCTCTAAGACGACCAGCTGGAAGTTTCCCGGCCTACCTCTTTTAGCCATCAGCGGCGCCCCTTCTTTGAAATGTAGGCTTAACGTGTCGTCTGTGAAATATTGTTCGAAGGACATTTTGGCGGGGAGCTCGCTCGGCGGAAAATATCTCACGGCAACTCCCTCAGTCTCGGCCACCAGTGCCTGAACGTAGTCGGACGTGTACAGTGTTGCGTTTTCTTTCCTAGCAACCTCCCTTATCAACGCATCTATCCGGCCTTTTCTGGCTAGCCTTATGTCCTCAAGGCTTGGCCTCTCTCCTGAAAACTTCAGCGATATACGATGAGACTCTGCTATGCTTCTGATTTTTTTCAGCTCGTTGAGGCCTATGAAGCCTGGCTCGCGTTTCTGGGAGGCTTGGGCCTGAAGCTCATCTATCACCGCGACGGGGATTATCAGCTCGGCACCGTCAAGCTCTCCCGACTCGACCAGCTGTTTAACTGTGCCGTTTATGATCGCTGACGTGTCCGGCACGATTTTTAGGGTTTTCCTGTCGTCTATGTCAACGCCTAGATGGTTGAGAAGCTCGATGGGATGGGACGCTATTTCCTTAACTCCGGCGGCGGCCATCTCGGCTCGACTATGTACACCTCCTTCAAGCCCTATGAAACGGGCTCCAGCTTCCACAGCTGCCCTGTAGTCGTTGACGCTGTCCCCTATGTAGATGAGGTTTGAAGGCGATGTGTTTGTTTTTTCACAAACTTTTAACAGGATGTCTGGCCTCGGCTTCATCCTCGAAACATCATTCCGGCAAACAACTTCGTCGAAAAAATACGTCAAGCCTGTTTTGGTGAGGGCTTCGACCGCTGCCTCCCGGTGTGTGTTGGTTGCAACGGCCAGACGATAGCCCTGCCGCCTCAGCTTCTTCAACACATCTACTATTTCGTCACGGACTTTCGCGGTGGCTGCTGCCTTCCTCTCGTTCTCAACCATCACACCGAAGACCTGACTTCTAAACTCTTCGAACCTCTCCTTGGCCAGCGTTTGTTCCGCTCTCTCAAGCAACTCCTGTATCGATTCCCTTTCAAGCATTCTTAGGCCGAAGGAGTCCGCTATCTCTGCAATCTTTTTCCGCGCGTTCAAGAGGTCTAGGTTTAGCTCTAGTATCGTGCCGTCGAGGTCGAATACCACGATTGACGAACTGTTTGGCTCGCCGTTCAGAGCGCCGCCACCAATAACTAACCATAATAAGTGCATGATAAACTTGTTTTAACGTGAGAGAGGTAGCAATAGTTGGTGTCGGGCAGTCTAGGTTTGGGCGGATCCCTGAAATGACTCTTACCGAGCTTGCGTGGCAGGCTGTCAAACAAGCTTTGAATGATGCAGGTTTAACTCAGAAAGACATCCAAATGGTTTCTATGTCAAACGTTGGGGGCTGGAGTTCGGAGCCCCTGCCAGCCATCGCCGTCAACGAATACTCTGGCCTGACGGGAGTCGGAACATACAGGGTTGAGGCAGCCTGTGCTTCGGGGTCGGCAGCCTTGACAACGGCTTACGGCATGGTTGCGTCGGGGGCTGTGGACATCGCCCTAGCGGTCGGCGTGGAGAAGATGACGGAGGTGCCTACGCCTACGGCCGTTGAGCTTATAGGCCGGGCTGGAAACTATTTCTGGGAGTTTAGCCAGTTCGGCCTGACTTTCCCAGGCTACTACGCGCTTTACGCAACGGCGTACATGAATGAGTACGGGGCCGCTGAAGCTGACCTGGCCGCTGTAGCGGTCAAGAACCATTATTACGCGTCTTTTAACGAATTGGCCGCTTTCCAGAGGAAAATAACAGTAGAGGATGTGTTGAAGAGTAGGTATGTGGCATGGCCTTTGAAGCTTTATGACTGCAGCCCTATCACTGATGGCGCAGCGGCGGTGGTTCTGGCTTCGGCCGATGTTGCAAAGAAGCTTACCGACACACCTGTCTGGATAAGAGGGATAGGATACAGCTCGGACACATCCAACCTGAGCAAAAGACCCAACTTCCTAAACCTTGCCGCAGCAAGAAAAGCCGCTGAAGAAGCCTACAGAAAAGCTGGGATAGACCCATCCAAGCCTGTGAAACAACTGGATGTCGCCGAGGTCCATGACTGTTTCACGATAGCTGAAGTAATAGCCTACGAGGACCTAGGCTTCGCAAAGTATGGGACAGGGTTTATGCTTGCACGTGAGGGCGAGACCTACAAAGGTGGGTTGATTGCTGTAAACCTTGACGGCGGGCTTAAGGCGAAGGGCCATCCGATAGGCGCTACAGGAATCAGCATGGCTGCAGAGATAACAAAACAGCTTAGGCAGCAGGTCCGTCGGGATAGGCAGGCAGATATCTCAAAAGGCTATGGACTCGCACATAACGTGGGTGGGACAGGACATTACGCTTACGTCACAGTCTACTCCCTCCACCGGACAGGGTGAGAAGATGAGTATCTCACGTGAGGAGCTTGAGAAAATGGTGAAGACTTGGCTTGAAACAGTAGAGCAGATAACCCGTAGCGAGGGTCTTCCAGTCATTCCAGACGAGAAGACAGGCGACCCGCTATGGGTTGACGTGAGAGAACTGAGGCTAAAATATCTTCTCCCCATCAAGAAGGTGAAAAAATTTTTCGACGGTTTGAAGGAGGGAAAAATCTATGCAACCCGCTGCCCTGTGAAAAACATCTACTACTTCCCACCTCAAACGGATTGTCCTGCATGCATGGACGAGAACGTTGAATGGGTTGAGGTTGGTGGAAGAGGGCATCTGCTAACATACACTGTGATAAACGTCAGGCCAGTCAGCTACATGCATTACCCAGACTACGTTGTGGCTATCGCCAGGATGGAAGAAGGTTTTAACATCCTCTGCTGGATGTCTGTAGAAGACCCAAAACAGCTTAAAGTCGGCATGCCCGTCAGGCTTGTGGTCAAAAGGAGAGAGCCTGAAGGTTTTCTGACCTACTACTTGGAGCCAGCTTAACCAGCCCGTCTAGTGGCAGAGACGATGGATAAGACTTCCCGGTCTTTCAGCCTGTAGTCGCCCGGCAGCCGTAGCCCAGTCCTGACATCTATGGCGTAAAGAAGGCCTTTCTCCAGCTCGGAGTGGATGTTTCTGGCCAGGTCGCGGACGGTTGAGTTGGGGGGCATGAGATAGGCGTCGGGGAGAACGTTCCCCGATTTGTCGGAGAGCTTCGCCGCGTCGGAGACGGGGTAAACAACACTCATGCCGAGCAGCTTGAAGACAGCCACGTTTATTGCGAACTGGACGCCTGTACGCATATACTCTCCCAGCACGCGGGATTCGATGAACTCCAATGCTTTTTTCTGCTCTGGAGTCAGCTGCTCTGGGTTGATTATCTTGAATTCCTCCTCTCCCGGGATGTATTTTATGAACCCTTTTTGAACGGCTCTTCGGAGAGCCAGCTCGGCTTCTGCGCTGGCGGGTATAACCATGTAGTTGGTTAAGCTTTCCCGCAGGATTTCAAAGTTCGCTGCAGCCGTTTCCAAGTCCATTTTGTTTGCAAGCACCAGCATCGGCTTCGAGACCTCTAAAAGCTTCTCTGCGAACTTCTTGTCCTCAAGCATGGTCCAGTTTTCAAACTCTTTGTTGTGGAGGCCTGACAGCTGTAAAGCCATGTTGACATGGTTTGCAGTTATCTTGACTCCTTGAAGGACGTCCGCAACAGACTCTGCAAAATCCTTTCCAGCCTTGATGTTTCTTATTATTTTATCCTCCTGTCTGTCGATGAGACGCATCAGCCACATCACAAGCTCTTCCTGGATGTCGTAAAAATCCGCCAAAGGGTTTCCCACACCCATCTTGGTTATCTTCCCCTCCTCATCTACGCTTCCGGAAGCGTCTACAACGTGTATCAACGCGTCGGCCTGTGAGGCCACGGCTAGGAATTGGTTACCAAGCCCTTTACCAGCCCAAGCTCCTTTAATCAAGCCGGGCAGGTCGATCAGCTCGACAGGTATGTGTCTATATCCGTCTACGCAGAGAGAGTTACGGGGGTTGTCTTTGACATCGAACTCCCGGCATACGCATGGTGTTATGGCGTAGGTGGTGCCGTAGTTAGGCTGTTTCGTTGTGAAAGGATAGGAGGATACCTCGGCATACTGCAAAGTCGCTGCGTTGAAAAAAGTTGTTTTACCTGTGTTGGTCTTACCTATCAAACCTATGCGAACAGGCATCCAAACCCCCTTGATAGAACATGATTAGTCTGTGAAAAACTTTATCAAACAACGCGGTCGAACTTCTTTAGAACGGTCGGAACCTCCTCTATCACGTCTTCAGGGGTTATGTGGAGTCCTTTTTTATGTGCAGCAGCAACTCCGGCAAGTCCGTTCGCAAGCACGCCGGCTACAGCCGCGTTCATGGGGGTGACGCCCTTCGCAACAAACCCTGCAACAAGCCCTGTCAAAACATCCCCCGTACCCCCCACGGTCATGGCCGCTGACAAAGGCTCTTTCCTGTTAACCACCACTTCAACACCGTCGGAGACTACGTCGGCAGGTCCCTTTAGGAGTGTGACAACTCTATGCTGTCTGCTGACCTCCAACACGTTCTTCACCCTCTCCTCAACCGTTGAACCCGGATCGAAGCCGTAAAGCCTTTTGAATTCCCCTGCATGAGGTGTTAAAACACATTTTTTTCCAGAAACACGTGGTAGGATGTCGCTGAACAAGGCAGTGGCGTCCAAAACGACTGCTACGTCTTTTTCGGAAAGTATGTCAACCAGTTCAATAATGCCTTTTTCACAGCCTTTAGCCAGGCCCGGCCCAATGGCTGCCGCCGATACATTGTCTAAAACTTTCTCCAGCCTGTCCACAGACTTTGGGGTTAGCTTGTAGTCTGGGAGTGGGAGCACTATCAACGACGGTGAAAGAGCACGTACTGCAGCCGCTATCTTTTCAGGAACAGCCACGTAGACAAGGTCGACGCCCGAACGCATGGCGGCCATCGAGACGAGGAATGGCGCGCCATGGTAAAGCCAGCTACCTCCAACTACTAGAACAACACCGTTCTCACCTTTCCTAGACCATCTCCTGCGCGGTATGCAGGCCATCGCTAAATCCGTCTCCGAAGCCTCCCGGTATGAAACGATCACGTTGAAAAGATACATGAGACATGGTTAAAAACATGTCACGCAGATGCTTTCGTTTAGCGGTCTACTTGGTTAGGTTTTTAGGAAGCCTATCCAATCGCCTGTTGTAGGGTCTTGCTTGTTTTAGGTGGGTCCATGCTAGCTGTAGCGACCGCTGTTCGGCTTGCAAAGAAAGGCGAAAGGGTTACCATAGTTTACACAGGTAGACGGCTGGGCCTTTTCCCCTTCGCAGTTTTGACAAAAAAGTTTCTGAAGGAAGTTGGTGTAGAGCCTTTACGTCACTCCGAGGCCGTGGTCAAAACATGCTACGTTGATGGACGGAGCTTCAGGCTGCCAACACCTCTTTACCTCTGCAGAACCACACCCTTGCTGGAGGATGCGATATCTTACAATGAGGTAAAGTTTAGCCATAGAATGCCGCAAAACGTTAACGAGGAGGTCGTTGACTGCAATCCAAAATTTTTAAAAGACCTAAGGCTTGTTCAGGTTGCCTTTGTCACCAGACACAGCTCTGACGATTACTTAGCCATAGAGTCTAAGCCGTACCGTCATTTTTCCGCAACCCTGTACAGCGAAAAAAAGGCTGTGTCATACATTTACTTTGTCGACGAGGTTGTTAAGCCGGCTGGTTTGCTGGCTGCTGTCGAAAGATGTACAGGCTATGTCAACCGCTTCAACGGCGAGGTATCGGCCGCTGCTGGTTTGGCTGGACAGGATGTTGCCGAAACCATAAACGACCGGGATGTGGTAGAGAAAAATGTGAAATACGTTCTAAACGTTTTAAAAGGCTTCAAACCCGAACCAGCAGAGGACATCTTCTCCAGCGTCTTCACCTGCCTAGCTTAACGTTTTTATCTCCGTTATGTGGATAGATGTCTGCAAAAGAGGCGGTGGAGATGGTCGAAGACTCAGTGGTCCTTGTGGGAAAAAAGCCGACGATGAACTACGTGCTGGCGACAACCCTTCCCCTAGCCGAAGGCAAGCGTGTCATCCTAAAGGCACGAGGAAGAGCCATATCAAAAGCCGTTGACGTTGTAGAGGTTGTGCGCAGAAGGTTTGTCCAAAACGCCGTCATAGAGAAGGTGAACATCGGGACAGAAGAGGGAAGGGTTGGAAACGACGGCCGGCAGAGGAACGTCAGCACGATCGAAATAATCGTCTCGCAGCCGAAGACCTCTAAGAAGTAGGCGGACAAACCCGGTTCATACCGGGTCACCCACATATTTTTATCTGACACAATCCTTTCACCAATCTGGGTTGGGGGAAAGTACCAGCGCCAGCTTTGGATGGACGTGGACAATCTGTAAGCAATGCGGCATGAAGACTATTACGGGGAAGTTTTGCATGCGGTGTGGTGCGGTTCTCGACCAGACGCAGAAAGCAGAACCTATACAGTATGTTTACACATTCGACGTCATAGTTCTTGGAGAAGATGGCGTCGGCAAAACTAGTTTGATAAACAGATGGGCGAAAACTCCTCAACCTAATTTATCACAGGCAACTGTTGAAGCCGTTAAAAAGGCCGTGTTTGAGGGTATCGAGGTCAGCCTCAGAATGAGGGAAATGGAACAAAACATCGCCAAAGTCGCTGGGAAGATTGATGCTGCCGTTGTGGTTTTCGAGCTTACGCGCCGCACGACATTTGTCAGAACTATGCGCTACGTTAGATTTTTAAGAGAGACCGAGCCAATGCCGCTGGTTTACCTGGTGGGCAACAAGTGCGATCTGGACGGCAGACAGGTCTCCTTCGACGAGGCTGCTCGCACGGCGAGAGATTTAGGGGCTCAATATTTTGAAACGTCAGCTAAATCAGGATACAACGTTGACTTAGTTTTAAAAAGGCTTTTTAAAGACCTTTTAACAAGAAGGCTCAACGAACTCAAGAGGATGCTTCAGCAATGAGCCATGATTCAATATTGAGAAGAAAAGGGTTGCAGCAATTCATTAAAAGAATCATAGAATCGCGTATAGAGTCATTCGAGCCTACGTTTGATGCAGGTGGGTGCCGTTATCCGTTTGTGGAGGAGGTTTTGAACACCGACAGCGTTGACGCTTTCAACGTTTTGGAAGCCCTGGCAGGTTTAGGTGTTTTGGAGAAACAGCTGCTTGAATCAACGATGACGTGTCCAGATTGCGGCAATGTGTACTTTAGCGTGAAGCCAGTCTGCCCGACATGCAGCTCGAGCCGCCTCCTCAGAGGAAATGTCATAGAACATCTATCATGTGGATACGTTGACTTCGAACAGCAGTTTTATGATAAGGGGTTTGTATGTCCTAGGTGTGATAAAGAACTTAAGGCATTGGGTGTGGACTACAGACGTGCAGGCATTTTCTACAAATGCATTTCATGCGGCCGTGTAACGGCCCTGTCGATCAAAAGATATGTGTGCACCAGATGCATGAGGGCGCTTTCAGAGGATGAGCTAGTGTTGAAACCAGTTAACAGATACGTTGTGGTCTATGATAAACTGTTAAAACTGTACAGCGGCCTTGCAGACATTTCGCCAATCATCTCATACCTAGAATCCAAAAATTACATCGTTAAAACACCTGTTCAGATAACCGGCTCCTCCGGGATCACGCATGAGTTTACGCTCTTCGTCACCAAGCGCGGCGTATCCCCCTCGTCAGGTGTTATTATAGACGTTGTCGGCTTGGCTGAAGAATCTAAAATTTACGAGCTTTTCACAAAAAGTTTCGACGTAAAAGCTGGTGCAACAATGTTGTTCGTATTAGGGAAGGTTGATGAGAAAACAGTCAAGCTGGCCAAAACCTTTAACATAAGCGTTTTTGAAGGAGAGTCTGCTGAGGAATTGCTTGCAAAAGTAAGGCAGCCTTTGGAGGCTGTGTTGAACGATCTTGCCAAGAAACAGATAGCCGATGAAGTAACCCATTTGGAGAAGGTTCTTCAGAACCTAGAAAAGTATGGATTCGGTTAAACTTCATGTCCCATCTCACCGGCCGTATTCTGTTGCCCTCTGCCTTTCTATGTTTACTTCTCGGCCTTTACGGCGGATTAAGTAGAATGGGTGTTTTGCCAGCTTTGGTGCAGATGCCTGCGCAATATCATGGAGCGTTGATGGCTGTTGGTTTTCTGGCAGCGTTAATAGCCGCAGAAAGAGCTATCTCCTTAACCAACGTGCTCATGGCCGTCGCAAGCATCTACTTCAGCTCTGGAGGCCTACTGCTGGCTATTGGGTTCAAACTTTTAACAGACGTTCTTTGGACAGGTGGAGCACTGGCCTTCATGGTTTGGACTATATGGATGTGGTTAAAATTTCGCAGAAATTTCTCAAACTTGTTTTTCACGTTCGCTGCAGTCCTACTTCTCGTTGGTGTTGTGTTTTTCATTCTTGGTTTTCCACGGGTTTCGTATGGTTTGGCTTGGGCTGGGTTCTTTGTTGCCTTCATCGTGGGCGAGAGAATGGATATGTTGAAGGTAACGAAGGCCGGTGCTTTATCATATGTGATAGCTGGGCTAAGCCTACCGGTGGCCGCCGCCGGCTCGCTATTTCTTAGCAGAAACCTTATGGCAGCTATGTTTGGACTGCTGCTGTATCCAGCCGTCCGACACGACGTTGCCCTACGTTTTGTCAAGAGGCCTGGGTTTAGCCGTTACCTAGCCGTTGGGTTGGGTACAGCTTATTTATGGCTTGCTGTATCCACTGTCCTGTGGAGTCTCTCAGCATCGCTTGACATCATACTGCATTCGGTTTTCCTCGGGTTTGTGGGCACAATGATTTTCACCCATGCTCCGATAATTCTTCCAGCGATTCTCAAGACTAAACACATCTACAGCCCATCCCTTTACATTCCTTTCATTATGCTGCAAACCAGCACAGTTATGAGGATTTTTTCAGCAGCAACGCTAAACGTGGGATTATGGTCTCTTTCAGGCCTCGTGACCGTTTTCTCGGTGATAGTTTTCATACTGCTTGGAGTTGTTAAAAGCTTCCAGAGAAAAACTATTTACACAAAGTAAGCTTTTGCTCAGTCATGGTGTCGAGGTGGGAGATAGCGGGGAGCACGCTGGCAGCTGCGTCTATCTGCCTAATCCTAATCGAATATTTCGTAGAGCTGGGTTTTGCAGAGCTTGTTGCCGTAATGGCTGCTGACGGATTTGTTGTAGCCGTGCTTTTAGCTGACCTGATCCGCAGGGCCAGGGTCACGGGAAACACGCCAAAATATATTCTCAGCTGCTGGTATGAGGTTGTCGCCCTGCTACCTCTAGCATTCTTCTACTTCTTGGAAACTCAAACACTCATAGGAGCTGTTTTACGCGGGTTTAGGCTGTTGAGACTGCTCAGGCTTGCCGTCGCCATAGCAAGGACTGCTAGAACAGTGCAGCATATTTCTGAGGTTGTGAGACGAAGCCGTATAGCTTACCTTCTAGCAGTGTCGGTTGCGTTCATCTTTGCTGGAACGGTTTCAGCGTATGTTTTGGAGGCGGAGGTTCCCGGCTCAAAGATAAAAGATTTGGGGGACGCGTTTTGGTGGTCTCTGGCCACGGTCACAACTGTGGGCTACGGTGACGTCGTCCCCGTCACGTTGGCGGGCAGGGTTATAGGCTCCATTCTCATGGTCACCGGGATAGCTGTTCTAGGTGTTTTCATCTCAACCCTCGGCTCAACCCTTGTAGCGACGTCGAAAAACAACGAGTCAACCATCTCGGAAATCAAAAACATAATCAAGAATAAGGTGGATGTTTTGGAAACACTTTCCGAGGACGAGGTGAACAGGCTTATCGAGCTGATAAAAACTCTTCACGGTATGCGCAACAACTCTAAATCATCCCGTTAAATGGGGTGGTGGGCGTTAAGGACTTGGCATCATCAGGATACCGTGTGATCCTCATTCTTGGTGTTGTCAGCCTTCTAGGAGACTTCATCTACGAGGGAGGTAGGTCAATCATCCCCGACTACATGCGTCAGCTGGGTATGGATGCTTTGCTTGTCGGCGCCTCCCTTGGGCTTGCGGAGTTTGCCGGATGGGCGGCTAGGCCTTTGGGCGGGCTTATGGCGGACAAAACAGGAAAATATGCTTCAGTTATCAGGGCTGGGTATGGCGGGCTTTTCGTCATACCGTTGATGGCTTTCGCCCCGGGTTGGTGGTTTGTAGTGGCGCTGGCGTTTGCAGAACGTGTCTTCAGAGGTGTGAGAATACCAGCCCGCGACGCTCTATTGGCTCGGTTGAGGGGAAAGATAGGGCTTGGAACGGCCTTCGGGCTTCACGAGTTTATGGACCAGGTAGGTGCCACGGCTGGACCCTTGCTTGCCGTAGCGATTTTAGCATTATACAACTCGACATCAACCGTTTTCCTGTACATGTTCATCCCATACTTGCTTCTTCTGGTCTCACTTATCTTCATCCCAGGATACAGCGAGCCTCCTCTGAGGCTGAAACAAATAAAGCCTTCCAAAAAAATTCTCATATACTCCGGTGCGGCTGGATTGAACTCTGCAGGACTTTTGCCGCTACCGCTTTTGCTATACATGGTTTCTGTCGAAGCCGGATATGGTTCATGGCTTGTTCCAGCCGCGTACGCGGTTGCCATGGTTGTGGACGCGGTTGCGGGGCTTGCTCTGGGAAGGGCTTTCGACAAGTGGGGTGGGGCAGTTGTAGCACTAGCGGTTATCCTCTCTGTTTCCCCAGCGGTTTTTGTCAACGCACCGCTAACCCTTTTAATGTTCTGCTCCCTACTGCTCGGCGTTGTTATTGGTGCTCAAGAATCGGTTTTCAGGGCAATGGTCGCTCATCTGGCTGGAAAAGAAGGTTTAGGCAGCTCTTACGCCCTTTACGGGCTTGCGCTTGGAGTTGGTAGCGCAGTAGCCGGTGTAGCATACGGATACATGATTGAAGCTGGCATAGCTTTACATTTAATCATCCTCTACGCTGTGACAGTCGAAGCAGCCGCGCTAACCCTCATCTCATACATACTTAAGCAAGAGCAACAGTTATCTCCCCCGCATCATTAACATAGGCCGGGATGATAGTTCTCAAAGATGTTTACAGGGCGAGGAAAATACTGCGGAAGTATCTAAAGCCAACACCCCTAATCTTTTCGAGGGCCCTTACAAGGGATATTGGAGCCGAAGTGTATGTTAAGCTGGAGAACCTCAACCCTACACATTCGTTCAAGGTCCGCGGCGGGATATACTACATGGCGTCCATGCATGAAAGAATTAAAGGAGTGGTAACGGCTTCTATGGGGAACCACGCCCAGTCGATAGCTTATGCTGGAAGCCTATTCAACGTCAGCGTGAAAGCCGTCATGCCCACCTGGGTTTCACAGGTTAAGAGACAGGCAGTAGAGGAGCTTGGGGCCGAAGCCATAACCTATGGCTCATACTATGACGAAGCAGCTGTATACGCACAGAACCTTGCGAAAAAACAGGGGCTGGAGTATGTGGACGCCGTAAACGAGACAAGGCTATACCCCGGCGTAGCAACAATGCATCTCGAGGTTGTTGAGGAGCTTCCCGACGTTCAGGCTGTCATCAACCCACTCGGCGGAGGCTCCGGCTGCATCGGCGCCGTAACCGTTTACAAAACAATAAACCCCTCTACCAAGGTTTACGCCGTTCAGGCGGAGGGTGCTCCAGCCTTCTACGAGTCTTTTAGGAAGGGTGCCATCGTTTCGACTGAAGGTGTCAGGACTAGGGCTGAAGGGCTGGCTGTCGCCAAGGCCTATGAAACGCCTTTTAACCTGTTGAAGGATGAGCTGGACGATGTTTTACTGGTCTCCGACCATGAGATGGAGAGAGCTGTGGCCAAGCTTTACCACGCAGTTAGACAGGTTGCTGAGCTGGCTGGGGCTGCGTCAACGGCTGCAGCCTACAAACACGCCAGCCGGCTTGAAGGCCTCAAGACCGTTTTAATCCTGACAGGGGGTAACATAGACCCCAAACAGTTTGCGCAGATCATTGCTGAAACAGGTTAAACACACATTAAATATTGCTGTTAAGCATAAGTGGTGGGAAAAGGCCTATGGGTAAGCGGAAGATTGTCGCGGAGCCGGATGAGCTAGACCAGATGGTTGAGCCTGGGCCGGGCGATGTTTACGGCGTTGTTAGCAAGCTGTATGGTTATGACAGGCTGTTGGTTGACTGCGCAGACGGCAAGCAGAGGATATGCAGGATTCGAGGCCAGCTTAAACGCCGTATATGGATTAAGGAGGGTGACCTTGTTCTTGTTTCTCCATGGGATTTTCAGAGGGACAGCCGCGGCGATGTTTGGTGGCGTTTCACCCACAACCAGGCTCTAGAGCTTGCTAAGAAAGGCGTTATACCTGATTTTCTTAAGGTAAAGCTTGGAGCATCCTAGTTGACTTCAGTCAGCTTTGTTATCATGCCTATGCCTTTGGTTTTCCCCTCACGGAAAACAAACCTGTCGCCCGGCTGGACGTAGAACGGCCTATATTTGAAACGCATTTCAACCCTACCTGTCTCCCCAGCCTTTAGATATGGTTTGTCAAGCATTCTAATCTTAACCGTCGAAGCTATAGTATGGCAGTGGAGAATGGGTTCATAGCCGTCTCCTATACGCGTGGGATGGGACAGCACCGTAACCTCAGCCTCAAAACCCCAAACGCTGCGGGGTTTCAACGCTTGGTCGCAGAGAATCATGCCCCGATGAAGCATCTCTTCCCCAGCGCCCTTAATCGCTATCCCGACTATGTATCCGGGCTGAGCCTCAGTGAGACGTGTGTAATGCATTTCTATGCTTCTCGCCCTGACGGGGACATAGCTTCCTTTCGCAGTTGGTCCTAGCAGGAGCTCCGACCCTGCCTTCAGCCTTCCCTGCTTGACCGAGCCTGACACCACGCTACCAACTCCTTCAACATTGTAAACTCTGTCGATGTAGAGCAGGAACGGCTCGTCAGATCTTTTTTCCCTAACGGGAAGGGAACGCAGCAGAGAATAAACAAGTTCGTACCCCTCCCTGGTCACTGAAGAAGTCCTTAGGATAGGTACAATCACTGACATTTTGTCCACCACTAGGTTTACGTCATCCTCTGACCTAACTATCATAGGTATGCGGCCAACTCTCTTTAGCATCGATGATATCTCGTTCTCAACTTCCTCAACCCGTTCAAGCCTTACTTTATCCGTCTTGGTGATGCAGACAACCACAGGCAACCCCATCGCAAGCATTATGCCCAAATGCTCTTTAGTTATATGTGTAGGCCCGTCGTCAGCAGCTATGACGAGAAAACCGTAATCAATTTCCTGCCCAAGCAAACCTCTTATCGTTGTTCTTAGCCAAGGTTCATGCCCTACCGTGTCAACGAAGCTTATCAACTTTTCAGATTCTTTCATGACTCTGATTCTATCGTTTTTGTCTAAAGGGTTTTTGAGAAAACATGGTTGCTTACCCTTAAACCCTAATACTGCAAAGTGCAGGTCGGCGGATAGGTTTCTTTCAACTTCGTGGGGTAACGTGTCTAGATAAAGCCATTTACGCCCGTCATCCTTCTCACCTGTTATTAGACAGGCTAAGAAGGTTGATTTACCGTGGTTGACGTGTCCAGCCACAGAAACTATCACATGGTTCCTGCTAGGTTCAACGATGGAGGAAATTATGACCCTGGCTATAACGCCGCCATTACTTTCAAACCTTTCAACCTTAACTATGGATGCGTCACACTCGGAAGCCACCTTTTTCAATACGCTAAGGCTTTCCTCAAGCTCAATCTCCGTAATACCGGCCGCAGTACCGTCATCCTTTACGCCCAAGATGTATACCGCCGTCCCGCCACCCAGTTCAATTCTATGCTTCATCTGACTGGCGAGCTTTTGTCTTTTCTCGTCTCTTAGATGGATTTCGGGAACGAGCTTCTCCTTAAACTCTATGTGCTGCATCTCCGACCTTGGTATAGTAAACCTACGGCTATCTGCCACGTCTATCTACCTTCCACGAATAAGAACCATGTAGGACACGCATCCTACCCCATGACTATCAGCGAAACAACCGACGTTATGTTTTCGATTTTTTTGATACGCTGGTTAACTACCTGCTTTAACGCATCCATCGAATCAGCCTCAACCTTAACCACAGTATCATAGACTCCGTAAACACGCTGCGCGTACTTAACTTCCTTAACTGCCTTAAGTGCGTTCAGAACATCCTCCTCCTTTCCCAGTTTCACGTTCAAGAGTAGAAAAGCTATTGGCATGGGTCTGTCCCGATAAAATAACCAATGCCGGTATAAAAATACATAACTTTTTAAAAGTTCCAGGTTCTTTCAATACTTTTGAACGGCTTGTCTCTCAGATGAACCCCTCCATAACTGTTCTGGGTGTTTAGGACGTCAAGCCAGACAAAGCTCATCCCACAGATTAGAACCATCTACGAGCACAGTATACAATCTTCTGGAAGGAAAAAATAAGGGGAGAGTTGGCTGGAGGCAACCAACCAGAACAACATCTAAGAACACCCCTAGGAAAGGCTGACCAATATGTTAAGGACCGTATCCTGTAGGATACGGTTATTTTTATACGGGCCGGCCTTTCCATAGGGGTTTTTCCCTGCTGTTCAGGCCGGCGCCTCCAGCCTTTCCCGTTCCTTCACAGTCTTCCAGATTCTCTTTAGCAGTTGTTCTTCGTCCCTTGCTTTGTAGTGAGCGTTGTTTAGAACAGCTGTTGTCAGCCTTGAAAGCGCGTATCTCGCCGTTTTGCTATAGATTTTATTGACTCCCTGACTTTGAATAATCCGAAGAACTTTCTGAGACATCTGTAAAACCTTGTCCTTTCTATGTAAGGCATTATCTCTGCCAGGGCCTGCCTTGCAATCAGATAGTTGTCGCCAGTTATTCCAAGCTCCTCCACCACCTTTTTGAAGTATGGGTATCTTTTCTCTGCCTCAGAGACAATCGACGAAGCCATCTCCATCATAGATTCTTCAACAACCTTCACGGACTTCATGAGAATCATCCTCTCAGCATCCTGCAGGGCCTTAGCCCTGTTCAGGAAGCTTGCATGCACTCTTTGCGAACTTCGGAAAGCCGTCGTAAGCCGTCGCATAACCAAATAGTCTTCATCAACTTCTCTAAACCACTTTGGGTCTATAGCCATCATCGTTCTGATGTCATTCCTAGAGGTCTTTGAAAGCCCAAGCTCCTCACGCTTCTCGGCCATCACCGTCATTCTCCGAAGGTAGAAAACCCTAACACCACGCCTGAGAAGCTCTACAAAGCCATCTGTAAGCTCCACGGGAATAACATCCACGTAGAGCTCGTCAGCGTGCTCTGCTGGAATATCGGTTATCCGGCGGACTCGGCTGAAGTTTTCGCCATCGGTGCTGTAAGTGTGGAAGTTCTCCTCAGTTTTCCTGCCACGTTTCTTGCTAGCAAGCCTATGTATGTCAGCGAAAAACCTTCCTCCCACTCTCCCGAGAGGTTTATAAGCCTCTTTTCGGGATATCTGTCATCTTAACTCCTCCCTCCCTTTTTCAGGAGGCCTGAGCCTTGTCGGGGGCTGGCGGCCTTCCACACCAGCCTCCGCTCCCCTGTCGTTTTATGCGCCGGGGAGCAGGCTTCAGCCACCTGTAAGCCCGGTGGCTTGGCTTGGGAGGAGCGGCTCATACCCCTCCCCATGTAGAGGTTGGGGAGGGCGGCCTGTGAGGCCGTGGAAAACCCCCTCAAGCCAAGCCACCAGACCGTGGGTGAGGGTATATCTTCGGAAGCCTCTGAACGTTATCCTGCGTCTTCGTGTCTCCAACATCCATCCACAAACCCTCTCAAACACCCCCATGGTGTCTGAGAAACATAAGTGGAATGGATGTGGAGAACGTCGTCCAGCATTGTCCAGACAGCCTTCATACGTCGTCTGTCTCCCTACCGCACGTCCGCCAACCCAGTGGCCGCGCCAAGGCCCAGTTTCCAGCCAAACCCTCCCCCGCCACCCCACAGCATTTAGAAAGGGGTGGCCGCCTTCTACGGCGGGTTGGGTGAGGGTTTGTTTTTGGCGGAGTTTTCCTATGCGTGTTCGCGGGGACGACTCTATGTTTTCACACCCCCTCACGCCTGGAGGGGATGGCCTCAGGGCTTCATCACGGGACAATCGCCCCGCTCATTACATGGTTGTTCAACCCACATGGATTTAAGCAGATAGGTGGTGTTGTCTGTAGCGTCCGGACAACGCTTTAAACATACCCGATAAAGGAGATTACATAGGTGTTGTTAGGGGAGATATAACATTATAGCGGGATGGAGGCTGAGAACACCAAACATGTATAAGCCGTTGTTCTATTTAGAGGCTAACGACGGGAGAGAGGTTAGAATAGCCTTATGGGTTGAGGACGGAACACCACATTTCAGCTATATGGAATATGAGGAGCCTCTGTTTATTCCTTCAGGCAGTCAGCCACAATATGATAAGGGAGAATGGTATTGTAGAAAATGCCGTCAAACATTCAAAAACAGGGATAAACGCCCAACCGCAACAGAACATTAAGGAAAAAACCAAGAAGAAAGAAATACAAACCAACCATCCAATATTATGGTTAAGCGGTCGCTCCAATAGGCTGAGCTATGTGTTTCTCGTCCTCTATGCCTTTGGGTTTGAAGCCGTCTTAACACCTGAAACCTCTCTGCGGGGCCTAACAGCCTGTTCTTAAGCCGCCCTAAAATATGTTAAAGGCTTATCCTAATCTGTATCCGCAGAAAAAGCATACAGCCGCTCCAACCTCGTTTAAGGCGTGGCAGCTGGGGCAGTGGAAAGACGTTACAAGCCTAAGCTCCTCCCGTTTTCGCGGTTTTTCTTCACCTACTGAAGGCATGCAAACCAGAGTCTCAACCTTTACGACGTTGGGAAGCTTTCCAACAGCCTCGTAGACCTTGTGTGAAAGGTCTTTTAAACTGTCTGCCGTCATCACCAACACAGCATCGTAGCGTCCGAACACGCTGTGAGCCATCATCACGCCCGGCAGGCTTCGTGAAGCAACAACCTGATCAGAAGTGCCTGGCAGGGTTTGGACAAGAACGTAGGCAATTAATTTAGTCATCTACCATCCTCGCTGAAGAGAACTATGCATGTTTCGGTTCTTACAACGTTTGGTATCTTTTCTATGACTTTGTATATGAGCCTCGAGAGCTCAGCCAAGTCGGATACCTCAACCGTTATGATTGCATCGTATCGTCCGAACACGGAGTCAGCTGCAACAACACCCTGTACGCTTCTAGCCTCCCTGAGGTAAGCTGTAACCTCCTCAGATGTTCCAGGCTTGGTGGAGACGAGGACGTATGCCTTGACCATTTAGGGTCACACGTCGAAGTAAAGATAGAACTCGTAGGGATGGGGCTTCGTACTAACGTCTACATATGCCTTCAACTGCAGCTCCGTCATAACCTCTATCAAGTCGTCGGAGATGACGGGCTTGAGAAAATCTCTGTCGCTGAGTAACTCTTCAACTGCCTCCCTGAGGCTTCCTGGAAGCTCTTTTATTCCCAGCTGTCTTCTTCTCTCGGGGGTGAGTTTATAGATGTCTTCGTTGACGGGGTCTCCGGGGTCTATTTTCTGTTTCACGCCATCAGCCCCTGCGGCAGCAATCGCGGCGAAGCAGAGGTATGGGTTCGCGGAAGTATCTGGTGTCCTAAACTCTATCCTCTTGCTCTTCATACCTCCTCGTCCTCTGTAGTAGACGGGTACGCGCACGTTGGCAGACCTGTTGGACCTGCTCCAAGCTATGAAGACTGGCGCCTCATAGCCTGGAACAAGCCTCCTGTAAGAGTTGGTTGTGGGGTTGGTTATGGCTGTTAAAGCCCTGCTGTGTTCCAACAGCCCTCCGACAAAATACCTGCCTATTTGGCTTAGTTCTGCGTATTCGTCGTTTTCGTCGTAGAAGAGGTTGACCCCGTTGTTCCAAAGGCTTACGTGTACGTGCATGCCTGAAGCGTTGTCGCCGAATATCGGCTTGGGCATGAAAGTCGCCACCATGCCCATCTGGCTTGCGACGTTTCTAGCCACATACTTGTATGTCTGGGCTTTGTCAGCCATTCTAACAAGCGTGTCGAACCTCATGTCTATTTCACATTGACCGGCCGTAGCTACCTCGTGATGGTGGGCGTCGACCTCAACTCCGAAATAGTCTGTTAAAATCCTGCAGACCTCGTTCCTGTACTCCATCAAAGTGTCCTGAGGCGGAGCTGGATAATATCCCTCCTTGAACCTTATAGGCAGAGATGTACCGTCCGAGTTCCAAGCAGCTTCACGCGACTCTATCTTGTAGCTAACACCCTTGTAAGGCGATGTGACGTCCCATTGAACCTTGTCGAACACAAAGAACTCTATCTCAGGACCCCAGTATGAAGCGTCAAACCCGAGAGACTTGAGATATTCTTCGGCTTTCTGGGCCGCGTATCTAGGGTCTCGGCTGAACCTTCCGCCGCCAAACCCTCTGTAGACATCGCATATCATTCTAGCTGTTTTTTTGCCGTCGAGGCTCCAGGGAAGTATTGCGAAGGTGGTTGGGTCGGGTCTTATCAGCATGTCTGACTCATGTATTTCCGCAAAACCCCTGATTGAGGAGCCGTCCAGCTTAGCCACTCCAGCGGTAAACGTGTTTTCGTCGACATAACGTGTGGAGATAGTTATGTGATGCAGTTTTCCGAACACGTCTGTTAGCTGAAGGTCTAAGAACCTGATGTCCTGCTCTTGAATCGCGACCACTATATCGTCCTTTGTCATCGACCATGGTTTTAGCCTCGCTTCCTGCATGAACTCTTCCACCTCATCAACAAGTCCATACATGGTAATAAGCCAATATTTATTGATTGCTTTCGGCATTTAACCGCCAAAGAAACATCTTTTCTGTCATTTATACAATAGATGTCAGCTTAGGTTTTTAAACACCTTCACAAAGCCCTAGTGCATGATAACCCGGGCCACCGCTCTCATTCTTTTTCTGACATTAGTCCAGCTGGCTCAGGGAATAGCCATGAGGCTGGAGGTCGCAGACCCCGACATTGTCACGCCACCACACATCGGTTTGGGAGTAATTACAGCTTTAATTATAATAGGTTTAACCCGCAGCGTAAGACGTCAAACACATCATGTCTCAGCAGATATCACGTTCCTTCTGCTGCTTTTCTTAGTCCAGGGCATGTCTGGAGTCTTCAGACTAGCCGGCGTCGAAGCAGCTACATTAATACACTTTATTCTTTCGTTCTTTGTTGTAGCCGCTGCAGCCAACGCGTTTATTCTATCGGCTTCAGGCCGTTAACCCTTCTAGTTGACTACCTGTTTATGTAGAAGGTTAAAACAGCAACCGCTATGGCTAGAACGTGAGCTGTTGTACACAGAATGCAAACAGCCTTTATCAAAACCAGCTCCACGTAAACTAACGCAACCACGCCTGCAAGGCCTAAAAGAGACCATGCAGCGAGGAACCTTGCCGCCCATCTTTTCTCGGAGGAGAGAAATGCCGCGGAGCAGGCTGCGGCGAACCATCCGGCGCCGTAGAGGGCGGTTGGCACGCCCAGCAGCTTTGCATACGGGCTTGACAGGACCCTGTCGCATGAAATGAAGCTTGTTATTTCGCAGAACTCCGGCGATGGAGCAATCGATAAGTAAAGTGATAAAACTAAACCAGCTAAAGACGTGGCTGCAGCAGCAATGTTGACAATCATCTACCTCTCACTTCGCTGCTATGTATTTGTCAAGCTCCTGCGCAAGCCTTTCGTATGGCTGCTCTCCCTCGAGCTTCAGCAGAATCGTTCCATCAGGGCCTATGATGAAGTATGTAGGGGTTCCTCTGACGCCGTATTTGCTGAAAACATCTAGCTGCGGGTCGAAAACAGCTGTCCAGCTAACCCTATGATTCTTTAGATAGCTGGCCGTTTTCTGAGCGTCTGTGTTATATCCGCCCGCTACTGTTATGAAGACAACATTCTTATCTCTGTAGTTGGCGTAAAGCCTCTCAATTATCGGAGCCATGTTGTTGCAGTGAACACACCATTCATGGATGAAGTCCATGAAAACAGTCTTTCCGCTGGCTGGGTTGAAATCCAGCTTCTGACCCTTCAAACCCTCGCCGTCGATAAGGTTGAGGCTGAAAGCAGGGGCGCGACCGCCTATGTTAGCCGTCGTATGTCCCGTGTTCGTCACAGTCGTTATGTTCGATGCCGGAGGTGTAACAACCAGATAAACGATGAAAGCGAGGAGAATCGCTGCCGGTACGAACGCAAGATAAGTCTTCACAGATGTTTTTGTCCCTTTTTTCTTAGGCATGGTCTGACCCATCTTTGACGAAGCTCTGATTTAAATTCTTTCCAGAAACATCCAGCTACTAACTGCTTAAGATCTCAGCTCAGCGTTAAATGCTGCTGTTTTTAATCTGCAGCAGATGGACGCACGTGGTCGGAGGATACTGATATTTGGCTTGCTGCTGGGCATTTTCCTAGCCGCAGTGGATTCCACCGTCGTTGCTGTAGCAATGCCGTCCATAGTGACTTCTCTGAAAGGGTTTGAAACGTACAGCTGGGCTTTCACCGCATACATCCTAACATCTACGGTCTCAGGCCCGTTATGGGGGAGGGTGAGCGATGTTTACGGCCGCCGTCTCATCTACATCATCGGGCTTGCTCTGTTCTTGGCGGGAAGTCTTCTTTGCGGTGTTGCGTCAAACATGCTGCAGCTCATAGTCTTCAGGGCTGTACAAGGCTTCGGAGGTGGGGCGTTACTAGTTCTTACCTTCACGTTAGTAGGCGAGCTCTTCAGCCTCAAAGACAGGGCGAAAGCCACAGGATACACGTCATCTGTATGGGCTTTGGCAAGCATCGTCGGCCCGCCTCTAGGAGGGTTCATAGTAGATAACGTTGGCTGGAGATGGATTTTCCTGATAAACCTTCCAGCCGGCGCGGTCTGCATGCTGATAGGCCTGAGAAGCATACGAGATATGGGTAAGAGCGGCTCCAAGGTCGACGTCACAGGCGCGGTTTTGTTCATGGTAGCAGCCACATCTCTTCTACTTTATCTCAATGAATTTCAGACATTCAACATGTCTGCGCTTATTTTGATTTTTTCGGGAGCTGCCTTCTCCCTTTTTCTCTACAACGAGCGAAGGTCTGAATCTCCGCTGATACCGCTGCATCTTTTTAGGGATAAGGTGTTGAGAACAGGTTTTATCGGGAACTTGCTGGCTGGCTTTATCTTTTTCGGCGTAATAGCTTACGTGCCGTTGTATCTTCAGTGGGTGGCTGGGTTTTCGGCGACGACCTCCGGGACGATAATCCTACCCCTTGTCCTCGGATGGGTTGCAGCGTCCAACATAGCGGCTAGAATGGTCATCAGGTCTACGGTAAGAACCCCTGTCTACGTTAGCGGAGCAGCCCTCGTATCGGGAACGGTTTTGCTGACAATGCTTAACTCAGGACTGCCAGCCTTGTTGGCTGGGTTGGCTTTAGTGGGTGTTGGGATGGGGTTCACCGTCTCAACCTTTCTGATTACCACGCAAACGTTGGTGGAGCGGAGTAACCTCGGCGTCGCAACATCTCTGCTCAGCTTCCTCAGGCTGATCGGCGGCGCGGTGTCTGCAGCGGTTTTGTGGATACCTATCTCGGCTGCGGTGGGAGATATAGAATCTATAACCGGGTCTTCAGTTGTTTTGTCAGCCGCTGAAAAAGCCCAGTTCAGTATGGCTTTGACACAGTCTATGACGCTAGCCGCTGCAGCGGCGGTAACAGCTTTTATACTTTATCTTTTCACGCCCAGCCTACGTCTTTCAAGCAGAACCTCGGGGAAACAGCCTTAGGTATTTTCGAAAGGTCTTTAAACATCTTTCAACACACAATCATATGCCCAAGTACGTCTTTGTAACAGGCGGTGTCGTCAGCAGCGTAGGCAAAGGCACTGTAGCTGCTTCGGTCGGGAAAATTCTCGACGTAAGAGGAATTAAAACCGGTTTCGTCAAGATAGACCCATACGTCAACGTTGACGCAGGGACTCTCAACCCCTTCTCGCACGGAGAAGTTTTTGTGACCGACGACGGCGGCGAGACAGATCTAGACCTTGGATGGTATGAGAGGTTCCTTGACATAAGGACTTCAAAGCTTAACAACATAACTACAGGCCAGATTTACGCCGAGGTGATAGGGAGGGAGAGACGGGGAGACTACCTTGGACAATGTGTCCAGATAGTTCCACACGTCACTGATGAGATTAAAGCACGCATCAGGGCTGTGGCCCGTGACGTAGATGTTTTGATCGTCGAGGTTGGAGGAACTGTGGGAGACATTGAAGGACAGCCTTTCCTTGAAGCAATACGTCAGATGAGGCTTGAGGAAGGTGTGGAAAACACGCTCTTTATACATGTTGCCCTCGTGCTTACTCTTAAAACCACAGGAGAGTTCAAAACCAAAGCTCTCCAACACAGCGTAAACATGCTGCGGGGACTGGGTATACAGCCAGACATCATTGTAGCCCGTTCAGAGGTCCCGATAGACGCTGAGACACGTAAGAAAATAGCTTTATTCGGAACTTTGATGGAAAAAGCTGTCTTCACATCATACGACGTCAAATATGTCTACAAGGTTCCCGTGATCCTAGAGGAGCAGGGGATGGGTGATTACGTGGTTCAGCGTTTAGGGCTTAAGGCTCGTGAACCCGATTGGAGTGAATGGCTAAAAGTTGTTGATATGTATGAAAACCCGCGTCATGTTGTTAAGATTGCGGTTTGCGGAAAATATACGAAGCTCGCGGATTCCTATGTCAGCGTTAAGGAAGCCCTGCAGCATGCTGGTGTAAACATCGGCGCACGCGTGGAAATAGACTGGGTTAACACGGAGGAGTTTGAATACGGTGCGAGAAAGGTTGACTCGCTGTCCAGCTACGACGGTGTGCTTGTTCCCGGTGGTTTCGGCAGACGTGGCACCGAGGGCATGATACAATGTATAAAATACTGTAGGGAGAACGACATTCCCTTCCTAGGAATATGCTTCGGGCTCCAGCTGTCTGTTGTGGAGTTCGCCCGACACGTATGTGGGTTAAAGGACGCCAACTCCACCGAGCTGAATCCTTCAACACAACACCCTGTTATAGACCTTATGCCTGAGCAGAAATCTGTCAAAGAGCTTGGCGGAACCATGAGGTTGGGAGCATTGCCGGTCAAAATAGTGGAAGGAACCCTTGCATACAGCCTGTATAGAACCAGTGAGGTTATGCAACGGCATCGCCACCGTTACGAAGTCTCAAGAGAGTACTGGCCTATCCTTCAAGGTTATGGGCTTGTGTTTTCAGGTTTTTCACCCGACGGAACGAGAGTCGAGATTATCGAGTATCCAAGCAACAGGTTTTTCCTCGCAACCCAATTCCATCCCGAATATCTGTCCAGACCCAACAAGCCGGAGCCTGCCTACCTTGGTTTCGTAAAAGCAGCCCTTGAAAGAAGGAAGACAGCGAAGACAGCTGAAGCTATTGCTTAAATTTCATCAACCCCTTCTCCGTCTAAGGGTTACACGCATGGTGAGAAGACGTTCACCCTTAAAAAACCAGCTGGCTACGCCTAGGATAACCATCATGAAAGCTGTCATGACAACAAGATGTAATGCTGACATTAGGTAAGCCTCTTCATAAATGCTCTTTATCGCTAGAAACATGTGGGTGAAGGGGATTAACATGAGCGCTGCGGACAATGTTGGCGGTAGGCCGTTTACGTCGGCAAACTGCAGGACTAAGAAGGGGAGTAAGAGAAGTGGCATTTGCAGCAGCCCAGCCAGCTGTTGAGCGCCTCGCACATCACCCGCTAAAACCCCAGCAAGTATTCCGATGCATAAGGTCATAACCAATGCGACAAACATCACCAATCCCAGCAGCACCAACGTAAAACCTGATAGAGGCATTGTTAACTCGGTTGACGTAAGTTCAACCATTGGAAGATTAGTCAGATATATGACAAACCCGACTACCATTGAAGCTGTTCCCATTAACGCAACGGCCATGGATGCTAAGAGCTTCGCGGAGAGTATGCTCGTCCGGCTTATGGGAAGTGTGAGAAGCATCTCCAAAGTCTTTGCTTCTTTTTCCAAACCTATGCTTGTGGCAGCAACTGTTCCAGATGTAGCCACCATGACCACCAAAACCAACGGAACGAACACCATCGTAGCCATGTACAGCTGGAAAACCGTTCCAGCCTCCTCTAATGAGACCTGTCTACCTTTGTACAGCAAACCGTTTTTTAGCTCCACAGGCTGTTTATAGAAAGAGAAATGGATGCCCGTTTCGGCTGCCAGTCTTTCACCCAGCATCTCCATAGCCAAATAAATACGCGATCGGATTGACGAAATTTTCTGCAGCTCTGCAATGGAAATTGAAGAGACTGTCGTAAACATCTTGACTGAGGCCCTTTTTCCATCGGTCAGGTTTTGGGAAAAACCTTTTTCCACGTAAACAGTGGCGGCGACGCGGTAGCTTTCCATTAATGAAGCAACGCTTTCGGATGTGTTTGTGACCGTGATGGGTGAGAAACCCGCGGCACGAAATGCCTCGCTTAAGACTTTGGAATATTTTCCGCCTTCGTTGTCAACCAAAAGGATAGGTATGTCAGCGGTCGAAGTGGTTGCCGACCTGCTTGCCATTGCTATCGTGCCGCCGATTAGTGGCAGGATGACCAGAGGCATCAGAACAACCCCTATGATGATTGTTTTCTCCATAAGAAGCTCGCGGAGCTCTTTCCTGACTAGTGTAGCTATGCTCATCGTCCAGCACCCATTTTTTTGACAAAAAGTTCCTCAAGATTTTCAACTCCTTGACTAGCAGTCAACTGGGAGGGTTTGCCCTCCAACAATATCTTACCATTATGTATCAGTGCTACTGTGTCGCATAGGTAGCTGACTTCCAGCATGTTGTGGCTTGAGACTAGGAATGTAACCCCCTCAGCCGCGTACTGTTTTATTATCTTTCTGACGTATACTGCGTGCTCGACGTCAAGGCCTGCGGTGGGTTCGTCGAGGATTGCCAGCCTTGGTTTGACCATCAGACAGCTGGCTAGCAGTATTCTTCTCCGCATCCCCCTGCTGTAACCACCCATTCTCTCCCTCAGCGCTTCACCCAACCCAGCCACCTCTACCCCCTTCTCCACCGAGCCGACAGAATAGAGGCGTGCCATCATCTTCAGAAAAGCCAAGCCTGTCAGATGCCTGTAAACACCGGCGTCTTCCGGAAGATATGAGATCATCCGCCTGATTTCTGCCGATTGTTTGACAACGTCCTTTCCGAATATTCTAATCTCACCAGTGCTGGGTTTAAGTATTGTAGCCAGTATTCTGAACAGTGTTGTCTTTCCAGCGCCGTTTGGGCCTATTAACCCGAAAACCAACCCCTCTTCCACGTTGAGATCTACTCCCTGTAGTGCCGGTTTTTCCCCGAAGAAACGCCACAGGTTTTTCGCTTCAGCGGCATACATTTTTGTCTCCCGTAGAGGTCATTAGTCTGAAATGTAAGTGTTTGCCAGCATGTTCGATACGCAACCGCTTTGGAGTAGAGATATCACCTAGTTAACTGAGACTTTGAACAAGGTGGGGTTGTGGCTGGCAGCTGCGGCGACGGCGTTAATAAAAACGCGTTAAAAACTTGAAAGAACTAAGACAGCGAAGACGGCTTAGGCGGTTGCTTATATTTCATCAGCTTTTCTTCCGTTTAGGGTTACACGCGTTGTGAGAAAACGTTTCCACTTGGCTGCTAGCGTTAATTAGCATGCGTTAGATGCTTGTCGCCCATTGTAGCGGAGTCTGTGTAACGACATTGAGGTCGCTATCGAGCTTTTTGCCATTAACGAGCAGGACTGTAACACGGTTTCGCGTTGGCTTGTTGCTATCAGGTGTGCTGATGCAAACGTGTAGCGATGGGTTTGCCGCTGAGCTTGCGTAGTGGATTTACCTCAGCTTTTTAACAACAGCCATGAGGCTCTTAACCCTTTCAAGCTCAACCGGGTTCCAGAATTTTCCATCCTTACGCATGTATGAGCCGACGATAGCGCCGTCAGCGACACTCAGAAGTTTCTCCGCGTTCGACGGGTTTAGCCCGCTTCCTATGAGGACCGGCAAGTACGTGGACTGCTTGGCCTTGACAACGCGTTCCAAAGGTGTTTCAGCCCCGGTTCTTGTGCCGGACACTATTACGGCGTCGGCGTCGAAAAACTCTACGTCAGCGACCTGCTCCTCGAAAGGTCTGTCGCTAATTATGAAGTGGCTTCCATGCTTGACTTGAACGTCGGCGAAAACCTTCACGTCATAGGCTCTGAGGCCCGCCCTGTAACGTAGCGCTCTATGAGCTATGGCCTCGACAAACCCCTCGTCAGCGATGTAGGCGTTGGCCCACTCGGCTGCCCTCACCCACTTGCCTCCTGAGGCCACGCATGCGGCGATGGCGGGTATCACACCGTTCGCCAGACAGCATACTCCGACAGGCAGGCCTGTGGATTTCCTAACCTCTCGGGAGACAACAGCTAGGATAGAAGCGGTCTCGTGCCCTATCTCCTCCGGCTTCAGGTATGGATAGTCGCCTATGTTCTCCACCTGCAACCCGTCCACTTCACCGCTTTTGAGGACCTCAGCGTCACGAAGCGCGTATTGAATTATGTCCTCGACAGCCATGCCGGAATATCGGGGAGCGCCCGGTAGCGGCGGTAAATGTATCATGGCTATGATTGGTTTGGGATTTTTGAACAACTCTGTCAATGCATTAGGCTTCATGGGCAAAAGAGGCTGGGGCATGCTAAACCACTCCCCAGCCGGTAGAAATACTTTATACTCTTGGCAGCCTGCCGCCTATCGTTCTAGCCGCCTGGGCCCCCAGTCTGACAGCCGTCAGGCCACACTGTCGTAGCGACGACCCTCGCAATAATTCGTATATGAAGCCTGCTGCGAACGCGTCGCCGGCCCCAGTCGTATCCACCGGTTCGACTGGTTCCGCAGCTAAAGCGATTATCTCTCCATCCTTGGTGCAAATCTCGCATCCACGACTGCCTTTTTTCAAAACCACCGTGCAACCCCAGCGTGATGCGAGAGCGGAAACTGATTCGACGCCACTGTTTCTTGAGAGGTTCTTGAATTCTTCCGCGTTGATGAAGACGTAGTCCATCTGCTTAGCTATGTGGTTCAACAGTGTTGTTTGGCGGGCGAGGGGCATGCAGACGTCCATCGTGCGAAGCCGGCTTCCGCTGTGCTCGAGAATATAAAACGCAGTCTGCCTCTGCGCCCCTTCAAGAAAGCTGTAGCCGGAAATGTGTATGGCCGCCACGTCATCTAGGGCATCCTCTCTGAGGATATCTTTCCTGAGATGTCTGTTGGCTCCCCTGTACGCGAGCATCGTCCTTTCGCCGTTTCCCGTCACAACCACATAGACCACGCCCGTCGTGTCTTCGCGTGTTGTCTGTATGTTGGATGTGTCCGCGCCCGCTTCCGCCAGCCCGGCCACCAGCATTCTTCCAATTTGGTCTTCGCCCACACAGCCTACCATGACGGCATCAGCGCCTAACAGGCTCAACGCATGCGCTATGTTTGCCCCCGACCCACCATGCCTAACATAAGCCCTATCTGCCAGCTCCTCCCCACCTTCACGCGGAAAAGTCGAATGGAACGCGATGATGTCTAGGTTGATGTCCCCCACCACAGCAACCCTTCTCCCGTTCAATCCCGCCCACCAACTGCGGAAGATTTTTTATGCATTAACTTCATCCACAGCCACATCGATTCTGTGCGGGGTAAAACGTCATAAGCCCCTACCTTGTGTTATCTGTCTCAGTCTTTTGACCAAAGTCATGAGCTTCTTAACCCTGTCGATGTCCACCGGGTTCGACAGTTTTCCGCCAGCTTTAAAGTAGGTGCCCACTATCGCCCCGTCTGCCAGACTCAGCAGCTTCTCAGCATTCCATGGGTTCAAGCCGCTGCCCACTATGACCGGCTTCGAAGCCCACCGCTTCACTTCGTAAACTCTTTCCACAGGCGTCTCCGCCCCTGTCCTAGAGCCGGAGACTACTATAGCATCGGCTCCGAGCTCCTGTGCCCTCGCAACATGGTAGGAGAGGGGAAGGTCCGAAACTATGAAATGGCTTCCGTGCTTGACCATCACGTCGGCTAATATGCGTATCGAGGGGTTTAACAACGCTCTATGTCTTTCAGCATGTGGAGCGGCGGCTTCAACAAAACCTTCGTCGGCGATGTAAGCAAGGTTGTAGAGGTTGGCCCTCACCCAGCTGGCTCCGCATGCGAGTGCCGTTGAGATGGATTCGTAGACGCCGTTGGCCAAAACGAAAACCCCCACAGGCAAGCCCAGAGAGCTGCGCACCTCCCGGGCCACGGCCGATACTATTGACGTAACCTCAAAACCCAAGTCCCGCGACTTCATGAACGGCTTGTCGCCGATATTCTCGACCTGCACACCATCTACACCGCCTTCCGCCAAAGCTCTAGCATCCCTCAGAGCGTAATCAATCAACTCCTCAACAGCCATACGAGCACTGCTCGGTGAGCCGGGCAAGGGCGGAAGATGGACCATCCCTATCACGGGCTTAACGCATCCGAAAACATCGGATAGAACGTCGCCCATTCTACGCCGGCCAGCGTCATCGATGCTTATAAGCGATCGCAGAAATCAACCGCAGCTAAATCATCTAAACAAACGCCGACAAACGAACGAAGCGGTTAAGCTTCCAAGAAGCCGTGAACAAGAAGTCTCTTCCAGAAGCAAACGTCTTCAAACACTACAATGAATCCAACGCAACACAGCCGATAACATCCACGCTCACAACAACCTAATAAAAAAGGAAAAACATCAAAATACAGCCGGGGTAGCTCAGCCTGGTAGAGCGGCGGGCTGTTAACCCGTCGGTCGCCCGTTCAAATCGGGCCCCCGGCGGTCGACAAGCCTATAATGATTTCAGTCCTCGACGACCCGATGCTGGTGTGCGTGTACGCGCCTACTGTGTTGGAGTGTCTAAGCCTGTTGACTTTCCGCTCATGTCGAAGTGTGTTAAAAATCGGTTGCGGAGTTGTTAGGTGTGCAGGAATACGTTGACAGCATCCACTCCGTGTTGTTGGAGCAGGTATATGGTGTGTTTCACGACATCCTTGTTGCTGAAATTTGTTTCGACAAACAGGTCTCCAACCTTTCTAATGCTTCTGAATCTTCGGCCGTTGGCGTGTTTTGGCTCGGTGTTCACTATATAGGTGGAACCATAAGGTAGTTTGACTGGTGGTTTGA
>JAWBRA010000012.1:54536-56505 GCA_038844785.1 Candidatus Caldarchaeum sp.
GCTGAAATTTGTTTCGACAAACAGGTCTCCAACCTTTCTAATGCTTCTGAATCTTCGGCCGTTGGCGTGTTTTGGCTCGGTGTTCACTATATAGGTGGAACCATAAGGTAGTTTGACTGGTGGTTTGAGCCTACCCGATGAGGACAGCCATTCAACCGTAGCCACCAGGATGTCCCTCCAATATTTGAGGTCGAAGCTCTTCCCATCGTGAAAACTTATTTTTGTGAACTTGAGTTTTTCACGAGGTTTGGGCGTTATTTGAGTTAAAGGGGTTCCTTCAGGTTTGTGATGCTTGAACTCGATGCTTTGCGGAGGCATGCCTACGCCTGCGTGTCGCATTATGGAGAAAGCCTGTCTAACAACCTCGCCAGCATCCATGGAGTCTATGTCCCAGTACGCTATGCGTTTCTCGGCCAGAGGTTTCTGAATCTGTGTGTCATAAACCTCCCATTTCGCCCCGTCTGTAGCGATGAAATATCTAACACCTTCCGAAACACAGTAGGAAATTTGTTGAAGCAGGTCCTCCGACTTGCCGAGGGCTTTAACCCCGACGAAAGCAATTTTCCGTCCATTATGCAGCAGAGTGTAGTCGGGCCTGCCTGCTTGCGTGGTCATTTCTGGTACGAGCAACTCAGGGTTTTCCGTGTCCCATCCCAAAGCCCTGAGCAACGGGTCGACCAGTACATATCTGGTTAGCGTCTCGTTTCTCTGCAGCTCGCCCCGATATTTGTTGATACGGTTTTTCAACATGCCAACTAAATCTATTATTTCTCGTAGAGACACGTTTTCGTTAGTTTAGCAGCATTTATAAGGTTTAAACGCCGATTCGTGGCTTTGGCGGTAGCTGGTGCTTATACATGTTGTTTTTGAAACATTAAATTCGGGCTGTTAACCCGTCGGTCAGCGGTTCAAATCCGCTCCCCGGCGTACCTAAAATGAAGGCGTTATTTGCCCTATTTTCCTGATACTATCTTTCATGCAGCTGTATATTGACGTAAACATCTTGAGGCAGGATGTTAAATCTTTCCGGACGGAAATTATTAGTGCCATGATGCCTCTGTCTGACGTGGTGTTTCTCTCGCTCACAGCGGTCTGGGGAATTATTTTCATAGCCTACGTGTTAAGGGCCTACGTTAAGACGCGAAGCATCCAGCTGATTCTTTGGGCAGCGGCTGCAGCCGCCCTCCTAGCTGTAGGCTCTACACTTCTTCTATACGGTTTCGAAGGATTGGAGCTGCCATACACGTCCATTGTAGGGATGTTCACACCAGGCCTGCTCGCCGCCGGTCTTATCTCGGCCTTGATAAAGAAAAACTTCGGAGTCTACTATGCTGTGTACACAATAATGATTGCAGGCATCTACGCTGCCACGAGGGCTGTTGGGTGGGGATTTGCAATAGCGCTTCTGCTAGCTATACACGTTCCCAGCGGTCTCCTACTCATATTCCTGCCTGCGATTGCAGCGTTTAGGGGCATCAAACCTCTCGCCCTAACATCGATCGGCGGCCTCTTAATCAGCGTCGCTGGCGTGGCTCTTGCCACCATGGCGGTAGGTAGACCACTGCTACCCGTAGACCTAGTTTTGCAGATAGCTACTCAAATCATATTCTTAAGCACATTACTCATAACACTCGGGCTGATTATGGGCAAGACTTGGATACGAGAGGTGAAGCTATGGGCATCAAGCCGTTGATGATGCTCGCCGTCACAGTGGGCGTTCTGCTAGCCGGATGGGGTGTTCTACTATCCCCGCCACTCACGTCTGTGGCCAACGCTCTGGGAATAAGGAAGCCCGACGATATCAGAATGAACGTTTTAGACGACACTGTCGTGGCGGAAATATGCAACACTAACGAGGTCCTGTGTAAAAGCTATCTGGCTAGGTTGACGATGCTTTACCATTCTGTTTTCGCCGTCTTAGTGGCCATGACCCTGTACCTAGCCACGGCAATCGTCCCTCTCAAACAAG
>JAWBRA010000013.1:0-49218 GCA_038844785.1 Candidatus Caldarchaeum sp.
CATTTCTACCACCAAAGAAACCTATAAGACGGCCGAGGCCTACCCCAACTCTGCATCACCCAGGGATTTGAGGGTAAGGCTCTCGGCCATAGACCTTAAGTTGACAGTCCCCTGCGAGGGCTCTTACAGCAGCCCAGACCGCGGCTGTATGGCAGGCTCGTTCTCCAGCCAAACCTCCCACGCTCCCGGGCCCCGGCATCATAGGGGCCGTAATCAGGTGATGGGTTATCTCATAGCCTCTTGCCCAGCCCGGTCGGGGCCTCTACGACGACCGTCTTAGCGTTGTTGGCCAAGCTGTCATATAGTTGTAGTGATAGGTCTGCCTGAAACCTTCGTGTCTCAGCGTGTGGAAAGTGTCTGCGAAGCCTCTCAGGAAGAGGGGCTTCTTCCTTAAGGTCTACGACTTTCATCCAACCACCTCATAGAAGTCCTAGAACCCTCAGAGCTATGCCTGCGGCAACCGTGGACACCCAGAGCCAGAAGAACCTGTCAAGCTTCCTGTCAACGTCTCTCCTCAGCTCTTCGATTGACGCCTCAAGCCTTTCAAAACGTCTGTCAATGGCTTCAAACCGTTTGTCTATGGCTTCGAATGTCTTCTGCTGCTGCTTAACGACCCCGCGAACATCCAGCTCTTCTCGCCTCAAAGCGTGATTGTACCTCTCGCTTTATCCAGTTTAGGTGTCATACTGTTGAGCATAGGAAGGGCTGGATACTTCCTCAGGAAGCTTACCGTGATTGAAGGCGTGGCGATATCCGTCGCAGGGGCGTTGATGGGCATGTATCCATCCAACACAACCATGCTGATAGCTTCCATCTCCATCTTTGCCATGGTCCTGGCAGCCCAACTATTCAAAATGAGAGCGACAGGCAGGTGATTTTTGCTCAACCTTTCACGCAGCGATTTCTCAAACACAGAGCAGCCATCAAAACTCTGTAACCGCATGGGTTTCGCCAAGCCTATCACGCCTTTCAAACGTTATCTCTAAAAACACGCGGTTCAGACTACATCCCGTGAATGGACCACTGTCGGGCATCAGAGTTTTAGAGTTCGGCTCAGCTGTTGCAGCGCCGCTTTGTGGTGCGATTTTAGCCGAGATGGGTGCTGATGTTATCAAGGTCGAGGGTGTTGATAAACCTGACGACGCCCGAAACTGGGGTAAAATGGTCAAAGGCGAAAGCCTGTACTTCCTACATTATAACAGGAACAAGAGAAGCTTGGCGGTCAACCTGAAGGATGTGAGAGGCCGTGAGATAGTTTTGAAGCTCGTTGGAAGGTCTGACTGCGTTGTGGAAAACTTTAGGCCTGGTGTGATGGAGAGGCTCGGCCTCTCATACGGTTTTTTGAGAGGGTTAAACGAACGGCTGGTCTACTGCTCCATCTCAGGGTTCGGCCAAACCGGTCCATACTCTCAGCTGCCTGGATATGATGTGATAATTCAGGGCATGTCTGGTCTTATGTCTGTTACCGGTGAGGCTGAAGGGCCGCCTCTCAGGGTGGGTGTCCCGATAATAGATATTCTCGCGGCTCTGAACGCAGCAATGGCTGTTTGCGCAGCCCTCTTCGTCAGAGAAAAGACGGGTAGGGGTCAGTTCATCGATGTTTCGCTGCTTGAAAGCGGTGTCATGGCGATGGGGCAGTGGCTCAGCGGATATCTGGGAGCAGACGAGGTTCCACACAGGTTTGGAAATCGATATCCTCCTCTAGCCCCTTACGAACCCTTCAACGTCAAGGATGGCCAGATTATAGTCGCCGTGGGCAACGAGGAGCATTGGAGAAAGCTTTGCACGTTAATCGGCAGGGATGACCTGCTCAGAGACGAGCGTTTCAAGACAAACCAAAGCAGGATACGTCCGGAAAACAGGGCAGTTCTAGCAGCTGAGCTGGAGAAAACTTTGAAGAGCAGGACCGTAGAGGAGTGGCTTAAGGTTTTCTGGGAGGAAGGCGTTCCCGCCGGGCCGATAAACAGTGTTAGGGAGATAGCCGGCGACCCCCATCTTACAGTGCGGAAAGCTTTTACAGAGCTAGCTCATCCAGTATTGGGAAACGTCAAATTCATACGCTGCACGCCAGTCTTCAGCGATACTCCAACCTCGATAAAATCTCCCCCGCCAACGCACGGCCAGCACACCGAAGAAATACTTCTCGAGCTAGGCTATACAGAAGACCGGGTCAAGCTTCTTGAAGAACAGGGAGTCGTAAAGAGGAAATAAAGCGGTTGACAGCCGACCGGTTATACAGCCTTGACAGAACATTTTGCCGCGCGATACCGACGGCGACGTTTTAACGTCTCTTGGTTCATGTCCGTGATTTTTCTCATGGTCATGTTAAAACATAATAAAAACATCCACTGTAAAGGCAGCGTGATGCGTTGACGCTGAGGTTTATGGGGTGGTTTGTTTGAGGCAGGCTGCTTTCGAAGAAAGAATAGACAAGCTTGCGGAAAGGCTGAGGTCGTCCTCAGTTGATGCGATGATGCTGTGCTCTCCTTCAAACGTCTACTACTTCACGGGATATAGAGGAGGTGTCATGGTGGCGTCTGCAGACGGAAGCGTAATCCTTTTTTCAACCCTGCCTGTCTCAACCTCTCTCGCAGGCCGGATAGAGGTTGTTGAAAGACTCGGCCGAAGAGATGCGGTTATAATGGCTTTAGAATATGTGGGAAACAGGAGAATATCGCTGGGATACGATACGCTGTCGGTAGAAACATATCAGACAATTGTCAAAACAACGCCGTCAATCTCACTGACTCCTCTCAAAGACTTGGTGTACGAGCTTAGGCAGGTAAAATCGCCGGAGGAGCTGGAGGTTTTGAGGAAGGCAAGCCTCTATGCGTCGTCTGCGGTTGAGGTGGCACGAGAGATAATTTCATACGGCACGACCGTCGCTGACATCCGTCGAGCGATAGCTGACAATGTTTACAGGCAGGGGGCTGAGCTTGCTTTCAACCCTCGCATATCGTTCGGCGAAGACACCTTCCTCAACAAGGACAGCCCATCGGACAGGAGTGTGAAACAGGGAGAGCTTGTAAAGATAAGTGTAGGTGTTGTTGTCGACGGGTATGTCGCACCGCTTTCGAGGACATACTTTTACGGCGGCAAACCATCGGAAAAGCTGGCCAAATCATACATGTCTTTGCTGCGGCTTAAAGAGATGGTGAAAACGTCAGCATCTCCCTGGACTTCAGCCGTCTCAATATACGATAGATGCAGGGCTTTCGCGATAGAGTCTGGGCTTGACCCCGCGACTTTGACATCTTTCGGCAGGGGTGTTGGGCTTGAGGATGAGGAACCACCTCTGATAAACGCAAACAGCGCCGACATAATACGTGAGGGGACTGTCATGAGCATCGGCCCAGACCTGCTTCTCCCAGGAAGATACGGCATATCCGTCACAGACATATACCGTGTCTCAGCCGATGGAGTGGAACCTTTGACAGACGCCAGCATAGAGCTCGAGATTGGCTAAAGCCCGAAGCGCCTCTGCCTCTGCTGATAGGTTCTGACAGCCCTCAGCAGGTCAATCATACGGAAGTCTGGGAAGTATATGTCTTGGAAGACGAACTCGCTGTAGGCTGACTGCCACAGGAGAAAATTGCTTATGCGGGCCTCGCCTGAAGTCCTGATTATCAAATCAGGCTCAGGGTTGGGAATGTCATGTGTGTAGAGATATTTTTCAAAGACGTGTTCGTCGATCTCGTTTGCTTTCAAGTTTCCAGAACATGCTTCTGAAGCAATTTTTCTCACGGCGTCCAAGATCTCCAGCCTTCCCCCGTAGGCTATCGCAAGGTTTAGGAAATGTTTGTCATATTTTTTCGTAGCGTCTTCGAGAGAGTTTAGGGCTGCTGTGACGTTTTCCGGCAACAGCTCCTTCCGTCCGATGACTTTAACCCTAACCCTATGCCTGTGGATGTCCGGGTTTGTCCTCAGCCTCTCAGCTCTTTCAACGATCAACTTAAAGATCTCCTCAACTTCCTCAGGCGTCCTTCTCAGGTTTTCCGTCGACAAAACATACAGGGTGACTGTCTCTATGCCCATCCTGAGCATTTTACCAAGTATTTCCTCTACCCTGTCGGCTCCGGCAGAATGTCCTCGCCACGGAGGCCAGCCTCTACGCCTAGCCCATCTCCTGTTCCCATCAAGTATCAACGCTATATGTTTTGGCAGAGGTTTTTTGGAGACAGTGTGGTAAAGCCAACGTTCGTATATCCAGTAGACGCCTAGGTACCTGAGAAGAGCCCTAAGCATAAGCTATCACTGTCTTTTGCCTGCTGCTTTCTTAAACTGTTTCCCGTAGATAGACCTTAGTATGCGTGTCATCGCGAAAGTGATGCCCAGTGTTATCACACCCAAGACGGCTGTTAGAACGAACAGGAAAGTTGAGGTGTCTCCAGCCGTCAGCGATTGCGGCTGCTGTAAAATCGTTCCAGCCCTTTTTATCAAGGCCCAAAGCCAGATTGAGAGAACTCCTGCATGTATTGTTCTCCAGAAACCATAGTATCTGATTATGTAGTAGTATATCATGTTCGAAAGCACAACCACTAGGGCGCTGACAGCTATTAAGTCTATGCTGTTGCTGATGAACACCCCGCTCACCTTCATCACTGTGGCGAGCAGTACGCTGAAGTCCTGCAGCTGCTGGGGTGTTAGGTTGAGGGAAATGTAGGTGCTGTAAGCGGCTGTAACCCCGAGGTATGAGCCGACCAGGAGGGAGGCTGCTGCGCTAAGGTATGCGAAAGCTCTTATCTGACCTATGGCGGGCATGTGGGAGATGCGGTAAAAGCCTGTGAAAAACCGTGAAAGATGCATGTCTACCCTAAAACCCCAGAAAAACAGTAAAAGACCCAGAAACAGCATGAGTATGTAGGGCTGTGCTAGGCCGAAAATGCTCAAAACAGCAGATAACGCGATGAAGCCTCCGGGAATGCCCAGTAGGAATTTTGCGTAACGTGGGTCTGTGAGCCCGAGTCTTAAGTATTTGCCGAGAATGAGCCACGATTGTTCAACAGTCTGACTCTGCTTGACCGTCACCCTTTGTACAGAAATTATCGCCAGCTGCGAGGATATTATGGGGGCTACTATGGCGTCGGTGGCGCCGTCGCTGACAAAAATGCATTTTTGGGCGGGGAACTTTTCCAAAACCTCTCTGAGCTGGTTGAAGACTTTCATGTCTGCTTCAAGCCCTTCCTTGGGCGAGCCTGTCAAAGTCACTACTTCAACTTCCTCGTTTCCGTTTTTCACAAGCTCGTCGTAGAGCTTGACAGCGTAGAAGACTGCGTTGGCGTCGGGGTCTTCAGGGTCTGCTAGAGCAAGTTTCACAGCTGCGTTGACGTTTTCCTCCCTGCCAACGACAGGGCCTTTGATACCTGTTTTTTGACCTAGGTCATCGTCTCTGTCAACGGTGATCACCAGCAGCCTCCTGCTTTCTTCAGCCATCTATCCGATTACACCAACCCATCTGACGGATATAACGATATATTTCTAATAAACAGAACGCTTAAAAAATTTAAATGAAACGGATCCAATCTACGCACGAGCATTATGAAAACCGTCGGAGGCCTCGGCTATATTTTCTCACTAATTCCATTAATTAACATTGTCTCACCAATTTTGATTGGTATAGCTTGGTTTCAGATGGGTGGGAAGACTAGGCAAACGCTTTTTAAAGCGACGGGCATTCTTATGTTTGTCTCGTTCATCTTAGCCATAGCCGTTTTTGCCTCATTTTTCTCGGTGTTGTTCCCCGTAGCCTTCTCTCTGGGTTCGGGGAGTTTTGAGCCATCGGTTTTTCTCTCATTATTGCCTTTGCTCGGGGTATTCTTTGTTGTTTCAATAGCTGCGGCTGTTATAGGGTTAGCCACCTTCATACTGGAGCTGGCCTCACACTTTAGAGCGTCCAACATATACATGTCGAGATGGTTTAGAAGAGCTGGTTGGATGAGGATAGTGACAATAATTCTTGCAGCAGTGGTTTTAGCGGCTATCGTCGCGTTTATGCCATCAATCCTCGCTGGAGGGTCTTTCCCAGACCTTCTAGGTCCCACGTTTCTTTTGGCTTTTATTCCGTTGTTTATCGTAGGCCTTTTAGGACCTATTTTCTCGGCGATAGCTTTTTTCAGCCTGCCTGAGGAAACACCGCCTCCCCCGCCCCCCGCTCCCACGGTTTAGGAGACTATTTTACCAAGCCATTCTGCTGAATTCCGGAGATGGCGGCTGTTCTCCACAGGCTTGAGAAGGCTGTCTTAGTTGCGTTAGCTCGTTTAGGGGGGAGTTCTACTTACGAGGAGTTGGCTGACAAAGTCGCGGCGGTCCTCGACGAGGCTGGGGTCGGCTGGAGCTTGGAGGCCGGGGGGAGAGTTTCAGCCGTAGCAAAAGCGTGCGGATGGCTGAGGGAAAAAGGCTACATCTCAGTACAGGAGGATGCGCCGCAAAAAGTTTTAGTGATTGACGACGAGGGGGTTGAATACGCGGTTCACGGCTTTCCCGAGAGAAGGCTTGTAGATTTCCTCAGAGAAAAAGGAGGTGAGGCGTCGGTCGAAGTTTTGAAAGGGATGGATAAGTCCGACATAGGGCTCATGTGGGCGAAAAGGCTTGGATGGGTTGAGTTCGTCAAAAAAGACTCGGCTACGGTGGTTAGGCTCAGCCAATGGCCCGCTCCTAAGACAGTATATGAGCAGGTTGTGGAACAGCTCCACCTTGTAAAACAGCTTGACGTTAAACAGCTTTCTAAAGAGGAGGCTGAGGCCGTCGACCAGCTTCTTAAACGTCAGAAAGTGGTCAAGCTCGTTGAGAAGAAGGTTAGGAGGGCTGTTTTGACTGATGAAGGACTACGTATCGCCGAGTATTTTTCCTCAAAGCCTTTACCGTCTCTTTTATCCGAGGTCACACGTCTCACGCCTGAGATGTTGAAGACCGGAGGATGGCGTGGGCTAGCTTTCAGCGTCTATGATGTCGCCGCAGCCACGCCGCCGGTCTTTGCGGCGAAACGTCATCCGCTAAGCGAGGTCATACGCATGGTCAAGCAGACATATGTGGAGATGGGGTTTGAGGAGATTGAAGGCCCTATCGTGGAGCTGGCTTTCTGGAATTTTGACGCATTGTTTCAGCCCCAAGACCATCCCGCCAGAGAGATGCAGGACACTTTCTACCTGCTTGAACCTTCTGTCGGAGACCTTCCAGCAGAGTATGTTGAAAGCGTTAAGGCTGTGCATGAAGATGGAGGTGGCACAGGCTCGAAAGGCTGGGGATACAGATGGTCTGAGGATGAGGCGAGGAGGCTATTGCTACGAACACATACGACAGCCACGACCATACGCCACCTCGCAGCCAACAAAACACCGCCCGTCAAAGTCTTCAGCGTAGACCGCATATTCCGCAACGAGAAAGTCGACTGGAAACATCTGGCTGAGTTCCATCAGATAGAAGGTATCGTCGTGGAGAAGGGGGCGAACCTGAGGATGCTGATGGGTGTTCTGAAGGATTTCTACTACAGGCTGGGGCTCAGGGAGGTTAGGTTTAGGCCGAGCTACTTCCCCTACACCGAGCCTTCGATGGAGGTTGAGGTCAGGCTGGGCGGCCGCTGGCTCGAGCTGGGAGGCTCAGGCATCTTCAGGCCTGAAACAACGCATCCGTTCGGCGTACGCTACCCTGTGCTGGCTTGGGGGCTTGGGCTCGAGAGGCTTGCGATGGTGATATACGGGGTTGACGACATCAGGTCGTTCCACTTAAACGACCTCAAATGGCTTCGAAGCGTCTCACCGCTCCAGCCTCTGCACGCCGCGGAGAGGGTTTAACATGCCTGTCGTAAACATACGCGTCAGAAAGCTTCAAAGGCTTTTAGGTGTTGAAATCTCATTGGAGGAGCTGGGGGAACATCTGGCGTCGCTCGGCTTGAGCGTTGAAGAAACAGCCGACGATGTGCTACGGGTGGAGTACAACCCCAACAGACCCGACTTCTCCAGCGTCTACGGCGTGGCAAGGGCTCTCAAAGGCTTTCTCGGCATCGAGACCGGCTCGCCAAAATACTTGCTCAAGAAGCCCAGGGTTAAGATGTACGTAGACAACTCTGTTGCAAGCGTCAGGCCCTTCATAGCCTGTGCTATCGTAAGGCGGTTGGAGCTGGGGGAGGAAGAGCTGGAAGAAATGATAGCTATGCAGGAGGACCTGCATTGGATGCTTGGTAGAAACAGACGGAAGATGGCCATCGGCTTGCATGACATTTCAGCCATAATCCCGCCGTTCACATACAAAGCCGTAGGGCCTGAAGAGGTGAGGTTCACACCGCTAAAAGACTACAGGAAAATGACACTTAAGGAAGCGCTTGCCAGAAACGAGATAGCCAGAAAATACGCCTCGCTTGTAGCCAACTATCCCAGATATCCCGTGATAGTGGATTCGCGTGGGGAGGTTTTCTCAATGCCTCCAGTGGTCAACGCGGCTTTGACCGAGCTTAACCCCGGCGTAAGAGATGTTTTCATAGACGTTACTGGGACGGAATGGAGCAAAGTGTCGCAGGCCCTCAACATCCTCGTCGCAGCAATGGCTGACATGGGCGGGAAAGTCGAGCAGGTGAAAGTTGTTTATGGAAGCAGGGTGAGAGTAACGCCGGAGATGCATCCTGGGAAAATGCTTCTCAAAACAGAGCTTGCCTCCTCGTTGACAGGCCTCGACCTAACACCAGCCAAGGCTGCGATGCTTCTGAGGAGGATGAGGATGGATGCTAGGGTTTCGGGGAAGAGGGTTGTCGTCCGGTATCCAGCCTACCGTGTCGACCTGCTACATCCGGTCGACCTTGTGGAAGACATCTCCATAGCTTATGGCTATAATAGAATGACGCCTCAGAGGCCGGCTTCTAACACTTACGGAAAGCTTCTCCCACAAACCGAGCTGCTGGAGAAGATTGCCGAGATAATGGTTGGATTGGGTTACACGGAGGTGCACAACCTGATGCTTACCAATGAAAATCTACACTATGCTGTCATGCAGTTGGATGAGGAGAGGCATGTAAGGTTGGCGAACCCAGCCACCCGCGACTACACCATGGTGCGCACATCCCTCATCCCCTCGATACTTTTCACCCTCACGTCGAACAAGGACAACCTTTACCCGCAGCGTGTCTTCGAGATAGGCGACGTCATAATCCTCGACGAGACACGTCCAGAGAAAGCGGTTAGATACAAGAGGCTTGCGGCCGCAACAGCTCACGCGGAAGCCGACTACACCGAGATAAAAAGCACGTTGGACGAGCTGTTTAAGCTCCTGAAGCTCAAGCCATCTTACGTTCCAGCTGAGAAAAACTCCTTCATGCAGGGCAGGTGCGCATCCCTCCAGCTAGACGGCGTAGAGGTGGGTGTTGCCGGAGAGGTTTCTCCCACAGTCCTGGAGAACCTTGGGCTGACCATGCCCGTAGCAGCCTTCGAGATAATGCTGGAGACAATCCTGCGGTAGAGGCGGGTTCTGAGCTACATAGTCTTAAGTAGACTTGTGTAGCTGTTGGGATTCACCAGCCTAGGGCTCCTCACGGGTTCATAGGAGCCTTCATCAGCTCGTTGAAGAGCTTAGGGGATGGGGAAAGCCCCTCCATCTGTAGGTATAGGTTTATGGCTGCGTTTAGCTGTCTGTTAACCCTCAACCCACATCCCTTACATTCGTATTTTGCTCCTTTCGGGGAATTAGTCATCCCACATCTGGAGCATCTTTTGCTTGTGTTCTTCGGGTTGAGGGTCATGGTCTTCGACTTGTATGCCATGAGGGACTGTATGGTCTTCCAGTCGCTCTTCGCAACCTGCCTGTTATGTCTCCTTGAGCTGTTGAACATCCGCTTCTTCTCCAGGCTTTCGAAGCCATGTATGTATCCTTCGTATTCTCTGGTGAGGGAGGTGGTTAGCTTGTGGATGAAGTCTCTAGCCCTGTTTCTCTCCCTCCTCGAGTATTTGGCTAAAACCCTTCTGAGTGAGGGTTTCTTGGATGCCTTCTTCTGCAGCCTCCCCTCTTCAACTCATAGACCCTGTGTATGTGGAGGAGCTCTGTCAAACAGACCGTGACCCAGCCCAGCTTCGGGTTAAACCCATCCAAGCTCCTCTCATTGCAGTCCCATGCGACCCTGCCTTTTACATCCCCCTCCTTTTCTTTGAACCTGAACGTGACTGTCAGATACTTCTCTCCGAGTATAAGCTCGCCTAACCCTGCTCCCACCCTGTTTGAAAACCATGCCTTTGAGATGTCGAATTCCAGATACTCTGTATAAGGTTTGACGCTGACCGTTATCCTTCCATCCCTAAACCTATATAGTGTCTTCTTTATTCTAACAAACCTTTTCTTGACGGTGGGCTTCTCCCCACCCCTCTCACCTCTAACATAATTTCTCCTCCAAGACTTGATGATGCTGTATGCCTGCTTAATAGCCGAATCGACATAGTGCTTCGAGTAAGCCCAATCCTTCATCAATAAACCCCTTAGGTAATGGTTCTTGAACGCTCCATCTTTAGGTATTATTGGGATGACCCTGCGCCTCCCAAGCCTGTTGAATCTCTCAACCCACCTAACCCTAGCCCATATCTCATCTACAGCCCTTTGAAGCATCAGCCTATACGTTTCCAGGAAGTCTGAAACTTCGTATCCATGCTTAATGTTATATGCTCTAACTTGATATGAGTTGCTCAACACATTCAACGCCCAAGAACCCTCTTAGCCTCTTTGAAAGTTTCTCCATCAGAAGGCATTACGACTTATAACTAGTTAGGTCTATCCACCCCGAAACTGCTGACCACGGCGTAAACGACCGTTTTTGACCGACGCCTTTTTCGCGAAGCCGGCGACCACCGCCGAATAACGGCTGTTGGCTGGCCGTGGTTAGCGGAGCGTTTCTAACTGAAGATATATATAGGTATACTCGTGAGTATAATAATCGTGAGTATACCTTTCTACGACCGCGAAGAGGAGCTTCAAACCCTCATAGAGGCGGTTGACTCGCCGAGGGCTGAGCTCGTGATAATATACGGTCGGCGGAGGATAGGGAAGACGACGCTGGTGAGAAGGCTGCTGAGCGATCGGAAGGGTGTCTACTTGTATGTTGAGGTGCTTTCTAAACTGTTGAGAGGTTTCATGGTTGGTGTTTACTGGGATAGGGAAGGAGATGAGATTGACGTGGCTGCTATGAGAGACGGGGCAGCACTATTCTTTGAATGTAAAACCGCTGGCGTCAGAAGAGAAGATGCAGCCCTTTTCAAGGGAAGAGCTGAGCATGTGGCGAAGAAGCTTAACTTGAAGAAAGCGGCAATACTGTTTCTGGTCCCCCAATCATCTGAGAGAGGTTTACGGGGTGAACGTAATCGGTCTTAGAGAGCTGTTGGAGAAGCCGGACAGGCTTAGGGAGGTGTTAGCGCTGGCTGAGACTAGCCATCTGAAAACGTAGCGGAGAATGCGATGCCGTAGGGTTTGGAAACATCATGTCAGCCTTGAAATCATTGAGACAGGGCTAAACAGCTAAATGAAGGCCTGGCACATTTTCTGACGCCCCACCACCGCCTTAAGCATCGCCTGAGACACGGTGCATCACCCGTCGATGAAGCGGTGAGTTAGGTGGTGGGGACAACTGTTAGGTCACCTGATTTTTTCAACAACGGCCTCCGTATAGAAGTCAAAAAACCTGATATATCCTCTCTTTCGGTAAAACAGTACGCCGATGAGGAGGTCTAGCGGGAGTAAGAAGATTTTGCCGCCGTTCCTTATGGCTGATTCAATAAGACTAATCTTGGTTCTGTCCACCTTTACAACCCTTATCCCCATCAAATACTTCCCTGGCGTTTGACCTTTATACGCCTCTAGGACGGTAACAAAGACGTAAACGGCGAAGAATATGTGGGCATAAGTGCCTATAAGACGGAAGACAAGTTCACCGACTATGGGTATGTGCTCGTAATGGAAAAGCCATGGATGCCCGGCAGGCACTTCACTGAGATGTGCTATAATCTCTATTATGCTACCCCATAAGAGTGGGTCAAGAAACACTCCTGAAAATATGAAAAATATGGTCGCATCCACTATGAATGCAGCGATGCGCAGAGCGATTATGTCAGCACTTAGTCTAGGCATTTGTGCTAGTTGCTCTGCGCTACTCGTCTGCAACGATTCATGCATCGTTTGGAGGGCTCTTATGGCCAGCCTGCCCCTCTCCGAGAGGATGTATGTTCCCTTCGGAGTGTGATCCAGTAGGTTCTTAAGTCTACGTAGGTGGAAGTTCAGCGTGCCCTCACCTACCTTACAAACCTCAAGCAGGTCGGTGTAAGAAACCTCCACCCTATCATACACTGTCTTTAGAATAAGCCGCCTAACACGATGGTTTAACGCTTCAACAATATCTTCTACAGCGTCCTCGAATTCGGTCACGTGTGAGCCACGAGAGATGTAGGGGTATCGTATTTTTTAAACTTGGTGACATGAGCCTTTTTGCCTCTGCAACGCCACACCTGTAACGTCTATTTAGAGAAACGTGGCTTGTTTCGCCTGGTTATCGTTGCCGTATGCGGGGTAAAAACATTCAACAGGAGGCTTCAGCAAACATTTACTGTGAAAAAGCATGAGTGAAAAAGGATCTAGGCTGTATGTAGGCTTGGCGACAGCTGCGATAGTTATCTCTTTGATCGTGGCAGCCCAGGCCGTATTGAGCTTGTCTCAAACACAGGCTAGGCAGGACGAGATCGCGAAGCAAGTGTCAGGTGTTTTGGACAAGCTGGCCGCAGCCGAGGCGCGTCTTAACGACTTGGCGAAACAGATTGGAGAAATAAGAACCAGAACAGAGCCAAAGCTCCAGAAGCTCACTATACTGTTAGGCGAGGGGAAGATAGTACAAGAGGCTGTGAAAGATCCAGCCACTGGCGAGATCAAGCTTCTACCAGAGGAAAAAGGTGGTGAAGAGGAGTTAACCGGAGAGTACCACCGTTGGGAGCCGGCTGTGATAATTGTGAAGAAAGGCGATACAGTTGAGCTGACGGTAAAGAACCCCCGCAAACATGCGCATTCGTTTGTGCTGCCGGCCTTCGGCGTTGATACGGGGAGAATACCCGGTAGAGCTGAGCAGCCAGACGAGGCTAAAAGAACGGTGACCGTTAGGTTTGTTGCAGACAAAGCTGGAGTATTCCAGTTTCAATGCGGCGTACCCTTCGACCACGAAAAGGGAGACTGTGACGCCGACCACAATTACATGGTCGGATACCTCATAGTGTTAGACTAGCATACGCTATCGGCTTCCGAACGACTCCAAAACGGGTGGTTGAAATCGGAAATGCAGCTCCCGCAGGTCGGGTTGTTTCACGGCGCGAAGCCGTAGCAGGCGGGCTGGCGGCTGTTATAGGGGCTCTTGCCTCATCTTCCATATCCTCCGACTCCGACGCCGTCCTAGAGCTGGAAGCAACAAAGACAGGCACAGAGGAGAAAAAATGGGTGTTCGTGGTAGACACAGATAGATGCAACGGCTGCATGAAGTGTGTCGAGGCATGTCAGGAAGAGATGAGAGTGCCTCCCGCCTGGAGTGAACACCAGTACAACGGACGGCAGCCTTGGATAGAGGTCTATAAAGTAGGAGACCATTATCTACCGGTCCTCTGCCAGAACTGTCAGAACGCCCCATGCGCTAAAGTATGTCCTGTCGGCGCTACCTATTACTCCGAAGACCAGATAGTGTTGATAGACCAAGACAGATGTATCGGATGCCGTATATGCATAACCGCATGTCCATACCAGCGTCGGTTCTTCAACTGGTTCGACCCGCCCGCATACGGAGACGAAGCCAGCATCCAATACTCGCCAGATTACAACATACCACATAGGAGGGGTGTTGTGGAGAAATGCATATGGTGTAGACATAGAATCAAGGAAGGAAGGCTGCCAGCCTGTGTAGAAGCATGTACTAGGGCAGGTCATAAAGCGCTGTTCTTTGGAGATGCTTTAGAAAACGTGGTGACGAACGGTGAAGAAAACATAATGTTATCAGAGATGGTTGAGCGGAGAGGGCCTTATCGTCTCAAAGAGGAGCTGGGGACAGAGCCACGCGTCATCTATCTGCCGCCTAGAGGTGTGTGACAGAATGAGTGATACATACTCGAGGATAGAGAACCTGGTCAGGCCTGTCAAAAGACACAGTCTCCGTTTCTACTTGATCTTTACCTCATTGCTTGCTATAGTGGTGTGGGCGGCATATGCTTGGACTGTACAGCTTTCCACAGGTCTCGGGGTTACCGGGTTAAGAACCGTGGTGTGGGGGGTCTACATCATAAACTTTGTCTTCTTCATAGGTATAAGTCATGTAGGCGCCCTGATCTCCGCAATCCTGAGACTCACCGGCTCAGAATGGAGACGTTCCGTAACAAGGATGGCTGAAACCGTAACGTTTGCATCGCTTTTTGTAGCCTTGCTCATGCCGCTGATAGACCTGGGTAGGCCGGACAGAGTGCTAAACCTGATCGCCTTTGGCAGGGTGCAATCACCTTTAGTGTGGGACTTTATATGTATAGGAACCTACTTCATAACTTCTTCGCTCTATCTATATGTGCCCATGATCCCGGATATTGCTTTCCTCAGAGACACCGTCAGTAATGCGTCACCTTGGAGAAAGAGGTTCTACTCGTTTCTTTCCTTAAACTGGAGGGGGACGTCCGAACAATGGAATGTTCTTGAAAAGGTCGTGAAGTGGTTGACTGTTCTAATAGTGTTTATGGTGATAACTGTACACACGGTGGTTTCATGGGACTTCGCTATGACCTTAAGAGTTGGGTGGAACAGTACAATATTCGGCCCCTACTTTGTTGCCGGCGCAGTCCTCTCAGGCGTCGCCACAGTCCTGCTTATAATGCTTCTCGCCAGAAATGTTTTCAACCTCCAAAACTTCATCACACATAAACACATCGACAACATGGCTAAACTCCTGCTGGCGCTGGATATAGCAGTCATATATTTCACAATAAACGAGCACCTAGTGGTCGGCTACAAGTTTTTGGGCACAAAAGAGCTCGAGGGGCTCTGGCTCGCGTCCCACTTCTGGGGAGCTTACGCCCCTTATTTCTGGCTGCAAGTAATAGGCGGACTCATCATTCCTGCATTCCTGCTAGCCATTCCAGCGACCAGAAGCTGGAAGGGCTACGTGGCAGCCGCTATACTCATCAACATAGGCATGTGGTTAGAGAGATGGAACATCATAGTCCCAAGCCTAGCGCTCCCACAGCTGCCATACCCCAGCGGCACGTACACACCTACATGGGTTGAGCTATCTATAACTGCAGGCGCGTTTTCGCTCTTCGCCCTCATATATCTGTCCTTCTCCAAACTCTTTCCCATAATCCCTCTCTGGGAGACGGTTGGACACGAGCATGATGCGAAGAGGCTTGCAGCCACTATTCCAGCCCTAAAACTCATAGTACCTCAACCAGAGCGCTTGGAAAAACCTGTTACAGCGGTGTCTAAAAGGGTTCTAGCGAAAGCAGTCATCTGGTCGATGACGGGTTTGGCTGCAGGCTTGTTAGGCGGACGTTATCTAACGCGTCTAATTACTACGCTGTCAAGCGGTAGCAGGGTCTTTTTTGCTGCGAGGCCCCTAAGCACGTTAGGAAATGTAGCAAGCTTGGAGGCGCTCAAGGAGCTTGGAATAAGGGTCGTGAGTAATGAGCCCTTCAACAGGGTCGGCACGCTAGAGCTTGCAGACATACGATACAACCCTCAAGCATCTCTAATGTCTCTTGTCTTCCGTGACCCGGAACTACCAAACCTACCAATCTATCAGGAGCCTGTGTCGGCCATTGTCTTCATCCAGAAGACAGGCGCACCGCTAGCTCCGCCGAAAACGCTGCCAGCATCGGTGGAGAGGGTTCAACTCCGAGGGGGCACAGTAGGTCTGCTAACAAGGAGCACGAACCTGCTAAAGCTGGAGACGTACGGAGACGGTTACAAAGTCAGCGTGCTAGCCCAAGCCAGCCCTGAAAAGATGTTCGAGATCATGGGCAGAATTACAGAGGTGATCATGGGTTGAAGATCTTATCCGCTACATTGATTATGTTTATCGTCATTTCACTATTTATGGGGGCTGTCATGCTATCGATTCCAGCCGAAGCTAAGATCGTGGTGAAGGGTGAGAACACATCACCCCTAGTAAAGGAGATTGCAATTGTTGTTTCAAGGAAAGGTTTTAACGGTTCAAGGGACTTGAATATAGAGGCCAACCAAGGAGACCAGCTACGTTTGGTCTTTCTATATGGGGACGGCGACCTAGAATCTGATAATCCACACAAGATAGAGATAGAAGGCTACAACGTGGCCGTTGAGATCAACAGGGAGGAGACGATAGGCGTGGTGGAGCTGAAGGCGAACCAACCGGGAACGTTTAAGATAAGATGCGTGCTTAGATGCAGAGGGCATGAGAACCTACAGGAAGGCCTTATAAAGGTAAAGGAAGTAGGACAGCTTCCCAAGATCTCCACACTTAAGCTCTCAGCCCAAGAGAATAACGAGACAAGAACTTATCTGTTAGTTGCAGAGGCTAGGACAGAAGATGGCCTGCCCGTCCGAGGTGTTCAAATAGAGTTCCTCACCAGCTCATCCTTCGGATACGTCAGCATCGGGACCTCAGCCACCAATCAAGAGGGGAAAGCCGTCATGGAGTACAAACCAGTAAAAGCAGGGCCTCTGCAAATCCTAGCGGTCTACAAGGCTGATAAAACAGTCAACGCAACACTGCCTCTTAACCCAGCTTTCGTCTCTCCTCCAGTTTTACCGTTCGAGCTCTCAGAGGCAAACGTGAGAGGTGAAAATCTGTGGCCTGACCCGAGGCTTGTAGGAACGCCGGCCAGAGCCAACGCTGTGTTATTGGTTTTATTGGCTGCAGTAGTTCTTACGGCTTGGGGGATTGTGTTATGGTCTTTCCGCTCAATCATACAGTTAAAACGAGGTGAAACTGTGTATGAACGATAGTCAAAAGATAATGGTCCTGATTCCGCTGATAATCGTGGCTTCAGCAATAGCTGTTCTAAGCACTAAAAACGAATCTAGCACCCAGACACTATCGTTAAAAGGCTACAATTTCGGAAACGATCTCGCCCAACTCTCGGTAGCAATAGCCAACGAAGGAACTGAGCCTGTAACCATCAGAAGCATAAGCGTAGATGGGGTAGAGCTAGGGTTAGGAGAAGCATCCAAGCCAGCTACTTTGGGGACGGGGCTTAAAGGCTTCTCTGGCAGTGAGCTTGTTTTCGCTCCTTATGGAAAGTGGAGATGTTCTTCAGTAAGCGACGGGAAATGCCTGCTAATGCCTAGGAGCGTAGTAACTCTTTACCTAGGCATTGGTTGGGAAAGAGGAAAAACCTACGTCATTTCAGTTATAACCGACAAGGGAAACTATTCCTTTCTTTTGAAATCACCACCTTAGGGGCGTGTTGGGTAAATGTTTGACGTCTTATACAGAGCTTGCTTCCCTAGTGTGTTGTTAGAGCTTCCCAAAGTATGATTACAGCAACAGCAACCATGATAGCTCCAAGCCAAAGCTTCGCCGATGCATGTTTTTCATGAAGTAACCTGCGCATCCTTAGCGCAACATGCTTGTTTGTGCAAGTAACCAGTATGGTTATGGCTGGAACTATGAAGAAGGTGTTGTAAAGAAGAAGATAGAAAATCTCCCAACCATTCTGTTTGGAGAGAGTTGACAGGAAAAGTGTGTATATGCCTCCTGTGCATGCGCAGGGGAAGCTGTGTAATCCTGTGAGCGCGCCTGCCCCGATGAGAGCAGGTATTGCCGCCTTTTTAATGAGCTGAACGGCTCCTCTCCCCAAGTATGTAGAAACATTGTATACTGGAACTAGGTTGGGTGAGATGTAGTTTACTATGTTAGCAGTTCCTATGAGAATCATAATGGCGGCGCTTACTCTAGCCAGCACGTGAGGTGCTGTAGGAAAACCGAAAAACACCGTCAGGAATCCAAGCCCAACCAGAAAATACGTCATATAGATTGAGGCAATGAAAGCCGCGCCCATTAAAAGAACACGTGTCCTGCCGAGGTTGAAGCTGAACATCAACGATATAAGGAGCGCCACTAGGCTCAGAACGCAGATGTTAAGACCGTCAACAAAACCGAGAGGTAGCAAGTATATAGCTTCGGCCATAGGCGCTACCGATAAACATCTCGTGTTTTCAGCTAAAATAGTTATGCTGAAACAGTCTAGGCGGTTGAGAATTTCTTATATAATGCCGAGCATAACAAACAGCTGTTGAGGCGGAGGAAGAGCCGGCACAGGGAGCATACCTCTCTGCAGCTCATAAAAGCAGTTATTCCCGCTATTCTGTTTACAGCGTTCATTGTCTGGCTCGTTTTGCCGCAGACGCCTTCTCACCCCTCGATCGTTACGGATACAGGTAGAAAGCCTGTCCTGAACCCTGAGCTGTTTAGAGGTCTGGTTAAAGACGGGTATTTAACTGCAAAGCAGTATCCCCAGCTTCTAGAGCAGTTGAGATGCTACTGTGGTTGCGACAACCCTAAGCATACCCCCTACCACCGAAACCTCTACGAATGCTTCACAGACACGCATGGCGCCAACTGCCAGGTGTGTGTCGAGGAGGCGTTGATAGCCAGAAACCTCTACGAGCAAGGGATGGACCCAGCACAGATTAGAAGCTCAATAGATAAGAGATATGGGTTCTGAGGTGCGGTAAGTTGAGCATTAGTTGGATAGCCCAGCTCCTTACAGCGCTATGTTTGTCTGTTGTCCTCTTCATTCCTTCAGTTTCAGGTCAGAGCCCAGACATAATAACTGTGTCTACGGGGCATTCGGTTTACACGCTAGGCGAGATGATCGAAATTAGGGCAGTCTTTAAGGGCGCTACCCATGGGACAATAACCCTAACGTTAACAGACCCGTGGGGAACAGTGGTTAGGAGTTGGTCTTGGGAACATCTCGGAGGAGATTCATACGAGGCGCGGGCAACCCACGTAGCACGGGACCCTGGTAGGTATGTTATCAGGGCCGTCCACGTAGGCCATCACGGCGAGCCATCCGTGCAAGACTCTAGGGCTGTATCGGTCTGGAGCGCAAAAATCGCTGGACTGGAATATCCCGGCTACGTTGCCGTCGAAAGGCAGTTTGACGTTAAAGCCATCGTCAAATACACGTTTAATGAAGAGACCACCATCACGTTAGGCATCTGGGATATCAACTCCAAAAGTTGGGCTGTGAAAACCAATGACACGTTATCAGGAACGGGTATAAAGGAGTATGTGTTAACACTAAAATCCGCCAACACACCCACAATAATGAACCTCTCAGCCAGAGTTGAATACATGGTTCCAGGCCGTGGATGGCTACACGATGCAACAAGAGATTGGTACATAGATTTCACAGTCCCGGTCTCAATAAAATTCATAACAACGACGATAGCTCAACCTATCACTTACACCACCACCGTCACCACACGTATTCTTCAAACCATTGAATCTACGGTAACACAGGTTAAAATAAATCCCACAACCTTAACAACGGTCCAGATGATAACGTTTACGAAAACCGTTGAAAGGACAACGATACTACAGGCTCGAGACAATACTTTGATCTGGTGGCTTGCAGCCATAGTATTCACTGTTGCGGGCGGGGGCTGCTAGTTTATCTTAGAGCGTTCAGGTTCGGGAGAAGGGCTTCAAACAATAGTTAGTTCCATACGATAGCACTGCCGTATATGAGTTAAAGATGTGGAAATTAACGCTTAGCGGTATCCAGCTCTTATGAATCTTTTAATATCCTCTCTAACACTCTATGTATCATGCCAATAACCCTCGATGAAGTCGATGTCGCGCTTGTTCGTGCCCTTGCTGAAGATGGAAGACGCTCTTACCGGCAGCTGGCTAAGATCGTTGGTGTGAGCACTCCTACCGCCCGTCAACGCATCAAGAGGCTGATGGATATCGGGTTCATCAGGAAGATAGCCCCTGTATTCGATTTGGAGAGGGTTGGGAAATCAGCCTCGGCCATCATATGTTTAAGTGTAGACGCTATGAGGAAGGAAGAAATCATATCCTATCTATCATCGCTGTCCGAGGTCAGGAACGTGTTTTTGACAGCAGGAGAAACTAACATAATCATCAGAGCTACAACCCCCGGTATAACGGAGCTGCAAACGTTCCTAGACACCAAAATACTTAGTCACGCCGGGGTCACCGTCCGTGAAAGTCACATAGTTATAGCCACCGTCAAAGACGAGCAGGGCGTCCCTCTACAGACTAACATACAAATACGCGTAACATGTGATTATTGCGGAGGAGAAATCCAGGGAACACCGTTTGTTTTCGAGGTAAGGGGAAAAACAGCATACTTATGCTGTAAGACCTGTCTGACCGCATATAAAGCTAAGCACGCATCAAATATGTCTTCAAAAACATGATGCGATTCACTTTTTATTTCATTACGATTGTTAGAAACAAGCCTTTTTGGCTTGACAATTGTTAACAAGAACTGTAAAATAAGACATGGGCTAGAAGAACACTGAGGTGGAAGAGAAAGTTGTTTGGAAAGAAAGTTAGGGACCCCGTTTGCGGAATGAAAGTAGATAAAGGCAAGGTCGTCTTCAAAAGCAACCACCACGGCGTGACATATTATTTTTGCTCTGAACACTGTAAAAATGAGTTCGAAAAAAACCCGGCCAAATATCTGACGGAAGAGCCTGCAGAAACGGCTGGACATCATTCCGGCCATCATTTAGGCGGACATTGTTGCTAGGCTTGTTATGCCGAACATCTATAGGAAGCGGTGCATGATGCTCGAAACCCTGCTGAAGGCTCTTTGCTTCTTAGCACCATCATCCCTTATAATATCGTTGTTCTACCTGGGGGCACCTTGGTGGTTCCTAATCATGGTTGCTGTAGTCACATGCCCTGTGATACATCTTTTGATGTGGAGGCAGGCTAAGAACAAAATCGATAATTTGGTAAAGAGCAAAGCTGGCACGAGGTAGGAGGTTAAGCGAACATGGTGAAGAAGGAGATTGTCTTACAGATAGGGGGGATGAGCTGCACATCGTGTGCTCAGAGCATAGAGCGTGCGTTAAACAATCTGAACGGTGTGTCGGCTAGAGTGAACTTTAGCTCTGCAAAGGCCTTTATCAGCTACGACCCGGATAAGACACATCTAGCACAAATAAAGAAAGCTGTAAGCGACCTTGGGTATAGAGTGTTAACAGACCAGCTTATCCTCAAAATCGTAGGCATGAGCTGCGCCTCATGCGTCCAAAAAGTTGAGAATGCACTTATGAGTATTGAAGGTGTCTTCGACGTGACAGTAAACCTAGCCCTAGGCAAGGCCGTAGTAGAACATGCACCGAACGTCAATGTCTCAGATATTCTTCAAGCTGTGAGAGCTGCAGGCTATGAGGCGTCGGAGGCTGTTGAAGCTGGGCTTACGGTTGACAAGGAGAAACTGGAGAGAAGGAATGAAATAAAACGTCAGGCAATCAATCTAGCTATCGCAGCCCCCGTAGGAATACTTGTCATGCTTGGAGAGTTCCGTATGTACTGGATGCAGTATTTCAACATCCCTGAAATTCTTGGCAACAAATTTGTCCTACTAGCTTTAACCACAATCATAATCCTAGGCCCAGCTAGACAGTTCTTCGTAAAATCGTTCAGAGGTCTGATGCATGGTGCCACAGACATGAACCTTCTCTATGCTACGGGCATAGGTGCAGCGTATTCGGTGAGCGCGTTCAGCACCTTTGTACCTTTCGGAGGAGGGCTGCCGAACGTGTGGTTCGAGGCTTCTGCTCTTCTGACGGCGTTCATAGTTCTCGGACGGTTCCTGGAAGCGCTTACACGGGGGAGGACGTCTGAGGCTATAAGGAGGTTAATGAGCCTGAAGCCAAAGACCGCAACAGTGATTCGAGACGGTAAAGAGCTAGAGATTTCCTCCGACGAGGTTGTGGTAGGAGATATTGTCCTAGTAAGGCCGGGCGAAAAGATTCCCGTAGACGGCGTTGTAATCGACGGCTTCTCGTCTGTTGATGAGTCGATGGTCACAGGCGAAAGCATGCCCGTGGATAAAAACGTTGGAGACGAGGTTATAGGAGCTACGGTCAACAAGACAGGCTTCCTTAAAATCAAGGCAACCAAAGTAGGCAAAGACACAGCACTAGCCCAAATCATAAACCTAGTGGAGCAAGCTCAGACCTCGAAGCTTCCAATCCAGAGGCTGGCGGACTGGGTTGCCGGACACTTTATCTTCTCCATTCATGTACTTGCGTTAGCGACGTTCTTATTCTGGTTCTTCATAGGGTATGATGTCTTCTTCATGCCTAAAGGCGGGGAGGTGTTCGCGGGCTTCTGGTACCGTGCTGCTCCACAAGCCTCTCCAGCAATGGTCGCGTTACTCATCTCGATAGCCGTCCTAGTCATCTCCTGCCCATGTGCTGTAGGTCTTGCCACTCCATCAGCCGTTATGATGGGGACAGGAAAGGCCGCTGAGAACGGTATTCTGATCAGGGAGGGTGAGGCCCTAGAAACAGCACACAAGCTCGATGTCATCATCTTCGACAAAACGGGTACCTTGACCAAGGGCGAGCCAGCGGTAACGGATATAGTGCTCAAACAAGCGGCAGAGATGCTTATAATGGACAACCCCCATCCGTTCAACGAAGAACATCTACTCAGACTGGCGGCAATCGCAGAAAAGAGGTCTGAACATCCGCTGGCTCAAGCCATAGTGAAAAAGGCCGAGGAAAAAGGGATAGATATACCTGATCCAGAGCTGTTTGAGGCTATCCCGGGACAGGGCGTTAAAGCAGTATACGATGGGAAAACAATACTGATTGGTAACCGAAAGTTGATGGCAAGCAATAACGTACAGATAAACGATCTTGTGGATAAGGTTAGCGCTTTAGAGGATGAGGGGAAAACGGCCATGATCCTTGCATACGGCGGCGTGGCCTTAGGCGTCATAGCCGTTGCAGACACTCTCAAGGAACACTCAGCTGAAGCCGTTGGGATGCTTCAGAAGATGGGCATTGAGGTGGCTATGCTGACGGGGGATAACAGGAGAACTGCAAACGCTATCGCAAGGCGGCTGGGCATCAAGCGGGTTTTGGCAGAGGTTCTTCCGGCAGAAAAGGCCGAAGAGGTGAAGAAGCTGCAGATTGAAGGTAAGAAGGTAGGATTCGTTGGAGATGGGATCAATGATGCTCCTGCATTAACCCAAGCAGATCTGGGAATAGCTTTGGGAAGCGGTACCGACATAGCCATGGAAGCGGGAAAGATCGTACTCATCAAAGATGATTTAAGGGATGTGGTCAATGCTATCGACATCAGCAGGCGAACTATGAGGAAGATTAAGGAGAACCTGTTTTGGGCCTTCTTCTACAACGCCGCCGCAGTACCGCTGGCTATGGGTGTGCTCTATCCGTCAATGAGCTTTGTGGTAAGCCCTGAGCTCGCAGCGCTGCTTATGGCCATCAGCTCTTTCACCGTGACCATCAACACACTGACGATGAAGAGGATGAAGCCTAAAGTTAGGTGACGTAAATGGGTCGAATCGCAAGAAAAATTGCTACTGTAGGCTCATGCCTACTCTTAGCCGGCTTCATCGCGACCCTGTTCGCAGTAGGTGCCCTAAGAACCGGAAAGTACTCGCAGACAGATATTTATTTGGGAACGGTGTGGGTTTTCGTCTTGTCGCTGATTATATCTTCGCCCCTCCTCATTCCAATGCTGAGGAAGGTGGTGAACTAGATGCAGGACTACGGCTATGGGCAGTGGTGGCTCACAGCGTTTAACATAGCTCTGTTCGGAGGCTTTCTAGCCCTCCTCCCCTATCGTAAAACATCAACGTCTTCACGCCTCACTAAAGGAGTCTTTCTATCTTTTATCATAGCACTTTTCACAGAGATGTACTGCTTTCCACTAACAATATACATGTTAACTTGGCTTACAGGTTATAAGAATCCATTGACCCATGAGTCAGGGCATATGCTCTATCCCGAGCTTGGAATGCTCTCTCCACTCCACTTCCTGTCAATCCTAATCATAGGTGGGGGAATACTCCTTATCATCAAAGGCTGGTTAAAGATATACAATGCGAAAGGCTCTCTCGTAACCGACGGAGTATATTCCTACGTCAGGCATCCGCAGTATCTGGGCATCTTCTTAATGACCTCAGGCTTTCTCCTTCAGTGGATAACAATACCCACAGCCATAATGTTCCCCATACTTTTAGTCATGTACTATCGTCTAGCTAAAAGTGAGGAGAAAGAATTGGAAAGAATCTTTGGTGAGGAGTACACGCGGTACAAGCTTGCTGTCCCAATGTTTCTACCTAGAAGACTTCTCACACTTTTCAAGACTGTTCCCAAGATCTATGAGAGGCGTATTAGATGAAGGATAGGCTCAGGTTCATTATCCATGGGGTATTGGCGTCCGGAACACTCCTGTCCATCTACTTTCTCGTGGTCAGTCTTGCACAATCATACCTACACGCAGTCGAGGAGTTTTTCTCCCTATCATACCTAATGCTTCCATTGGTATTAGGTTTCGGAGTTCAAGTCTCACTATTTTCCTATTCGAGACATCAGGCTAAGACATTGCGCGGAGGCTCAGCATGTATAGCCGTCAGCGGAGGTGTCTCCTCAACAGCCATGATAGCTTGCTGCGCTCATCACATCACCGACGTATTACCCTTGCTAGGATTCACAGCAGCAGCTGTTTTCCTCACGGTTTATCAAGATATCTTCATCATGGTCGGGCTGCTGTCAAACATTATTGGCATCACATTCATGCTAAGCTTAATCCAGAGACATCGATTATACGCATCTGATGGAATAATGGCGAAGTTCATGAGAGTTGACATGGTGAAGCTCATGACCCTGGTCTTAATTGTGTTTGCAGTAGCCGCCGTTCCTTTAATCTGGAGCATCGTTACTAGTCCTAGGACGGCTGGCGTAGAAAGTGTCACAGGCGTGATAACACTGTCTAGTGTGGTTAACGATGCAAACGGACTTGTTGTTGAAGTGATGCCTCTCCCGCTCTCCTTCGGCCAAGATATCAATTTCAGAGTGAAGATGGATACTCACGTAGGCGATTTAGATTTCGACCTAACTGAAGTAGCATATTTAGAAGATAGCAATGGACAGATGTATCTTCCAAAAGGATGGAGCGGTTCACCACCCGGAGGGCATCATAGAGAAGGCATACTGTCTTTCCCACCCTTGTCGGGCAAGCCACGTTCGATTAAGCTGGTTTTAGAGGCGCTGTACGGTGTTGACAGGGTTTTTGAATAGGTTCTGAACTAAGTATGGATGTGTGGATTCCATGCTTAGTCCTTGAGCTTCATCGCTCTTGGCCTTCTCAGGGTTCATCGGAGGCTTCATTGGGCTTTGCTCCTTTCGGGGGGAGCCCGTAACTCCCCACATCCTAAGGTATGTTTTCCATATGTTTGTTGATGCGTTTTTCTGCCTGTCGGTTACGAGTCCGCAGCTTGGGCATTTGAACATACCTGCTCCTCTTAGGTCTTTATTATAGTACCCGCATTTGGAGCAGGTTTTTGAAGTCCTATAAGCCTTGACAAACACCGTCGCATAACCATTCCATGCAGACTTATAAACTACATACCTTTGAAGCTTGATGTAATCATGCTTACTGTTCTGTCTGTTTATACTTCTACTCTTTGTCCTAGCTATTCTCTCCTTGAAGTTTCTTAAATCCTCGAATACGTTTGTCCTATCAGATAATCTTTTTGCAAGTTTATGCAATACATCATCAGCCCAGTTCCTCTCCCTTGAACTGTATCTCCTCAGGAGCTTCTTCCTAGTTTTTCAGGCAGCCTCTGTATAGTCCTTCTCTTAATCTCATATGTTCTGTGAATTGTGTAGATCTCCTGCAGACTCATCGAGTAATGGTTCTGGCCGTCGAAGCCGTCTAATGTTAAGAGGTTTATGTCCCAAGCTATCGGGTCTTTAACCTTCAGCCACACCTCCTTTCTAACAGTAACTATGAGCCTATCCTTTTTGAGTATAAGTTCTCCGAGCTCAAAACCCCTTATCCTACTCCAGCACCATGTCCTCCTCAAATCCATAACCACATTCTCTTCGTAGGGTCTTACTGAGATTCTGAGAACACCATCCCTATAACTGTAAAGAGTCTCCTTAACCCTAACAAACCTCCTCCTCAACTCAGGCCTTCTTCTCCCAGCCTTTCCACGAAGGTATCTCTTCCTCCACGACTTAAGCATAGAATATGCCTGTTTTATAGCAGAATCCATATAATGCTTAGAGTAACACCATCCCCTAAGATGCTTCTCTCTAAGCTCTCTCCTAAAGGCCTTATCCTTCCTTAAGAAAGGTATGAGCCTCTTGCCCCTCTTCACCCACGCTATATTCCCCCATAAGTCTTCCATGGCAGCGCTTAAGACATTCATAATAATTCTCTATAAACTCATATACCTCAAGCTTATGCGGTATCGAGTATGCTTTAACTAACAAGATTTCTTCGCTTCCCTAATCGTATAGAGCTTTTCAGACATCATTTAAACATATTTGTTACGAAACTGCCGATTACGTCGTCGGCTGCGGCCTTTTAAACTGTATCTGTTTTTGGGACAATATCTTTAAACGTCTGAAACAATTTTTGTCAGGGGATGAACGCCACATCATTCATCCTTCTGGCAGTATCCTTTCTCACAGCCCTACTTCTGCTGGTCTTCTTGTTTTCTCGTCGGGAAGGCAGAGCCGAGGGGTTTGCCTTCATCCTGCTGGGGCCTCTACCGTTGGTTGTGAAAGGACGAGCGGCTGTGATACTGCTGGCTGCCGCGGTTGTTTTGGTTTTCTTGTTGCTGGTGATGTTTTGATGCGGCATGCTTTTCTCATCCCACTCATTTTTACGCTGGCCTTACTCGCCGTTCTAACAGCCTCGCTTCTAACATCCTCGGAGGCCGGCTTCCGGGGAGTGGGCATAGTGGTCATAGGGCCTCTGCCGATAATAATAGACACCTCAGACCCCGCAGCCATCCCGCTCCTTCTAATCCCATTCATATTAGCGGCGTTAGCGTTCTTCTTGATGTTTCTGAAAACCCGGAGAAAAGTCCGGCTGAATATAGAGTGAGGTGACGCTATTTTTTAGGCTTGACGACGTAGCTCTCGCTCCAAAGATACTCGAAATAGTTTTTTGCAAACCTCGCTAAGCCTGCGTGGTCCGACCATATCGCGAGAACAGGTCCTTCATCCTCGGAGAAGACTATCACAACCTCTCTGTTGTCGCAAATGATTCCGCCTCCAAACATCTGGTCTCGGGTTCGAACCTCAGCGACTTCTGAAAGCTTTTTGACGATAGAGGCTGCTACGGAGTTTGAAACCATGACCTGAACCCTAGCGTCCCTAGCCCGTGCGGAAAGGATGAGCCCGTAGAGGTTGTCAGCCATATCCTTCGTCAGCTGAGGAGCCGCTATCAAGAGCTCGTGTTCACATCTGGCCACGGCCTCGCGTATCTTGTCGGCGACGCTTTTCTCGCCTCGGAGTATCCATATGTCAGGCCTTTCACGTCCTCCCTTCATCTCGAACACGGGCATCAGCTCTCTCACAACCATCTCCGACTTACGTCTCACATCGCGTTCGATTGACTGGACGAGCGTTTCGATGGCCGCTGCGGGGGATTTTGGGAAATACTTGGCCGGCCTGCCTTGCTGAGACTCGATAAACCCTTTCTCGGCGAGGGAGCCTAGAACTTCGTAGACCTTTGAGTAGGGTATCAGCTTCATCTCGCTCAGCTCGCCAGCTGTCAAGGGGCCGTTCTCAACCAAGGCGATGTAGGCTCTTGCCTCGTACTCTGTCAAACCAAGCTCTTGGAGAGCTCGTCTAACCCTTTCGCTGACAACAGACTCTTCAGACATAGCGGGCCTCAGCCACCAGATACCGGGCCACAGCCTTTGCAACCGGGTAGCCCACAGCCACGACGGCGATCAGAGAACCGCTTAGTATACCAAGCCATGAGAAGACAATCCCCGGAACAACAAAACCCAGCACAGGCGTGGGCGGAACCCTGATCAACACGTAAAGGTAGGAGCCGACGATGAATGTGACGACCAGAGCTTGTAGGACGCTTATGACCAGCCATGAGCCTTTGAAGACAAAGTTTCGCGCCATCTTCCAAGCCATGTAGGTTGCGACAAGGTTTGTAAGCGTTCCTCCGAGAAGGTCAACCGGGCCGAAGGGGCTGAACATGTTGGCTACGAACGTTCCCACGGTCACGCCGAAAACAGCGGGCAGCCCGAAAACCATAGCCATCGGAAGAAGGGCGTCAGATATCCTGACCTGTATTATTTCGAAGCTGATGCCCGGTAACGCTATGACGCCAGCAGCGTAAAGGCCGGCGAAAACAACCGCGGCCGACAAATCCCTCGCTCTCATGACGTCTAAAAACCATGGCGTTGGAATTAAAGATATTCTTAAAAACCTGCGTGGTAATGTCGGAGAATTGTTGCGGAATCGGCGGAGTGTCTGGAACATTAAAGTCTGTTTTTCTTCCGAGGGCTAGCCTAGCTCTTCGTAAGCTGAGGGTACACGGCTTGCCAGCCTGGCTGAACGCATCTTAGCCGGTGTTTCAGGCTCTATTTCAGCGGTGATGAGCTGCTCCCCGTCCCCTGCTTCGGCCAAGGTCTCCACAACACCGACACCCACGGCTGTTTCTCTCACCGTTATTATGGCTGACCGGCCGCCGTATCTGCGGGGGAGGGCTATGTTAACCCCTACAACGGGCAGCCTGTTCTCCAAGCATCTTGCTTCTAGGTATGTTCTCCACGGCCCACACCCCTCCGCAACTATCCTGGATGGGTTGAAGACTATTTCAGCACCTTTAAGGGCTAGGCTTCTCGCAGCCTCGGGAAAGACTATGTCATGGCAGACCAGTATCCCAGCCTTAACGCCGTTGATTTCGAAGACGTGAAACCTCTCACCGCGTTTGAAGACCGTTCTCTCATGCCTGAAAAGATGCACCTTCTCCTGAACCCCGACAACTTCGCCGTTGGACGATATGACGGGAGCCACCACCCTAGGCCCTTCCAACCCAGCTGCATAAAGCCCTCCGGCTAGAACCCATACTTTATTGTCGGCTGCAGCTTTTGAGAGCTTTTCTACGATGGTCTTGTATTTTGAAAGTATTTCAGACAGCTCCGACAGCGGGGTGGTGTGAAACCAGGCCTCCGGCAGGCATGCAACTGATGCCTTCATGTCTCGGGCTAGGCCGATGAATTCAACGGCTTTCTCAAGGCTTTTTTCAACGTTTGATGGTGTGAGCTGGACAGCGGCCACCCTAACCTTCCTCATCCTCTCACCTTCCCGAAAGCATGGAGGCCGCTTTGTCCAGCAGCATGGCAGCGACCTCGCTCTTCCTCCTGTTGACAACTTGGACCACGCCATCGTTCCGGTCTATTATTATGCCGGAGGTTGTTTCAGAGCCGAACCAAGCCTCAGGCCTACTCACGTCAGACGCATACACAATGTCCGAGTAGGTGAGCAGCCTTCGCGCCTTATCCAGCAGCTGCTTGTCGTCAACTCTATACTCTGCTTTGAACGCCACTACAACCGTTGAAGGGCTGAGAGATTTTGCAAGCGGCAGCACCTTGTCGACGGCGCTGAGCTGGATGGAGATTCTCGGCTGGAGGGCTGTGTCAACCTTGTTCTCTATTTTTGCTACGGGCTTGTAGTCGGCGACGGCGATGGCGCTGAAGTAGATGTCCGGAGGGGTTGTTTTGAAGATTCTGGTTATCGTTTCTCTGAGGCTTTCAGAATCGTTCACGCTTACCTTCTTTATGTAGCTCGGAGGCTCTACTGAGGCGTGGCCTAGAATCAGAGTTGTCTCCGCCCCTCTTCTGTAAGACTCTAAAGCTATCTCCAACCCCATCCTGCCGGAGCTCTGGTTGGTTACAACCCTTATAGGGTCTAAATACTCCACGGTCGCTCCCGCTGAGACCAGAACTTTCACACCTTCAGGCAGCCTCTTAGGGTGGAGCAGCCTTAAGACATGCTCAGCTATGTAGGCTGGCTCGGCGAGCTTCGCCTTCTGCTCTACAACAGATGGCTCTAGAACGACTACACCCATACGACGCAATTTTTCAACATTCCTACGGGTCTGCTCAGCCATCCACATGGGTTCATGCATGGCGGGTGCCACAGCAACAATCTTCCCATACCCCATCGCGGTAAGGGCTAAAGCCGTCACAACGTTGTCAGCGATTCCGGACGCTATTTTAGCCAACGTGTTTGCTGTGGCAGGCGCTACCAGAACAAGGTCCACCTCCCTTCCGTATCTAACGTGCTCCAGCTCCCCCGTCATGTCGGTTACAGCAGGGTTTCCTGTAGCCCATTGCAGAAGCGTAGGCGTCACAAGCCTGCAGGCATCACGTGTGAGGAACGCTGTAACCTCAGCCCCATGTCTCATCAACTCTCTCGCTATCGCAGGGCTTAGGTAGGCTGAAACACTGCCCGTGACGCAGAGAGCAACCCTCCTACCCTTAAGCACATCGCTCAAAGAGCCCACAATCTCCTTAGAGGGATGCATCCAAGCTGTTTGACGTGAACGCCGGTATATCGGTTTTCCGGTCAGCCAAAAAACCGGGAATAAACATCATTTCACTATAAACTTCCCCCACATGCCTAAGGTAACATGCCCTGGGACGTTGCAGATATAATAGAAAGCCCCCTCCGTTTCAGCCTTGAAAACTATCTCAACCGCCTGACCTGGGTTGACAGGTTTCGCGGGGGTTCCTGCCTGCGCTCCGCGGAACATAGGCGTTGCTTCTGGGTCTTCCTTGACGTTGCTGACGACGACGAACGTGTGAGGCTGTATGCCTATGTTTTCAAACCTTATCTTGATTACGGACCCGCGTTTGACCATGATCTCAGGCCCAGGTGATGTTATGTTTTCCTTAGAGAGGCCGAAGCCATAACGGGTACCAGCCTCGCCCATGTAGATGACGTATTCGACGTCAGGTTTAACAGTCTGGGCAGGGCCTTGACCTGTCAAAACAAACATGAAGACGCCGACGGCTATCGCTGCTACAATCCCTGCAACAGCGAGAGCCAACGCTCTCATAGCTGTCTACGCCTCATCAAACCAGCTAAAAACAGTAGCTGGCCAACGGCAAGTATTACGCCGAAGACAAACAAAGCTATAGAGGGTTGAATAGTCTCTGATGGAATTGGGTAAAACCTTCTAGGGATGCCGGCAGCACCCATGTAGGACATCGTGTAGAGGAACCCAAACCCTGCCATAGCTGTTAAGATGATGTGGGCGTAAGCGAGCTTTTCTCCCACAGTCCTACCCAGTATTAGCTGTACGCTGTGGTACATAGCTCCTATCCAGACAAGGGTGACTGACAGCAGGATTGTCATCAAATGGGCTGTGGCGTAGTATGTTCCATGGAGCTGGAAAGCCCAGCCTATGGTGCCGAGCTGCATAGCAACAAAGCCGTCCGTGATATACAGCATAAACCCTAGCAAGGCGGCTAGAACGGCTGGTGTAAGCCTAATTCCAGACCTGTAGGCTGTTGCGGAGACGTTGAAGACGGAGAATGCGGCGCCAAACCCTGTGAGCCAGCTGGCAGCCTGCCCCGTGTAGCTGAGACCCACCGGCTGTGAGGTTGGCATCGTGAACAGGTGATGGGGGAAAGCTATCACAGCGGCGGCGGTGTAGAAGACTATGGCGAATATTCCAAGCTTCTCGCTGTAAAGCCTCGGCTCAGCTCCAGCAGGTCTTGAGTAGTCCGCTGTGTAGCGTGGTATAAGCCAGTATACAGTGCCCAACGCCATTATCCCCATGGCCTCCATCAGGTTGTGGGCGAAGACCCAGAAAGGATAGTTGAAGTTGAGAGGGTTTAGAAACCATGCGACAGACTCCAGCGATAAAACCCCTACCAGAGCTAGGCCTATGAATAAAGCTCCCAACAATATCGCTGAGCCAAGCGGGGGTATTATGAAAATGTAAGGCAGCATGCCCGCCATCCCCGCCGGATTAAGCGTGCCTACGAAACGCTCCAGCACTAAAGCTTCTTTCGTCTTCCCGAAGAACATCAACCACGCCAGCATCATAGGATACAGGATGATCACGTCGATAAGCGTGAGAACAATCCCCCAAACCATGACAGCCACCATGTCCAAACTCCATAGACCTTTGAGGGCGCCGACCGCGGGTAACGGGAACATCAGAGTGTAGCTTATCCTGACGCCAGAGATAGCTGCGATAAACATCATCAACACTCCAAGGTTAGAGAGTATGTATGAGGCTGTTGTTAAAAATCCTTTTACAGGTTTTCCATAGCAGATACCGGCTCTAAGAAGGGAGAGGCTTTTCATCAGCTGGAAGAGGCCGCCGAAAACCATCAGCATACCGTGAGCAGTCATGGCTTCGTAGTAAGCAGGTATAGAAAGCGTTCTGGTGGCATGGGATAGAACCATTAGAAGCGCTGCGAAGCCTCCTGTGAAAAACCAAGCCAACGAAGAGTAGAACATCAGACGCGGCATGTTCACTATGTCCTTCAAGGTGTATTCCAAAGCCTCCGCCCTAGCCATTGGCTACCACCCGACCGAGAACTCTCCCAGCATGAACGGATGACCGTCTCCACAGTATTCTAGACAGCGGATTAGATATTTCCCCGCAGGCAACCTGAGAACAAGCTCCTCCTTCATGCCCGGCATAAGCATGACTGTTGCCAACAGCCTGTTGTCCGAGCTGTATACGGCGACCGAGTGTATTGTGTCAATGCTTGATGCAACAAGCTTGACAGGAACGTCGGCCGCAAGCTGTTTGGGCGATATGCGATAGCCCCACATAAAAGCCTCGACAGTAAGTGTTTGAAAACGGTCACCGGTTTCCACCACTCCTCCAAGCCCTTCAGGCACAGAACCTATGCTGGAGAGGTTTATAACGGTCCAGACAGCCGCGACCAAGAGGACCCACGCAAGCTCCCAAAGCCACATACCCCCGGCAGGACCACGGGCTTCACGGCGGCCACGCCTCAGGCTCAGAAAAACCACCAGCAGAAACGCCACGATAAACGGTGTGGTGAGGTAGATGAATGTTATGAGGGCTCCCGGGGCAGTCCATAAAGACATATACGACAAATATTTTAACCATATAATAAACTTATATCGTGAATATATATAAAAGTCCGAAAGCTTACCCTCCATCTAGCTCCAGTACTCAGGTTTCTCCGACTTTCTCCTAACCTCCGGCGAGTCGGTAGAAAGCCGCCAGTCGCCTGAAGCCATCCTCTCTATCACTATTCCAAGCTCCTCGCCCAGTTTGTCGTTTATTAGGACTTCTTCCTCTATGTCGGATATCAAAGCGTCGCAGACGGTCTTGTTTCTAGCCTCTCCGCCCACCAGTATCGATACGTCTAGCCCGTTCTTAACCAAGTACATGCGTGAAGGGCCTCCAGCCGTGCCCAGCACGACGACCTCAGCTTCTCTGGGAGGAGGCCATAGCTGGAGCTTTTCAGCCAGCCTTCTAGGTAAGACCAGCTGAGGCCTTTCGGTTTCGAAGCCTGTGTTGACAAGCGCCGACGACTCCGCAACATTGTTAAGACCGCGGGCTTCTATCCTTATCCTTACCCTCACCGCCACCGTTCTTCACCAGCGTGAATATATGGCCTATCCTCCTCCGTCTGCTGAAAATATGTCCAACCCGGCCTTTCAGAAGAAGCATCCCACATGTATGTTTCCACCCCTCTTTAAAGGTGTTTCCACTGCTTTTCCCAGAGCCAGCTGGCATACGTCTCTAAACTGCAGCAGCAGAGCCAAAGCTTTCTGAAAAAGGTGCAGGCGCTGTCTGCTGGTGTTACGTCGTTTAGAGCTTGAACCCCCATACCGGCAGTATTTCCGGAAGCTTTCTCTCAAACTCTTCCCTTGTGCCCGAGAACCTGTTCTGGCCGAGCTCAATCATGTAAACATAGTCGGCTATTGACAAGGCCTTGGCCACGTTCTGTTCAACCAGGAGTATAGTCTTTCCCTCGTCCGTCAGCGACTTTATGGTTTTGAAGATTTGTTCGAGAAACTTGGGCGAAAGCCCTGAGGATGGCTCGTCCATCAGGATGAGGCTTGGGTTTGTCAGGAGCGCTTTCGCTATCTGCAGAAGCTTTTGCTGGCCTCCGCTGAGGTTTCCGGCTTTTTCATTTTTTTTCTGCTCTAAACCCGGGAAACGGGAATAGGTTTCCCCAATCCTTTCCCTAACAAGGTTTTTGTCTCCCTTGAAAAGCCACAGCCCCGCCCTCAGGTTTTCATCTACGGTCAAGTGTGGAAAAACTCCACTGTTTTGAGATACATAAGCTACACCCCTGCGCATCATGTCGTGAGGTTTCAGCCCTGTCACATCAACTCCTTCATGGATTATCTGGCCGTGGAACGGTTTAAGATAGCCGAAAATCGTTTTGAGAAGGGTTGACTTGCCCGACCCGTTGGGCCCAACAACGCATGTGACCGAACTCTTGTAGACCGTCATCGAGACTTTTCTCAGAACGTTAACATCCCTGAAGTAGCCGGAGTAGAGGTCTTTGACCGCCAGCGCCACATCAGACGCCCAGGTAATGCCTTATCACCTCCCTGTCAGCCTGTATCTCCTCCGGCTTGCCTTCGGCTATCTTCCTACCATCGCTCATGACTATCAGCCTGTCGCTGATCCATGATATCGTGTGTATGTCATGGCTCACTATCAAGAAAGTTTTTCCCTCCTTCTTCATGTTCATGATAAGCTCGACAAGCCTTGACACTATGGATGGGTGGACGCCTGCGAAAGGCTCGTCCAAAAGCAGAATCTCAGGCTCGAGCATCAACGCCCTGGCGAACTCGAGAAGCTTTTGCTGGCCGCCTGACAGGGTTCCAGCCTTTTCATAAAGCTTGTCGGAAAGGTTTACGAGACGCAGCAGCTCGCCGGCCTTCTTGTAAAGGCCCTGACGGCTGGAGGCGTTCTGGCTTATTGGCGCAAGCATGTTTTCTATGACGCTGAGGTCTTTGAAGACCTTGGTTATCTGGAACGTTCTTCCAACCCCCATCATGGCTATCTGGTGGGGTTTTAACAGGTGGATGGGTTTGTTGTTGAGCAGAATGCTGCCTGTGTCTGGTTTGGTTACTCCGTTTATCAGGTTGAGGAGTGTTGTCTTCCCAGACCCGTTGGGCCCGATTATCCCCAGAACCTCTGCTCTCCCAGCCTCAAGGCTTAATCTGTCCACAGCTGTGATGCCGCCAAACCTTTTTGAAACGAGCTCAACATGGAGCAATGGCGTTGCTCATCCCCTCCTCCTGCGTCTTCCGCTTCGGCGCCAGCAGTTTTAAAAAGGCTCCATAAAGCCCTGACGGCATGAATCTTATTATGAGCATCATGACGATGCCTAGCAGGATTATCCTGTATTCTTCTATGAACCTCAGGTATTCAGCGGTAAGGGTCACTACGTAGGCTCCTATCACAGGACCTACAATAGACCCGCCGCCACCTATCCCCCACATAAGCACCAGCCTCAGAAGATGGTCTAGGAAGAAGACGCTTGCTCCAATGCTTGTCATGTATGTTGTGAAAAACCCTCCCGCAAGGCCGGCGAACATAGAGCCTACGACGTTGGCAACCAGTTTGTGCTTCACCGTGTCGATGCCTATTGTCTCTGCAGCTATCTCATCCTCTTTCAATGCCTTCATCCGCAGCCCCAGCCTGGAGCCTCCAAGAAGAAACAATACAACCACTGTTACAAGCATGAACGCTAGTGTTATGTAGAAGTTTGTTATCGGGCTTTTAGAGATCGGCGCTATTCCGTGGAGGCCTAACTCGCCTCCTGTTATTTCGTGGAACTGTCTGGCTAGGGCGTAGGAGAGTACGAGAAGCGCGAAGGTTACGAGGGTTAGCAGCAGGTATCTGAACCTTAGGCACAGTATCCCGACTACGAAGCCTAGCACAGCGCCAGTCAAGCCGCCGGCGAAGACTGCCGCTGACGGCGGGAGGTTAAACCATAGGATAAGCCAAGCCGTAGCAAAAGCACCCCATCCAAAAACGGCAGTATGCCCGGCTGTCAACTGCCCCGTGTAACCCACTATAATGTCCAAGCTGGCAGCAAGCACTGCAAAAATATGTATGATTATAAAAACTCTGAGGAGGTAGCTGTCGCCGGTCAATAATGGATGTGCTGCGTAAAGGCTTACCAAAGCTGAGGCTAGGATGAGCTGTTTGCTTCTCATGCTACTCTCTCCTTAACTCCAAATATTCCCTGCGGCCTGAGCAACAGCACAAGGATTATCGCGACGGCGAGGTTGACGAACCTGAACCAGCCTCCGAAGTATACTGCTCCGAACACGTCCGAGAAAGCAAGTATGAAGGCGGCTGGAACTATGCCCCAAAGGCTTCCTAAGCCGGCTAGTATTGAAACAGCTATTGCCACCATATTCATCTGGCTCATCAGTATGGGTGAGAGGAAAAGCGTTGAAGCTATGCTGACGCCTGTCGAGACGGACATCACGGATGAAAAAAGCACGCCCAGCATTATCATAAGCTCTGGATTGATACCTGATGCAGCCGCGGCGTCAATGTTATCTATCGTAGCCCTTATCCCAAGCCCGACCCAAGTCCTGTTCACCAGCAGCCAGAGCACGGCTATGGCTGAAAGAGTCAGCACTGTGACGCCTATCTTCTGGAAGCTCACTGACAGCACTCCAACCTCTACTGTTCCAGGCAGAAACGTGGGGAACGGCAACCCCCAAGGCCCGTATATCACCACCGTCAACCTCTCGAGAACAATCAAAAGGGCAAGCGTCGAGAGTGTGCTTGGGATGTGATGATGCCTTATGGGGTGGAGGAAGTATCTGTAGAAAAGTGTGTTGCAAACGCTTAGGGTCGCAACGCTTACTATGACTGACGCTGTGAGGGGAAGCCCTAGGTATGTAAAAGCTGTGTAGGTCAGGTATCCGCCCAGCATAAGCAATGCGCCGTGGGCAAAGTTGAAGATTCCAGTTGACATGTAAAACAGCGAGAGGCTGATGCCTGCTGCTGCGAAAATGGAGCCGAGCAACAGGCTGTCAAGCAGTTGGGTAAGAACCATGGTGTGCTGTTGAAAAATATGTTTGGATGATTTACGTTTTTCACCCACCGGTCCTTGGAACCCTCACCCACGGCGCTGGCTTCCAGCTGTCGGGGTTACCGACAGGCCGCGGCCAGACAACCACTACCTTAGGCTGTCCGTCGACAACCTGCCACTGCCCCACAGGCCCTCCAAGAGGGCTTTCTATCTTATACGGCGGCCCAAGCCAAGACATGTGCTGATGGTATTTTGTAAACTTCACCTTTCCCCTCAAGGTCTGAAACTCGTTTTCCTCCATCGTTTTGACGAGCTTGTCGGGGTCTGTTGAACCAGCTATCTTGATCGCTTGGAATATGACTTGAAGAGCCTCGTAGGTGTCTGCGGCTTGGTTGAGTGCTTCAGTTCCATATTTTGCGATGTATTTCTCTGTCCACGGAACGAGCTCGGGCGTCACGGCCAGCTTTATGACTGGTGCTGCGAAGGCTGTTGTCTCGTACTGGACTCTGCCCTCGGTCTTAGCCCAAGCCTCAGGACTGGCTATCGGGTTGTTCACGCCGATAAGAAAGGCGTTTATCTTCTGCTCGGCGTAAAGCTTCGTAACCAAGTAGCCGTTGTCCGAGGAGAAGACTGGGAAAACGACGTCTGCGCCCCAGCTTTCTATGGCCTTCAACTCCGGTATGTCTGTCACACCCAAGGGGACAACCCATGTCTTGACTGTGAAGCCCTTTGCCTCCAGCCGAGGCGTCTCAGCCGCCACCAACCCTCTGGCCCAAAGGACATCCTCCTGAAGGAATGCAACCTTCTTTACACCATACTTCGGAGCCAAATAATTTGTGATGAAGTCTGTAAGGACGTTTCCCAGCGATGTCGCGTTGGTGGTAGACCTGAAGACGTACTTGTATCTTTGATAGTTGTCTATGACGAGTTTTGTCAACGCAGGTGTTTGGGCTGTTCCGACGACGAGCGGGACTTTATGGTCAGCCGCCAGCTCCGCTACAACCATGGCTACTTCACTCCTGAAAATTCCAGCCAACGCCACAACCTTGTCCTGCAGTATCGCTCTCTCAGCCACAAGCTTACCCGTGTCCGGCTTATCCTCGTAATCGTAGACAATGACGTCTACTTTCCGGCCGAGCAATCCTCCGGCTGCGTTGATGTCCTGCTCAGCAAGCTCGGCGGCGTTGGCCATTGCTTTGCCGGCTCTTGCTGGAGGACCTGTCAACGGTGCCAAAACACCCACCTTTATCGGCTCCGCTGGAGCCGTAAACAACACACCAAGCATAAGGTAGAGACCAGCTCCTACAGCAAGAACAACCACCACTATAGCTATCACTAGCGTTTTGGAGACAGCCGTTGCTGTTTGCATAGCGGTTTTAGAGAACATAGGTCTTATAAACTTTTGAACTTAAATCTATAGATAATGTGGACACCGCCTGCCGTGGAGGCTGACAACTAAGTGTTTAGCAGGTTTTCTGCAATTTTTTTATGAGCCCTTCTGAGCATTTCCGAAACTGCTTTCGGTGACGTTCCGAAGACACGCGCCAGCTCCGCCATCTTCGTCTTCCTCGGCGTGTCGTAAAATCCTACCTTGAGAGCTGTTTTCAGCAGCTTTTCCTGTTTAGCGGTCAGTAGCGGGAGCGGGATGTCCGAGGCGCTGTGGCTGACCTCCTCTACGACCATCGTAATATGTTTGTTCTCCAACTCGTCTATGAAACGTTTAAACTCTTCGCCGTCTTCAAACAAGGCTGTGAAATTCAGAAATTCCGTGGATGGATTGACTTTGATTAAATGCCTGAAAGGTATGCCTGTTACGGCGCAGGCGCACCTACGTGTTTTCACTATTCCAATGTAAGTGTTGTCTCTTAACGTTTCTTTGAAGACAGCTTTCTCAACAGACGGTATGTTTTTTACAACAGCCCTCATTTCTCCCGCCCTCAAACTCTCCGACGTAACTAAGCACAGTGAAGAGGAACCGGGCCCGTTTTGCTGAGGGATGCATTGAAGCACGTTGACATTCACACCATTCTTCGCAAGCTCACGCACCCAGGGGCATTGAACCTGGATTCTCATCCGTGCAACAAGCATCGCTGTTTCTGTCGTTTTCAGAAAGTATTTAAAACTTTTCGGGAAAAGTTATTTTTCCACGATGAACTTTCCCCACATCCCTAGCTCCGCATGGTTGGGCACCGTGCATATGTAGTAGTACTCGCCGGGCGCGTTGGGTTTGAAGACTATGCTGGCGGATTTTCCTGGCTCGACCGGGCGAGACGGCGTTCCCAGCTGAGAGTAGAACAACACCTGGGACGTGGATGTTTTATCGCGTGTGACGGCGAACGAATGCGGTATCTTTCCCCTAACCTCCAACGTTATCTTGACCACGTCACCCACCTTCACCTTAACTGTCGGACCAGGTTCCGACGGCTCGCCGTCTTCATGACCGAACAAGAATTTTCCACTGACTTCGGTCGCTACCAGATGTATTTCGACGGTCGGCGGCTCAGTAATAACAGGAGGCGCCGGAGGCATGATGAGAACGGCTGCGATGCCTCCGATAAGTCCGAGCCCAGCAACCAACGCCAAAAACGAAGCAATCATCACGCTGTCCAATTTCGATCACCTCACTATGCTTGTCACCATGCCCACGATCAACCCCACGGCTATCAGCACGGCTACAGCATACAGCAGTTTAATCCAACGCGTCTCCATCAGCAGATGCTGGTAAAACAACGCTATCAGAACAGCTTTCAAGAAGGCTAGGCCGATTATTCCGGAAACGACCAGCGACAATGTCATGGGTAGACGGAGGATGGCCAGCTCGAGAACTGTTGCGAGCATTAACACAGCCCAAACACCTATGTAAACGTTTACCTTCATGCCCACACCTCCCTAAACAAGGTAGAACAACGGAAACAGAAACACCCAGACTATGTCGACGAAATGCCAGTAAAGCCCGAAGTATTCCACACTTCCATGGTTGTCTTTTGTGTAGAGGTTTTTGAAAGCCTTGACCAACAGATAAGCTAGGACTATTAACCCTGCTGTCACGTGGGCTCCGTGAACTCCTGTTGTAATGTAGAAGGTGGTTGCTGGGAGTCCGCTGGTGAACGTAAAGCCCTGCTCGAAGAGATGGAGCCACTCCATCCCTTTGATAACCAAGAAAGCCAGCCCAAGCACAAACGTGGCCAACAGCGAAGCTTTCAAAAGGTCATTCCGTCCAGCTTTGGCGGCGGCCAACGCTAAGACTGCGGTCATGCTGCTTGTCAAAAGTATGAAAGTGTTGATAGCGCCTGTTGCTATGTCGTGTGTTGTTCCCGGCCCAGGCCAGTACGAGCTGTTGAGCCTCACAAACACGTAGGACCCTATCAACCCACCAAACAGCATAACCTCGCTGTAAAGAAAGGTCCAGACACCCAGCTTCATTCTCTCTATTGTTTTGAAGGGCCAGTGCTCTTGAACAGCCGACTCTACGGCTTTGAATTTTCCGGCCAGATCGTCTCTAGCCCAGCCAGCTATGCTGGCCACGAGAAGAGCGAGACCTACGAACGCTATGGGAGGGAACACGAATATCAGGAAGATTAGGAGAGTGGCTAGTGAGATTGTTAAAGGCCATGGGCTGTAGTGTTCTCCGCCAGCTCCGCCGCCGTTGGCGAAGGAAGGCAACACCTTTATCGTTCCATCGGGTTCCACCACCGGTTCTCCGTCGAAGTTGTGGATAGGCGGCGGGGAGGTTGTCATCCATTCGAGGCTCCAGCTCTCCCACGGGTTGTCGGGAGCCCGTTCACCGCTGCGGAGGCTTCTGAAAAGGTTTAGGAAGAAAACAGGCCATGATGCTGCGAACACGAACGCTCCAATGGTTGACAGCAGGTTGTTAAGCCCCCATCCAAACCCTGCGTCGTATGTGAAAACTCTCCTCGGCATGTCAACCAGCATGTGCATAGGCACGAAAAGAAGCAGGAAGCCAACCAAGTATATGATTAGATGTATTCTTCCCAGTGTTTCGCTGTACATCCTGCCGCTCATCTTCGGCCACCAGTAGTACACCGCCGCGACGAGCGCGGTGGCAGCTCCGCCCACTAGCGTGAAGTGGAAATGGCCGACAACCCAGTAGGTTCCTCTCAGGCCAAGGTCTAAGGCGACCGAGGAGTTGAACACGCCTGTTATTCCGCCTACTATGAACAACCCTATTGACGTGACGGCGAACAGCATTGGAACCCTGAACCTAATTGCGCTCCCGACCAACGTAAGGATGTAGGACAGAATGATAACTCCGAAAGGTATCGAGATCGTTTCAGTGAGTACTGTCATGATTTTTCTCCAGAGAGGTGATATACCTGTGGTGAACATGTGATGCCCCCAAACCATTATGCTGAGCACTGAGCCGGCTATAGCCGCCGCCACAATCACCTTCTTCCCGTAAAGCGGTCTACGGCTGAAAGTGGATAGTATGTCCCCCAGTGCAAGCAGTCCCGGAAACAACAGTATGTAAACCTCTGGATGGCCGAAGAACCATAGGATGTGGTCCCAGAGAAGAGCGCCGCCTTCTGGTGATGATAGATATGTTGTGCCTAACACTCGGTCGGCGGCGAGCATCAAAACCCCCGCAGCCAGAGGTGGGAAAGCAAACAACATGAGGAAGACGGTTAGCAATATCCCCCACGTGAACATCGGGAGCTGCATAAGAGACAGCCCTTTAGCACGCATCCTGAAGATCGTGGTCAGGAAGTTGACCGTGCTAAGGGATACGGAAGCTATAAGCATCAACAAGCCAGCGCCACCGAGCGTGACACCGACCTGAGGCGAGAAACGCGAAGTGCTGAGAGGCGCGTAGACTGTCCAGCCTGTGTCTAAAGCACCGCCGGGCGTGAAGAACCCTAAAGCCGCGAGAAGTCCTCCGAAGAGGATGAGCCAGAAGCTCATGGCGTTAAGCCTTGGGAAAGCCAGGTCACGTGCGCCGATCTGAAGCGGGACTACATAGTTAGCTAAAGCAAAGGCTAACGGGGATAGGAACCATAGGAGCATAACTATTCCGTGGACTGTCACGGCTTGGTTGAAAGAGCTTGCGGTCAGGAAATTGTTGTCCGGATACATCAGCTGAATCCTGAACAGCAGCGCCAAAGCGCCGCCAGCGACCAGGAAGTATAGAGACATCAGGAAGTACAGGATGCCGACATCCTTGTGGTTTGTTGTAAACAGCCATCTCCTTACTGAGTTATGGGGTATCATGGCCGCTAAACCCCGCCTCCATACCAACTCTTGAAAGCCTGCTCAGAAACCACCGAGATCTTAGCCTTCATGTAGGCATGTCCTCCGCCGCACAATTCGTAGCATTGGACGAGGTATTCGCCGAGAAGCTGCGACGTCATCCACAGGTAGTTTACTTTTCCAGGTATGGCGTCAACACCTGTCTTGAACTGAGGCATGTGGAATTTGTGGAAGACGTCGCTGCTCGTAATCTCGAAGACCACAATCTTGCCTGCCGGGATTACCGCCTCGTTGACCACAGCTCTTCCGTTTGGATAGATGAACTTCCAACCCCACTGAAAACCTTCAACCTTGACAACCATGACAGAACCGTCCTTAGGCAGCGCTGCAACAAGCTGGGGTGGAGCTTGACCACACAACACTCCCCACATTCCAACGAACAACACAGAGCCGCTTGTGGAACCCGGACCTGTAGGGGCTTTCTCAAAGAATTCAGAGGCTTGCATCGTGCCGAACGACACGACGAAAAGTATCCCCGCAACAATCACAGTAAGTATTAACGCAGCACCTATGGTTCCCCTCTCGGCCGGAAGCCTGCCAGGCTTTATAGCGTCAGCTGGCTCGGGAAGCTCCCGCCTAGACCTGTACTTGAAGAGTGCGTAGACCATCAAGCCTATGACCACTGCTCCAGTCACAGTGCCGATCGTCAGGTAAAGGTCGAACAGGGACTGCCAGGTTTGCGAGATTGGTGACAGCTCATATGGGTTAGCCATCGGTTTTATCACGCCGTCTGAGATGATATTGGTTTTGGCTGTAAAATTTTACCCCACCTCAGTATTTTACCCTCAAACATTATAAAACACCATCGATTGAAAAAGGCATGAACAGTTCCGGTGTTTCCAAGGCTGCCGTCATAGGCGTCGTAGTGGTCGTTGTGGCGGTTGCGGCGCTGGCCGTGTTCATGCTGGCTCCACAGGGACCTAGAACCATCAGGCTCGAGGCGTTGGAGTTCGGGTTCAACGGGCCTTCAGGAGGCCCGAAGATAACAGTCAAAGCAGGCGAAACTTTGAGGATTACGCTCGTTAACAAAGGAAGCGCAGACCATGAATTCATGATCGTCAAAGACATGAAGGGGCTTCTGACACGTTTGAGCGAGAAGGTTAAGGAGCTTCAGTCGCGTGGCTTGAAAGAGGAGCAAATAACCACCTCGGAAGAGGTTGAAGAGATAATGGACGAACACGTAGCTATAAAGCTTCTCGTCGGCGGCAAAGAAGCCACAGAGGTTGAGGTGGAGCCGGGCGACACTTTAGAGTACTCAGTCACCTTCAACGAGAGAGGCACCTACTACTACCTGTGCGCCGAATTCACGGCAACCTTCCCCCAAACACATGCCGACAAAGGTATGTATGGCACGATAGTCGTAGAGGGCTAGCATCAAACCCCTGTCCACAAAACCCTCGCTGAAAATGATGTGCCTCCGTTTTCGACGATGTTAAGCCATCACCTTGCCATTATATAGAAACTACTTTCGAGCCCATGTCCATGTCTCACCCGTCCACTTGAGACCATACCGTTTCTTCACGTCCTCAAACAATCTCCGGACTTTCTCTAAAAAAATAGCGTCTGACTGGAGAACCACTCCGTACTCCAAAGCATCAAGGATAAGAAGGTTCGGCCTTTCAATCTCTTTAACGAACATCTCTGGAGTATAGCCTATTGGGTCTATCCCCGGCTGTTTGAGGTGCATAAAGTTTTCGCCAACGTCCGGCGACAACTTTTCGGAAACAACCACAACATCTATGTCACTCTCCTGTGTCCAGGAATTTCTGACGAAAGAGCCGAAAACTATGACGAGACATGGCTGAAAACTCTGCCTCAGCCATTCAAGATAATTCTCCAATCTTTTCTTCAACAGCTCGTACAATCATACTCGCCTCCTGTAAAGCCCTTGCGGCATCCTGCTCCGTGTAATAGTCGACAGGGGCTCCGGAGTAGAAGGTGTTCACATAGCGTGACTGCAGATAATGTCTGTCCAGGTTAAGCGCAGCCCTATACAGGTCTTCAGAGAAGTCTACGTTCATGTCGCTGCATCTTCTCAAAAGCTCGGACACGCTATGCCCCCTCGCTTCAACCCCTAGGTAGGCAAGTAAAGCTTTTACCGAGAATTCGGCTGCTTGATGCGAAAAGAAACATGAAGCCCAGAAATGTCCCTGCTTGAGAGAATCCTCAGCCTGTGCCAACGCAGCCTTCGACTGCTTTATCCAGTCACCCCACCTCCTCAACACACAAATTCCTACAACGGCTGGATTTAACTGCATGTACAACATGCCGACAAAAACCGACATCCCACCGCAGAAACACCGCTCTCCCCGCAAACAAGTCTTCCACAGGCCGCCGTCCAACCCACAGCACGTGTGTGAAATAAGGTGTAAACCTTTAGACGCATGCGATACCGCAAACTTTCGACGTCAGCTATAGCATAAACGATGCAGGTTCTGTTTCAAACCTATAAATCTTTTGCAAACCTGCAAAATTCCAGCAACCTCAACAAAGCTTGAGAAGCCTATGTCGAAAAGCGGCAACAATTTTATCCTCTGATTCTAGTTTTTTAAAAGTAATCGGGCTAGGAAATTTTTATCTGATTGATTTTCAAGATGAGACCTATCATGAAGTCATCCGGAATTAGATTGGTGCTGGTTGCCGCAGTTGTTTTCATTATCGTACTTGGTCTTGTTCTGGAGATTGCGGACGCAGCCTACAACCCTGAATCGAAATGGAGGAGAACACGCACCAGGACCACCTCAACCTCTCGGACAATCACAACCACATCATCTAGGGCCACTACGACAACCACGGTAACAACTACCACGAGTACGGGATATTCTGACACTTTTCCAGCCGTTAACCCGGCGATTCTCGGCACATGTCCTCCCGAAGTCCACGACAGATACTACGTTATCGGCCCCGACGGAAGAAAATACCGTACATGGCATCCAGTAACCGTTCCAATCGACCCAGCAAATCCTTCAAGGGGGTCATGTACGTTCGCCCACGAACATGGCGACAACCCGAGGCAGGGAAGCTTCACAGACCTTCCAGCCTTTGGATATGCGGCTAAGGTCGCCGGGATGGTTGAGGAAATAGCTGCACATGCAGGCTTCAAGGTCTTTTACAAGCCAAGGACAGGTGACGGTTTAGGCAACAACGCGGAATGGAGAATTGTTGTGCACCAGGGTACTGCTGGAGCTCGCCGGCTTGTTCAAACCTTCCACAGCATTCAGATCGACATCGTCGACGCGGCTGGGAGGAGGACCAAGGTGAACCTGATGGCTCCAACTGGGGACCTCAACCCCAAATGCGGTCCACGTGTAGGAGACAGAATCATTCCTGACGAAGAATGTGTTTTACGAGGGCTGTATTATGAGGTTTGGTATTTCTCGGTACGTGTAGGTTCAGGCAACATCCATGGAGCGAGGTTTTTCGCGGCACCCGGAATCGCTGTTTACAACCCGATGACCTACATGAAAGTAGGAGACCTTTCCCAAGTATATCCTATATGCGGAGTGGTTGAAGGCCTTCCGTTCGGCGACCGACGCAGCTTCTTCCTCGGCAACCTGAGAGCCGTTGAACATCCAGACTTTGGCTGGGGCAACCCAGGTCCGTCAACTTTCTGGACAGACGCATACGGAAACGAAAGGACTTCAGGATGCGACGCAACAACATGCATTAGACAAACTGTCCCAGCCGGATACTACGCATGGTTCGACGACGACAGCACGTTCGACTGGCCTTGGATAGACCTGCCCGTCGGAGCCCCCGGCGGAAACTAATAACTCCTCGTCGAATTCGAACATCGTTAAAACCATTTCTTTTCTGTATTTCGTGGTCAAACCGCTTAACCCGTTTCACCGTGGGTATGTTTGGAAAATGCTTAAAATGCCAGCGGCCGGCTGAAAACCGGTATGGCGGTAATCCTCGAAAGATCGGAAACGTATGTAGGACGTAAGCTCGTCACAAAAACAAGAAGCATCTGCCCAGAATGCAACCGCATCCTCGAAGCAGACGTCGTCGAGGAGTACGGCAAAATCAAAATATACAAAACATGTCCAAAGCATGGAGAGTTCGACGACCTTTACTTCGGCGACGCAGAAATGTACTACAGGTTCGCCAGATGGCTTCACGACGGCAAGGGCACAGGCAACCCCAACGTCGAAATGCCCCGCTGCGCATGCCCAGCCAACTGCGGCCTCTGCAGCAGCCACCTCAGCCACACAGGCCTCTCAAACCTCGTAGTCACAAACAGATGCGACCTACACTGCTGGTACTGTCTGCCAGGCGATGAGGAGATTATAGTCAGGGATGCTGAGGGCGTAAGGCTTGTGAAGGCTGGGGAGCTTGTTGACGGGTTTTTCAGAGACGGAGAACCTGAGCCTGCAGGCGAGGGGGAGTCGGTGAAAGTGGACGGCGTGGAGGTTCTTTCGTTTAGGAATGGACAGGCGGCCTGGTCCAAGCTGCGGAGAGCCTACAGGAGAAGGTACAGCGGAAAGATTGTTGAAATAATCACGCGCACAGGTAGATCAGTTAAGGTCACCGCGGACCACATGGTTATTGTATTGACGGAGAAAGGGTATGAGAGAAGGAGGGCATGCAACCTCAGGAAAGGCGATAAGCTGCTGACCTTGTGGAGCTTCGACGCAGGCGGCAGCAAGCCTAAAGCCCAGCTAAACCTGCTCAAGGATTTCACAACCCTTCCGGTAGACCTGCAGAAGAAAACATACGTAAGAGGCTTCGCAGGCAAGCTTGATGAACGCTCTGTCACAGCCCCGCCGGACAAAGTCTACAGATGGTTTTACAGAGACTCAATACCCCTAGCCGCCATACAGGCTGTAGCAGGTCGGCTGGAGAACGTCTCCGTCGGACTAGACGCAACAGACATCCAGATGCCAGACGTCCTCAACCTCACAGAAGACTTGATGGAGCTCGTAGGCTATTTCATCTCCGACGGACACTACACATACAAAGACGTTAGAATAACGGTGGGTGACGAGTACGTTTACAAACGCCTTCAGCAGATCGTGGACGGCCTTGGTCTTAGAGCCAGCGTTCTTAGGTTTGATAAACACAGCAAAACGCCGCAGCTTGTGATCGGAAGCAGGCTTTTGAAAACAGTTTTCGAACACGTCTTCGAGATACCTGCAGGCGCGCCGAACAAAAGGCTTCCACCATTCTCCCACGGACTGCCTAAACATCTGAAGACAGCCCTACTCACAGGGCTCGTCAACGGCGACGGATACGTGGTCAGGGGGAGGAAAAACTGTAGCATAGGCTACGCAACAACCTCCAAAGGACTGGCCAGAGACATTGTCCTCCTACTAGCTTCGCTCGGCATCTTCTCCCGCGTATACCGGGTTCCAAAACACAAGATGAAAGGCGCTAAACACGACCTGTACAAGATATATGTCGCAGGCAAAGATCTTGAGAAGCTTGTCGCGCTCACCAAACTTAAGCCATCCCATCTTTCAAAGCTGGCCGGCCTAGGTCCGAGGAAAGAAGCCAAGGTACGGAGGCTAGGAGACTTCGCAGTCGACGAAGTAGCTGACGTCGTCGAACAGCACGTAGAACATGAACACGTCTACGACATAGAGGTAGAGGAGGAATCGCATACCTTCATCTGCGGCGGCGGAATACTCGTCAGCAACTGCTTCTTCTACGCCGAGAAAGCAGGCTACATCTACGAGCCGACGCTAGAGCAGATACGTGAGATGGTTAAACAGCTCAAGGCAGAAAGGCCTGTCCCCGGCAACTCTGTCCAGATAACAGGCGGCGAACCCTGTCTAAGAGACGACCTTCCCGAAATAATCAGGATACTCAAGGAAGAAGGAGTAGACCACGTACAGCTCAACACAAACGGCATCAGGCTGGCCCACGACTTCGAGTTCTTCAAACGAGTCAAGGAAGCAGGCGTCAGCAACCTCTACATGAGCTTCGACGGAGTCACACCACGCACAAACCCGAAAAACCACTGGGAGGTTCCCAAAACGCTTGAGAACGCACGCAAGCTCGGAGTAGGCGTAGTCCTCGTCCCCACAGTCATCAAGTCCGTCAACGACCACGAGCTCGGCGACATCATACGATTCGGCTTCCAGAACATCGACGTAGTCCGAGCGGTCAACTTCCAGCCCGTCAGCCTCACAGGCAGAATGCCCAAAAAAGAACGCGAAAAATACCGCATAACAATCCCCGACTGCATCATACGCATCGAAGAGCAGACAAACGGCGAAATCCCCCGCGACGCATGGTTCCCAGTCCCAGCATGCACACCCCTAACAAACTTCATCGAAGCAATAACCAGACGCGCACAGTACGAGCTAAGCATACACTTCGCATGCGGAGCAGGAACATACGTCTTCAAAGACCACGACAAACTCATACCCATAACAGCCTTCGTCGACATAGAAGGCCTCATCAAAACCCTCCAAGACAAAACCGAAGAAATCCAAGCAGGCAAAAACCCATACTACGTAGCCCTAAAACTCCTCGCAAACATCAGCAAACACATCAACACAAACAAACAACCAACAGGCCTCAACCTCAAACACCTACTATACAACATCATCATCAAACACAACTACCACACCGTAGGCGACTGGCACCGACGATCACTCTTCCTCGGAATGATGCATTTTATGGATTGTTATAACCATGATGAGGAACGCTTGAGAAGATGCGACATCCACTACCTAACGCCCGACATGCGCATTATACCGTTCTGTGCTTTCAACGTCATACCGCACTGGTACCGTGACAGAATACAAGCTATGTACGGTGTACCTATCGCCGAATGGGAAAGAAAGACTGGCCGGAAGCTTAAGGACGATTTTTACAAACGCCAGCTGCCAGCCAAACAAACGGCAGTGCCTGCGGCTTCGACTAAAACTGCTGGGTTCGGTGGACTCAAGCCGCTGCCGACTGTTCA
>JAWBRA010000014.1:0-47159 GCA_038844785.1 Candidatus Caldarchaeum sp.
TCTACAACAACATAAACTCAAAGACAGTAAAGAGTGTTGAGGAGATAGCAGCAGCAATAGCCCTAATACACAACACACTCATAAAAACCAAGACAGAAGGAGGCGTATTACTTGGTTGACAGTACCCGCCGCGTCTTCGGTAAAGTTTATTGAGGTGGATGAAGGCCGCCATTTGTCCTATGGTTTTAGAAGTTGTGGGAGTTGGGTTAGTGGTGGCGGGTGCTGGACTCGTATTCGGCGGGTTCTGGCTATGCTGGGATGTTTACAAAACGCAGCAGTATGAAGGAGGTGACGCCCGTACGCCTTTCCCCCTCCCCTTCTACAAAGCCTACGTTAAAAGGGATGCTGCTTTCGACATGGGTGTGGCGATGGGTGTTGCAGGCTACTTCTTAGGAGTTTTGGGCGGCTACTTGATTCATCTCGTTCCATAACATTGTAAAAAGGTTTTTTAACTGCGTAACGGGATGGGAGACAGAACTGCCGACAGGCCTGATTAACGGTAGTAAAAGGTTGAGGAGGAAGTGGCGTAAACAATGGAGGTAAGCTTCCTAGGCGGCACGTTAGAGGTGGGTAGGTCAGCCATCCTAGTTACTTACAAGGATACCCGTGTCCTTCTCGATTACGGGGTTATGTTGAACGACCATCCGGAGTTTCCGCTGCCTGTGGAAACACGTAAACTCAATGCCGTCATCCTTACACATTCCCACCTCGACCATTCGGGAGCCCTGCCAATGCTGTACATAAGCTATTCGCCTAAGATGTACGCCACCGCCATGACCAAACACACGGCCGTCCTGTTGATTCAGGATTTTATCAAACTTTCGGGATACCATCTTGTCTTCGAGAAAAAGGAGATGGAGAAGATGCTTACAAACACACGAACCGTTTTCTACAGAGAGCCTTTTACGGTAGGCGATCTTGAGATAGAGCTTGTAGACGCAGGACACATACCTGGCAGCGCCCAGGTTATAGTAAAAGGGGACAAAACACTGGTCTACACAGGTGACTTCACTACAGTAAAGACCAGGATGCTTGACGGGGCTGACACGGTGATAGGAGACGTAGACGCCGTAATAATAGAGTCCACTTACGCACATGAAGACCATAGTCCTAGGCAGGAGCTGGAGAAGGAATTCGTCAAATCATGTAGGGAGGTTGTTGAAGACGGCGGTGTTGTTCTAGTCCCCGCTTTCTCAGTCGGAAGGGCGCAGGAGATTCTGTGCATACTGACGGCTCACGGGTTCAAACACCCGGTCTGGCTCGACGGCATGGCTAAGAAGGCGTTGGAGATCTATCTCTCTGACAAAAGGTTTGTGGATGGCGCCGACATACTGGAGAAAGCCAGCAGGAAAACAAGACTGGTTCATGGAAGACGCGGACGTGAAACAGCTCTGTCAGAGCCTAGTGTAATAGTTGCTCCTGCAGGCATGCTGAAAGGAGGGCCAGCTCTCTACTACGCTCCTTACATCGTTGAAGACGAGAAATCAGCCATTTTCCTGTCCAGCTTTCAAATCCCTGGTACACCTGGCGAAATCCTGCTCAATAAAGGCGTTTTGTCAGTCGACGGTGTTGAAAAGCCCGCCAACTGCAAAGTGAAACAGTTCAGGTTCTCGGGTCACGCAGGAAGAAGCCAGCTCCACGAATACCTGAGAAAAATCGAGTCTAACGCCAAGATCTTCACAGTCCACGGCGAGCGTGAACAGTGCAGGCTGCTTTCAGAATGGGCTAAGTCGGAGCTGGGGGTAGAGGCAACGGCTCCGGAAAAAGGCCAATCCTTTAAAATTTGATAGTAGCTAGTTAGTTGATCCGAAAGTTGTTAAAAGACGCTAAAAGCTTGATAGGGTTGGTAGGCAGGCCGTTCATGTGAACAACCTTGTAGCATATTTTGTTCCCTCAAGCCTTGTTTTTCACACTTCTATGATGTTTTTGACTATTAGCGTGGCTCGTCTGCTTGCTAGGTCTAGAAGCGCTGGTTTAGATGTTGTTTACTGGCCGCTCGGCTATGTTGTGTTAGGTTTGCTGGCTTGTTTTGCGATAGAGTTTGCCTACTCGATGGATATTCTAACCTTAGAGTTAAAAGACCTTGCTCGTGTTTCAGCGCATCTTATGACAATTTTATCCTCGTTCTTAGTCTACTCGCTCGGCACTTTCATCAGGGCCGTTGGCAGAATTTACACCCGTCTACTAATATGGTTTCAGCAATTCTTTTTGCGATACCTGCAGCAGCAGTTATCATCATAGCTCCCTGGGCGCTAACCTTTGAACTCGTCGAAACAACTATATTGGTTTTCTCTCACCATACCTTGTTAGCATATTTCTATGGTGTGCTGGGACGGGTCTCTGGAAAAAGAGGCTACAGGCTAACCCTTGTTGCCTACTTTTCGTCGTTAGTTACTGGAGCGTTGGCTTTTGTCAATCTTTTCTCCACCATCGGGTTCTTATCAGGCATGATAGAAAGAGACATGTATGTTATCCTGGGCTCGATTACGTATTTTGTTATCGCTGGGCTATCCATAGCCGCTCAATCAACTATCTTGCGCAAGCCTTCAATATTTTACTTCGGGGAGGAGGGGCGAAGGGTTCAAACAGCGGTTGCTGCGATTGACGAGGTGCTAGAGGCTGGTCTTCCTTATCCGTCGGCGATTGCTGTTTTCGGCCCCGCAGGTAGTGGACGCACAACTAAGACGGCGTTAACACGCATGCCAATGGGGGAGGCGGTTGTTTATCTTTCCGTAGACACATCTTACGCAAGTCAATCGGAGACGTTCGCAAAGCTGGGGGCAATGTCGAAGCACTCAAAAACAAGCAGCAACTGCTCATAGTTGACACCAGCGGTACCGAGGGGGATATCAGGCTTAACCCACAGCACATAGGCATAGCCTTCACAGATCTGCTAGCCAAGGTTAAAGGCCTAAGAAAATGGATAATTATTGACTCTTTTACTACATTGATTGAAGAGTTTGGGCAAGACACGGCCTTGAAGCTTCTGAGGACGTTATGCGAGAAAGCAAACGCGATGAACGTGGGCTTTCTTTTCACCTACAACCCCTACGCATTTCCCACCAGCATAACAGCTCTGGTTGAGGATTGCGTAAACGGGGTCGTAGAGCCCGCCATAGAAGAGCATAGAACAGGCATATTGTGGAAGATAAGGGTGAAGTGGATGGCTGGCTACATACCCTTAGGGGATTGGAAACGTCTGGAAGAAATCATTTAAATAACTCGGCCTAGCTAATAACGGCGTGCGGCGGTCGTCTAGCCTGGTAGGACACCAGCCTGCCATGCTGACGGTCGCAGAACGCTGGGAGTCGCGGGTTCAAATCCCGCCCGCCGCACTTTATGATTAAAACACATATAGTCAGAGGGGCTGGAGTGGGTTGATGAGAGGCTTGGCGGTTATCGTGGTTGTTCTTCTACCGTTGGCGGCAGCGTTATCTCCGCCAAACATGGTAAACATACCAATTCAAGGAACACCTGTGAGGGTTGATGCCGACGGGGGAAACCTGTTGGCGATAGCATTTGCCGACAGGAACGTCATAGGGCTGTACTATGTTGATGTAGGCTCGTATGTAGAGATACCAGTTGAGTCGCCCGTGGTTAAGACGGTTTTTTCAAAAGGGAAAGCTGTGGCGCTTCTCATGCCGGGCAACAAGCTAGCGGTGGTGGGGACCGCATCCAAAAAAGCCACTTTCGTTGAGCTAGAGTTGACAGCGACCTCGATAGCGGCGGACTCAAAAAACATTTACGTAGCCTATGCTCGTGCCGGAAAAATAGATAAGCTTTCCGCCGACGACTTAAGTTTGGTTGAAACATTCAGCTCAGCTTTAGCCGACGGTGTTGATTCCCTCTCCGTTTACGAAAGTGTTGTCTGGACTGTCTCTCCAACGCTTGACACAGTAAACTTTCACGGGAAAGATTCTGGAAGCGTTAAAGTTAACGGAGTAATCACAAGGCTTCAGGCGGTTAAGGATGGGGCATGGGTCGTTTTAAGCGATGACACAGTAATAATGGTTGCGGGCACGTCGATAATTTACACAACAAACTTACCTAAGGCAACTTTCGTCACATCGGTAACGGCTTTGGACCAGAAGCTAGTCTATTCCAGCATCTCAAGAAGGGTTGTTGGATTGGTTGACCAAAACGGATACCGGGAGGTATACATGCCCTCCTATTCCCCAAGCTCCGTTGCAACAGGATTGAACAGGAGAATATGGTTTCTAGACTCCTTGTCAAAGAACGTAGGCTATGTTTTCGACTCACAGCCCCCGAGGATTTTTGACTGGTCTATGAACAGGCTTCAAGACGGGTCGACGGAGGTTAGGGCGAAGGTTTCAGACCCAGACGGAGACCTAGCGTCAGTTACACTTGTTGCGATACAGTATCAGGGAGTTTACGTGCTAGGCCCCGTTTCAACCCCGATGGACTCCGTTCAGGAGTTTTACAGAGGTGTTTACCGGCCGGCAGCGGGGGTGACGCGGGCTGAGCTGTATGTTAACGTTACGGATTCAGCGGGCAATCATGCTACGCAGAAGATAGGTGAGGTTGACTACAGCGTTTCAACGACCTCTCCCGTGCTTACGACCCAGACAGGAACTGTTCCGCAGCAAGACGGGCGAGCTGTCTTCTCAATAGCAGCTGAACTTCTCCTCCTCATCCCGCTAATCCTGGTAGCGACCTTTTTTGCCGTAAACAGGAAGAGAAAAAGAAAGCCTAGAAAGAAGAAGTAGGTCTTCAGGCGAGTCTAGGTCTAAGGCCGTTTCGAGCTTGACAAAAACCTTGACAGCAGAACGTTTTCTAAGCTGGTTGAGGTGTCGTTGGAAGCTGCCTGACCCGAACATAGGCTTGAAAAACCCGGCCCCGTCTAGGTACAGCATGTTTGTCCCCTTCAGCCTCAAGTCTGGACAGATAACGCAGCCATAACGTCGACCCAGCATGTGCACGGTCTCCAAAGCGTCCAGGCTGAGAAGAGGGAGGTCGGGGAGCACAATGAGGAGTGGGACGTTGGAAAAACTTTTAAAAACATTAGCTAGAGCCTTGTTTAAGTTGTTGAAATCCTCTCTAAACACCAGCCAGCCCATTCTAAGCGATATTTCAGCGACCGTATCATCGGGGGTTAAGGACAATACCTTAAACCCAGCCCTCTGGCATAGCCTGCCGGTGCGCAGAAAAAGGTTAAGCACAAGCATCTTCCTCTCACTTTTTGACAAAACTGTTGAAAGCCTTGTCTTTGCCCTCTGAAGATTTTTCACAGGTAGGATGGCTAAGGCCCTCAAACACTCATACCCAATGCATGGAGACAGAACTTCGCCAGCCTCACCTTATCTTCAAGGCTTTTCATGACAGTATCGGTTGTTAGAGCTTTTATGCCCAGGGCGTTTATGCCGTCAACCAACTCCGAGTCTTGATCATCCACTACTAGTATGTCCAGAAAATCCTTGTACAGCTCCGCCACACCCAGAGCTGAAGCCTCTACGCCAACTGCTCTCATCATGTCCGCGGCAGGACCTCTCAAGGCTTTTCCCGCGACTATTGGTGAGACAGCCAAGATTTGGCCTGTGAAGTTACGTAGTTTCTCCCTCAGCCCTTTAAGCGACAGTATCGGGCCAATGCTCACGACAGGGTTGCTCGGACATAGGACCACGGCTTTAGAGGAGTCAAGAGCCTCCATGACCTGAGGCGTCGGACGAGCCTTCTCCACGCCATCAAACCTCACACCCAAAACCCTCAAACCATGTCCGTATTTGACGAAGTATCTTTGAAACGGCATGACACCTTTATCGGTCTCCACCAACGTGCGGACTCTGTCATCCGACATGGGTAACACTCTCCAGCCGGCCTTCAGCCGAGAAGCTATTTCCTCGGTAACCTGTGTCAGCGTCGCGCCCTGCTTAAGCCTCATCGTTCTGTATATGTGTACGGCCAAATCCCTGTCGCCGAGTTTAAACCATGTCTCACACCCAAGCAGGCCCAGCGTTTCCAGCGCGTTAAATGTATCGCCGGCAACGCCCCAGCCCTTTTCAACGTCAACCATGTCTGCAAGGCTGTAGACTACGGTGTCCAAGTCAGGCGAGACATGCAGCCCGAAAAACTCCTCGTCATCAGCGGTGTTAACAACAGCAACCCCTGAAGAGGGCTTCATGACAAGTTTGAACCCGACCAGCAGTTTCGAGGCTCCAACTCCGCCGGCCAAGCAGGTTAGCGTATCCTTTCACCCCACCGGTTTAGAAAAACAACTTCTCCGACGGGCTTTCTTGTTCCAGAGGTTTCTCCACCCCTAAGCCCAACCTCAACCATCGCCTGCGGCTCGATGTCTTCAGGCAACTCCAAAACCCTCCTCACAGCCTCCTGTGCGAAAAGCGGTGAGCAACGCCAGCAAGCCCCATATCCCATGGCATGAAAAGCGAGAAGAATGTTTTGAACCGCCGCTGCAACGCTCTGAACCCCCATCAGATATTCAAGACGTGCTCTTCTGCTGTCCCAATATTTGTCCATGTCCCTCATCGTCAAGCATACAACTATTAAGAATGCTGCGCGCCGGCTTCTGCTGTTGGAGCTTTCTACAATTTTTTCGGCCTTCTCAGGCTCCATCCCGTCAGACACTAGGTCAAACAGCCATGCCCTACCCATCTCTTCCAAAAGCCTTTCCTTAACCTCCGGCTGGCTGACAACTACAAACCGCCAAGGCTGAGCGTTATGAGCGTTTGCAGCCCAGACACCAACTTCAACAGCCTTCAACACAGCCTCGAACGGAACCTCTCCAACACCCAGTTTCTTCGAACTCCTTCGGCTCTTCAAAAACTCTAGCAAGCTTTCTGAGGACATTCCTCCGAAAGCTATGGTATGGCTATATTAATCCTCGACGTCAGTGTGTGGGGTCTGGCGATGGTTGAGCTCTGGTTCAAGTACGGCAGGACCGAGATATTCGCAGACGTCGAAAACTCGTTGGAAATTCTGCAACCTTCCCAACGATTGCCTGCCGCCGAACAAATCATACATCAGATAGCCAGCAGGATAAACCATGGAATTAGGACTCTCGTCATAGACTATGTTCATTCGTTGGAAGGTCTAGACCGTGTAATCAACTCAGCAGTGGAGGCCATGGTAAGTAAAGGAGTCAGCTATGATGAGATAGAGGCTTTAGTTACTTGCTGGCGTTACGGTGACCAGCATGTTGAAAGATATCTTTTCAACCATGTCAAAGGACTGTTGAAAAACCTGGGTGTAGCCAAGTTTGAGCATATCCAAGAAGTGGCTGACGCTGACTTGAGCAAGGCGTTGGTGGTAACCCCCACCGTTTACTGGGATTCTGAGACAGTGGCCGTCCCTGATTTTTGCAAAGACTTTAGACATGGGCTTGTCGTCACACCTATAGCAGGATACGGCGGAGTGGTAGCGGATGTTTTAGTCGGAGAGTTTGAAGAAGTCGTTGAAAAGTCTTTAGAGAGAGCTGAGACATTAGCCCGATACACACCAACAAAAGCTGCCGACATCATCTTGGTTGGCGGGCCAGGCTACCCCGTAGACAGCCGGCTATCATCATGCATTAACATCGCTTCAGTGGTTTTGGACGTTCAACCGGGAAAAGTTGTTGTTTTTATGCTTGAATGTTCGGATGGGCTGGGGGAAGACGATTTTGTATCCCTGATGGTGGGAAAAAGCCCGGGGGAAAACGAGAAAAACAAGATTTTTGAAAACCGTTTAGCTGTATGGCGAAAGGTTGTTCAAAACCATAAGGTCTGCTTAGTTACTGCACTGCCTTCAACTATCGTAAGCAGGCTTCTCAACTCACGTCAAATGGACACCCTCGACCAAGCTCTCGCCTACGGCTGGCGTTTAAAATCCAAGGAAGCGGCTGTTCTAGCCATTCCCAACAGCGTTGGCACACGTTTGACAGGTTTTTAGAAAATACGGTTTAACGGGACGAAGCTTAGGACCAGCATAGCCACCAGCCCTATGATGGAAACCTTTCTCCAGAAGGAGAGTGGGGAGACCTCGTCTAGCGGCGCTATGTCCACGCTCCTGCCCATCATCAGGATCAAGAGAAGGGCCATGAAGTAATATCCTGTTATGACTAGGATTCCGAGAGCTACGTATGATGCGATTACATGCTGCCGTCTAGTTAGAAAGCTTCTGAATATCCTTCCCCCGTCCAGCTGCCATATCGGCATGAGGTTTAAAGCGGTCACCACCATCCCCAGCCAGGCCGCGAACCCGACGGTCATGAAGAAAGGAAATTGGTCAGCCCTGCCGTACAGAAGCCTTATAAACGAAAATATTAAGGGCACCTCAACAATCGACCCCTCCCTCGCAGCTGTTTCAAGGACCTTCATGTACTGGTCTGCTGGAAGCCATACAGCTGTCTCGAAGGCCGTGAAGGTCACGACCAAAGAGGCGGTGAACCCGGCTACTGGGCCGCTTACTCCGATGTCGAACATATCATCCCTGTTAGCGAGCGGCTCCTTCTGAAATATTACAGCGCCCAAAGTTGGAATTATTCCTGGAAACCCTGGTATGAAGTATGGATGGCTTGCCGACACCCCGTCCAAGCGGGCTGAAAGCTTGTGTCCCATCTCGTGTATGAAGATTATTGCGAGCAGGGCTGCTGAGAAGATTAGGCCGTTTAGGAAAACGTCTTGAACCCCATAGCCTGGCATTATCACGGCGTAGAGCCTGCTGTTGGAGCGGAGGAAACCGTCTAACGACACCGTTAAAACCGTCGCAAGCCCGAGAATCACAGGAACCTTAATGTTGTTTTTTGAAGGCCTTACGTATGGAAAGACCCGGATCTTAACAACTTCATTCTCTTTACGGGCAGTGGCTATGTAGCCGAGGCTCTTCAGCTGTGTTAAACATCTTTTAAACCTCTCTTTTATCTCCGTCTCAGCAACCTCGAACGTAAGTATGCCTGCCTCCAAGTAGACGTTTACGACGGTGAAGTTGTTTCCTACCACCGTTTTCACCGCGTCGATTTCTGCGACCGTTCTTTCTGGAAACTCCATGAAACCGTAGAAACGACGTATCTCTGCTCTAAAAGGATTACTCATGAAAAATCATCTGATGGGGCCGCCCGGATTTGAACCGGGGACCTCGCGGGCCCGAGCCGCGCATCTTAGACCATGCTGGACCACGGCCCCCAGTAAACCTGTGAAAACCCGTTCTATATATTTAATCGCCTACTCGAGACGCGGAGCTATGAGGAACTCAATCCTACCTGCTGTTATCGGGAATGATAGCTTGATGGGTTTGTTTGTAGCCAGCTCTATTCCTGTTTCGTTAGACAACGATTTGCTGGCAGACATTATTTTCTCAAGGTATGTGAGGCTGAAGCTTGCGGAAACTTCTTTGTCCGCTGAAAGCTCATACAGAAGGCTTCCATCCTTCTCCAGCTTGGTCTGATGGCTTCCTACGTCACTTTTGCTGGAGAGAATCAAAGTTGAGGGTGTTATAGTTATCCGTGTGTAGTCGCTTACAAGAGCAGCGTCGCTGACGGCTTCGTAGAAGGCTGATGTTTCCACCCGGCATCTCGCTTCAAAACTAAGCTTCGGAACTGGGGATGGGCCTCCGGTAGACTCCAGCGTGTTGAGGGTGAAGGTTCTCACTTTACGGGCGGCTGTGTTTTCAAAAACCAGCTTAAGCTTTTTTGCGTTGTCGTCGTATTCGAGAGTTAAAGACTCGTTCCCCGCTCTCTTCAAAAACTTCAGCAGTTCGGTGATGTTGACCCTTATCTCGACAGGTTTTTCACAAACGTATTCCTCAGCGGCTTCACGGCCAAGCATGAAGTTGACAAGGCTTACGTGAGCTGGGTCCATGGCTGTCAGCTTCAGAGACTCTTGGTCCGCTATGAAAGAGCCCTCGTCCACGACGGCGGAAATTGCTTTTACGAGGCTTGCGAAATAGTCTGCCGACGGAAGCTTCAGACGGAAGCCGGGAGCCGTTTCACCCATGCTGCTAATAACCTGTTACACGGGAATTTAATGTTTCAGCGTAATAATCAGGCAACACCCACGTAATTCTAAAGAAACGTTTGCATGTTTTTGGCCATCTCAAAGATAAAAGCGGCACGTTCAGACAAGCTGCCGCCCAGCTTGAGCCGTGTAAGGAGAAAGGTCAAGTTCGAGATGGAGACGGGAGACGGGGACAAGATATCGATAGTCTTCGAGGGCTCTTTAAACCGTGAAAAACTTTTCCAACTGGCTGATTTTCTCGAGCTAATCGGAGGTCCGTCAGACAGTCAAGCAGAGCTTCGAGGCAGCAAGCTGACGAAAGTGGTTGAGGTAATAGAGAAGCATCTTCCTTTCACATCCTTCACATCCAGAGACGTGGCTGACTTCTACCAGTATGAATACAGGGAACCCATTCCATTAAGCACGGTCTCAACCTACTTGGCCCGTCTTGCTGAGAGAGGTTATCTCGAGAGGTCTGGGGCTGGAAACCTAGCGCGATACAGGGTCCTGCACCAAGAAAGTCGTGTAAACAGGGTTGCTGACGTTTAAATGGTTATCGGGATTTTTTCCCGTTTCTCGAGCGCTGCCTGTGCAGCGGCCAGCCTTGCGATGGGAACCCTGTAGGGTGAAGCGCTCACGTAGTCAAGCCCTGCCTCATGGAAAAACCTTATGCTCGCCGGATCCCCACCATGCTCACCGCATACCCCCACCTCAAGCTCCTGGTTTGACTTCTTGCCCTCAGCGGTCCCGTGTTTAACCAGCCAACCAACCCCAGAAATGTCCAAGGTTTCGAAGGGGTTGGCGGGGAGTATTTTCTTCTCCAAATAGTCTGCCATAAACTTAGCCTCCGCATCATCCCTGCTGAACCCGAATGTCGTCTGAGTCAGGTCGTTTGTCCCGAAAGAGAAAAAGTCTGCTAGCTCGGCAATCTGGGCTGCGGTTAAAGCAGCCCGCGGCGTCTCAATCATCGTTCCCACCTTATAACTAATCCTCTCCCCCAGCTCTTCGAAAACTTTTTCAGCAGTTTCGTCGATCACATGCCTTAGATACCTTAGCTCGTTCTTGTCGCTGACTAGGGGCAGCATTATCTGGACTTCAGCTGTTTCGCCATGGATGCGTCTGACCTCAATGGCTGCGGTCAGTATAGCTCTCACCTGCATCTCATATATTTCTGGATGGGTTATCGCCAGCCTGCATCCACGATGACCCAGCATAGGGTTGTGTTCATGAAGCTGCTGAACCTTCCTGAGCAAAGCCTGTTTCTCAGCCAGCTCAGATTCTATCCCAGGTTTGTTGACGAGCTCAAGCATTTCTCTTAGAATCTGGTCGGCTGGTGGCAGGAACTCATGGAGTGGAAGGTCGAGCAACCTGACGGTCACAGGCAACCCTCTCATAGCTGTGAAGATCTCCTTGAAATCCTCGACTTGGAACGGGAGCAGCTTCTGTAAGGCTTTCCTTCTTCCCTCATCGTCCGATGCCATGATCATCTCCCTTACTATGGGAAGCCTGTTGGGCGCGTTGAACATACGCTCTGTTCTGCATAGCCCTATCCCCTCTGCTCCGAACCCTCTCGCCTTGGCCGCAGCCTCAGGCGTGTCGGCGTTAGCCCTCACGCCGAGCTTTCTATACCTATCCGCCATGCTGAGGAGTGTTTTCAGCTCCTGGGTTAACTCAGGCTCGACTGTGGGTACTTCGCCGAGAAAAACAAGTCCCGAGCCGCCGTCGATGGTTATGACTTCACCGTGTTTAACGATAGTTCCGTCAGCGGTCTTGAAGTAGCCCTCATCCATGTATATGCGGATGCTCTCACACCCTACTACAGCAGGCTTACCCATCCCACGCGCAACAACGGCTGCGTGAGATGTCATACCTCCTCGAGAGGTCAAAACACCTTGGGCGGCGATTATTCCTTTAATGTCCTCAGGCGTTGTTTCAGGCCTCACAAGTATGACCTTCTCGCCCTTAGAACCTCTTGCAGCAGCCTCGTCGGTGTCGAAGACAACTATGCCCGTAGCAGCTCCAGGTGAGGCGTTGAGGCCTTTAGCTATGGGTGTTGCTTTGACGTCTGGATGGAGGCGTCTGTGTAGAAGCTGGTTAAGCTCCAGCGGGTCTATCCGCGCTATCGCCTCCTCAGGTGATATCAGGCCCTCATTGACCATGTCAACAGCTATCTTGACGGCGGCCTGCGCCGTTCTCTTACCGTTGCGTGTTTGGAGCATGTAGAGCTTTCCGTTCTCGACTGTGAATTCAAAGTCCTGCATGTCTTTGAAATGTTGCTCCAGCTTCGCCGCAATCTCCTCCAACTGCTTGATAAGGTGTGGGGGCATTTTTTCAATGGGAAGCGGGGTTCTTATCCCCGCTACTACATCCTCTCCCTGAGCTTTTGGAAGATACTCGCCGTAAAGCTTTTTCTCACCCGTCGAAGGATTGCGTGTAAAACCTACACCCGACCCGGAATCGTCTCCCAGGTTTCCGAAAACCATGGCTTGAATGTTGACGGCCGTCCCCAAGTCATCAGGTATTTTGTAGTACTTTCTGTACTCGACCGCTCGCGGGTTATTCCATGATTTGAAGACAGCTTCCACGGCCATCTGAAGCTGTTTCCAAGGGTCTTGGGGGAAATCAATCCCAGCGTGTTCTCTGAAAACTTTTTTGAACTGTTCCACCAGCTTCTTCAGCTCAGAGGCAGGGATCTCCACATCGGATTTGACGCCTAAACGATGCTTCGTCTCATCCAACAGTTTCTCGAAAACATCCCCTTTAACCCCCATGGCTATGCGGCCAAACATTTGGATCAGACGGCGGTACGCGTCGTAGACAAACCTTTCATCACCGGTCAGTTTCACAAGACCCTCAGCCACTCTATCGTTCAGCCCGAGGTTTAGAATGGTGTCCATCATGCCAGGCATCGAATATGGTGCACCTGACCTAACCGATAGAAGCAGAGGTTTTGAGGGGTCGCCCAGCCTTTTACCTGTCTTAGCCTCCAGCAGGGCAAGCTTTTCCCTCAGTTCTTCAAACAACCTTTCCGGGACTCTGCCGCCGTTTCTATAGTATTCTTTACAGGCGGAAGTTAATATGATGAGGCCCGGGGGGACTGGTAGGCCCATGGCCGTCATCTGGACAAGCCCGTATCCTTTTCCGCCCAGCTCAAACCTGCTAAGCCCCACAAAATCTTCAAAAAGGCCGATGAACCCCATATTCGGAAAAAGTTTTCCAAGCTTCAATATAAGCTGCACTGTCGCGCTACCTGCTCTATAATGTTTAGAATGTCTGTAAGTTCTTTACCACGCCGCGGCTGAGGGTAGATAAGGGGCGTGACACCTACTCGCCGGTATTCTTCAAGTTTTTGTAAGAAGGATGTGTCGCATAGTATGGCCACGGCTTCAACCAGCTCGTTAGGAATGCTTTCTGCCGCAGCGTCCCGCCCACCGTTTTTGAAAGCCCTCAAAACCTTATCGACGACAGGTCCATGCCCAGCCTCAGCTAAGATCCGCTGGTATGTCGGTGCAAGAACGTAGAAGGCTATGGATTTTTTCAAGGCCGTCACCGAGTCTTGGGAGCTTGAGGCTGCGGCTAACACGAAGGAGTATCGCTTTACGGCTTGAGATGTTCTTCCAGCTCTTCGAAGGCCTTCATCAAGCCATCTAGACACATATCCGGCCGCGTTTGGGTCGAATAGGTTGAGTATAACGCCGTCAGCCATCATGCCGGCCAGCGTCAGCATTCGGGGGTTGAGCGCTGCCAAGAAAACTGGAGGCGGCTGTTGAACTTTGATCCAGAGCCTCACGCCGTCGACTTTATAAAACGACCCCTTGAAAGTGACTCTATCACCCGAGAGGAAAGACCTGACCAGCTTGATGTATTCCTCCATCCTCTCCGTAGGCTTCACAGGGTCTAAACCATGTCCCCGCCGGGTTATCTCTGGCCCCCCGCTTCCCAGCCCTAGGATAAAACGGTTGTCTGAGAGCTCTTGGAGGGTTGCGGCCATCATGGCTGTGGCCATCGGTGTACGCGAGTAAATGCTTACAATAGCCGTTCCAAGTTTGATTCTTTCCGTTGAGTATGCTGCCAGCGCGATCATGGGAGGCGACGACCTGCTCATCTCCTCTGTTATCCAGAGGCTTTCAAACCCCAGCGACTCAGCTTTCTGGGCAACTATAGAGGCTTGACGGGCGGTCACGTCGATGCTTCTGACACACAATCCTATCCCATCAACCAAGTGAGGCCACCAACCATTCTTCGACGGTTACCACATTCCAAACGATAAATAAGCGATTAAAAGAGTGTTCTGACATAGGTTTGAGGCGTAGGGCTTTTTTCACAGCCGCGGCTTCAACTGTTGCCGCTGGAGCGATTAGCCTTGCCTTCAACGACGTGGGAAGGCTGGAGGCTAGCTATCTTAGAGTAGGTCTCGGATGCAAAATGGTTTTTCTCCCAGACCTTCACCTACACGGCGACGGCGTCTATGAGAGAAGGCTTCTAGAAAAGGTAAACGAGCTGGGCCCCGACGTAGCGGTACTTGGGGGCGATTTGGTGGATAGGTTAACACATGATATTGGCTTCGTCGAGGGGTTCATTTCAGCCATAAACGCTTCTGAGAAGTTTTACGTCCTTGGCAATCATGAATACTGGAGCGGGTACGCGAGCATGGTTAGAAACCTGCTGGACAAACACGGCTACAGGGAGTTGAGGGGGGCGGTTGAAAGCAGGTACGTAGGAAGTTTGTACGGTTTAGACTGGCGTGATGACAGGGTTTATCCCTTTGTCGAGAGCCATGGCTTGGTCGTAGTCCACGACCCCAACGCCGCAGACTACATTAAAGGAGACTGCATCATTCTCGCCGGACACACCCATGGAGGGCTGGTCATAAACAACCAAACGCTTTTAAGCAACTCAAAGTATGTCCGCGGCCTTTACAGGCTAGGAAACGGCACCATCCTTTACGTCTCGCGGGGTCTCGGGCAAATGATACCTGTAAGGCTGCTCTCTCCCCCTGAACTTCTTGTACTTGTTTAAAACTCTTAATAACAGGCGATGAACCCTGTCAACGGATGCAGGAGACGGAAAAGGCCAGTAGAGCGGGAGCGCTTTTCAGAAACGTTAGAATTGAGGATTTGATTCAAGTCATGAACATAAACAGGATATGCTTGCCTGAAAACTATACATACGGGTTCTTCGAGGACTTGGCCAGAGATTTCCCCAAGTCTTTTTGGGTGGCAGAGGTAGACGGTAAGATAGTTGGCTACATAATGTGCCGTGTAGAAAGAATCTTCTCCAAGTTTGATTTCCTCAAAATCAGAAAGGCTGGACACATCGTGTCTATCGCTGTCCTACCTGAATACAGGAGAAGGGGTGTGGCGACAGAGCTGATTAAGCTGGCCCTTAACTCGCTGACGGTTGAGTATGGATGTGAGGAGGCATACCTTGAGGTGAGAGTTTCCAACCATGCTGCAATCTCTCTATACACGAAGCTTGGGTTTACACCCCGTGAGGTTCAGAAAAGATACTACATGGACGGTGAGGACGCTCTGCTGATGGCTGTAAAGCTTCAGCCTCTTTCCTGAAAGTGTTTTACGACCCTCTTAGCCTCCTCCAAGTCCTTATGGCTGTCTATGCTTATCCACTCCTCGTTATCGTAGGGCATAGCCTTTATCGCATTCATCTCAACCAGAAGCGGGAAAGTCACCTTCTCCAAATCGCCCGAGTCAGGGAGATACTTGAAGATCTCCGATGTAAATGCGTAAACACCGGCGTTTATGTAGTTGGGAAGCTGAGGTTTCTCAGCGAATTTTCTGACGATGAGTGTTTTCTCATCGAACTCGACGATGCCGTAGGGGGATGGAAGCCTAGTCAACGCGATGCATGCAATACATCCGTCGAGAACTTCAACCATTTTAAGCGGGTTCAGGGTTGTTAGAACGTCTCCGTTGACAACTATGAAAGACTTGTCAGATTTGAGGATGTGCTCACCGTTTTTTAAGGCGCCGCCCGTTCCGAGCGGCTCGTCTTCAACCGAGTAGCCTATTTTAACCCCAAGCTTGCTGCCGCTGCCCAGCACCTCTATTATTTTCTCCCTCAAATAGCCAGCGCATACAACGAACTCCCTTATGCCGAAGCTTTTCAGCCACTCAATCTGCCAGACTATGATGGGTTTCCCGGCGACGTCCAGCAAGGGTTTTGGAAGGGTCTCTGTCAAAGGCTTGAGGCGTTTTCCAAAACCTCCCGCCAGCAAAACCGCCTTCAAAAACCATCACCTAACTATCCTGACGCGTTCACCCTCCTTCAAATCCTCTATGATGACCCCACGGTCGGCGAGCTCTGACCTGATTTTATCTCCCAGGTCGTACAGCCCACGTTTCCTCAACTCTCTCCTCACATCCAGTAAAAGCTTTAGCAACTGTGTTGGCTCCAACCCTTTCACGTGCTCTGGCCTATCTTGAAACAGGCCAAGGATGCCGAGCATCTTATACAATGTACCTTTAGCATAGACCAAGTCGTCCCTAACTAAACCTTGTTTTTCAATACTTGAGTTGACGAACCTAACAAACTCGTGCAGGCTTGCTATGGCGTTTGATGTGTTGAAGTCGTTTGACATAAAACCTATAAAATCATCCATATAGATATCAACCCTAGACCTGAACTCTGCCGAGCCTTTCCCTGCTTCAGCGGTTTCCTCAAGAATATGGAGGTCGTCTAAAAGGTTTTTGATTCTAGATACGTTTTCAGAGGCTTGCTCCATAGCCTTCTCAGAGTAGTCCAGCGGAGTTCGGTAGTGGGCTGACAGGATGAAAAACCTTACGACATCTCTAGAATAGTTCTTCAACACGTCCCTGATTGTTAGGAAGTTGCCGAACGACTTGTGCATTCCCTTCCCGCCGACTGTGAGCTCTCCCGTGTGCAGCCAGTATTTTACGAATGGTTTTTTGCCGGTGATAGCCTCAGACTGTGCAATCTCGTTTTCATGATGGGGAAATATTAGGTCTTGACCGCCTCCGTGGATGTCTATCTGTTCGCCTAAATACTTCATGCTCATCACCGAACATTCTATATGCCATCCTGGAAAACCTCTCCCCCAAGGCGTCTTCCATGACAGCGGGTAGTCCTCCGGCGCTTCTTTCCAGAGGGCGAAGTCGGCCGGGTTTCGTTTCCTAGGGTCAGGGTCTATCCTATGTTTAACCAGCTCCTCGGCCTTTATTCCGGAAAGCTTCCCATAGTCCGTGACTTTGCTCACGTCGAAGTATATGCTGCCGTCAACTTTGTAGGCGTAGCCTTTGTCCAAAAGTTTCTCAACAGCTTCTATTATGTCAGGTATGTGCATGCTAGCCCTCGGCTGTATGTCTGGTCTTCTAACGCCTAGCGCGTTCATATCGCTGAAAAACTCCATCATGTATTTGTCAGCAACTTCCATGGGGTGTTTTTTCAGCCTTGCAGCACCCTGCATCATCTTGTCCTCTCCCGTCTCACGGAGATGGCCTACATCCGTAACATTCCTAGCATACTTGACTGTGTAGCCCATGAACTCTAGGAACCTTATGATTGCGTCAAACGCCACATAGGTGCGCGCGTGACCCAAGTGGGCCACGTCGTAGACGGTGGGGCCGCATACATATATGGTGACAAACCCAGCCGTCCAAGGCTCGAAAACCTCAAGAGACCTAGACAGAGTGTTGTAAAGCCTTATCCTTTTCAAGCCGGCTTTTTACCTACTGCGAATAATATATTTTTGAAGATGAGCACTTCAGCGAAAAATTTATAAGCTAGGATAAACATGATTAAAGCAGAAAGACTTATAGGCAGAGGCATATGCACACTTCCTGCCTATATGTCTTTCTTGAGGGTGGAAAGGATTGGTTAGAAAGAGTTGGAGAGAGTTGGAGTTTTGTCCGGAATGTGGAAACGAGATGCTTGTCACAGACCAGAGGACCGGGGAGGTTACATGCCCCGTCTGCGGCTACGTAGTCCAGGAAAAGGATGTCGACATGGGACCTGAGTGGCGAAACCTTGACGAGGAAGAGGGTAGCAGAAGCAGAGTTGGAGCACCGCTGTCGCCGATGTACAGAGACCACGGCCTGTCGACGGTGATTGAGAGGATTGACGAAGACGCGGCTGGAAGAAAGCTGTCGAAGGAAACGCGGGAGAAAATGCTTAGGCTTAAAAAGCTCGACGCAACATCCCAGATAAACTCCAGCGAGACAAGAAATCTTCAGCAAGCCGTAAACATACTCCAGATATACTATGACAAGCTACGTCTCTCACAACCTGTTGCCGAGAGGGCTATGCTGATATACAGAAGGGCTTTGAAGGCAGGGCTTGTTAGGGGCAGGTCGATAAAATCGATAATGGCTGCAGCCACATATGCTGCTTGCAGAATGCTCGGAACGCCACGGGACCTGAGAGAGTTTGAACGGGCTTACCCGGCGGTAAAACGTAAGACGATTGCACAAGGTTACAGACTGCTGCTCAAACACCTAGGGCTGAAAGTTCCCGTCGCAGACCCTTCAATCTACGTCAACAAAATAGCTTCTAAGGTAGGCTTGGACCAGAGAACTGTGCAAGAGGCTTTGAGGCTTCTGAACGAAGCGGTGAAGAAGAAGGCGACGGTTGGTAAAGACCCTGTCGGAATCGCCGCAGCAGCCTTATACATGGCTTGCCAAGAGACGGCTCAAAGCCTTACGCAAAAAGACATAGCCAAGGCCGCTGGCGTGACAGAAGTCACTGTGCGAAACCGGTTCAAAGGGTTGAAGGACATCCTCGAAAGCGTAGCGGCCTAGATAACCTCTATGTTTTCCTCCGAAAGGCCCATCTGCAGCAGAGCGTCTCTCGCCTTATCTCGATGGTCGCCTTGCAAGAGTATCATGCCGTCTTTGACCACTCCACCGCATGCAAGCACAGTTTTTAGCCGGGAGGCTATCTCCTGCAGGTCTTTTTTCGTCCCGTTCAAACCTTCGATGACGGTGGTTGGCTTGTTCCATTTACGTCGCTCAAGCTTTATCTTCACCCTCTGCTGTTCACGGCTTATCGTGCCGCAAACGCAGATCGATTTGGGGAGACCGCATGTGGGGCATATGTCCGCCATTATTTCTTCCTCTTCCTCACCTAACTATGTGTCTCAAGGGTTGTTTTTAAGCGTTAGCGCCCCCAACACCACGGTCATAAACCGTCTTTCTTCTCCGGTATTCCTCTATGTCGTAAGCGTATTTCGCCGGTACGCCGTAGACGACCACGTTTGGGGGAACGTTCTTTGTCACAACAGACCCGGCTCCCACTACCGCACCCTCGCCTATCTCGACGCCTGGCAGTATTACGGCACCAGCTCCTATAACAGCGCCTTCACCTATAGAAGGCCCTTTCAACGGAGAAGCGACAGGATAAGGGTCGTTGGTCATAACCACACCAGGCCCAATGAACACCCTGTCCATCACTTTGGTCAAATGCGGAATATATACGCTGGATTGTATGTTGACGTCACGTCCTATTAGAACAGTGCCGTCGAGAAGCGTGTAGCTGCCTATTCGTGAACCGCTTCTTATAACGCTGCCCGACCTGATGAGCACGTTATGTCCCAGCTCCACCCCGCTCTCAATCATGACGTCGTCGTAGATGACACATCCTCTTCTGACAACGCAGCCAGGCCCTATGAAGGAGCCTAAGCTCGCCCTGTCAAGGATGTCTGCAACAGAGCCGAAGTCTCCAATACAGTCCATAAGCCTTTTACGCGACGGATAGCCAACAGTTACTCCGTCGTCAATTAAAGCTCTTTCACCTATTTCTGTGGGGCCGTAGACATAAGAAAACTTTGAGACGAAACCGTTAATCTTCGCACGGGGCGATATGTACCCCGACATCGTGGCAAGACACCGTGGACTGTATTTAATTTTTGCTTCGGATTTAAATCTATATAGGCTAAAGATGGTAGTGTTGTTTGAATGACTGCGTGGCTGGCTCACGTAGACAAGGGACGTGTTACCAAGGTAGAGGGGGTGGAGACTTTTTACCTAGATCTAGGGCGTGGCCATCCTTTGTTGTTGATTCACGGATGGGGTTCTTCCTCTTTTAGCTGGAGAAAAAATTATCCAGTCCTGTCCAGCGTTTTCAGGGTGGTGGCGGTAGATTTACCGGGTTTCGGCATGTCAAGCAGGCTTCCATCCGGCTTTCATCTAGACACCGTTTCATCTCATCTCTTCCGTTTCTTGGAAACGCTGGATATTGACCGCGTCTCTTTGATAGGTCATTCGATGGGCGGGGCTATAGCCTCCCACATGGCAGCGCAGCATCCTGAGAAAGTCTCTAAGCTTGTCCTTGTAAGCCCAAGCCTTTTAGGGGAAGGGTCTGGGAAAAGGCCGTTTTTCGTCGAGCTGGCCCGAAACAAGTTTGTCGGCAAGGTTTTGGCGAGAGTTATGTTAAACAGATACTTTGTGAGAAGAGCTTTGAAAAACGCGTACAGTAACCCGGGCTTGGTGGACGAGGAGATGGTTGAGGGATATTTTCAGTCGGTCGTCAGGTCTGGGCCTGTCCTCCTAGATGCTTTCAACATTATGCGAGAGTTCAACCTAAGCGTGATGGAAAAAATCGAATGTGACGTTTTGTTCGTGCTAGGCGAGAAAGATTCATGGGTTCCAGCTGACGGGAACAGGGCGATTGCTGAGAGGATTGGAGCTAAGCATGTTGTAATTCCTGACGCAGGTCACAGCCCTCATGAAGAAAAGCACGAGCAGGTCAACAACATCATTATAACATTCCTGCAGAGCGGTATGTAAGATGCACAGGAAAAGGATTGCTCGGATTCTGCTCGAGATCTTGATGTCCAGCGTCAACAGCAGCCGCGTTCCGCCAGAGCTAGGCTGGGCTGTGTGGGAAATGTTCCGAAAAAACAGGCTGGACAAACCTGACGGGTTTAAAGTCCTGGTTAAAGCTTGCAGACATTGCGAGCCGGAGAAGACGGCCAAGGTCTTAAAAGGGGAAGAGTCGTGAGACCCTTCTTCTCAATCGAGCTGGTCCCCAAAGACCCGATTTGGAAGCTCTTGATAGCGGCAAGTCTGGTGGAAAAAATAGGGTTTGACGGTATATGGGTTAGCGACCATTTTTTCAACAGAAACTGCTTCATGACGCTTTCTACGCTGGCGCTGCACACGCGTAGAGTGGCTATAGGGCCCGCGGTCGTGAACCCCTATTTAACACATCCTACGACGATTGCCCAGACGGCTGCAACGCTTTGGGAGCTGGCGCCGAACAGGGTTCGTGTGGCGGTTGGAGCAGGAGATGCATTATCCCTCAAACAACTAGGTATCGAGAGGAATAAGCCCGTCGAGAAAGTTAGAAAGGCAGTTGAACACATCAGGAGAATCCTCCTCAACTCAGGTTTGCTACAGACTTACCCTGTTTCGGATGTTAAGGTGTTTGTAGGGGCTCAAGGAAAGAAAATGATGAGGATGGCTTTGGACGTCGCAGATGGTGTTTTAGTGAACTGGTCAAGCTTGGACAAGCTGTTGGAAGCCGCGGAAATGTTAAAAACAGTCAAAGGCTTTTGGAAGGCAGCCTACATCATAACCTCAGTCCACGACGACGAATTGAAGGCCCGTAAAACGGCTGTTCCTTTCGCCGCTTACTTGATGGTTGGAGCGCGTGAGGATTATTTGCAAGAGCTCGGGATAAGTTTGGATTTCAAAAACCAGGTTGAACAATTACTCCTGTCGAAAAACTGGGATAAGCTTTATGACGTAAGCGGCGCAGATTGGGTGGACCATTTCTGCGTGTGGGGCAAGCCGAAAAAGCTGGAAGATTTCACCGCCAGCCTGGTTGAGGCAGGCTACAATGAAATAGTTTACGCAGGGCCTTTAGGGCCAAGATACTTGAATGCACTTAAGCACATCACTCTAATATGTCGGCGTATCAGGAAAGAATGGGTTGACTTTGGCTGAACAAGCTTTGCTGACGAGGCCGGAGGTTGAAAGGCTGAAGAAAGAGCTGGCAGCAAAGCTGAAGCTGTCAAAAATACCCTCCGACGCCGAGCTGGCATTTCTTATGGAACCATGGAAAAAACGTGTCGTGAAGAAGCCGGTCAAAACGGCTTCCGGCGTCGCGGTGATAACCGTTGTGGCGCCGATTTTCAGCTGTCCGCATGGAAGATGTGTCTACTGTCCTGGAGGAAGGCCTTTTGGAACGCCTCAAAGCTACACCGGAGAGGAAGCCGTAGTAAAGAATGCGGCATCAGTAGGATACGACCCCTACAACCAAGTGGCTGCAGCTGTTCAAAAACTACGTTCTATGGGTCATCCAGTTGACAAGGTTGAGCTCATCATAATAGGTGGAACCTTCACAGCAACGTCCCATGATTTTCAACTAAGATTCATTCAAAGATGCTTAGATGCGTTGAACGGAAGGTCTTCGAGAAGCTTGGAAGAAGCCCTCGCCCTAGCGGAAAACGCTGAGATACATGTCTCAGGCATCACTATCGAGACCAAACCTGACTGGGCTAAAAAACACGTGGCTTCAAAGCTTGTCGACATGGGTGTGACACGGGTTGAGATAGGGGTTCAAGCGTTAGACGACTCTATACTTTCTTTGGTCAAAAGAGGCCATTCGCTCGAGGATGCTGTAGAAGCTACAGCAGACCTGAAGGATTTGGCCTTCAAAGTATGTTACCATATGATGCCCAACCTTCCCGGTTCGTCTCCAGCTAAAGACCTTCAAATGCTCACACAACTTTTTGAGGACGAAAGATACAGACCCGACCAGCTCAAGATATATCCGACGCTGGTTCTCCCTGGAACCGATTTGGAGAAGATGTGGCGTGACGGCGTATACAAACCTTACTCCGACGAAGAACTTGTTGATGTTTTGGCCGAGTTCATGAGGAGGGTTCCTCCGTACGTCAGAATTACACGTATACAGAGAGAGATACCTTTGAAGATTGCTTTAGACGGTTTGAGGACGCCTAACCTTAGGCAGGTTGTTGAGAAGAGAGTTGGCGGTGCGTGCCGTTGTATCAGATGCAGAGAGCATGGTCATAAGCGTGGAAATGTGAACCCCATGAAGGCTGAGTTGAACAGATACATCTACAAAGCTTCAGGTGGTATAGAGTATTTCGTATCATTCGACGAGCCAGATTCCGATGCTTTACTCGGGTTTGTAAGAGTTAGGATTCCCGGTAGAGCATTAAGGAGAGAGCTTGAGAACGCAGCCCTCGTCAGAGAGCTGCATGTATATGGCTTCCTACGCCCTGTGGGAGCGGGAGCTGTCGAAAACTCTTCTCAGCACAGGGGTTTGGGAAGGTTTTTGATGGCTGAGGCTGAAAAGATAGCTTTCGAAGAACACGGTATGGATAAGCTTGCGGTAATTAGCGGCGTCGGCGTTAGGAATTACTATCGAAAGCTTGGATACAGTCTTGAAGGACCATACATGTGCAAAGAGGCCACACACCAGAATTGACGATACAGGACATCCTTAGAAAAACGTATAGAAAGGCGGGGTTTCACCAAACGATTGCGTTTGCCGTTTTCCTAACTCTCTTACTCCTCAGGCTTCAGGTTATAAACACGCCATCCCCATCAACGGCTGTGGAGAACTGTATTGAGCCAGCTGGCGGCAGCTTCCCAACCGAATGTGGCTTCGTCTTTGATGAAGCCCATTACATCCCTGCCGTGAGAAAAATGCTGAGAGGCGAGGCCGTGAACAACGAGCATCCGCCGTTATCCAAGGCTTTGATAGCTTTGTCAATACTTGCTTTCGGAGACAACCCGTTGGGCTGGCGGTTCGCATCAGCTGTTCTATCCTCGGCCGCTGTTGCATTGATACCTTTGATAGCACGGCATTTCACAGGAAGACTTGAGCTTGCCTTGGCTGCAACGATTTTAACAGCCACTGATGTGATGTATTTCAACATAGGGTCTATAGCGATGCTCGACGGCCCAGCGTTTTTCTTCCTACTCGTCGGAACCCTGCTGTTTCTGCAGAAGAGGCATGTGACGGCTGCAATTTTTCTAGGTCTAGCGTTTCTGTCCAAAACAGCCACATTATTCAGCGTTGCAGGACTTCTTGCCTACAGCTTCATACAGTCTTATTCTAGGAAGAGAAAGCTGGTTGAAGCCGTTTACGAGTGGTCGCCTGTCTTTGAGAAAACAACGTTGATAATCCTAGCTATAGCCATTGCGGGGTTAGCTGTCTACGACTATACCTTCAAAGCGTTCAACACACCTTTCGCCCACCTCGACTACATCCTATCCTATCACAGCCAACTCAAGTATAGCTGTAAAGAGTTTGAGCTGCCGTTGAGATGCACGGTCTTTGAGGCTGACGGTAGAAAAACCGTCATAGACTTGCCGTTAAGCTGGATATCACCCATCTCACCGTTCGCCGCGGCACCATACCACATTGTAACGGTGACAGCTGGGGATAGGAGTTGGCATCCTGTAGCCTACTGGGGGATATACAGCCCTGTATGGTGGACAACCGCCCTTGTAATCGTCTACGCTGCATACTATGTTGTAGTCAGCAGAGGCAGAGATGACCTGCAGGCTTTCATTCTTTTATGGATTGCTTTCACCTATGGACCCTATTTCATACTCGCCCACGTTCTCAACCGTTATGTGTACACTTTCTACTTCCTCCCGACAGTGCCGGCGATAGCTTTGGGTTTGCCGTCGGTTCTCGCCGGCGACAAGTTTTCCAAAGCCGTTCTCTACGGCGTTGTCTTCGTGCAGATAGCCTGGTTTTTTATATACTTCCCCGTCAAGTCAGACCTCCACATACAAATCCTAGAAACGCTGAACCTTCCCAGATGATATGTTGACTTTAGAGGATGCGAGGAAAGCCTTGGCGAAGGGCTCCGTCATAATCTTCGCAGGGCCCTGCACGGTGGTTTATGAAGGACGCGCTGCCTCTAGGCTTGGAGAGGGGGAGAGGCTTGTGCTGATTAAGCGGGACAGAAGCATCCTAGTTCATAGACCCACAGGACATGAGCCTGTTAACTGGCAGCCAGCCGGCTCCATGATAGATTTTCACGTTGAGGATGGTTTGACAGTGATAAGAGCGAGCAACGGCAACGAGCTGCTTAAGATATCCTTCACTTCACAGCCTTCGGTGATGGTGTTTGACCTTCATGACTCAGCGGAATTCGAGATGTACGCGTCAGAGGAGGATATGAAGAAGGCGGTGATGATTAGGCCGAGCCTTGTCGAAGATGGTTTTAAGCCTTTTGAAGAAGAACGTCAGGTGAGACGGACAGGCCGCGTGGACATCCTCGGTTTAGATGCCGTGGGAAGGCTTGTCGTTGTAGAGCTTAAGCGAAAACCCGCGACGCCGGAGGACGTCAAACAGCTGAAAGCCTACGTAGAAAGCTTAACCGCCGAGTTTGGGACGCGACCCCGCGCCATACTGGCGGCACCGTCAACAACCAAAGCCGCTAGAAGGGAGATGGCTAAAGAAGAGATTGAGTTTAGATGCTTGACACCGAGGAAATGTATGCAGGTGCTTAGAGAAGCTAGGGGGCTTGATGGATACTTTTAGAAAAGCGTGACCTCACGGGAGAGTACCAGGTCTGTAACCCTTCTAACCCTGCTCACCTCATCCGCTACAATGGCCTCAACCTCCCTCACAAGGTTTTGGTCGAATTTGTCAACGGGTATGGCTTGGACGGAAACAGCAAGCGGCTGGTTTATCGGCCTGCCTATCTGGCTCAGCATCCTCACGTAAACCTCTTTAACCCTCTTCGTCTCCTCGTATATTCTCTTGGCTGTTAAGCCGGCAAGCACGTTGTATATTTTTCCCACGTGGGAGATGGGGTTTTTGCCCGCTGTTGCCTCAAGCGACATCTGCCTGTTGGGCGTTATGAGGCCGTTGGCTCTGTTACCCCTGCCGGTGTTCCCGTCGTCACCATGTTCCGCAGATGTTCCTGTGTAGGTCAAATAGTATATTTCCTCGTCGACACCAGCTCCATACCTGTCGGCGGTGTTAACAAACACTGTCACATCGTTTTCAGGGGCTATCTTCGCTGCCAAGTCTTCAACCTCGGATTTTATAGCTTCTTTGACGGCGTGGTAGTGGTCCCTGTCCTTGGTTAAAGTACTAACTATTCCGTCCGCTATTGTTAAAGTTATTTTCCTGCCTTTCCTCAAACCCATGACTTTAACATCCTCACCGCTCTCCCTGACCCTCGACTTGAAAACCTGCGAGTTAAGATGTCTCTCAACGCTGTAAACAAGGTTTTCAAGAGGTGTGAGGGGATAGAACGCGACACCGTATGAGGTGTCGTTTGCTAAAGGCATATCTTGACTGCTTTCTACAACAGCTTTAAGGTCTGGGCTGCTCTCCCTAACCCTTATCTCAAGCTGTATATGTGAGTCGAAATCTAGGAACCGGAAGTTCCTCTTAATCATAGACCTCACGGCCTCCTTGATTATCTCACTGTAAGGGATGGTGACGACGCCTGTCTGCGTCTTTACGCTGGTCGAGACCCGGCCAGCGATTATTATTGTAATCGGTTCCTCAAGCCTTCCGTAGCCGAAGGTGTTGTATGCTCTGCCTCCCACGAGAAGGCCTTTGTCAACGTTGTGATGCAAGATCTTCCCAAACTCTTTTAAATAGTATTTCGATAACATAATCGAGGCCTCCTCGCAAGCACTGTCTATGATATAGTCGGGATGCCCGAGCCCTTTCCTCTCAACCAGCTCGATCTCCTGCGCCTCAACAGGCGTTCTATCCAGCGGCTCTACAGTCACATATGAGGCGGTCATGAGCTGTTCACTCACGCATCGAACTTTAAGCTGAAATATTAACTTCTCAGACCTTTAACCCTGAGAACAGTATGTCAACTGATTGAGATGAAGTCAGGAACTTTAGCCATCCGGCCAAAAGTTCCATACGGCCTTCCTTCTGGAAGGAAAAAAATAAGGGGAGGGTTTGGCTGGAGACAAACAACCAGAACAACATCTAAGAACACCCCTGGGAAAGGCCGGGTATACTGTGAAGGCCGTATCCTATTGGATACGGTAATTATTTTTGGCGCCGGCCTCTCCAGAGGGTTTTTCCCTGCTGTTTAAGCCGGTGCCTCCAGCCTTTTCCGGGTATCCTTCAAGGTCTTCCAGATTCTCTTTAGCAGTTGTTCTTCGTCTCTTGCCCGATGTTTCGGATTATGTAGGACTGCTGAGGTCAGACGTATCATAGCTTTTCTCGCTGTTTTGCTGTAGAACTTGTTGACTCCCTTTCTGCCTTTGTAGAGGCCGAAGAGTGCTTTCAGACGGCTGTAAGACCTAGTTCTTACTACGTAAGCCATTATTTCAGCTAAGGCCTCCCTTGCAAGCAGATGGTTTTCTCCGGTTATTCCAAGCTCTTCCACCACCTTTTTGAAGTTTGGGTATCTTTTCTCAGCCTCAGAGACTATCAATGAAGCTGTCTCCATCATGGATTTTTCGGCAGCGTTGGCAACCTCTATCAGAAGCCTTCTCTCAGCATCAGGCAGGGCCTTAGCCCTGTTAAGGTAGCTGAGATATGTCCTTTGAAGGCTTCTGAACACTACCGCAAGCCGGCGAATTACCAAGTAGTTCTCGTCAACTTCGAAAAACCAGCGTGAGTCAATATGCATTATCGCTCTTATGTCGTTTCTCGCCGTCTTCGAAAGCCCAAGCTCTTCACGCTTCTTGGCCATCACCATCATTCTCCGAAGGTAGAAAACCCTAACACCACGCCTGAGAAGCTCTATGAATTCGTCTGTAAGCTCTACGGGAATCGTGTCCACGTAGAGCTCGTCTCCTGCTTCCGCTGGAATATCGGTTATCCTGCAGGCTTTGCCGAAGTTTTCCCCGTCAACGGTGTATATGTGATAGTTCTCGTCGTTCTTCCTTTTACGGTTCTTGTTCGCCATCCTGTGAACATCAGCGTAGAACCTTCTTCCCACTTTCCCGAGAGGATTATAAGCCTCTTTTCGGGGACAACTCTCCGTCAGTCATATCCACCCCTCCCCTCCAGACGCCTGGCCTTGGGCGGCTCATGGGGGGCGCCACCACCCCAGAGCCGTAGGGTTTGTTGAGGGAGCATGGCGCTCCCAGCCATCCCCAGCCACCACCCACCCTCAAGGGGCTGGGGTCCGGGTGCCATGTCTCCTGTTGACATGGCTCTCCCGGGAGGCCTAGGCCGCCGGAGAACCATTCTCCAGCGGAAGGCCCTCCCGTCGGGGAAATGTTGAAGGGGTGTTTGGGGATGGATGTGGAGGATGTCGTCTATCATCGTCTGTCTCCCTCCGCACGTCTGTCGGTCCGAGCGAACCGTCCCAAAGCCCGGCTCCAGCCAAACCCTCCCCAGCCACCCCACGATATCTCTGAATGGGATGGTCGCCTTCTACGGCGAGACAGAGGGGAAGGGGTTTTGGCTGGAGAAAACCGGTTTTGGGTGGGCTTGGATGGCGGGTGGAGAATTCAGCCAAACATCTCCCCTCTTTTTTTAGGCTTGTAGCCGTCTCTTAGCCTCCATCTCCCCCGTCCGCGTTGGGGATTTCCCTGTCGGGAGGCTTTTGGGCGGACGGTGTCAGCCTGACGGCGGAAGCCCAGCCGGAGAAGCACCCCATCCATCGTCCCAACAACGTTCTACCAACTCCGTGAACACCCTGGTATCGCCGGAGGGTCCTGAGGCAACCCCTTGTGCTCAACCGTGGGTGGTCTGGGGGTCCGACCCACACCCCCAACTACCCTCCGTGCGTTACCGTCTGGACTGTTTAGGGTTGTAGGCTTCGTCGGCGGGGATACCCCTCCTTAAGCGGACGCTCCTGCTGACGGGTTGAGTTTTTTCGACCCCGCCTCCGCCATGGCGGGAGCCGTCTCAGCCCACGCCTCATCAAACCTCAACCCGCGGGGAAGCCCATTCAAAGAGGCTATCCAACACCTCTGCAGAAACCATCCTACTAAACATGTGTAAAAAACGGTACTGTCAGCCAGCTATTGCACTTTCTTCCGTTATGGGTGTTATGTTGTTGTTAGGGCTATGGCTTATGCTATCTCTTCTATGCCTTCTTGTTGTTGTAGAGCCTCCTTGTCCTCTCCTCCAGCTCCCTGAACAACCTCTCACCAAACGTTTCCTAGAAGCATTCTATGCCTAGACGTTTAGAGCCCATGAATACGATGGACCCCTTGCCACTATTACCTTCACATGCCCTTAGGACCGTCCTAGGGAAAGCGTATACCGCTGTTATCTCGCCTGCATGACGTCGACAGCAGACCATACATAGGCCATCCTGACGAGATATGGAACCAACCCCTAACAGACTCAAGGCTTACCTAGAATACTAGCCCGCATAACATCCCGACCACCCTCCTAAGCCCCCTCGACGTATAGCCTAACGCCGAAAGCCCTAACCCAAGGAGACATCCTGAGACAATTCCTATCACAGAAGACGGCATAGGCCAACCCAAACTCTATCCACCACCAACGAACGGGAAGACCCAGACCATAGACCTTAAGTTGACAGTCCCGAAGACTATGTCGTGTTGTTGGGGGAGATATGACATTACAGCAGGATAGAGGTATGTGTAAACCGTTGTTCTATTTAGAGGCTAAAGACGGGAGAGAGGTTAGAATAGCCATATGGGTTGAAGACGGAACACCACATTTCAGCTATGGAGCCTCTGTTTATTCCTTCAGGCCGTCAGCCACAATATGACAGGGGAGAACAGTATTGTAGAAAATGCTGTCAAACCTTCCCCAACAGAGATAAATGTCCAAAACTGCAACAGAATATTAAGGAAAAAACCAAGAAGAAAAAAGAAAAACAACATCACATCAAAAAATCTAATTATAAGGCGGACGATCTTCCAGACTGATCCATCGGCCCCCAGACATTATTTTTCACCCAAAACTAAGTACATTATGTTGTTGCCTCTTATCAAAACCTTCGGGTAGCCGGCTGTTTTGCTGTCACCATGGTATTCGACAACGTGTTCAAGCAGAAGGTTCATGTACCCGTCGCATTCAACCATCAACCCTTCATATCTGACCTCGTTTTTGAGAAAAACTTTAACAGGCTTGTTGAGGTTCCGCATGATTGTTGAAAGGGGTTTGACGGATTCCAAAACTTCAGCACCGCAACATAGCATGTAAAGGTGAGATAATTTTAACTTGTAGGGCTTGCAAGCCTCAGCTCGCTGAAGCAGACGGTGCACACGATGTTTTCACCTATCTTCATAGATTCGTCCAAGGGGGCGCCGCATACAGGGCAGGGTATGGCTTTCGGGTCTGGTTTATAGAGTTCGGCTCCACACTGGCTGCATACTTTCGCACCCAGAACGTTAACCGCACCACAGGTTTTGCAAACCTCGTCAACACCCCGTGTCACAACCACTACTTTGCCAGCCACAGGCCCTGTCTGCAGCTCCTGCTCCGTCCCAGCAGGCTTTTGTTCAATCCTCGGCTTGGGCGGGGTTACGGTCCTAACCTCTATTGAGGGCCTTTCCTCGGAAATCATAGATTCAAGCTCTTTTTCAATCATGTCCAGCTCGTTTCTGGCTCTTGGAGCTTGTCTCAAAGGCCTTCTTACTGGGGATGGGGGTTGAGAGGGATATACAGGAGCTGACCGCATTCCCTTGACGAAAATCAAAAGCCCAGCTACTGTCACGGCCGCGCCTACAGCAGTTACAACCAACCCTGTTGGGAGGCCGGGGGCCAAAGGGTTGTCGTAAAAACGTTGGATCGGTGAGTCATATCCTCCCGTCAGAAAAAGGGCTACGATGGGTAAAAGAACTACTAAGACGCCTACAACCCCCAAAGCGACGCCAACCTTCGGGTTAACCATTTTCGTAAACCGCTTACCCCAGCTGGTTATAAGTGTTACCGCCTAAGGTTTTGAAACCTATTCTCACAATCACACCGTCGACATCCCACTCCCTCGAAAAATAGCCGGGAGGCAAGGGAGTCTTTGTGTCTGAAAGCTTTATAGTAGACCTGGTCTCCTCCTCGATGAACGTTTTTTTCAGGCTTATGTGGTGGCGGAATGCTTCGTCGTCAATCTGTATGACGCATTCTATCCTGTCCAAGATATTCAGGTCAGCCTCCTTTCTCATCACTTGGACACGTCTTATTATTTCTTTGGCGGCTGAAACAGCTTCAAGCTCTTCAGACATCCTAAGGTCTACGTATACCTCGGCGTTGCCGTCTTCCGCCATTGAATAGTGTTCAGGCATTGTCTTTTTCAATATGAAGTATGTCTGGGGGAGAAAGACTTCGCCGTCGGACAGCTTAACCAATAAGCCGCCGGCATTCTCCAACTGCTGTTTAAGCTGCGTCCCATCGCTTCTTCTTAGGTATTCCAGCAGTTCAGGAAGCTTTCGACCTAGCTTTGGCCCCGCTTTGGAAAGGTCTGCCTCAACAACCCATCTGACGTCCTCAAAAACGGAGCCTGGCGGTAATACCTCGACTTTTTCAGCGTTGGCCGCCTCTTTTAGGAAGCCTTCAAAAGTCTTGACAGCCTCGTAGGTTTTCTGGTTTTTCGACACAACGATAACACGTGCAACAGGTGAACGGAGTTTCCTACCACCTTTTTGACGGGCCGCCAGCACAGCTGTCAAAACATCTTTGACGACATCCATTTTAGCGAGCAGTGTCTTGTCAAGCAGCTTTTCATCGGGCTGAGGCCATCTCTCCAAGTGTATGCTTTCCTTGTCATCCTCTTGCTTGACAAACTCGTACAAGGCGTCCGCTATAAATGGTGCGAAGGGAGCGAGTATCTGGAGTGTTTTCCTGAGAACGTAGTAGAGGCATGCATAGGCAGCCATTTTCTCACGCGTCTGTGTTTCAGCCCACGCAAGCCGTCTTACGGAACGGAGATAAGTCCTGCTTAAATCATCCGTAATGAAGGACAGTAGCTCTCGAGCAGCTCTATGTATCTCCATTTCTTCGAGGCTTGAAGACATCTTCGATACAACGTCGTTAACCCTCGCCAAAATCCATCTATCTTCTGGTCTCAAAAAATCGAGATAGTTTTCTAGGCGGTGGGTTTTGGGGTCGAACTGGTCGAGCCTTGAGTATGTTGACGCGAAGACGAACACGTTCCAAAGTATGTTGAGGTTTTCAGCTGTTTGGAAAACTTCAGACGGCACGAAGTTGATCGTGGTCCACACCTCGGCTTTGCTGGCAAGATAAATACGCAAGGGGTCGACGCCGAACCTTTCGAAGGCCTCCTCAGCCCAAACAACGTTCCCCCTAGACTTTGACATTTTCTTGCCGTATTCATCCAACACATGCCCCTGGTTTAAGACCGTTTTGTACGGTGGAATGCCCTCTAGTAAGGTGGATGTGAAAAGGAGGGTGTAAAACCATCCCCTAGTCTGGTCAATTGCTTCCGTCACAAAATCATAGGGATACAGCGTTCTGTAGAGCTGAGGGTTCTTCAACGCGTTTACGCTGGCGAAAAACGCAACACCGGAGTCCAGCCAAGTATCTAGAACAAAAGAGACGCGTCTCATCATCCCTCCGCATTCAGGACATTTGAACACGTACATATCTATCCAAGGTCTGTGCATCCGCTGGATGGCTGGCTTCTCGACAGCGTCCTCAAGCTCGTTCCTCGAGCCTACGACCTTCTTAAAACCACAGTTCTCGCATTTCCAAACGTTTAAAGGAGTCCCCCATATCTTGCTCCGGGATATGCACCAGTCCTGAGCGTTGGCAAGCCAGTCTCCGAAACGGTTTGTTCCAGCCCATTCAGGCCACCACTTAACCTTCTTATTGCCCTCTATCATTTTCTCCTTTATTTTCTCAACTTTTAAAAACCATTGGACGCTTGAAAGATATATCAACTTTCTCCCACATCTCCAGCAGTGTGGGTAGCTGTGCAGAATTTCACCCCGTTTGACGAGAAGGTTTTTGCGTTGAAGATCTTGTATTATTTTCTCGGAGGCCGCTTCAACGTCGAGGCCGGAGTACGATCCTCCATCATCGGTAAAAACACCATTAGTTGAAACTGGGCAGAATATGTTTAACTGGTGTTTGAGGCCTAGTTCAAAGTCTTCTGGACCGTGGGCGGGGGCTATGTGGACAAACCCGCTGCCCTCCTCCAATGTTACATGCTCCGAGGAGATGATGATGTGGCTGTGTTGCCTGTGAAAAGGAACTTCAACTGCTAATGGATGAATGTATCCTCTGCCTTCAAAATTTTTGCCCGGGATTGTTTTTCTGATTTTGAAAGAGGTAATGCCCGTCTCCGTAGCAAATTTGTCGAGGAGTTTCTCGGCGACATACCATGTTTCCCCGTCAACCTCAAGCTCTGCGTAGTCTGCTTCTGAAGCGACTGCGACAGCCTCGTTTCCTGGAAGTGTCCATGGGGTTGTTGTCCATATTATCACGTACCCGTCATCAACCAACGGTATCTTGACGTAAATAGAGGGGTCTGTGATCTCCTCATATCCCTGTGCAAGCTCGTGTTGAGATAAAGCTGTTTCACAGTGCGGGCATACTGGAACTACTCTCAGGCTTTCGACCAGGTTGCCGTCTTCGTATGCTTTCTTAAGCAAGAACCACACATGCTCCATGTATTCCTCTTTGCGTGTCTCGTATGCGTTGTCGTAGTCGAGCCAGAGGCCGAGCCTTTCGCTTGCTCTCCTCCAGTGCTCTATATAGTGGTCAACTAATTTGTTGGCTTCTTCGACGAACTTTTCAAGCCCTATCTTCTCAACGTCTTTTTTGCTTGTTATTCCAAGCCTTTTTTCAACTTCAATCTCCGTAGGTAGGCCTTGACAGTCCCATCCAGCCCGCCTCCAGACGTCGTATCCTTGCATGGACTTGTAGCGCAGCACGATGTCTTTGTATACCCTACCCCTTGTATGTCCCACATGCATGTATCCGTTCACAGTCGGAGGCCCTTCCAGAAACGAGAACAATGGACCCCCCCTGTTCATCTCCATTGTTTTCTGCGGTATTTTGAGCCTCTCCCACTTTCTCAAGACTTCATGCTCGACAACCTTTGGGCCGTATCTCTTCAGCGTGGTCAGCTCCTTCATTACCCTGAAAATCATGTCTGCTTTTTGCAGTCTTTAAAGGTTAACGATACTGATGTTGGGGGAACAGTTATAAGTTTCGACGGTCTTCATCCATTGTCATGAGCCATGTTCTGGACAAGCTGCCCAAGTTTCCAACCCCTTATCAGCCTTCTCGAGAAAGTCTGTTGAGGGTATGCGGCCTTGTGGCTCGAAAGCTTGAGCTTTCCATATCGGATGTTAAAAAGCTTCCGCGAACATCGCTTACCTTCGACTTTAACTGTGTTGAAGGATGGGCTGTGCCTCAAACCGAATGGCAAGGCGTGAAAGTAGGGACGGTTTTGAAGACGGCGGAACCTTATCCTGAAGCACGGTACGCTGTATTTAAGTCGGGCAACTACACTGAATGCTTCCCCCTGTCCGACACAGATGACATGCTAATCGCTTACATGTATCGTGGAAGGATGCTGGAGGTCGAGCATGGAGGCCCTTTCAGACTTGTGTTCCCAAACCAAGCCTGCTACCAAAGTATCAAATGGCTCTCTGAAATCGAGCTGACGACGGATTATGTTGAGGGAACTGCGAAGAAGATAGCTTTGGCGAGAATCAAATAAGCTTCTCCAGCTCCTTCGCCATCTCCTCCCCAGACATCTCCGGCGTGAAGATTTTACGCAGGATTAAGTTTTTGTCTGCTACGTATATCAGGGCCGAGTGAGAGACGTAGGTTCCGCTGCCTGTTTTCTCAACCGGACTTACATGGTATTTTTCCCAGACCTTAGCAAGATCTTCCAGGCTTCCCGTCAACGCGGTTATATGCGGGCTGAATGAAGACACGTAGGCCTCCAGAGCGTTAGGAGTATCTCTGTAAGGGTCTGTCGTTATGAACACCATGGCCACGTTGTCGACCTTGTTTCCTAAGAGCCTTTCAAGTTCTGCGTATTTTTTCAGAACCATTGGGCATAGGTCGGGGCAGTTGACGTAGCCGAAGAACAGTAGAACAACTTTCCCCCTCATCGACTGCAGGCTGACCAACTCTCCGCGAGTGTTTCTGAGGATGAAAGATGGTAGAGGTTGACCGCTAACCAGCAATTCTGTCTCCGCAGGTTTGCCGATGCCATCACCTGTGTAATTTGTGGCTAAAAAATAAGTCGCAACTATAATTATTGTCGCCAGCTGCGCTGCCAGCAGTTTTTTATTTTTCATGTTTCTTTGAAGATTTTTCGCCGACGAAGACTAGCAGGCTTAGAACACTCAAGCCAGCGGCGAATACTACGAAAGCGGTTAGGTCGACCGTGAATCCTATGCCTCCCCCAGCGGATATGCCAGCCGCTTGATAAGCTATTAACACTCCTTTCATGTAAGGATGAATTCCACAGACATACTGATACTCGCCTTCTTTCTCGATTTTGAAGCTGAACTTTTCAGCGTTCTTGAGTAAAGGTGACGCGAAAGAGACAGGGCCTTTGACCGCTGCGATGTTGTGCTGTCCCGTGATCTCGCCCGAGCCTATGCTCAAAACATCCTCATTCACCCACATCACGGTTGATCCTACGGGGACCCTTGCTATTTTCGGGTAGTAGCTGTTTCCAACAATTTGAATGACTGCTTTCTCGCCGGGAAGGTATGTATGCGCCTCATCCTGGGATGTGGGTTCGAACGGCGCTATAACCCGTTTAACCTTATCCGGCAGTGGAAAAGATGGGCCGTCAGGCTTGACCACAGGCAAAGCTGTTGCGTTGACAGAGGATGCGATTAACCCTACTGCGCCTTTTATGGCCTGCGTTCCAAACGCATGCGAGACTATGAGGAAGTTCCCTTCAGCGGGCACACGCCATTCGATAACGTATGAGTCTGTAGGTCCGACAGTCACCGTCTGCAACCCAACTTCAACGTTCGAGGGGTTTCCGCCTTTGTAGACATATTCCCATATACCTCCGACGGCGTGGAAGCTTGACGTCAGGCTAGGACCCACGTTCAGGAAATAGAACCTGACATAATCTCCGGGACGTGCAATTATGGGGTTGTTGACGTAGCGGAAGACCTGGCCGTTGAACATTACGTAGACTGGTTTTCCATCGAAGAAGTCACGGCCGTTAAGGTATACTTCATGCTGGATCAGATATATTCTAATATCCGGCTCTTTACCCAGCTGACGTTCAAGAAGATAGCTTCCCTTGTTAGGCTCTACAACTATCATTCCATACATTCCGGCGAGCGTGTGCGTGAGTATTCCATGCCCGCCTGGAGCGCAGTGATACATATAGACGCCTGGAAAATCAGCTTTGAAAACAAGCCTGCCTTCACTCCCGGGGGCTATGTTTCCCACAAACTTGGAAGTCTGTGTATTCGCAGCATGTATCGAGAGACCGTGTGTGTACTGGCCTTGGTTTTTGACGATGATTTCGACAACATCACCCTCATTCGCTACAATTAACGGGCCAGGCGAGGTTTTGTTGAAAACGAAGGCACGGAAAACTATTCCATCGTCGATCACCACATCGGCTTCTTCAGTAATTAAGAGAAAGGATTTATCAGGCTTTACGTTTGGAGGCGGGTTTCCCGGAACTCCTGCAGCATATTCAAACGCTGATGAAGGAGCTACGATCGCTAGCATGCTTAGGAGTAAAGCCAGAAAACTTATGGTTCTCACGGCTTATCTTATACGTTAGAGTAAAAAAACAGGTTATGCAACACTGTTGCATTCATTATGGAATAATTTAAGTGTTGAATGCAATCTTTTGCATACGTTCGTTTTACGCAGGACCGTTGGTTTCTGGGACATGGTTTTAACCCACCATATAGTGGAACTGTTAGGTAGCTTGAGAAACACTCCTAGCCAGTTGACGATTGTAGTCAAAAACAGTAACTGTAAAGTTGTCCAGCGGCTGTTGTCAAAAAACCTGGAGGGTTCTTTCAAAAACATACGCGTGGGTGAAACTTTCTCCAGCCACTTAATCCATCTTTCAACACCGGTCGAGCTTGAACAACAAATGTTTACCGACATGACTGTTTACAAGATGGGCCGTGACTTTCTGTGGGTTGACTCCCCGAGCTGCAAAGCCTGCAAGACGTTGTCTAAGAGTTCTGCAATCCCAACCAGCGTCATTCTAATAAAGGGTTTGGGTGTGGTTTTTTCCTTTCTAACGCCTGGCCCCATTGTGTCGAAAAACATCTTGGAGAACATGCGGAAAGAGGGGCTTTCGGTCGATATTTTGAAGAGGTCTTCGTTAAACCTTAGGCAGGTTTTGACTAAGAAGCAGAGCGACGTTTTGTTCACAGCCATTTCTATGGGGTATTTCTCGCCCCAGAGAGACCATAGTCTGAGCGACATAGCCGAAAGGCTTGGTCTGTCCAAGTCTACTGTCTCAAGGCATCTGAGGGCTGCGATAAGGAAGCTAGCTTTATCTCATCCTAGTGAAACTTTATAGGCTGGCCCATTTTGCCGTGGAAAACTAGAGATTCCAGCGGCTGCCTGCTCTTCCTTCCCACCACCTTACGCTTGGGATAGCCGAACCCTACGACACACGCTATGTGATATTCTGAGGGGATGGCGAACTTCTGCCTCATCGCCTTCTCATTGTAGCCTGTATATATCCTCGACCCAACCCCCCTGTTCCAAGCCGCCAGCTGCATGTGGGTAATAACCCGGCCCGCATCTATGAGATGCCATGGATACCTCGGCGAAGTCAAGACAATCACAGCACAGCTACATTGAGAAACCCATTTGCCGCTTGTGCTTATTTCGGCAAGGGTTTTCAGATCCTCACGGTCGTCAACCAGTATGAACCGCCAGTGCTGGCTGTTTAGACCGCTGGGGGAAAGACGTGCTGCTTCAAAAATTTCTCGAACGATCTCCTCCGGGATTGGTCTGGAGTCGTATTCCCTAAGCTCAAGCCTTGTTTTTATCGCCTCGAAAACATCCATGGATTATCTTTGCTTTTACGGTAGTAAAAAGGCTTACTCTGTTTCAGTGACGAAACGCCAGAGCTCGTCTTGGACAGGGCCTTTTATCTTCTCCTCCCCCTCCTTCGAGAAAATCCGCATGCCCATCTTCCTTTTAACGATCCGTCCGATAACCCTAGCTTCGGTCTTCTCAACAACCCTCTTGCTCAGCCGCGATGCAGTAGCTAGAAGCGTTCCCGAGCTTATCAGCTTTAAAGGGTCTATGTCCAAGACGCGGCAGATCTTTTCCACCAACGGGTCGATCAACACTCTTGACCTATCTACATAAAACCCGACAGAAGAAGCTTGAGCCAACTCATACAGTCCGCCGGCCAACCCTCCTTCAGTAGGGTCATGCATAGCGGAAACCCCTTCACGGGCAAAAGCCAAAGCTTCTTCAACTACGCTTGTTTTCCGAATGAAGCCGACGGCTCGTCTTATGCTGTTTGAACCGATGTTCCTCTTTCTCAAAACATGCGGATAGTCTGAGGCGATTATTGCAGCTCCTTCAAGCCCCACCGATTTGACCATCACTATAAGGTCTCCAGGCCTGGCTCCATGGCTTGTTATCGGCTTACTACCTATGAGCCTGCCCATCATGTGGCCGACAACAGTAGGGGATGTGACGAATGGCGCTACTTCAGAATGCCCCGTGACCACGGCGACTTTAAGCCTACGGCAGGCCATGTGAATCTGTTTTATTATCTTCGAAAGATCGCTGTAGCTGCTTCCTTTAGGCATTAAAATTGTTGATGAAAACCAAGCAGGTTTCCCACCTGAAACAGCAACGTCGTTTGCCGAAGCATGCACCGCAAGCCATCCCACGAATTTTTTTGACCCAGTAATTGGGTCTGTTGAGAGCAAGTAAACGGTGTTAGATGTTTTAACCGCTCCAGCGTCCTCGCCGAAACTAGGCCAGACAACGACGTCTTTCCTCACATACCCGAGATGTTTGAGGACATATTTTTTCAAAACGTTCTCCGGAAGCTTTCCAAGGGGTAGCATCCGGCCTGAAACCATGCCAGCATCCTTGAAGGCTATCCGAGGGCTTGGAGTATCTGCGCAGCCTTCCTTGCGTCAGCTGCGTTCTGAACCCTCGTGAGAAAACGTAGCTTTTCGTCGAAAACTCTGAAGCTCTGGGCTGAGATGTAGAGGATGTTGTTCACGTGTTTGACGAGCTCGGCCATCCGAAGGCTTGGATAATCTCTCATGGCTTTGAGAAACGGTTCAACCCTGTAGGACGCCGGTATGAACTCAGGTCTGTCGAAGAACGGTCTTGGTATGCCGGCTGAAAACCTTGTGATAAGGCTTCGTAAAAAGCCTGTGATATCCCTGTTGATGAACGGGATGTCGCATGAAAGTGCTAAAACACCGTCCGTCCCGACTTTCTGGAAAACAGGTTCAAGCTGAAAACGAATGTCAAGGCTTTCATCTGCAGCCTCCTCAAGCTCAGCACTGTATTCGTCGGCAATCACCCTATAATCTTCTAGGCTCTTCTGATGCGATAAAATCAGTATGTTTTTTGCGTCGTCAGGAACCGAGTCAAGAACATACTCTATCATGGGCTTGTTGTTTATTTTCAGAAGCCCTCTTCTGCCCATGCTACCTATGTTTGCGAACACGGCAGCCGTGTACTCCATGTTTCAGCGTCCCAGCTTTTCCCTAAGCCGTTGGATAGTAAGAGGAAGTATCTTATAAATGTCTCCGACGAAGAAATAGTCCGACTCAGCGGCAATGGGTGCGTTGGGGTCTGTGTTGACCGCGACTACTGTTTTAGAGTCCCTCATTCCAACCAAGTGCTGAACCTGCCCCGAGATCCCTAGGGCTATGTACAGCTTTGGCCTCACCCTTTTGCCTGAAAGCCCTATGTGCCTATCCTCGCTCAACCATTTCAAGTCGCCTGAAATAGGTCTGCTGCATCCTATTTCCGCACCTATCAGACGCGCAATCTCCTCAGCCATAGCAAGGTCTTCTTTTTTCTTGAAACCTCTTCCAACCGCAACAATGAGTTCGGCCCTCTCAAGCTCCACGTGCGCAGTCTCAGGTTTGATAAGCTCTAAGAACTCGACGGCGGGTGCTAAGACAGATACTTCAAACTTTTCAGTGGAAGGTTTTTTCTCACCAGCCTCACCTAGCTCCGCAGTATTTTTTAAAGTCACGACTGCCGGGCTGTGCTTAAGCAGGACTGACGACATGTAGCCTCCGCCCAGCACAAGCCTTTTTGCAACAATTCCCTGACCGGTTCTCTCGAGAGACGTGCATTCGGAGGCGTAGGAAGCGTTTAGGCGTTGGGCTGCTCTGGCCGCTATCTCGTTTCCGGTTTTAGAAGCCCAGAGAACCAGTAGGTCTGTATCGGTTTTTCTGGCAAGCTCAGCAAGCGCCGCTGCAGCGGAAGGCTCACCTCTGTCCCAAACGGTCTGCGGAAGCTGCCAGATCTTTTCAACCCCAGCCCTGCTGAGAAGGTTTGTTTCCTGCGATGAGGCTTCTCTGAATAAAGCCGCTGAAATACTGACCTCATGAATGTTTTTTCCAATGTATGCGGCCACTCCCGCCGCTATCTCTGTCTTTTCCGCAAAAACGAGCGCTTTCATCTCTTTCCAACCCCGTGGGCTATTATTGTTTCAGCAAGCCTGTCAGCAAGCTCCTCAGGCTTGCCTTCGAAAACCTCCCTACGCCGCTCCGTCTTCAAAGCCTTCACCTCCAACACCTCCGCCAAGGGTTTGAGGTCTTCATCTTTCAGCCCAAGCTCATCTCGCTTCACTTCGTTTATGGGCTTTCTCTGCGCTGCTCTAATCATCAGAAGGCTCGGCAGCCTAGGCGTGTTGATTTCAAGCCCGACAGTAACAACCGCTGGAGTTTTGCACATCACAACCTTCACACCCTCCTCAACCGATTTCCAAGCTTTCAGAGACCCATCCAACCATTCAAGCTTGTTGACGTATGAGACATGAGGTATGTTGAATATCTCAGCCAGCCTAGGGCCTGTCTGGTAGGCGTTTTCGTCTAGCGAGGCTTCTCCGCAGAGTATCAAATCCCATTTCCCCATTTTTTTCTCAATGATTTTCGCAAGGACAGCGGCTGTGACGTGGCCGTCTGCCCTCCTCATGGCGGGGTCTGAAAAGACGTATGCTTCGTCCGCACCCATCGCCAAACATTCTCTAACCAACAGCGTTTTCACATCGTGTCCGGCAGTCACCAAAACAACCTTGCCGCCATGTTTCTCCTTAATCCTTATGGCTTCCTCTAAAGCGTTGAGGTCGAAGTCGCTGTTTTTGAACTGGGCTTGGGAGAGCTGGGGAACAAGGGTTTCAGGATGCGGTTTAAGCTGGTAAACGTCGACCGTCTGCTTGACACACACAACTATGTCCGGCATACCGCATGCCTCACAGCTGCACGTCAGCGGCGACTAAAATACTATAGCTAAACAATTGTTTAAATGGTTTTGAACCGTTAAAAACGGATTCCACGGACTTCTGTTCTAGTCTTGCATATATAGGAGCTGGTGTGAGAGGGCGGCGATGAGGCTGGAACTATTCACCGCGCTTGCCTTAACGTTGTTCTTGCTGTCAAGCCCTTTGACTGCTTTTGCACAAGAGCCTGGCGATATTCCGTTAGGAAAGAGGATAACGGCTGAGCTACGCAGCCTTATCGAAAGTCATAAAGAAATGGTTAAGGAAGCCGTCGCAGAAATTAAAGCTCTTAAACAAGAGCTGCACGAGCAAAAGGTCTCCATCGTACGTCAATACATTGACGAGGTTAAAAGGGCAAGAGATGAGATACAGTCGCAGATAGACAGCTTGGTCAATCAGTTTCGAGCCGGCAACATATCGAGGGATGACTTCCTTTCACAAATGCACCTGTTGAAGGAGAGAATGAAGGCCTTGGCGAAAAGCTCAGAAAAACTCGGTGAACTGCTGAGCAGGTTTTCTAAAGAGGCTTCTCAAAAAATGAGGCAAACGATTGAGGAGCTGAGGCAGGCTAACAAGGAGTTCGGCCAAAGTGTTGCCGAAACAGCTAGGAAAATAGGGGAGACAGCTAGAGCTGAGGCTTTAGAACACGGGAGGCGGGCTGGCAACGCTACCCAAACCGGCACACGGCGTGGACCACCTCCACGTAACGAGCCACCATCCCAACATGCAGGCAGCGGAGCTAACGTAACCCATACCCATACGCCGCCCGGACAAGAACACGAAAGGCAATCCCACCATGAAAGCGGAAGAGCGAACGCAACGCAGACCCATACGCCTCCCGGCCGACGCAACCGCTAAAAATAGCTTCTGTCTAACCCTTGATCCTGACTATCTTTTCACGACCTCTTTTAAATCTCATCACACGCCCATTCTCCTCAAGAAGCTTAAGCATCATGCTGACTCTAGCTTTAGACATGCCCGTCTCATCCACGATGATCGACTGGGAGACCGTCCCACCGTGTCTTTTGATGATGTCCAGTATCATCTGAATGTCCGTGTTTTTCACCGGCTTAGCCCTCTTTCTGGCGAAAAACACAGCAGCCAAAACGGCCGCGGCCAACATTAAAACTAACGCGGGGTTAAGCCAGAAAGCCAGCCGGTTGGCTTCGTTTCCAGTTGTTGCAGGCGACAGGATTAGCCTCGGCTCACCGTCGCCGAAGCTTTTCCTACCATACCAACGCACTAAATTACCCACAACCTCATCCGGCTTAGGCGAAACGTTCTCAACAACAAATCCTTCAGGTATTTTAACTGTGAAGGATTCGCCTTCCATGAGCGACAAGCCGCCGATGAATACATCGCCGACCGAAAGCACACCATCATTTTTCACAGCGAAGCCAAGCCATGTGAAGGATATAGTTACAACACCGACAGCACCTGTCAGGGTCTGTCTGACGTCAGCGGTTACTTTAAAGTCAGAAAGCTTCATTTCACGGCCTAGGATGCTTGAAGCCTCGGAGACTATCCCCTCAACCCTAGCCTTGTATTCTTCCGCTGTCTCCTGGGCTATTGTCTCGGCAGCCGCCTTGAAGGCCTCCAAGTCTTCCCCGCTTTTCAACACATAACGGTGCTCTACATACCAGAGGCCGTTGCCGTCAGCATGAACAGATACTTCATAAAAGGTTGAAACGGGGATGGCTGGGGTTGTTAGCTGAGGTAAAACTAAGAGGACTGTCAACAGGGCTGTCGGCATGGGACTTTTGTTTTTCAAACCGATTCGGCTACAACCTCAGCTATGTCCTTAAGCTTTATTTTTTCCTCCACCCCCATCACCCTGACAGCGTCGCCGAACATCTGCATGCAGTAGGGACATTCAACGGCGAGGATAGAGGAGCCTGTGTTCAAAGCTTCACGAAGTCTTATCAAGCTCTCCCTATCGCTCCGCCTGACCTCATACCAGTAGCTACTGCCGCCGGCTCCGCAGCAGAAGCTTTTCAACCTGTTTCTCCCCATCTCCACGAAGTTCTTGTCTCCAGCAACCTGCCTCAAAACGAGACGTGGTTCTTCGAAGATGTTGTTAACCCGCCCAACATAGCAGGAGTCGTGCAGCGTTATCTTCTCATACAAAGGTTTTGAAAGCTTGATTTTTCCCGTCTTAAGAAGCTCCCCGATAACCTGCGTATGGTGGTAAACTTCCAGCTTTAAACCCAGTTCTGGATACTCTTTCTTTAAAGTGTTAAAGCAGTGGGGGCAGTGGGTTATCACTTTCCTTACATTAGCTTTCTTCAGCTGCTCGATGTTTGCGAGAGCCATCTCTTGAAAACGTCCCTCCTCACCCATTCTCCGGGCCGGGTCCCCTGTGCATGACTCATCCATTCCCAGTAGCGCGAAGGACACGCCGGCTTTCAAAAGTATTTTAGCCATGCTTTTCGCGATTTCACGGCTTCGGGCGTCGTAGAATGAGGCGCATCCAATCCAGTAAACATACTCGGCGTCAGGTTTTTCCCGAACTGTTTTGACACCCATTGCGGCCAGCTCGGACAAAAGCTTCTCCTTCTCTGATACGTCTAGCCCGTAGGGGTTTCCATACCTCGCTAGGTTTGTCAGCATCATGGTCTTCTTCTTATCCAACTTCCCCTCAAGCGTCAAAGCCCTTCTCATCTCAAGGATGTAGTCCATGGGTCTTAACAGTACGGGGCAGGCTTCGACGCAGGCGGAGCAGGTTGTGCATGCCCAAACCTCATCCTCATCCACCAAGCCTGACCTGAAAACATCAATATCCAACCCATTCTCAGACCAGATTAAACCTTTCAGCTTCTGGACCACGTTTCTCGGCGAGAGTAAGGTTCCAGCCGCGAAGGCTGGGCATGCGGCTTCACAGCGTCCGCAGTCCGTGCAGGCGTCCAGCTCAAGCCTTTGCATCCAGTCCAGCTCGCTTAAGGTTCTAAACCCTAGTTTAAACTCGGCTGAGGGGTCAAGCTCTTCAAGCTTGAATGGTGTCGACATTTTCCCAAGCGGAAGCTGTCTCGGAGCGTTTACAGCCAGGTGCAGCAAAGTGGAGAACATGTGTCCAAGAGATGTGTAAGGGATTAACGCAACCATCATGAAAGCAACAACAGCGTGACTCCACCACAAACCCTGGTAGAGGGGCAGGAGAAAAGGCTGCGGTAAAGACACAAAGACCGATGAAAGCGCTTTCCCCACAAAACTCCATCTACCCCAGGACCTCGGCTCAACGGCCAGTCTCATCCCCTCAAGAACATATCCCGACACACCTATGAAGAAAAGCCCTGAAAGCACCAAAACATACTCGGTTTTGTAGCGAAGCCTTTTCTCGGGTGCGAGCACCCTGCGGTAAAGCAGGATCATCAGCCCAGCCAGCAGGGCAAGACCCATCAAATCGAGAACCAACTCGTAAAAAAGGTAGAGATCACCCTTGAGAAAACGGGTTCCTAAAACACGGATTATGTCATAGTCGATGAACACTAGGGTGGTTCCGATGAAAAGAGCTATCATGCCTGTGTATATAAGCGAATGCATGAGCCCGGCGAGTCGTTCACCGACCACCTTTCTTTGAAGAAGACCATACTTTGTAAGAAAACTGAGACCGGCTGCAACCGCTTGTATAAGCTCGCCAGCGCCTTTAACACCCAGCCTACGCATACGGTATAACACACCGTAGATGAACAGTGCTGCAAAAGGCAGTAGTACCACGTACATGATGATGTCTGTTCCATGGGGCATCAGACCGTATGTTTCACGAATTGGCTCCAACATCTGCAAACCGTCACACTATACTTAAAAACTCATCTTTTAATGGTAACGCCCGAAAAATCAAACTTATCAATTCCCAAAAAAGATGTATTTCGTGAGTGAAGTAGAGCGGTTCGGGAAGGTTGCGGTGAAGGCCGCTCCCTACTATGGCGGAAAGCTTGAGATAGTTCCCAAGATACCGGTGAGGTCTTTAGAGGATTTTGCTGTCTGGTACACGCCTGGGGTTGCGGCCGTATGTAAGGCCATCGCCGCCGACAAGGAGCTCAGCTTCGACTACACCTGGAGGTGGAACACCATAGCCGTAGTGACAAACGGCACCAGAGTCTTAGGGCTTGGAAACATCGGCCCCGAAGCAGCCTTGCCCGTGATGGAGGGAAAGGCGTTGATCTTCAAGTTTCTAGGGGGGGTTGACGCCTTCCCATTATGTCTAAACATTACCGACCGAAACAAGTTTGTTGAGGTGGTCAAGACTCTTGAACCCGGCTTAGGTGGCATAAATCTCGAAGACATCGCTTCACCCGACTGCTTCTACATCCTCGACAGATTGCGACAGGAGATGTTCATCCCGGTCTGGCATGACGACCAGCTAGGCACGGCGGGTGCGACGCTAGCCGGTCTCTACAACTCTCTCAGGTTTACCGACAGAAAGCTTTCCGAGTGCTCGATCGTTCTTTACGGAGCCGGAGCCGCCAACATCGCCACCGCCCGTCTCTTAGAAAAGGCTGGAGCCAACATGTCTAAGATGATTCTCATAGACACAAAAGGTATCCTTCACGCCGAAAGAGAGGACATGGATGAGCTGATGCTGAAAAATCCGTGGAAGTACGAGCTAGCCCTTAAGACAAACAAGGCGAAGTTAAGCGGAGGATTGCCGGAAGCTCTGGAAGGAGCTGATGTTCTGATAGCAGCATCTATTCCAGGACCCGGGGTGATTAAGAAAGAATGGATTAAAAAGATGGCTGAAAAGCCTGTGGTTTTTCTGCTCGCAAACCCTGTTCCCGAGATGTGGCCTTGGGAAGCTAAGGAGGCTGGTGCAGCGGTTGTAGCCACCGGAAGGAGCGATTTCCCAAACCAAGTCAACAACAGCCTCGTCTTCCCCTCAGTTTTCAGAGGAGCTTTAGACGTGCGAGCTAGAACGATATCGGATACGATGATTTTGAGGGCGGCTCAAGCCTTGGCGGAGTACATACCTGAGGAAAAGCTTACGGCTGAACATATAATCCCGACGATGGAAGAATGGGAGGTTTACGTGTATGTTGCTGCTGCGGTTGCGGAGCAGGCAGCTGCTGAAAACATCGCCAGAAGACCTCTAACCTACGACGAAGAATTCGCGAGGGCGAGAAAAGTGATAGAAAGGTCTAGGAAGGTTTTAATGTCGCTTATGGAGAGACGTTTCATAAAGCCGCTTCCCCAGGTCGATTAGCCATGGGGGAGATAATTTTTAGAAAAGCTGAAAAACGCGACATCCAAAGCCTCGTTGACCTCAACATCAGGCTTAAACGTTTAAACGAGGAGTTCGACCCTCTTCTCAGAGTGAGGAACGACATCGCTGAGAAGTCAAAAGAGTACTTCGAAACGGCCATGAACTCCCCCAACTCCCTTGTAGTTGTCGCCGAGGATGGAGGCCGTGTGGTCGGGTTTATCAAAGCCGACATACGTGAGAGAATTTTCTACGAGCCCCGGATGGCGGGGAACATCGTCGAGTTCTATCTCCTCCCAGAGTACAGACGTAAAGGAGTTGGTGCAAAGCTTCTTGACTACGCCGTCAAACAGCTCAGGGAGAAAGCCGACATAATAACCGCCGAGTTCCCATCACTCAATGAAATCGCAGTTGAATTTTACACCCGCCATGGATACAGGGGCATCGTAAGCATCTATGCCCGTGAGAGTTAAAAGCAAGCTAACACAACCATTTACGACGCTCCGGTAGTATAGCCCGGTCAAGTATGCCGGCCTCTCGAGCCGGAGAGCTGGAGGCCCGGAGACCCGGGTTCAAATCCCGGCCGGAGCAAAAGTCATCACTACGGCCCAGACCGCATGGAACAACATTTTGTGGGGAGGGGTGTAGGGCTTCTTAGTTGGCTAGGCATCCCCACGGCATAGATGCCCCTATGCTCTAGATAAGTGTAGAACCG
>JAWBRA010000015.1:0-41429 GCA_038844785.1 Candidatus Caldarchaeum sp.
CCATCATCGTCCTGATGTCATTCCTAGAGGTCTTTGAAAGCCCAAGCTCCTCACACCTCTCGGCCAGAATGTTCAATCTGCGAAGATACAGAACTTTGACACCACGCCTGAGAACCTCTATGAATTCGTCTGTGAGCTCTACGGGAACCGTATCCACGTAGAGCTCGTCACCGTGCTCTGCTGGAATATCAGTTATTTTAGTGGCCTTGTTGAAGTTTTCACCGTCAACACTGTATATGTGATTGTTTTCATCGTTCTTCCTACTGCGGTTCTTGTTCGCCAGCCTGTGAACATCGGCGTAGAACCTTCTTACTTCCCTCCCGAGAGGTTTATAAGCCTCTTTTCGGGGTATCTGTCATCCTAACTCCTCCCCCTTTTTCAGGAGGCCTGGGCCTTGTCGGAGGCTGGCGGCCTTCCACACCAGCCTCGGCCCCCCTGTCGCTGCATGCGCCGGGGAGCAGGCATCAGCCACCTGTAAACCTGGTGGCCTGGCTTGGGAGGCATGTTCCATCTCCCCTCCCCATGTAGAGATTGGGGGAGGGCGGCCTGCTAGGCCGTGGGAAATCCCCTCAAGCAAGTCACCAGACCGTGGGTGAGAGGATGTCTTCTGAAACCTCTGAACGTTGTTCTGTGTCTTCGTGTCTCCAGCATCCATCCACACATCCCTCTCTCAAACACATCCATGGTGTCTGGGATACATGTGTGAATTGGGTGTGGAGAAGGTCGTCCAGCACCGTCATGCTGTCGTCTGTCTCCCTTCCACACGTCTGTCAACCTGGTCAGGCTGTCCAGACGTGTTTGAGGGGCTTCAGCCCCAAGGGCCTACCCGTGCCTCTGCATTCCGCCGGCTCCGGCCAGCCCAGTGGCTGCACCAAGGCCCAGTTTCCAGCCAAACCCTCCCCGCCACCCCACAGCATTTAGGTAGGGGTGGCCGCCTTTTACGGCGGGTGTGGGTGAGGGTTTGTGGCTGTGTTTGGCGGAGGTTTCCTATGCGTTTCGCGGGACGACCCTTAAGCCTTCACATCCCCTCCCCGCCTGGAGGGGATGGCCTCAGGAATTCAAACCCTTCACGGGACGATCGTCCCGCTCATTACATAGTTGTTCAACTCACATGGATTTAAGCAGATAATGGTGTTGCCGCTACCGTCCCAGCAACGCTTTAAACATCCTAAACCTGATGGGGAAATGTACCGTGGCGGCGAAACCCGGGAGAGCCGTGACAGGTTTTGCTAAGGTTGTACTGATTATGCTTAGACGTTTGACGTAAAGCGTCATTATTTTTACACCCCACCTCTGTGGAGAGGCGAAACTTCAAGGATTTAGGCCCACTTTCAAGGTGTCAAAAATTCTCCAAAACGTACTACCGTAACGCATGGAGAAAACCCTGTGTAGAAAGCCGAAGCTTACGTGAATCAGGCGCTGTTCCAGACCAACGACAGCCGTCGAACACCACCTTGCCCAAAGCAGCAGAACCCATAATAACACACTAGGCTGTTAAAACACGTAGGAAACACCGTAGGTTGTTTCGGTGTTGATGACAATTTTTTACCTCGACAGCTATCTAAAAATATGGAGCAGATTACAACAGTTGTCTAAAACTATATAAATGTCAAATGATTGACACCATCATGTTTGTCAGCTTGCTAGGGCTGCTTTGACCGCTGTTCTATTTAGAGGCTAAAGACGGGAGAGAGATTAGAATATCCCTATGGGTTGAAGACGGAACACCACATTTCAGCTATGAAGAACATGAGGAAGCTCCAATTTATTCCATCAGGCCGTCAGCCCCATTATGGCAGGGAGAATGGTATTGTAGCAAATGCAGTCAAACCTTCCCCAACAGGGATAGATGTCCCAACTGCAATAGAGTATTGAGGAAAAAAGAAGAAAGAGAGATAAATCAACTATCTGATATCATGGTTAGGCTTCCGTTTTTGATTTTATTGATGGTTTTTGACGTGTAGCCTGCGTTGTTCAGGAACCCTATAAGCTTGTTCAACAGATGTTTCTGCTTGTTGAGCATGTATTTTGTAGGCTTGTAGGGTGTTTTGGAGAATTTCGAAATTTTTAAATTCGGTTGGTAGGCATCGGTTGGAGGATGCAAGCGCTCCATAAACCTCCGTGGATTAAGACACGTCTACCCGGGGCCGGCATGTACCCTGATGTGAGGAGGGTTTTGAGAAAACACAAGCTTCACACGGTTTGTGAAGAAGCCCTCTGTCCAAATCTAGGCGAATGCTGGGGTGGAGGGACCGCCACAATAATGATTCTTGGAGACATCTGCACAAGGGGCTGCAGGTTTTGCGCGGTCAAGTCAGGCAATCCTATGGGCTTGCTCGACCAAAGCGAGCCGGAAAACGTTGCCAAAGCCGTGAAGGAGCTGAACCTATCTTATGTTGTGCTGACGTCGGTCTGCCGCGACGACCTACCCGACGGCGGAGCATCAATCTACGCAGAAACAGTAAGAACTATAAAACAATTAAACAGCGATGTACTGGTAGAGGTGTTGATACCAGATTTCAACGGAAGAAAAGAACATGTGAAGAAGGTTGTGGATTCCCATCCCGACGTGATAGCCCACAACGTCGAAACAGTAAGACGGCTGACACCCTTGGTCAGGGATAGAAGAGCTTCCTTCGACCAGTCGCTAACAGTGCTAAAGACTGTTAAAGAACTTGACAGCAGCATCTACACAAAGTCGTCAATAATGGTGGGTCTCGGCGAGACGAGGGAAGAGGTTGTCGATGCCATGCGCGAGCTGAGGGCGGCTGACGTAGACTTCATCACAATTGGACAGTATCTAAGGCCTACTTTAAACCACTTACCTGTTGTCGAGTATGTCCACCCCTCTGTCTTCGATTTCTACAGGCAGGAGGCTTTGAAGCTTGGGTTCAAGTACGCTGCCTGCGGCCCGCTCGTAAGAAGCTCCTACAGAGCGGGTGAGTTTTACGTCAGAACGGTTTTGGGGAGGTGATTCCATGCCGTTGCTAAACATGGCTCAGGCTCTTAACATGGCGTTGAAAGAGGAGATGCAGCGGGATGAAAGGGTTGTTGTGCTGGGTGAAGACGTTGGAAAACGGGGCGGGGTCTTCCTGATAACGGAGGGCCTTTACGAGATGTTCGGCCCCGACAGGGTGATAGACACTCCTTTGTCCGAGGCTGCGATAATAGGTGTTGCGGCTGGAATGGCCATGAACGGTCTGAGACCCGTGGCCGAGATACAGTTCGCTGACTTCATATTCGGCGGGTTCGACCAAATAGTGTCCAACGTGGCTAAAATCAGGTACAGGACAGGAGGCCAGTTTTCGGTCCCGTTGGTGATCAGGGCTCCTGTTGGAGGTGGGGTTAAAGGAGGCATGTTCCACAGCCAAAGCCCTGAAGCCTACTTCATCCACACACCTGGACTCAAAGTCGTCACACCGTCAACGCCTTACGACGCCAAAGGACTCCTCATATCATCCATTAGGGACGAAGACCCTGTGATATTCTTCGAGCCAAAAAGAGTATACAGAACAATCAAGGAGGAGGTTCCCGAAGGGGAGTACACGGTCCCTCTTGGAAAGGCGAGGATAGCGAGAGAAGGGGCCGACGTATCCCTCATAACTTACGCAGCAACTGTCCACGACTGCCTCAACGCCGCCGAAAAAGCCAAGAGAGAGGGAATAGACTGCGAGGTGGTGGACCTAAGGACTCTTCTGCCCCTCGACAAAGATGCTGTCGAAAAGACGGTCATGAAGACGGGAAGACCTATCATTGTTCACGAGGCTCCAAAAATAGGTGGGTTTGGAGCGGAGATAGCGGCGTTTATAGCTGAAAGGCTTCTGCTAAGTCTTGAAGCCCCAGTTCTACGCGTGACGGGGTTCGACACACCTTTCCCCTTCGCTCACGAGAACCTATACCTACCCAACGAGTCAAGAATACTCAAAGCAATTAGAAAGTCAGCGTCATTCTGAGGTGTCTCAATGGAAAGTTACGATGCGGTCGTCATAGGAGGCGGCCCTGGAGGATACGTCTCAGCAATAAGGCTGTCGCAGCTTGGGTTCAGGACTGCGCTCGTCGAGAAAGATATGCTCGGAGGCGAGTGCACTAACTTCGGATGCATCCCCAGCAAACATATCATAACACAGGCAAACAAAATATGGGACATCAAGGAGCTGAACTCAAAGAAAGTGGTCTCGTCCTCCCTGCAGGTTAACATGGCGTCGCTGACCTCGGAGACAAAAGCAATCGTTGAAAGAATCAGACAAGGCATAGCATTTTTGTTGAAAGAATATAAGGTTAATGTTGTCAAAGGCGTGGCAGAAATCCTGGACCAGAACACGGTTGAAGTCAACGCCATGGAAGGGAAGACTAGGATTGAGACATCTTACATAGTTATAGCTACGGGGACAGAGCCCTCGGTTCTCCCATCGATACCGACGGACCAGAACAGGGTCATAGATTACAGGAAAGCCTTGTTTTTGGAACAGCTGCCTGGGAGAATGCTTGTAGTGGGAGGAGGTGCTGTGGGGGTTGAGCTGGGAATGGCTTTCGCAAGGCTGGGGAGCAGCGTTACGGTTGTGGAGGTTATGGACCAGCTTTTGCCCGGCATGGATTCTGATGCAGCGAGAGCTGTAAGAAGAAGCTTGGAGAAGAGCGGTGTAAAGGTTTTCCTCAAAACAACGGTCGACTCCTACGAATACTCCGACCATGGGGTTAGAGTTGTGTTGACAAACGGCGAGTCAGACGAATACGACTACGTACTCGTTTCGGTCGGCAAACGGCCATCAGAATGGGTTAAGAGGTTAAAGGATGTTGGCGTCGAGCTGGACGGCAAAGGCTTCATAAAAACAGATGAGAGGATGAGGACTTCGCTGGAAAACGTTTACGCAGTAGGCGACGTTACAGGGCCTCCGTTTCTAGCCCACAAAGCCCACAGGCAGGGAGAGGTGGCTGCTGAAGCAATCGCAGGCATGGATGTCAATTTTGTAAACATAGTTCCCTTCGGCGTCTTCACCTCACCCGAGGTTGCTGCAGTTGGTATGAGCTTGGATGAAGCAGCTGCGAAAGGACATGCAGTGCGCTCCGTACGTTTCCCCTACAGCGCGTTGGGGAGAGCTATAGCCGACGGGGCTGAGGGCTTCGTCAAGCTCGTTGCGGAAGAGGGGACGGGGCGTATGCTGGGCGCCGTCGTTGTTGGCCCGCATGCGACAGAAGTCGTCTCATCCATAACACCCTACATCATCCTCAGGGAAAATGCTGAGAAAGCTCTCAACACAATATCTATACATCCAACATACTCCGAGGGCTTCGGGGAAGCGGTTCACATGCTTCTGAAGAAGGCGATACACTATGTCGTCAGATAAGATTATATTCGTTGACGTAGGCTTGGTCGAGTATCTAGAAGCTTTGAAGCTTCAGCACGAGCTTGTGGAGAAAAGGGCTGCAGGCAAAATATCTGACACAGTTCTACTGCTGGAACACTATGACGTATACACCCTTGGGAGAAGAGGGTTAGAGGAGAACATTCTCGACAGATCCATCCCGGTATACCGGGTTGAGAGGGGTGGGGACGCCACCTACCACGGGCCCGGGCAGCTTGTCGTCTACCCAATAGTCAGCCTCAACGAGAACGGGTTGGGTGTCGCCGAGTTCGTCAAGCTGCTTGAAGAGACATGCATACTACTGCTGGCGGATTTCGGCGTGGATGCCCAGAGGGTTGAGGGCAAGCCAGGCGTCTGGGTCGCCGGCCGCAAGATAGCGTCCATAGGGATAGCTGTTAAAAACTGGGTAACATACCACGGTCTAGCCTTGAACGTAAACACAGACCTCGCGAAATTCCGTGGGATAAGGCCTTGCGGGATGGACCCAGACCTTATGACATCCATGCAGCAGCTACTCGGCCGAAAAATAGAGATGGATGAGGTTAAGAGGATTTTTATAAGGCATTTCTCGAGTCTGATGGGGCGGAAAAGGCAGCTGCAGCCGTTGGAGTATGTGGGGTTGCCGAGGGTTGAGGGTATTTAAATCCTTATAAAGTATTTAAATAGTTAAAATGGCGTGGCAAAAGGCCCTCCACCCAAAGTTGAGATACAGAACGTAGTCTCCAGCGTGACGCTTTTCCAAAGGCTGGAGCTGGCCCAGATACAGCGTACTTTCCCAGACGTCGAGTACAAGCCGGCTCAGTTTCCAGGTCTTGTCTTCAGGCTCGCCAAGCCCAAGACGGCGACCCTTATCTTCAGCAGCGGGAAGATGGTTTGCACGGGGGCTAAGAGTGAGGAAGAGTCTATTCGAGCTGTTAAAACGGTCGTCAAAGCCCTGAAGAAGGAGGGCTTTCTGATAAAGGAGGAGCCGCAGATAGAGATTCAGAACATAGTGGCGTCCATCGACTTGCAGGGGAGAATAGATTTGGAGAAGGCTGCGGTAACTTTGGAGAATGTGATGTACGAGCCTGAGCAGTTTCCAGGCCTGATTTACAGGATGACGAGCCCTAAGGTTGTGATTCTGATGTTCGCCAGCGGCAAGCTTGTCTGCACCGGCGCCAAGTACGAAAAGGATGTTTACGACGCGGTCAACAAGCTGCAGGAGCTGCTTGAAGAAAAACAGCTGATAGCCTACGATTAGGCTGGGAAGTATTTTCCTAAGAAGGGATATAGCCTCACCGGCTCAAGCCCAAATATCTTTACAGCCAAGGCCGCCGCGAAAAAGCAGGCCGAAACCGTGAGAAACAGCGCGTCTTTCCTCCCAACTGCGAGCACGCGCAGGCTTGTCCTCTTCTTGCTGGCTCCAAAACATTTAACCTCCATGGCTTCAGCCAGCTCGTAGGACCTTCTCAACACGTTGACCAGCAAAGGGACTAGTATGGGGATCATGTTTTTAAGCCTTTTCGTGAAAGGGCCCTTGTCAAGCTCAAGCCCCCTTGCTCTCTGTGCATCCATCACAGCCCTCAACTCCTCAGCCATAACCGGGGTAAACCTTATCGCTGAGACAAAAGCGAAAGTGTACTCGTAGGGCATCCTCAGCTTCTGAAGCGTGAGAGCTATCTCGTCAGGTGTTGTGGTCAGGAAGAAGAGGGAGAAGGAGGAGAGGAAGACAACAAGCCTGAAGGAATAAGCGAAAGAATAGCCTAACGCTGTTGACAGTATAGGCTCGCGTGTATACTGGCTTATGAAGGTTATTAAAAAGACTAGGGAGGCTAGCGGGACAGAGCCTCTGAGGGTCTTGGACCACAGCCCATGCGCCTTAGCTACGAATATCAAACATGCCTCCCCCAGGAGAAGCATGCCGGTTACAACGATGTCTAAGTAAATGACTGCTGTTACCAGTATCATGACTGATGTGAGCAGCTTTATTCTGGGGTCAAGCCTGTGGATGAAGGTGTTTCCAGGCCTAAACCTTAGGCCCTCAAAGATGCTCAAGCAGTCAACACCCTTGCGATGTTTTTTGCAGCCTCTTCGACGTCGAGAACCCTATAGTCTACGCCTAAGTCTTCAAGCCTCTTCAACACCATAACAACTTGGGGCGGGATTAGAGATGCTCTTTCCAATCTAGGTAGATCGGTTAAGACTTCTTCACATCTGCCGTCGGCGATTATCCTCCCCTTTGACAACAGTATCACACGCGGCTTCAACTCAGCGACGAATTCGACGTCGTGGCTTGCGAGTATGATGGTTTTCCCCTGCAGGTTCAGCATCTTTATCATGTGCATCATTCTCTCCTTCTGCAGGCTGTCCTGCCCTATCGTCGGCTCGTCGAGACATATTATGGAGGGGCTCCAAGCTAGGATTATGGCCATGGCTAACCTTTTCTTCTCGCCGCCGCTGAGCAGGAAAGGAGAGTGGTTAATGTAGGCGTCTAGTTCGAAGAATTTTAAAGCCCATTCAACCCTTCGCCTTATCTTCTCCCCGCTGAAGCCGAAGTTTTTCAGGGCGAATGCAACCTCATCATAGACTGTTGACTCGAAAAACATGTCTTCAGCGTTTTGGAAAACAAGCCCGACTTTCTGAGACAGCTGGGCCACGGATGCTTGAGACGTGTCAACCCCCTCCACGACAACTCTTCCTTTAGTGGGCTTGAGAAGACCGTTCATGTGTTTGAGGAGCGTTGTTTTACCTGAGCCATTCTCACCCATCAGGGCAACCACCTCACCGTTGCCGAACTCCACGCTCACGCCTTTGAGGGCCTCAACCTTAGAGGGGTAGGTGTAGTGAACATCTTCAAAAACGACCGACATGCTTTTTCACCTCATCTTCAAACTCTTCAGGGCTTAGGCTAACGGCGTTCCAGTCGTGGTGCATCCGCTGCATCAGAAGGCTCAGCCTAGCCACCCGTGGGAAAGCCACCCCGTATGCATGAGCGTCATAATTCTCGAAGAATTTCTTAGGTGCGCCGGTGTAAACTATTTTTCCGTCAGAGACAACAACAATCTTGCTCGCCCTCGCAGCAGCCAAGTCAACCCGGTGCTCCACAAGGACTACTGTCAACCCCAGCCTCCGCCGAATTTCATCGATAAAGTTGAACAGGTTTACGGCGGACAATGGGTCGAGAAAGGATGTGGGTTCGTCCATTACAACAATACGCGGCCTCATGGCGAGGACGGAGGCTATGGCAACTCTCTGCTGTTGACCGCCTGAAAGCTCGAAAGGGGATCTATCCCTCAAATGCTCGATCTTCATCAATGATAGAGCCTCCTCAACCCTTTGCCTTATCTCCTCACGTGGAAGCCCGAGGTTTTCAAGCGGGAAAGCGATGTCAGACTCGACCGAGAGTGAGAAGAGCTGGTTTTGAGGGTTTTGGAAAACCATGCCAACATGCTGCGAAAGTATGTAGGTTGGTGTTTTATCAACCTCCAGCCCGTCGACCACAACTTTCCCGCTGTATTCTCCCTCGTAGAAATGAGGTATTAACCCGTTGAGACACCTGCAGAGGGTTGACTTTCCCCCTCCGCTGGGACCTACAACTAAGACAAACTCTCCCTGCTCAACCTCTAAGCTAACGTGTGAGAGCGCGGGTTTTGCGGCTCCGGCGTATGTGAATGAAAGGTCTTTCACTTCGATTATTTTCATCCTTAAGACGTCAGCTCCACCGAGTTAGCGCCTAGAAGAAGAGCCAAGCCTTTAACGGCTTCGCTCAAGGCTGTGACGACGTCGCTTCTCAGCCGAACCCGTGCGGCGCCTGCGTGACCGCCTCCATCCCCTTCAAACTTCTTCAGCAAATGTTTCACAAGGTCCTCGCCTAGGCTTATTCCAGCGTATTTCTGAAAGTCAGGCGAAGAACGCATCGAGATTACAGCCATGTCGTTCTGCAAGCCTCCGACGAGGGCTATGTGGGCTCCAGCGTTCACAAGACTCCTCGCTACCGCGGAGAGGTAGGCGTTTACCGTGGTTACCGTGACATACCATTCACCCATCCTGTAGACGGTTATTCTTTTCAACGCTTTAAGCCGTGCAATCCTCTCAGCTTCCTCCATCTGCGGTTCAAGCATGCCGACCAGCTGCGAAGGAACTATATGGTTTAACAGCGCCGCAGCCTTTCTGGCAAGCTCAGCATCGGCCACGGAAAGCCTTACCGTGTCGTAGTACATGCCTAGAAAGAGTGGTTCGGCGTATCGTTTATCAATCTTAAGCCCGAGAAACTCAAGCAGGTCGTAGACTATCTCTGATGTGGCCAGATAGTTTGACGACGATACGGTGATGATGTTTGGTGACTCGCTGTTCTGCAGATGATGGTCCACACATATGACCGGCTTGCCGGAGGCTGTAACAATGCTCCGTAGATGGCCTAGCTGGCTTAGCGAGCCGACGTCAACAAGCAGGTAAACATCAGGGTTTTCGATGTATTTTTCTCCAAAACTTAGATGGCGCATTATCGCCTTTACGTGCGCTGACTTTTCCTCAGGTATTATGAAACCTACCTCCTCTGCTTCATAGTTTTCCAATAGAGTTTGTGACAGAACGAATGCGGCGCCCACTGCGTCAGCGTCACCACCCCAGTGGGTCAGGATTTGCGTTCTCTTAAACCTGCAGTTTTCAGAGATTGTTCTGTGAAGTCTCTTGACAAGCTCAATGTTCCTCATAACCAAGTTAAGATTTTAAACCTGTAGCTTTAAACCCTATCTAGCTTCACTCAGTAGACGGCTGTCCCCCAGCCAGCAGTTTCTGAACCTCCTTCTGGAGAGATTCTATCTGGCTTCTAGCCCTAGCCTCCTGCCTTTCCAAAACCTTCAACCGTGTGTCTGCAAGCTCCCTCCTCTCCGTCAGCTCCGCTACCATTTTCTCCTTCGATGTCTGAATCAGCACCGGGCCCACGGCTTTGTATAGGACGGCTCCGTCATCCATCTTTCCAATCTCTTCAAGGGCTGAAGTGACTTCGGATAACTCTGCTTCAAGCCTCTGCTTCTCCGTTAAAAGTACGGCGAGGCTTTGCTGCAGCTGCTGGAGCCTGAGTATTTGTTGCTGGACGTTGGGGGGGATTTCTCTAGCCGACGTATCCAACCACCTCCATAGTTCTGTAGGATGTGTCAAGCAAACGTATCAAAGTGTTGGCCGCAGCCCTGGCCGCCACAATGTCTTTGGAAAGAATCCGTCCAATCAACCCTTCTTCACCAACCTTCAAATCCATGTTTGAACGCTCCTCTTTCATCGTCAAAACCTCAGGCATGAGGCTTTTAACCATTACTAAAGCCAGGCTTTCAGGCAGGTAGATTTTAAACTCAATAGATACTTTCGCCAATTTCACCTTTCCGCCTTCGGCGTGTAGGCCTGTCCGGCGAACTTGAAGCCGCATCTCCTGCACTGCCAGACGCCTACAGAAACCCTGCGAACTTTCTTGGCTCCGCATCGGTCGCAGACATAAGTCTCTCTCGCAGAGCTAACTACCTCAGCCCATTTCTTTCTGAGAGTTGAGCCGTAACGTGGTCCAAGACCCTTCGCGACGCTGTGTTTTTCACCGACCATTGCCAACAGCCTCCAGCAGTTTGCTACGGATTTCCTGCGATTTAACTAGGCTCAATTTTATCATCTCCCTGAGCATCGGGACAGGTAATAAACCTGGCGAGCTCTTTTGAATTGCTGCAACCACGTTATCCGAATCGACGCCAATGGTGACTATGGTATCGGCTATCTCCTCCTCGGCGGGCAGCGGGTCTACGACCACTCTGTCCCGTATCAACCCCATGGTAACGCTTACAGGTATTGTTCTGAGCGGTATCTTTGTCCGCTCGTTTGGAACCAGCTCAAGACGTCCGTCCAAAACCCTGTAAACGGGGAGGGTGCCGCTCATGAGCGCAGCCATCGACGAGAGAACGGCGGCGTCGAAGTAGTTTCCATCATAGTCGAGAACGTAACAGTCTATGTAGAGGATGTAGACCTTCTGCCCCTCTGTTAACACAAGCTTTTCAAGCTCTATGGCACGGCTCTCTCTAATACATCTGTCCACTATCCTGGCCAGCTCTATGGCTCTTTCGTCAGGAGGTCCTGGCTCGAAGCTTTTTGACGCGAGGGGGAGAAGCTCAGCGTTTACTGTGAAAACGCCTTCGTCAGGCCTGTCGGGGTAGGGGCTTCCTACCTCGACCTTGATTCCCGTAAGTATCTTTGTTTTACCCAGTGATACTAGAGCGGAGCCGTCGGCCTTGTCCACAACGTTGGTCACTATCTTTATCTCCCTCACCTGGTCAAGAGACCTCTCATCTATTCTCTTACCTATCTTCAACAGGTCGTAGACTTTGTTCTTCATTATTTTTATGGCATATCCCCTTTTCTCCAGCCCCAAGCTCATGTCTCCAACCCCTCGGGTTCAACCCTGTATCTGTGCTTCAGCGCCTCAACCTGCATTGCCTGAATTTTTTTGATCGCGTTCTGAGCCATCTGAAGTCCTTTCTCTATCTCCTCAGACGTCATTCTTCCGTTGAGCTGGAGCAGCACGATCGAGTCTAGCTGCGGGGCTATGGCTACAGGCATGTCTGCCTCACCGTACTTGTCCTCCAGCTCGTTGATGTCCAGGACAAGCGTGCCATCAACCTTGCCGACGGCCGTTGCTGCTATCATGTCAGCCATGGGTATTCCGGCGTCGGCCAAGGCCAGTGAGGCTGCGGTTATTCCAGCCGTTCTCGTTCCGCCGTCGGCCTGAATAACTTCGATGAAGATGTCCACCATCATCCTGGGAAACTCCTCCAAAAACACTACCGTCTCCAATGCCTCACGCAAAACCTTCGAAAGCTCGATTTCTCTACGTGTCATTCCTAGAGGTTTTCTCTCATCCACGCTGAAGGAAGCCATGTGATACCTGCAGTTCAGGATACCACGGTCTGGGAGCTCTAGATGTTTTGGATGAACCTCCTTGGGCCCCAGTACTCCGGCGTATATCCTTGTCCCCCCAACCTCGATGTATGCGGAGCCGTCTGTTTTTTCCAGAACACCGACCTCCATCCTTATTTTACGCAGCTCGTCAGGCCTTCTGCCGTCAACCCTTAAACCGTTTTCGTCGATGAGCTTAGGCTTGGCCACTTCCGCCACCTTTAAGCCTCCGAAGAAGCTGGACTACCCTTTCAGTCAACCCAGGTATGTGGGCCTCTCTCTCTATCAAGTTTATCGCGGATACCGCTGCAAACTCGCTGGCGGGGTCTGGGCCGTTGACTACAATCAACCCGTTCCTTCCAACCCAGAAGTCGCATCCCGATTCTTTTCTCAAGATCTGAACCATCGAGCCTTTTCTCCCTATCAGCCTCGGAACCTTAGCCGGGTTTATTGATACAAGCAGGCCCGAGGGTATTTTTTGAAGACCTTCGTTGGACAGGACCGTACCTCTTATCCCTGTTGTCTTGACCTCGGCGTATATGCAGTCGCCGATGTCTATCTTCAGGGGTGTTGATTCTCTCTCCGAAAGTTTTATGACGGCCGTTAGCTCTCCGCTTATGTCAACTTCAACAGCGTTTGGTTTTATGTCTGAAATGATGCCGACTATTTTGTCGCCTCGCTGAGGTTTGTATCTTCCGCTAACGGGAATTATTCTGATGACGCCGTCAACTATCCGCGGCAATCCTGTTGTCGACGCATATATCTTCCCATCTCTCACGTATGTCCCAAACCCTCCTTTACGGCCGTTATCTGCCAGCAGCTGCCCTGGAATGACCAGCTCGTTTTCAGTGAAGTAAATCATCTAGCTCACCGGCTTGATCTCGACTCTTCCTCCGCATATCTTGTTCAACCTGTCCACCAAGTCGGCGTGTAGGCCGGTGGGGACTTCGGCCACACATCTCCAGCTCCCGTCACCAAGCCAGCTCTCCTCCAAGATGTTTCCCATGTTCCTGATCAAGCCGTATACCTTGCCTGCAAACTCTCCTGAAACCCTTATCTCAACCTTCATGCTGCCTATCTTGAGCGGGAGAATCTTCCTCAGCTTTTCCACCGCCTTCATCGCCTCTTGCTTGGCGTCGGCGAAAGGCTCGATGGATAAACCCACCTGTTCAAGGGCTAGCTCAATCCTCTGAGGTGGATGCGGTGTGTTTGTCCGAGGGTCTATCGCGTTCCGGGCTATGAAGTCGATTATTTGCCTCTTCTTCTCCTCTATAAGCCTCCGTCTTTGCTCAGCGGTGATCAACACCTCGCCTTCAGAGATTATTTTCTCAGCTATCGCTTTAATGTCTGATACCCCGAAAGCCTTCTTCAGATCGGCTTCCGAAGCCCTCACCCCTTTCTTCCAGTCCTTGAAAACCTCCTCGTAGACCAGCATTTTTGACACAGGGATTTTTTCGCCTAGCTTGTATTTGAGAGCCATATCTGGGTCCACGAGGATTTCGTATGTTGTGTCTCCTCTTCCTAGCCGGGCTATTGTGTAGGTTTCCTTCGGCTTCGGCATTGTCTAACTCAACTACTGTTTTTTAGATTTCAGAAGCTCCGCCAGAAGTGGCTGAAGCTCTGTTTGAGGGGTCATTGTATACTTTCTCGTGGTGGTCGGTATTGTAGCAACCCTGACCGTCCACCCCTCCTCGATTTTATCAACAGAGTCTACCAACGACTTCAACGCCATTTCAACGCCCTGCCTAAGGTTGAGCTTCTTGCTGTAGTTGTTCTCGAAGATTTCACGGACTTTCTCAGCACCCCTGCCTATGGCCCAAGCGTTGTACTCCAACACGAGTCCGCTGGGTTCCACGTAGAAGAGCCTAGGGCCGGTTTTGTCTACGCCGCCTATGAGCAACGCTGTCCCGAAAGGCCTTACGCCGGCGTGCTGGGTGTATATCTGCATTATGTCCCCCACCCTTCTTGCGACAGCTTCAATCAAAGGTTCCTCGTCGTAAGACAGCCTGAGCGTCTGCGAGTAGATCCGAGCGTTGTCAACCAGCACTCGTGCATCCGAGTTAAGACCGGCTGTCGCCGCACCGATATGCTCGTCGATTTGGAAGATTTTCCATGAAAAATCTGGGCTCTGAAGCTTTGTGTGCATCCTCTCCTCGACAGCCAGCACAACCCCTTCCTCAACCGTCAAAGAAAGGGCTGTTGAACCCGACCTGACGGTCTCTAACGCATACTCCACTTGGTATAGCCTTCCCTGCGGTGAGAAAACAGTTATCGCCCTGTCATACGCCCCCGTTATGCCCAAAGCCATTACTCAACACACCTGTAGATTGACAGATAGCGGGGATTAAATAAAGTTAGCGGATTGGTCTGAAACCCGTTCAAACATATATATGACGGGGAAGGCAACCACTTGAAAAAGATGCCGTACTGCCTCGAATGCGGCAACAGGCTCGTCTACGACAGGGAGACGAGGACGTATGTCTGTTCAGCGTGTGGGTTCACGTATACATCCCAAGACCTTTTGGTTGAGAGGGAGAAAAGGTTCAACAGCAAGTTTGAGGAGGATAGAAAGAAGAGAAGGAGGGAGGAGTATCTAGAGTGGTGGCTGAGCTCTAAGAGCTGAGAAGTCTCTCGAAAGCATATGCTATTCTCAGTAGTTTGACGTCTTCGAAAATGTCGCCTACTAGCTGCAGTCCTGTGGGAAGGCCGTTTTTCGTATACCCGTTGGGTATGCTTACAGCGGGCACGCCGTAAACGTTGAACAACTCCGTGTTTCTAAGGGTAGCCGTTCTGACGTCGAAAAGCTTTCCACCAACATCGACATGTTCTTCTTCGAGCCTGTGGGCCGGTATTATTGTAGTGGGGACAGCCAGCACATCGCATTGCTTAAAGATCTTCCTAAACCTATCCCTCAAAATTTTACACGCCCTCAAAGCGTTCAAATAAACAGAGGCGGGGATTGCCAGACCGCTGGCTATACGCTGTCTCACCTCGTCACCATACAAGTCCATTCTACCACCACAGAGTTTGAGATGGTAGGCAGCCGCCTCAGAGTGGACTATTATAAAACGGCATCTGGCAGCCGTCTCAGGCTTCTCTACAACCACTTTCACGACATCGCAGCCGCTGCCCCCAGCCTTTTCAACAGATTTTTCAAAGTTCCTCCTCACGTCGTCGTCGAGGTACTCGAGAAAGAAGTTTGCCGGAACACCTATCTTTAAACCCTTCAGCCCGGCAGGCTTTATGGACAAAGGTTTTTTGAAGCTGTCTGACAAAACCGATGTGAGCAATGCCGCATCCCATACAGTTCGGCAGATTACTCCGACGTGGTCGAGAGACCAGCTTAAAGGTATCGTACCCTCTGTGCTTATCAGGCCTTGGGAGGGTTTGAAGCCTACGAGGCCGCAAAAGGAAGCGGGAATCCTTACGGAGCCAGCCGTGTCCGTTCCAAGCGCGGCGTCGCACATGCCTAAAGCCACAGCGACAGCCGAGCCTCCGCTAGAGCCTCCGGAAACACGGCCTGCGTCGAAAGGGTTTAGACAGTCACCGTAGTGAGGGTTCCTGTTTGTCACTCCGAAGGCGAATTCATGAAGGTTCGTCTTACCGTTCACAACACCGCCACTTTGTAAAATTCTTTTAACAGCGTAGGCGGTTGTTTTGGAAATTTTTCCATTAAGCAGCTTTGAGCCCGCCGTCGTCGGATAACCTTCTATGTGAAAAATATCTTTGACAGCTATGATTGCTCCCTTCAATGTTTTACTGAGAAAGCCCTTTAGGGCTAACGGTTTTTCGAACACAGTTATGTAGGCGTGATACTTATCATTATGTAACTTGATCCTTCTGGTCTGATTTGTCCATCGTTCGCCGAAACTACGCTTAACACGGCCGTACACCAGGTCTCGCAGCGTGTAGCTGTAAGCCATGTCAGAAGGGTGGTGTTTCATCCTCCACCAGCTCCAAGAATTCTTTCACCGACTCAACAGATTTCGTTGCCGTTTGCTCCAGCGTTGTTAAAACCCTTTCGTCGAGTCCCGTATGTTCAAGAAGCTTTCTAAGATATCCTTCCATGGAGAAAGGTTCCTCATCGCCTGTATATTTGCGCTATTATGCGGCAAAGTCTAAATACCGTCTTACATGAAGATTTTGAGGAGTTCGGTACTGAGTGAAACTAACTATGAACGTAGTCTACGTTGTCGGTACGGCTGGTTCGGGAAAGTCTTCCCTCACCGGAGTGTTCAGCGAGTGGTTAAGAGACCATGAACAGTTGACTGCTACAGTAAACCTTGACCCAGCAGCTATCTCCCTACCGTACGAGCCTGATGTCGACGTTAGGGAGATAGTTGACTACGAGAGGATTATGGCTTCACGTAACCTAGGCCCCAACGGCGCCCTCATCGCTTCAGTAAGAGAAGCCGCTAGAAACATAGAGGAGCTTGCAGCCGCAGTCGATGAAACAAAGGCCGACTGGCTCATAGTCGACACACCCGGCCAGCTTGAGTTGTTTGCATTCAGAAAGGAGGGGAGGATAATTTCCAGAAAGCTGTGTGAAGGGAAAAAGCTTCTGCTCTTTCTCATGGATGCCGTCATATGTTCCCATCCCAGAAACTACGCCGCCTCGCTTTTCTTGTCGGCTTCTACCGTCGTGTCACTTGCCCTTCCAGCAGTTAACGTGCTAAGCAAATGTGACGCTGTTCCTGCAAGATATCTAACTAGAATTTTGAGCTGGCATGAGTCCAGCGAAGCTTTTGAGGTAACAGCGGCGAGCTCCATGAACGAGTTGCAGAAGATGCTTTCACGTGAAATCGTCCAAAGTGTGTGGGATATATCTAACATCATTCCTTTGATACCTGTTTCCTCTAAAACCCTTGAGGGCTTCACAGAGCTGTACGGCAACCTAACACGTATTCACGGCGAGGGGGAGATGGAGCTGAGATGACAGAAGACAACGTTTCAGCAGTCGAGGAAGAGATTTTCCAAATAAGGTCTAGGCTGGCGGAGCTGAGGAAGAAGAAGGCAGAATACGAGGAGGAGGCTGCAAAACATTTAGAAAAGAGGGATAAAGTGCATGAAAGAATAAAGGAGATAAAACAGAAAAACGCCTCCTATCTTGAAAAAATCTCAAGCCTAAGGAACGAAATAGCGGAGCTTAGAGCGAAGCTAGATGAAGTGGTGAATAAGATTAAGGAGTTAAGGAACGAGAAGGATAAGCTGCTGTCCCAACACGTAGCCGACAACGTGAAAGGATACACAGCCCAGGAGATAATTAGACGGATGAGAGATCTTGAAGACAGGATACAGACTGATATACTACGGCCTGAGGAGGAAAGAAGGATATATGAAGAACTTAAAAACCTTTCAAGCCTTCTCGCTGAAGTGCAGAAAAGGGAGGGTATCGCAGAGAAGCTCAGAGAGTTGAACAACCAGATAACGCCTTTGGCTGAGGAGGCGAAAAAACTCAGAGACGCGATACGTATGAAAAGGGAGGAGCTTGATATAGCGCGCGAGGCATATCAATCTGTTAGAGACCTGATACAGCAGCTGAAGCCCGAGGCCGACTCTCATCACCAAGCATACATCGAAGCCAAGAAGAAAGCACAGATGGCTGAGGCGGATGAAATTTTACTTGTTTCAAGGATTGTAGAGCTCCAAGAGTATGTTAAGAAACATAGGGAGATCGAGATTAGGGCAAGGGAGTTTGCCATGAAGGAGAAGGTTAAATCCCGTGCTCTTGAAAAGCTTTCTATTGGGGAGAAGCTATCGTTTGACGAGATGAAAGTTTTGATGGAGGATGAGGATGCTTGGGAAGTATTGATGAAAAGGTATAACACCGAGTCAAAGCGCTGAACTCTCTACTCCTCCTCAACGAACTGTGATATTGTCGGAATCTCGGGAGGCAGCCCTTTCCTTTTTCTGATTTCCTGAATCACTTTATCCCTAAGAGAGGCGGGAACCGGCTTCCACTGGCTGAACTCGGTGGCCCAGAAAGCCTTGCCCATTGTCGCGCTGCGCATAGCTTCGCTTAAGTCGAACGTCTCTGACGCAGGGATTTCACCAATTACGACCGTCACATACTCCGCCTGCCTAACATCCAACACTCTCCCTCTCTTGCTTGTTATGGTTGAGGTTACCGCCCCCATAAACTCTGGCGCAACCTTCGCCTCAATCTTCAACACAGGCTCCAGCAAAACCGGTGACGCCGAAAGTATGCTGGCGTAGAGACTTCGCCATGTGGCGGGTGCGATCTGAGCATATCCTCTGTGGACGGGGTCTTCATGTAGCTCAACCTGTGTCAAAACAGCCTTCACTCCACGCATGTTTTCAGAGGCTAGAGGCCCTTCTTGGACAACCCTCTGAAAACCTCCTATGATCATCATCTTCGACTCCTGAAGGTATTGAGCGCCTTTTGTGGCGTCGACCAGTATGTTTCCCCTGCCGTCTATAACCCATACGTTTCTCGCCTCCTCAGCATCCCATCCATGTTCTCTCAAAATCTTCGCAACCTGTTTCCTGTCCATCTCGTCGAATAACTCACCTTTACGTATCAACTCTATCACTTCAGGCTCCAGAGGCTCAACCCGCGTGTAGATACGGTTGTGTCTGTTGGGAGATTTTCCTTCAAACTCTCTACCCTTACTCTGGATAGACTCCCTGTAGAGGATTATTGGCTTTCCAGAAACTATTTCGAGCCCTGCTTTCTGAATCCATGTGAGAGCTATCTCGAGATGTAGCGTCCCCATTCCGCTGATCAAGTATTCTCCGGTCTCGGGCCTGACAACCGTGACAAGTGTCGGATCTTCTATGGTTAGCTTGTTCAAGAACTCGACGAGCTTAGGCAAGTCCCTGCTGTACTTGGGCTCGACAGAAATCGTTACGACAGGTTCGGAGATGTATTTGAGGGATTCGAAGGGTATTGTTTCAACTGAGCCTATCGTGTCTCCTGCCCTGACGTCGCTCAATCCTAGGATGGCGGGGATGTTGCCGGCCGGGATGCTTCCAACAAGCTCTCTTGAGGGGCCCATGTAGACCCCCACCTGCTGAACTCTTCCAGAGATGTTGCGTCCAACAATTATCACGGAATCGCCTTCGCTTATCGTCCCGCTGAAAAGCCTGCCTGTGGCAACTACTCCTGCCTGAGGGTCTACCCTTACGTCTGTCACCGCCATGATCGTCGGCCCGTTCTCGTCGCAGTTCAGCATGGCCTGCCCAACCTCGCTATCCAAGTCCCCCCTCCATATCTTCGATATCCTATACTTCTGAGCTACGTGGGGTGGTGGATGTTTTAAGATAACCATTTCGAGAAGGGCTTCGTGGAGAGGTGTCTTCTGCCTTAGCCATTCCACGTCATCTCTTGAGAAAGCATCGATGACGTCGCTGAACTTAATCCCTTTCTCCTGAGCCTGCCTGACCGTGAAACCCCAACGGTCCTTGGAGCTCCCCAGCGCAACAGTGTTGTCGGCGAAGCTCAGCTTCCATTTCTCCCTCTGCTCAGGCTCGCCATACATTTCGATCAGATTGTTTACGTCCCTAACTATTCTCGCCAAAGTCTCCTGAATTCTCTCGGGTGGAAGACGCAGCTCTTTGACGAGCCTGTCGATCTTGTTTATGTAAAGGACTGGCCTAACTCTCTCGCTCAGAGCCTGTCTAATCACGGTCTCGGTCTGGGTCATAACACCCTCAACTGCATCTACCACGACTATCGCCCCGTCTATCGCCCTCAACGCTCTTGTAACCCTGCCTGAGAAGTCAACATGTCCGGGTGTGTCTATCAGGTTGACGATGTAGGGTTTGCCGTTTGTCTCATAGTAGAGCGAGATGTTCGCTGCCTTTATTGTCATCTGCCTTTGCTGCTCTTCCTCAAGATAGTCTAGCGCTAGGGCTTTCCCCGCAAGCGCTGGAGAAAGGAGGCCCGCCGCAGCCAGCAGAGAGTCGGATGTAGTCGTCTTGCCGTGGTCAACATGCGCTATTATCCCAATGTTTCTTATGCTATCCTTGTTCCTTAGGATGTCGACAACTTCTGAAATCCTCTTAATTCTCGGCATCCGGCATCTGCGTCTACTTAAAAAACCTCGGTTTTAAAGGTATGCTGAAAAAAGGTTTATTTCTTCTTTTTACGACCACCCTCGAGCTCTCTCTTTAACCCTTCAACAATCTCTCTCACTTTAGTTCTCGTGGTAGACTCCATCAAACGGCTTCCTACACTGGCTACCAAACCACCTACAAGAATGTCTGCAGACCAGCTTATCTCAGTTCCTCCATCGCTGGGGTTGAGCTCAAGCATGAGGGTCAGGTCGGCTGTGGACTGCATTCCAGAACCTCTGCCGACAATCTTAAGGCTGGAAGGTGGGTTCAGCTCCTCGTACCTGAAAGCCATGCTTATGTTCCCTTTTATCATTCCGAGACCAATTTTAAAAACGGTTTTGAAATTTCGTTCATCAACTTTTTCATATTTCTGGAGGTCTGGGATAAGTTTAATGAAGTGGTCTGGGTCTGTCACAAACTTCCACACAGTCTCCCTTTCCGCCGCGACTGTAAACCTATCCGATATCTTCATTTCCTAAACCTCTATAACTGGTTTTCCCGAGGCTCTTATCTCCTCAGCTGCTGCTAGAATAGCTTTGACGATGTTGACGTACCCCGTGCATCTGCATAGGTTGCCTGAAATTCCACGCCTCACCTCCTGCTCCGTCGGGTTGGGGTTTATCATTAGGAAACCAGCTGCTGCCATAATCATGCCGGGTGTGCAGTAACCGCATTGGAGAGCGTGATGCTCCCAGAATGCTTTCTGCAACGGATGTAGCTGGTCTCCCTTAGCCATCCCTTCTATCGTGAGAATCCTTTTTCCGTTGGCTTGAACGGCGAAGTAGGTGCACGACTTAATCGCCTTCCATTTGCCGTTGAAATCCATCAAGACAGTGCACGCCCCACAGTTTGTGGTATCACATCCTATGTGGGTGCCTGTTAACCCGGCATACTCCCGTATGAAATGGACGAGCAGGAGACGTGGCTCGACGTCGTAAGAGTATTTGACGCCGTTTATCTCTATGGTCACGTTTCTTTTCGCAGGCTCAGCCTGTTTCAAAGCCTTCTTGGCCGCCATGCATAATCACCTAAACCGCTACCCCGGCTCTTTCTAAGGCTTTATTTAAGGACCTTCTCGTGAAAACCCTCGCCATCTCCCTCTTGTACTCGGCTGAACCCCTCAGGTCTGAGGTTGGGTCGGACATCGCCGCAGCGGCTTTCGCAGCCTCCTCTATCAGCTCTTTAGAAGGCTTTTGCCCCAGAAGGATTTTCTCGGCGTCTGTTGCTCTGAACGGCGCTGGAGCCACAGCCGTCAACCCTATCCCAACTTTTTCAAACTCGTTTTTCTCGTTCAACACGATGGAGGTCGCGACACCGACGGTGGCGAAATCACCGGCCTTTCTCTCAAACTTCAGATAGGCTTGGCCCACCTTAGGCCCTTGAGGCACAGGGATTATCGCCTCGACCAAAATCTCCGTAGGCTTCAAAGCTGTTTCAAACGGACCTTTGAAGAACTTCACCGCCTTTATCCTCCTCTTCGCCGTACCCTGTGCAACGAGCTCAGCGTCGAGGGCTAGGACGGGGGCGGGCCAGTCTGCAGCAGGGTCCGCATGAGCTAAAGAGCCGAGAAAAGTTCCAAGGTTTCTCACCTGCATGTCAGCTATTTGTGGTGCAGCCTCAGCCAGAATAGGAAGCCTTTTCTTGATTATCTGAGAGTGTTCTATGTCTGCGTGTCTCACGAGCGCGCCTATCCTGACAACTTTTCCCCCATCTTTTATGTAGTCCAAACCTTTAATGTTGTTAATGTCTATGACATACTTTGGAGAAACAAGCCTCAGCTTCATCATCGGAATAAGACTCATACCTCCGCTCAAGATTTTTGCATCCCGGTACTTACGGAGATATGAAACGGCCTGTGCAATGGTTGTTGGAGCCAAATACTCGAACTTACGTGGAATCATCGAACCACTCTATCCAATTGCTTACTTAAAAATATTTTTGGACATTTTTCGACGGCATACCATGCAAAACATAAATTAATAGCAGTTTATGATGCCTTTGGGTTGTTGGAAGAACTCACGCCAGAAGGTTTGGTCAAAGCCATGGAGAGAGAGTTGTACGTTGCCGACGAGCCGCTTGCCTTGGCTGTATATCTTGCTCTCAAGCTTGAGAAGCCATTGCTTATCGAGGGGGAGCCGGGCTGCGGGAAGACAGAGGTCGCTAAGGTTTTGGCGAAACTTATGGGCACAAAGCTAATCAGGCTCCAGTGCTACGAGGGAATAACAGCTTCACAAGCCCTTTATGAATGGGACTATCCACGTCAGCTGATTAACATCAGGCTTTTGGAGGACAAGAAGTCGCCGGAAGAGATCTCTGAAGAGATCTTCAGCGAGAAATATCTGCTGAAACGTCCTTTGCTGGCTGCCCTGTTGCATGAGGGGCCGGAGCCGCCTGTCCTCCTTATAGACGAGATTGACAGAAGCGATGAGGAGTTTGAGGGTTTTCTCCTCGAGTTTTTGGCTGAGTTTCAGGTTACCATCCCCGAGCTTGGGACAATAACCGCGAAAAAGAAGCCCGTGGTCATAATCACGTCCAACAGAACCAGGGAGGTTGGGGACGGGCTTAGAAGAAGATGTCTCTACATCTACGTAACTTATCCGACGCCAGAGAAGGAGAGAAGAATTTTGTCGCTGAAAGTCCCTCAGCTCTCTCCCAAGCTGGCTGACGAGGTTGTGGCGTTTGTCCAAAGGCTCCGTCAGGTGAGCGAGCTTAGCAAGAAACCTGGTATATCCGAGACCCTCGACTGGGCTAACGCATTAAGCGTTCTAGGCGCGGCTGAGATAACGCCAGCTGTTATCAGCTCTACGTTGAGCTGTCTTGTAAAGAACGAGGATGACCTACGGATCGTTAGGGAGCTTGGGATAGTTTAGCGATGACCTTCACCGACCTTATGTTTCTTGTGACAGAGGTTGCTGACAGGCTTAGAATGTATGGTGTTAAGTGTGGGACAGCGGAGAGTATAGACGCATACACCGCATTAGGACATGTTACAATCAAAAACGTTGACGACCTAAAGAAGGTCATGAAACTTTGTATGGTGAAGAGGTTGGAAGACTATGAAATTTTCGACCGTGTTTTCGAGGAACTGCTTTCGATGAAAAGGCCTAGGGACGAGAAGTTGAGTAGGAGTTCTGGCGGCGGAGAGGGTGGGAGGGAAAAGTTTCTGGAGAAAGGGCGGCATGGAGGTGAAGACCAGCGCAAGGCTATGATGGCGTACTACAGTCCTGTCGAAGTCTTGATGAAGAAAGAGATTCCGGCTCCAACTCTTGATTTTCTAAGGGAGAGCAGGAGGGTTTTGAAGAGGTTGAGAAGGAGGCTGGCCCTCCTACCGGGCCGAAGGTATGAGAGAAGCAGCACAGGGATGATGGATTTCGGTGAAACGCTGCGTCAAAGCCTTAGGACATACGGTGAGATGCTTAACATTTTAAGGATCAGGAGAAAGGTCACAAGATGTAAGATCGTGGCTATTTTTGACGTTAGCGGGTCTATGGACACTTACACAGAGTTCCTGATGCAGTCTATGTACGCTTTGGCTAGGCAAAGCGTAGCGGTGGAAGTGTTTGTCTTCAGCACGAAGCTCATGAGGGTGAGCAGCCTGCTGAAGTATTTCGGTCCAAAAAAGGCTGCTGAGCTGATCTCACGCGATGTAAACATTTGGGGGAGTGGGACAAGGATTGGAAGCTGTTTGACTAGCTTTATCGAGAAGTATAGGGGGCTTGTCAGCAGGGGGACCGTTGCAATAATAGTCAGCGACGGCTGGGACACAGGAGAGCCTGAACTACTTGACAGAGCTATGAGAAGCCTCAAAAGTATGGTTGGCAGGGTCATCTGGGTCAACCCTCACGCAGACAAGCCTGGGTTTAAGCCGCGGACTATTGGAATGGAGACCGCCATGCCCTATATAGACGTCCTCGCCGGGATGAACGCCCTGAAAAACCTAAAAGGTTTTATAAAGCATTTCGGGCCATCATTCCAGCCTATTCCCAGAAGAGGTCGGCTTTTCAACAGACGGGGCCTACTCTCTCACCACTAGCTTCCGAAACTATCTCCCTAATCTCAGGCTCTAAAGACTTAACTACTCTCAACGGCTTGCCCGTCCCACCTTTGTCCAAGAGGACTATCTCGGCGATTATGCTCAAGGCTATCTCCTCAGGTTTTTCGGCTCCGATATCTATTCCCGCCGGCGAGGATATCTTTTTCAGCATAGCTTCGTCCACCCCCATCCGGACAAGCGTCTCGAAGACTATCCCCGACCTCTTCTTGCTGGCGATGAGTCCTATATACCATGCTCCTCCATCCAAACCCGCCTTGATGTACTTGTGGTCGAGCTTGTGCATAGTCGAGACAACCATCGCCGTGTTGCTGTCTATTTGGACGTCTTTTAAATCGGGGTCGGTGCTGTACTGGTCGACCAGGTCAGGGTTCTTGAACATTCCTTCAGGGTCTGCTACAACAACCCTGTAGTCCAGCATTTTCCCGAGCTGGGCAAGGCTCTCAACTATGGCACCGTGCCCCACCAGCAGGAGCTGTTTTCTGGGAAGAACAGGCTCTAGGTAGACCTCCATCGAGCCTCCGCACGGAACTCCAGTCCCCCTCAGCTCATCCTCCATCTCGAGATATATCGTCCGGCTTCTTCCTTCTTTGATGGTTTTTAAAGCTTCGTGAAGAACCGTTGTCTCGACGCAACCCCCACCAACCCAGCCGAACAAGCCTTTCCCGTCCTCAAGTATGATGGCTTTGGAGCCGACCTTTCCCGACGTGTGTCCAACGGTTTTCACAACCGTGGCTATGCAGAATTTTTTATGCTCGGCAACAAGCTGTCCGACTTTCGCGTAGAAGGTCAGGTTGTCCAACTTGTGGTTTAATCGTTTCGCTAAAATATAAGCTAATCGATTAAACGTACTGGATTGTACAGGAAGGTTGAAAAATTTACCGACGTCTGGGAGGCTCAGAAAACCTTACTTTCCCGTGTCAAGCCTATCGAAGAGTCTGAAACGGTCCCCGTGTTTGACGCTGTCGACAGGGTTGTGGCAGACCAAATCATCTCGCCTAAAAACCTGCCGGCTTTTCACGCCTCACACATGGATGGGTTCGCCGTCAACAGCAAGGACCTTGAAGAAGCCTCCGTTGAAAGGCCCGTGAGGCTTCGTATAGCAGCCGAGTGTATACCTGGGAGACGTCCCACCCACGTTCTTCGTAGGGGTGAGACAGCACGTATTCTGACAGGTGCTTACCTGCCTGAGGGTGCTGACGCAGTGGTTCCACAAGAGCTCGTACACCGGGATGGGGATAGTGTTGTGTTCATGCATCGTGCTGAGCCATGGCAGTATGTGGACCTTCAAGGGTTTGACATCAGGGCGGGACAGCTTCTCTTCCAAAGGGGACACAGGTTGAAGGCCGCTGACGTGGCTTTGCTCGCATCCCTTGGAATACCTTTAGTCACCGTCCTCAGAAAACCGAGAGTTGGTATAATGGCTGTCGGCGACGAGCTGACCGACAGCTTCGAAGAGCTGGAGGCCGGCAAAGTCTTAAACACCCACACGCTGGTAGTCCGGAGGCTTGTCGAAGGCTCTGGCGCCGAGGCTTTTTTCCTCGGAATCATTCCCGACAAACCATCCATCCTCTCAGAAACTATCAACAAGAGCATAGGGCTGGTCGACATATTCATCACGATAGCCGGTTCCTCGATAAGCGAGAAAGATGTCTCATCAATCTTCGCAAGAAACGCTGGAGACGGTGTGTATGTTCACGGCCTCGCCCTCCAGCCGGGTAGGGTGGGGGGCTTTACCATCATAGACGGAAAACCGTTGATAATGCTTCCGGGGCTCATTATGTCAACGCTCAACGTTTTCATGTTCTTGGCGTATCCCGTGTTGAGAGCCATTCAACACCAGCAGCCAAGTTTCTACCATCGCAAGGTCATGGCACAGCTTACCGAGACTGTACGTTTCAGGAAATACCACAACTTTGTGAAGGTTGTCTGGGTTTCCGTGGAGGAGACGGAAGACACGCTGCTCTGCCGTCCTAACTTAGGCGAGTCAAGCGGAATGAGCATACCTTCCCGATCCGACGGCTTCATAATAGGAATGCCCGGCGTTAAAGAAATTACAGAAGGCTCGAAGGTTTGGGTCCATTACCCGCCGACCCTGTAGACAGGTAAAGGTTTTAAAAAGGCTGCCGGTCTGTGGGGCTTATGCACCACTCCCTGCAGCTCTTCGTCGGAGGATGCCCGCTCTGCAGGCAGATGGCCAACATCGTTGAGGTGGGAAAATGCGCCGGTTGCAAGCTAGAGGTGTTTGACTTGTCTAAAGATTTTCATAAAATAGAGGACCTTGTTAAAAGATACAGGATAAGAGCTGTTCCCACCCTCGTTATAGATGGGAAGATTAAGATCGAAGGTGTTCCAACATTCCGGCTCGTATGCGACGACTCTACTTACAAGTTTCTTGAGGAGAACTTCAGGATTTCTTAACAACTCATCGCCGAAAAAGCTTCGCACCTTTCCGGACGGCGTGCAAACCTCATGTGTGAGAGGATTTTTAGGGGTCGGCTCGGCTCTTCCTGCATCACGTATCAGTCTGGGGCAGCAGCCTCATCCCCCGTATTGGACGTATAATAATCGGCTAATATGTGTTGCACGACCCTGAAAAAACTTAAAACAAACCAGTTAGGCATATTCGCCGCGTGGTGAGTATGAAAAGCGAATTTTTTGCAAGGATAGAGGAAGAGGAGGAGTTTGAAGAAGAGTGGGAGGAGGAAGACTTCGAGGAAGAAGAGTGGGAGGAAGAGGAGGAAGAATTTTAGTCACTCACCTGTCTCCTCCCCCTCCTTTTTGTGGGTGTAGAGAACTATCGAAGTTACAGCACTCTTGACACCCTGTATGGCGAGTATCTTGTCTTTGAGAAAGTCTCTGAAGCTGGATATGTCCTTCGCCACCACCAGCGCTATCAGGTCGAACTCTCCCGTCACCTCGTAGACGTCCACAACTTCGGGCAGCTTGCTTATCTGCTTGGCAACACGGTCGATTGAGTTAGACTCGGCGAAAATGTGTATGATGGCTCTTACCCCCGGAAAGGACATTTACTCACCCACCCTCTTCAGCGACACAACTCTACCGGGGTATCGGGTTATAAGGTTGTGTATGTTCTTTTCATGCCCTTTTTCGAAGACTGATTTATCAGCCCTTCTCTGGATAAAAGCAGCCAGGTCGAAAAAACCTTCGTCAAGCATCTTGGAAACAGTCTCCTCAAACTCACCAACCTCCACGACGCATTTCGCATTATACCCGTCGTGCTTAAGCCTCTTGCAGATGGATGTCATGTCCTCAAACACCTGCTTTTGCATCTGTCTGGGGTCGTCAGCCAGGTTTAACGGTTTTTCGATGATGCTAACAAGGGTTAGGTCAAACCTTTTGTCAAAGGCGTGTAGTATCGATTTGTATGCTGTTTGCGGGTTTTCGTAGGGTCTGATAAGAATACCAACCTTAATCCTGTAGGAAAGAGGTTCGATAAGCTTAGCTTCCTCCCTGCTCAGAAACGGCGCCCTTATGTACCGTCTGTATGAAACATAGAACAACATTCCAGCCAACATCCAAAGCAAGCCAACAGCTCTACCGCCTGCATGGAACAGCAACATCAACGCGAAAACAATCGTTAACCCCACGGTTCCGGCGACGCCCAGCAGAGGCACATCATGTCCTGCTATCCTGAGGTTAAACGGCTGTCTCCACGGAGTGAACACTTCTCTATCGATCTGCCTTAGTTTTAAGAACGTCGGTGCCAGGACAACGTAGCTTAACACAGCGGAAAAAGCGTAAACGCTTGCCAGCAACGGCACGTCTCCGAGGAAAGAAAGGACCACTCCCACAGCTCCGAACAAGACAATGGTCCTCGCAGGCGTCCTGAAACGTGGGTGGATGACCCGCAGCCATCCGGGGAGAAGCCTAAACCTAGCCATGCTAGCCGTCAGCCGCGACACTCCCACGAGGCCTGTGTTCGAGCTGGAGTAGCAGAGGATGAAAGCCGCCAGCCCCACCAACGGTGTTAAATATTCTCCAACCGTCGGAAAAACTCTCACAAGCGCGTAGACTGGGCTATCGTATGCTGCTGCCACCTCTTCCCAGCCCATAGAGCCTTCCGCCAGAACGGGGAAAAGCACGGCAGAAACAGCGACTACGAGCACGACCATCTTAGCAGCCCTGGGAATAGAGAAATGGGGTCTACGTGTCTCCTCAGCGGCTTGGGCTATCGACTCGATTCCAACGAAAGAAGCCATCGCCAAAGTAACAGAGTATAGAAAGTTGTTTACGTTTGTAGGCAGGGCGGGTATGTAAGATACGTCCTTGTGCGTGAAGTCGCTGCCCACCAAAAACACTTGTTTGATGAATAACAACCAATCGAATTTAAGCAGGAAGCCTGCGCCGAGAATGAGAACCTCTATAAAAAGACCCAAGAACACGAGGGATGAAACAACCATTGCAGAATATTTTATGCCGATGATGTTCAAAGCTACCAGGAGCAGCGCTAAAAAACCCGCCAACAGGCCCAACGAGGGTATTACCACTCCGTTAAACCCCAGCTCTGGGAAAACGAGAAACGGGACAAGCTGGCGGAGATATCCGGCTGCAGCTACGGCGAAAAGGGATATACAAAGGATGTAGGCCAGCAGCATCGCCCAACCTGCCAAAAACCCCACCAGGCTGTTGAAAGCCTTCATCGAATAGACATGAACGCCGCCCGCATAGGGATAGGTGGGAGCCAGCTCGGCGTAGATAAGCCCAACTATTGTGTACAGCAGTGCGGCGATAACGAAGGAGATTGGAGCCGCACCCCCCGCGAACATCGTTATAACACCTAAAGATATGAATATGTTTGGGCCTACGTCTCCATAGCCTAGGGAGAAGGAGCCGAACCATCCCACCTCCCGCCTATAACCCGCCTCCTGTTTTGGACGGCTCAACCCAATCCACTCGGTTCAAGCCCATCAAGAGCGCCGCGTAAATATAAAGCAGTAAAGCGACTCGAAGAAAAGCCTTAATTCAACCTTTTTCGCCAAGCTGAAACCAATCCGGGAAGCATGGTCTAACAGCCTTCTGAGGTCCGACAGGCTTGAGGCAACCATCACCACTCTACCTTCATCCTTAATGGTTTTCACGGAACCGGTGAGTACTTGGATTGCCGTCTCAACGCCTGAGGGGCCCCCGTGTATGGAGGGGTCGTAAAACTCGCTGTCGCAGGGAAGGTAGGGCGGGTTTGCGACCACCAAGTCGAGAGAACCTGGGCGGAAGGGCAGGCTGCTGGCGTTTACAAGATGGATTAGACCGTAATGGTTTCGAAGTCTTTCCCTAGCTGCGGAGACAGCTTCTGCGTCTATGTCGGTGCCAACAACTTCAAGTCCCAGCTCAGCCAAGACCAGAAGGATGTAGCCGGTGGAGCATCCCACCTCAGCCGCCAAACCCCTTACATCAATTGATCTTATTACGTCTTCAAGCAGGAAGGTGTCTTCTGAGGGCTTGTAAGGTTCCTTCATGGATAGATTCGTGTTGGGGTCCTTGGAAACATAGCCGCCGACCTTATGTTCTTGAGCCCTAGAAGCCACTGAACCAGCCTTTCAACCCCTAGGCCGAAACCGCAGTGGGGAACGGTTCCAAACTTCCTTAAGTCAAGATACCATTTATAATCTTCCGGGTTCAGCCCCTCCTCCTTTATACGGTTGAGCAGCTCGTTGTAGTCGTGGATTCTCTGACCACCTCCAACTATCTCGCCGTATCCAGACGGGGCCAGCAGGTCGGCTGAGAGGGTCAAAGCTGGGTTGGAGGGGTCTGGCTTATGGTAGAATGCCTTGGCCTGCCTTGGGAAATGGGTGAGGAAGAAAGGCTTTTCAAACTCCATGGTCAAAACCCTTTCTTCGTCGGCTCCCAAGTCACTACCCCACGGCACAGACACCCCCTTTCTCTCCAGGATGTCTAGGGCTTCCGAGTAACGTATCCTCGGGTATGGATGCTCAAGCGTCGAAAGGTCTATTTTACGGTCTAGGACCCTCATCTCGCCTGCCGAAATCCGGACAGCCTCTGTCGAAGCCTCGCCCACCAACCTCTCCACCACCTTCATCAACTCCTCGAGCCCGGCGTGAGCCATTTCAGCCTCTACGTGCCAAAACTCAGTCAAATGCCTACGGGTCTTGCTCCTCTCAGCCCTGAAGCTGGGCTGTACGCTGTAAACTTTCTCCAACGCATAGATGGCGGCCTCTTGGTAGAACTGTACGCTCTGGGTCAGGTAGACTTTTTTCCCGAAGTAGTCTACTTGGAAGAGCGTGGCCCCGCCTTCGACGGCCGCGGTTATGAAAGTGGGGCAGTGAACCTCAACAAACCCCTCTTTCTCAAGCCACTCCCTCAAGCATTTCACAAGCTTCGCCCTAAACCTCAGGATGGCGGCTGCCTTTGGGCTTCTTATCGCCAGATGTCTGTTAAGGCTTAGGAACTTCGGTCCAACTCCTTTTTTGACGGGGAACTCTTCGACAGAGGGTGAAATAACTTCTATGTCTGTCCCGCTTACCTCTACGCCTCCGGGAGCCCTTTCATCATGCCTTACAAGACCAACAACCTTGAGAGCCGATTCTCTGCCCGCGGACGCGGCCTTTACAAACCCCTGCTCGGAAAGGCTAGACGCCCTGACTGTAACCTGTACAACCCCCGTCGAGTCCCTTAAATCGAGGAACAGTAGCTTTCCATGCAGCCTTTTAGACCTCAGCCAGCCTAACAGCTCAACCTGGGTGCCGTCCGGCAGGCCTCCGAGCTCTGCGACGTGAACCCTCAACTCACGTATCCGTCATTAGACCCATATATAGAGGCTACATTATGGGGGTTCCGGCTTTAACTTCTTTTTCAGGTATTACCGGAACCACATTGTCCTCGTCCTCGACTGCTGTCAAAAGCATGGCTTCAGATAACTCGCCTCTTACCTTTTTTGCCTCGAGGTTTGTAACAAAGACGAAAGACCTTCCTACGAAATGCTCCGGTGGGTAGAGATGGGCTAGACCTGTTATGACCTGTTTGCTAACATCTCCGAACCCCACCTGCAGCCTTAGAAGCCTTTCCGAGCCTTTGACTCTCTCAGCCTTCAGGACTTTGCCAACCCTCAGCTCAACCCGTTTAAACTCGGACAACGTTATCATGGCCGAAAGACTTGGAAAGCTCCTAAAAATAGTTATGCACAAGGATTTTCCATAATTTTTTCAGAAAATTTTTTATCCACCCAATAGCTACTATTTTCGAGGAACAGATGGCGAAGAAGAAGGCCGCTAAGAAGAAGGCGGCGAAAAAGGCTAAAAAAGCCAAAAAACCCGCCGCACCACCGGCGCCGGCTGAGGCTGGGGCTCAGCCATCAGCTTAAGTCTCCAAAAACCCCTCTATATTTTATTCTTCTTCAACCCATTCCCAGAAACGGCGTTTTCTCGGCTGGACAGGCACGGGCTTGGCTGTGATAGATTCCACGAGCGATGCGGATAAAAGTGAGAATGATATCGGCAGGATGTATATGAAGGCAAAGTCGAGCGGGCCATCTAACAGGATGGCTTGTGCCACCTTTGAAAGAAAAACCTCCCAGCTGACTGCTCCGGGAAGCCTAGGATGAACATATATGGACAGCCCCAGAACAAGCAGGTAGACGATGGCGGGGGTGAGCAACGCAGGAGGTAGAGCGCTTTTGGCTTTGCGCGACAGCAAGCCTATGACCGCTCCCCCTAAACACCAAGCTACGAGGGGTCCCAGCCCAAGTCTTAAGCCCTCCCCCCATGGAGCAACTATAGTCTGTCCCCCGAGAGCCGAGGAAAGAGGCGTTAGGAGTGTGGAGAGAGAAGAAAGTATTACGGCTAGAACCGATACTTGAAGGGTGGCCGGTGGAAGACTGCTATGTAAAGGGGTGGTCATCAACAGCCCTGCGAGGATGAGGGAGGAGATTCCGGCTAGGCACGCCAGGACTTTCATAGTTTTCCGGCAGAATCCTTTGTCTAAAAAGGTTTGCAGGCTTGGGACGGGGCAGATTTCAAGGATAGTGTTCAGGATGTTAGCTTGTTAATACTTTCGACGTCTTAAGAAAGCCTCCTCCACCTTTGAAAGCGTGTCAGCCTCGCTGGGTTCTTTGTCGTCTCTTATGCGTTTTACGCGGGCAAACCTAAGGGCGTATCCGCTGCTGTAGTGGGGGCTTTTCTGAACCTCGTTGTACTCTACTTCGAGGACTATCTTAGGCTCGACGACGACACCCCACTCCGTCTCCTCAGTCTTTATTTTCAACAGCATGTCGGTCATTTTCCTGAACTCGTCGTCGGTAAGCCCTTTAAACGTCTTTCCGACAGGTACGAGCTCGCCTGTCCGCTCATCCTTCACAGCCAGGAGGTAGTTGCTGAGCCACTCGCTACGTCTTCCGTGACCCCATTCTGCAGCTATCACGACGACGTCTAGGGTGTCGGCTTCCTTGAGCTTTAGCCAATGACGGCCTCTTCTTCCAGGCAGGTATCGGCTGTTGGGCGATTTGGCCATCAAACCTTCAAAACCTTCCGAAACCCATCTCCTAAAACAGTCCTCAACCTCCTCCGGCGTGTTTACTTCCACGACAGGGTTTAAAAGGTGCTCGGGCAGACAGCGGTTTAAGGCTTCACGCCTTTCCCGCAGCGTTTTGCCATAGAGAACCTGTCCTTCGGCATAAAGGATGTCGAAAAACTTGGCTTGAAGCCTGAGCTCAGCTAAAGCGGCTTCCACATTCTTTTCTCTCCCAACCCTTGTCATAGTGGTCTGGAAGGGGAGGGGTTTGCCGTTTTCGTTGACGCAGTAGGCTTCCCCGTCCAATACGGCTTCCTCGAAAGCCATCTCGGCCGACAACGTTTCCACCAAGTCAGGCAGAGAGCTGGTCAAATCCTTCAAACCTCTTGAGTAGATTTTTATGGTTCCGCCTTGCTTGTGAACCTGAACTCTTACCCCGTCTATTTTGGGCTCGCAAAGCACGGGCGTTCCCAAGTCTTTGATGACGCCCTCAGGGCTGTAGGACTGGCCTGCCAGCATGGGCTTTACAGGCTTGAAGATCGTTATACCTACTGATTCAAGCCCCGTGGTCAAGCAGGCTTTGGTCAGCTCGCCCAAGTCGCCCAAAAACATGTCAGCCATCTTGACCTCGTCTAAAGGCTTTCCAGCAAGCTTTGCATAGGCTTCCAGCAGCAGCCCTACGCTAAGCCCATGACGTGTCTCGCCTGAAACCATGCGTATAAGCCATTTCCTCTCCAGCTCGTCGGCCCTGGAAAACAATCCAGCCAAAAGGTTTATCCGCGTTTTCTGCGACCCTGCTCCCGAGAGCTTCCCCAATCTTCGTAATGTTTCGTACACATCGGAGATTGTCAGCTTCTCCGAGGCCGATAGAGAACCTTGCCTGCCTCTTAAGGCTTTATAGAGGGTTGACGGCCCTATATTAAGACCTTGCCTTCTCACCCCCGATGAGAAACCGACAAGGAGGTATGCTGCTGCAGCGGCCTCAGTGCTGGAGTGTTTGAACCGTCGGAAGAACTCGGCCGTCAGCTGGACTTTATCGTTCTTTCCAGGGGTTTTCTCCAGTTTTTCACAAAGCTGGACAAGGCTGGCGAAGGTTTCGGGCATGTTATTCTATGGCAACCCTGACGCCTTTAGGCGAGGCGAGGGGCGCCCTTATCACCAGCAGACCCGCTTCGTACTTGGCTTCAACTTTTGATGTGTCTATAGGACGCGGCAGCTGGACGGTCCTTCTGAAACCCCTACCGTACCTAAACGGGTAAAGCCTCAACAACTCGGGGTGTGGAGGTGTCATGTACTCGCCCGTCACCGTAATGCTTGACTCGTCTGCGTTTACCTCTATCTTCTGCTTGTCGCATCCCGGCATCTCTAAAAGAACGTAAACATATCCTCCATGAGTTAGCAGGTCTGTTCTTGGCCTTCTGTAGTCTCCGGTTAGAGGCTCAAAAACCGCCGAAGAATATTCCAGGGCCTCCCTCACTCTCTCCTCTATCTCACGGCCTAGCCTGTTGAAAAACTCGTCCCACCTAGGCCAGTCGCTCATGTATAGCTAACTGCTTCAGGAAGATATAAAAATGAACTGGAGCTGATTTGTTGGAATTGACCCGTTGCCTGGTCTGCGGCGTTGATGAGCTTCTCCCATTCAGATGCAGGTATTGTGGGGGAGATTACTGCACTGAGCACAGGCTTCCTGAGAAACATGGATGCGGCGGCGTTATGTTCGCGAGGAACCCGGCTGAGATAAGGGTTAAGGAAACTAGGTTTTATGGTATGCAGCCTGAGGTTGGCCGGGGTCGTTGGGGGTGGATGTCAGCCGAGCCTATACACCTGACTGTTGCAACAGCTGCTGTGTGTTTGGCTGGGTTGGGGTTTATGGGATGGCCTGTCAGCCAGGGCATCATGTACTGGTTAGTGTTGGTTGGTTTTGCGGCATCCTTCGTCGGCCACGAGCTAGCCCACAAGCTGACAGCTGTCAGGAAAGGACTTTTGGCTAGGTTCAGCTTATTCCCCGCAGGACTTCTAGCCACTGTTTTAACCGCTGTCCTACCCATACCGTTTAAGGTGATAATGCCAGGCGCCGTCTCAATCTACGGACGGCAGACGGTCAGAGACTATGGCGAGATAGCTTTGGCAGGCCCCCTTTTCAACCTCGCCCTTGCCTTTACGTTGGCCTTAGCGGGGAGGACTACGTTTTTCTGGGTTTTGAACGCAGTCGCATCGGTCAACGCTTTCCTAGCCTTCTTCAACCTTCTGCCCATACCGCCGTTAGACGGTGAAAAAATATTTTCATGGAGAAGAACTGTATGGGCGCTTGTTTTCGCCGCATCGCTCGCTATGCTAATCGTGATAAGGCTTTAAAAACCGGGCGTTTAATGGGTTAGAAGGCTTATGGTCAACACTGTTGAAACAAAAGCCGTTATGAGAAGATACTTGATGTCATGTTTTACGGCGAAGTAGACGAGCGAGGTCACCACTCTCGCATAGGGTGTGAGCATTAGAAGAGACAGCCCTATGGCCATCAACCCTTTTGCACCCAGCCCATTCTCTGGCAGGTTTTTCAAATAATCTAGGAAGCTGGGAGCGCTCACCCTATACTGCTCGCTTAAAACTATCGTAGAGCCGGCTGAAAGCTGGTAACTGGCCAACCCTGCAACCAACACAATTAGGCTGAGGACTATGCCCACCATAAGGATGCTGCTTAGCAGGGTCTCTAGCTTCGACCTGTTCATTCCATGAACCCCTTCACAACCATCTGGGCCATGATGTACAGCACTACGGCGAGGAAGAGCAGCCGTGTAGACTTGTTGCTGAGCTTCCTCAAGACTCTTGAGCCTGCCATGGCGCCCAGAGTTGTTCCAACGGCCATAGGTGCTGCCAGAACTAGGAACAGCAGCCCGGAGTTGAAGTATACGCTCGCACCCGCTAATGCGGTCATTCCGATAATGAAGTTGCTGGTGGCTGAGGAGACTTTGGAAGGCATTTTGAGAACGAGCTCGTGAACCGCTACTTTGAAGGCTCCAGCTCCTATGCCCAGCATGCCGGCCGCTATCCCCGCGACAAACATTCCTGCCCCACCAAGCAAAGGCCTAGTCAGCTTGTAAGATACCTCCACCCCCAGCCTGTCGTCGTAGTAAGAGCCTGACATACCAAGCCATCGCGCTACCTTGTCCTGTACAACGTTTTGAGGGAGTTCTTGGCTGAGGCGACGTAGTCCGAGGAAAGATGTCAGAAGGAAAGCGGCGAAGAAGAAGTACAGAAGCCCTGGAATTATATACAGGGTTATAGTCGCTCCGATGATAGCTCCGACTATCGTGAAAATCTCGAGGAACATGGCTGCTTTAACGTCTGCCAAGCCACGACGGATGTATGCGGCCGAGGAACCGCTAGAAGTGGCTATAATTGACACTATCCCAGCCGCTATGGCGTTTTTGATAGGCACGCCCATCAAAGTCAGCAACGGTGTTGTTATGCTGGCTCCGCCCAACCCTGTGATAGAGCCTATAAACCCTGCGAATAAGGAGATCACGACAACCTCTATGAGGCTGACCATGTCCAGACATGCCTTAAGACCGTATATTACTGTTTAACCAGGTGAGAGGCCAAACACAGCACAGCTGTTTTCGAAAAACCTGAGCTACCTTAAATTCTACTTCAACGAAAGGTTTACGGTAAAAATGACGTCGAAACATTCTCAGAAGACCCGTTCCGAGAGGACTCGAATATATAGATACAGGGTGACCGTGTTGGAGGAGCCTCCTCAGACTCTGGATGGGTTCAAGATTTTTGGGATAGAGGTGAAGCTCGGCAAGGGAAGGCATGTGGATTTCCCCGCAGACGCCAGGGTGCTGGATGTCGAGACCACGCAGGAGCCTCTCCCCATGGATGTTGAAGTCAACGCGAAATACCAGAAACTTGAAAACAAGACGATGATAGTTAGGAGAAGGTCTCTTCTCTTTAAGATGGAGCGTTTGGAAACCGTTATCCAGAAGCCGTTTTGAGCTGCGCCACCCCTCCGTATTCCGCCATGACGGCCCTGCAGGCTTCTAAAGCCTGTGAAACGAGTTCAGACGCTCTTTCCCTAGAAGATGCTTTAACATGCAATGAGTAGACAGGAGCTCCTTTCGTCTTGATTTCTACATGTTCTCCGCCGGCTGCTACTTGCTCGGCTTTTTCAGCCGCCAGTCTTATTGCCTCCACACCTTTCGGCCCGTCGCAGCGTAGAATGACGTCAACCTTAACCTCAAACTCTCTAACTTTTATTTCCTGATCAACAGCTTTTTTCAAAGCATCTGCCTCGGCCTCGCTCAAGTCTTGGAAAAAGCTTTCCACCTGCTCTCCGACCGCGATCTTCTCGAAGACCTCGTAAAGCTGCACCGGGTCTGGAAACTTCGCCAGCAGCATCTCCACAGCCCTGCGTCCAGACGCATCCTCTAGAACCTTAAGCACCTTAGCAACCTTCGCCTTCTTCTTAACCTCCAGCAGCTTTTCTATCCTCTCTTTCTGCGAAACACGGCGCATTGAAAGGTCGATTTGAAAGGTCTGCGGGTTGACGCGGATAATTTTGAAGACCGTCCTCTGCCCCTCCTTGAGATGTTCACGTATGTTTCGAACCCATTTTAAAGAAACCTCTGAGACGTGGACGAAGCCTTCGTAGCCGGGGTACTCCTCCACCTCCACGTAGGCACCGTAGTCTCTAACGCTTGTAATCCTGCCTATGACCAGCTCCCCTAGCTCGGGAGCTTTACTCAAGGAACTTCTCCCTTTTTGCTAGGATTATGGCTTTGCCTCCCGCTGGCTTGCAGAGGACTGCTCCGCAGACGTTGCACCTGACTACGATTTTAGCGGAGTCGAAGATAATCTGTCTGTTCCCACATTCGTTGCACATCACTTGGATGAACCTTGAACGCGGCCTGGGTATCAGCCTCTCCCAAGGCTCAGACATGGCTTACCTCACCAGCTCAAGCTTTTTAAGCCTGATGCCCTCCCTCATGACAGACCTTCCACAGGCACTGCATTTAAGGACTAGCGTTTTCTTGTCTGTTGTTTTTGCTTTCTTCCTCTGTATAGGGTATTTCTGGCCGCCGTATCCCTTGAGCTCCCGAGCGTGTCTCCTAGCGCCTAGAGCAAGGCTTCGTTCCTTCCCTTTCTTGTACAGCGTGACCGAGTGCTCGGTGTGACTGTTGCATTTCGGGCAGTAGGTCTGGATTTTGACGGGGACTTTCATCTCCTGTTGAGGCATGTGGAGGCATGATTTAAACCGTTTGAAACATCTTTAAACACGTTTTCCATCAATAGAGCCGTGGAAAGAGTCAGGCTGGTTAAAGAGATAATGGCCGACAACGTTGTCACGGTCTCCGCTGACGACAGCGTTTATGCAGCGGCGCGTCTCATGGCGGAGAGGGGGGTTGGCTCCTGCGTAGTAGTCAGGGATGAAAAACCTGTCGGAATTGTGACTGAGAGGGATGTTGTTAGGAAGGTTGTCGCTGGCGGACTCTCGCCGAAGAGGACGCGGGTTGAAAGGATAATGTCCAGCCCGTTGATAGTTGTGGGGGAAAACACGTCTATCGCCGACGCTGCAGCCATCATGGCTGGACACCGTGTGAGAAGGCTTGTCGTCGTGAGAGATGACAGGCTTGCAGGAGTAGTCAGCGTGACAGACTTGGTTCGAGCCGTTGGCGAGGCTGGGTTTAAAACCGTTATACCTGCTCTGCTCCGCGGCTAGTCGGCGACAAGCACCTTCAGGTCTTCTATTCCTTCTGCGAACATTGTTCTAAACCTTTCCACGAAGTCGTCCTTTGACAGGCTCAGCCTGCCTACGACGACTATGTCTACGTCTCCGTAGACTTCGTCGAAGCTCTCCACGTCATCCCAGGCCGCAAGCTCCCTGAGTATTTTGTTGACGTCGTATTGGGGGTAGAGCTTGGCCAGAAGATAAGCCCTTTCACGTTTTACAAACCTTTCAACCGTCTCGGGGGCTACGTCGACGCCAAGCTCTTTCTTCAAGACTTCCTTTAAATCCATGTAGCTGAGACCGTTTCTCCTCTCCCTAGCTTTTTTAGCCAAGGTCTCTGTAGCTTTTTTGACCCGCGGGTCTCCAGGGTCTAGGCCCGCAAGCATGGCGACCAGCCTGTGGCTCGTGTAAACGCCTATGTGGAATACAGGGTTTCCGAAGTCTGTTTCCAGCTTTTTCCTAGGAATGTAGCCTTCTGGCTTCTCGACCGCCATGGCCTGGTGTACTCCAGCCCTCAGGGTCTTTGCTTCATCGGAAAGTGGGTGACGCCAATATATCCTTATTCCCGCAACCCTGGCGAAGAAACTGTACAGACTTTGAATCTTACTTCTGTCCACTCCGAGTTGGACTCCGTGGATGTCTTCGAGCGTGGCGACCACTTCGTAGAGGTCGGCTATGCCGTTCCTGTCGCCAACGCCCATCACGGTTACATGGGCCTCGGCAACTCCTTCGAGGATTGCTTCCACCGTGTTGGGCGACGCCATGCCGTAGTCGTTGTGGAAATGGGCTGCCAAAGGCGTGGAGACCGATTGGCGGAGCTTTCGAATGAACTCTGAGGTGGTGCGTGGCGAGAGAAGCCCTGCCGTGTCTGGTACGCTGACCAGGCTGGCCCCAGCTTCGTCCAGCCTTTTGATGGCCGAGACAAGTTTCTCAAGCTCTCCGTCAACATAGAATCTGGAAGCATCCTCCAACGTTGCGCGAACGTAGCGGAAGCCGTGGCTTCTCGCCAAGGTCATTGCTTCAACAAGCCTTTCCACAGCCTCTTCATATGTTATGCCGTGGAGTTTGTGGACGCGGTGGATTTTAGTGGGTGAAATGTATACTGCCAGCCCGTGGGCATCATACTTTGCAGCCGCTTCAACGTCTTGCTTCAAGGCTCTTCCATGCAGCACCGCCTCCAAGCCGCAGTCGTTCACGGCTTTGACGACAGGCTCCACGTCTTCCCTAGTTGTCCTCGGAGGGTAGTCGACGGTGAGCTCGACGCGTTTTATTCCGGCGTCGGCTAGCCTTCTAACAAGCTCGACCTTCGCATCTTTTTTGAGGACTCTGAAGAGCTCCCCTTCCCTGAGCGTCGAGTCGAGGAGGGTTGTTGCCTCCACCGCTTTCCCACCGAAGCCCTAGTTATTGAAATCGTATTTATTTTTATAATTTGGTATTTTTGAATCGTCGTTCTTTTATTTTTTCGTATTTTTTTAACGTTTTTCGTATTGAGCCAGCTTGTTCTTAATCCCCTCCTGAACCCTGCGGCATAGCTCTTCATCTTCGTTCAAAACCTGCCCCAGCACCTCGAAGATTTGCGTGGACTGTTCGCCGACGCTGTGCTCCATAAGCTCGGCTTCTACCTCGGCCGTCATCTCATCCATTCCCAGCTTTTGGAGCAGTTTTGAGATGATGTCGTGGCGGCGTTTAAGCCTCCGCACAGTGGAAAGACCTTCTTCGGTGAGCTCAAGGAGTTTGTAGGGCTCGTACATGACGTAGCCTTTCTCCCTCAGCCTGAAGATCACTTTCTTCACGGTGCTGGGGGCTACGTTCAAGGCTCTGGCGACGTCGACAGGCCTGACTCTGCCACCCTTCTGTTCAAAAATCTCGTAAACAGCTTCAAGGTATTCTTCGGCAAGCTTTACGGCTCCCTTCTCCTTTTTATGTGCTTTCATCAAAGCCTCCATCCGAGGATAGCCTGGCGTCAACGGCAAACAGTAGTTGAAGGTTGTTTATTAAGGAGTAACCCGTCGAAAAGAGACAGCTGGTTAGCCTGCCTGCTGTGGGTTTGAACCCGCCAGCCAGTCGCGCGGATGCGGCTCACAAACACTCCTCCAGCTCAACAGGACAATTGCCAGCTGCCGCAAAAAGTAACAAACATTCTTACACGTCCTGATACATTCGTCTATAAACGGGATACGCAGACAATCCCAAGCATGGCTTGATAAACCTTCAATCCCTCATCGGATTCAACGGTCAGAACTGGCAGAAGAGCTGGACGAGCCGATGAGACGTCCTTCAATACCTTCCCGGATTCAGCTGCAGAGGAAGACTACAGGGCAGCCGTGGAAGACTATTTCAACGTTCAATTCCTTTTTGGATTCAGCTGAAGCTATTTATTTTTGTTTTGTGGTTTTATCTAAGATTATTGGTGTTTTTTGGCTCATTATCCACGAACCGCTTCAACGACGGCTTCTTGGACGTTTCTGTGTTCTAGGACCCTTCCTAGACAACCTCTCTTTATATAGGTCCCCCGAAACGGCCTTATGCTATAACCCGATTCTCTCCGCCGGGGGTGGGATTTGAACCCACGCGGCCCTGTGGGGCCACAGGCTCTCTAGGCCTACAGGCCTCCAGGCCTGCGTTATAGGGGAAAATAATATATCCTCTCTACCAGACTGAGCGACCCCGGCTAAATAAGCCAACTGCTTTCCTTTATATAAGAATATGTCTGAAAGGAAAAATGAGGGGGGTGTTTGGCTGGAGGCCGGTCATCTGACAGCGTTTAAGCATGATGAAAACTGTGCATTGGCTCTTAAATCGCCGTAAAGCGTTG
>JAWBRA010000016.1:0-37068 GCA_038844785.1 Candidatus Caldarchaeum sp.
TTTGGAGATAGGAATAGGGTTGAGAGGTGGTTTAGGAAGCTTAAGGATAGGACCAAGAGATTCTACAACAACATAAACTCAAAGACAGTAAAGAGATTAGAAGAGATAGCAGCAGCAATAGCCCTAACACACAACACACTCATAAAAACCAAGACAGAAGGAGGCGTATTACTTGGTTGACAGTACCAGAAGAAAGAAACACAAACTATATAAATATTTTGAAGGCTGGAGAAAAGCAATGCAGTGGCGTGTGGTCGTGTTTGCTGCTGTGTGGTCAGGTCTTACAATAGCTTCGATGACGGCGGGCCAGCTGTATGAATGGCCCGATTTCGTCCACGTCAGGTATGGAATGCCTTTCGCTTATGCGGTACACACGTTGAGCACGATAGCTGGTCCCGCTGACTTCTGGACTGTTGACATGGTTTCGTTGACAGCCGACCTAGTGTTGTGGCTGGCGGGCCTGGTTTGCGGCGTTGCACTCCTACTTAGCAGAGCCGAGAAAAAGATTAATTCCAAGAATGAAAAGGGAGGTCGTGGCCGCGTTTGAAGACAGAACAGGGCAGGATAATCGAGGTGCCTGAAGCCGTCTCAACCTTTGACGAAGCGAAAAACCTTGGAACAACAGACGAGGGAGTGGCTATCTTCACCCGTATCCAGAAAGCAGCGATAGGACGGCTGCAGCCCCTCAAATCAGGCTGCCTATGGTTCACCTCCGTCGTATACCCACGTCAAAGCGCCACCACCTCACCCCTACTCATGCTGACAACAGCCCTGTCGGTTGTTGAAGGGATAGCGCGGACAACAGGCTTGCAGCCCCTTCTTAGATGGCCCAACGAAGTTTCATTACACGGCTACAGGGTTGCGGCGGTGTCAGTTGAGATGGATGTTGTAAACGACCTGGTGGCAAGAGCATTTGCAGGCGGAGGTGTTTACTGCAACGTAAAATCCGAGGAAATCCCCGCCGGCTTCAGGAACGAAAACACATCAATATCTGCGGAGCTTGGGGCAGAGGTTGACGAGGTCAAGCTCTTAGAAAACATTCTAGAAAATTTCAGGAAAGAGTACGAGCTTTACAAAGCAGGGTGGCGGCTTGAGCTCATAGAGAAAATAAGAGACGTCATGGAGTATATCAGAACCACGGTGAACATAACACTCTCCCACGGCACACAGCTGATAGGGTTTCTTGAGGATTTGGACGAGCTGGGAAGAATATCTTTCAGAGTAGATCAGGAGAGAATATTGCTTGCTCCGGCGGACGTGGAGAGCATGAGCGTTCTATAGCTCCTGCCAAACAACGTGTTATGCGGCGCATTCCTTATCTCAAGAAACGTTTTTCAACAAGCAGGATGATGGACAAGACATGGTTGAGCCGCAGCATTTGAAAACTAAGGATGTGGCTAAGAGAGTTGTGGCCGCAGGCGACCCAGCACGCGTCGTCCAGCTCTCGAAGATGCTTGACGAACCCCGCCTCGTCAACGAGAACAGAGGCTTCATAACATACACGGGCTTTTACAAGGGCGAGCCAGTAACAATCATTTGCCACGGCGTTGGAGGCCCTTCATCAGCCGTGGTTTTTGAGGAGGTTATAATGCTTGGCGCCAAGCTGATTATCAGGTTCGGGTCCTGCGGAGCTTTCATCAAAGGGATGAAGAACGGTGAAATCGTTATACCTACCGCGGCCGCCTACATAGGTGGAACGCTACAGCAGTACATACCCGATGCCCACATAACGCCTGTGCCCAGCTACGATGTCTTGACCACGTTGATTAACGAGTTCAACAGCCATGGGCTCAGGACCTATGTGGGCCCCGTCTTCTCCAGCGACGCATTTTACGCCGAAGACCCGGAGTTTGTCAGCAAATGGTCTAAAAGAGGATACATAGCGGTTGAGATGGAGTGTGCTACTTTGTTCGGGCTGGGGATGATGCGTAACGTTAAGACCGGGTCCGCGCTTCTCGTGAGCGACAACTTGGCTGAGATGACTCCGATGGTTGATGCAGAGTACTTGAAGCCGTTTGTGGAGAAGGCGGGGAAGGCTGTTTTGTCAGCTGCTGTAAAAATCCCCATCGAATGAGTTTAGCCATAGAGGGAATATTTATGTTGTCGCCGTGACGTGTCCATAGGAAGAAATGCTTCTGAGGCTTGTTCAGACGTTATTGGCTCTGCTGCCGCCGGAGGCGGCTCATAATTTTGGGATGAGGCTTCTCAGGCTGATGCCGTATAGAATTGATTTAATGGATGAGAGGCTTTACGTGGATACTTGTTTTGGACGTTTAAAAAACCCTGTCGGTCTAGCGGCTGGCTTCGACAAAGCGGGCCAATGCGTCAATCATCTGGAGAAGCTTGGGTTTGGATACCTTGTAGTAGGAACCGTTACCAAGAACCCGCGGAAAGGGATGAAAAAGCCACGGATAGTCCGTCGAGGAAGCGAAAGAGGCCTTGTTAACGCGATGGGTTTTCCAAACCCTGGGCTGAAAAAGTTTGTCCAAAACCTCGCCGAGTCGGGCAAGGCTGGCATACCTGTCTTGGTAAGCGTAAGCGATGAAGACATGCAAAACCTTCTCGAATGCTACATGGAGGTCCAGCCCTTCGCCTCCGGTGTAGAGGTTAACGTCAGCTCCCCCAACACGCCTCAGCTACGCCATTATTTTCAACCTGAAAAATTTAAGCAGATGGTTGAACTCCTAGGCCAGCATAAGCGGAGACCAACCTATCTAAAGATACCGCCTTACACTAACAGCGAGGAGCGGGAGATTATCTACAGGGTCGTCAAGATCTGGCGAGACACAGGCTTCGAAGGCGTCACAGCCGTCAACGCACTGCTCGTTGACGAGCCTAGGGTCGCAGCCCGTAGAGGTGGTTTAAGCGGCAGGCCTTTATACCCTCACATGCTAAAATGCGTCAAAGAGGTTAGGAGTATGTGCGGCGAGGATTTTGAAATTCAAGCCGTAGGCGGAATCTTCACAGGCAAAGACGTGCTTGAAACGTTGATGGAGGGGGCGAACACCGTTCAAATCTACACAGCGCTCGCTTACAGAGGTGCCACAGCAGTTAGGGACATGCTTAAAGAGCTTTTACAAACCATGCAAGACGAAAACATCCACTCTTTAAAAGAGCTTTGGAAAACCATTAAACAAACCCAGTAATAGGCCTTCCACTCTGTAGAACAGGGGTTTTGACTTGTTTCAAACACCATAGCCCTTTATATCACTGTTGGTTTGACCGGGTGTGCGCGCCCAACTGGCCGTTTCCAGCCTCATGGTTTTCGGCTTACTGTTGATAGGGATGGGGTTTGTCAGGCTCCCTTACGTATCCTCGTTCAGGGACACCGTAATAGTGCAGACATCCACTGAAAGGCCCACAGAGGTAGAGGAGCTTGCTACAACCGTTTTAACCACATCATACACAACTGCTGCTGAGTTAGATGCGAAGATCACGACCTTAACGGTCGAAACAGTCACAAACTCTAGAACAGTAACCCAGACACTCATCAGCTTGGAGAATAAGACGCTGGAGCCTGATAAACCGCTTGTAACAGGGCCCTTCAAATTTAACTCTCCGTCAACCGTTGAGGTTGCATGGTCTTCTAACTCGGATGTGGAGTTGTACAGGGCGTCTGGCGACGGCTTGGACAGCTGGGTTTTTGTCGGGAGAGGCTTTACGGGTGTTACGAGGTTTGCTGTGGATGGAGGCACAACAGTTTACGTAGTTCTCAGGCCGGTCTCAACCAGTGGTTTGCTGACGGCGATGCAGCTTTCATCCACCAGCGTAGAGACCTTTGTCGAAGAAAGAACGCGAACGACCATAACTGAGACAAAAACCACTCTGACAACACTAGCTTACACACTCAGCTCGAAGGTTTATACAACCTTGCTGAAGTCCACGAAGACGGATTTCTTCACCGTAGCTGTGGAAACAACAGTTACTGAAACGCGTTACGCCGACCTATGGTTTATGACTTTTATGGGGTCTTTTCTGGTATTCGTCGGTTTGCTGCTGACAATCCTGCTGCTGAGGACGTTGGCTAAGCCTGTTGAGAAAACAGCGGAATAACTAATAGAAGGCGATCAACATCTATGTTGAGGTATGTTCGACAGAGTTGTCCAACAGATTGTAGAGTTTTCCCTGAGAGAAATAAGGTTGCGGGATGATGTTTTGAACGAGGTGAAGCGCAGGGTTTTGGATAGTTTTGGATGTTTCCTGGGCGCGTGGAACGAGGAGGCTTTAACATCTGCGAGAAAAGCTGCGTTGAAATATGCTGTGAGAAACCAGGGCTCCACGCTATGGGTAACGGGTGAAAAAACCACTCCAGAGTGGGCTTCTTTCGCCAACGCCGTGGGAGTCCGTGCCCTAGATTTTAACGACACCTATCTCTCGAAAGAGCCTTTGCATCCAAGCGACATGATAGCAGCCATCCTAGCGGCTGCCGAAACCTCAGGTGCTGACGGCAGGGCTGTGGCTGAAGCTATTGCGGTAGGCTACGAGGTTGGATGCAGGCTCTGCGACGCCGTCACGTTGAGGAAAAAAGGATGGGACCATGTCAACTTCACGATGGTGGCGGCGGCTGCAGGCGTAGGCAGGGTGATGGGGTTGGATGCGGAGAAGCTGGGGAACGCTTTATCGCTTGCCGTGGTCCCACATGCTGCGATGCGTCAGACACGGGCAGGGGAACTGTCCATGTGGAAGGGAGCGGCGGCTGCAAACGCCTGCAGAAACGCTGTCTTCGCATGCATGCTCGCTGAAAACGGCATGACAGGTCCCTCCCAACCCTTCGAAGGAGAAATGGGTTTCTTCAAACAGGTCTCCGGGGAAGCCTTCAGCCTGGAAACCTTGCCTAAAGTTAGGGAGCCTGACATGATACTCAAAACCTACATAAAATACCATCCCGTAGAATACCATGCGATGACAGCCGTCGACGCAGCTTTGAAAGTTCTTGAGAAAGCTGGCTCGGCTCAAAACATTTCGAAGGTGAGGGTTGCCACGTTTGAGGCATCTTACACGATCCTCGCAAAAGACCGTGAGAAATGGAGGCCTAGGACAAGGGAGACGGCGGACCACAGCCTGCCCTACATAGTTGCCGTGACACTTCTCGACGGCGGGGTTTGGCTGGACAGCTTCTCAGCCGACAGGGTGAAAAAAGATGACGTAGCCAGCTTCATCGACAGGATAGAGGTTGTGGAAGACACCTCCCTCACAGCCAGATACCCTGAAGAGCTTCCGAACAAGATAACAGCATGGCTGAAAGACGGCAGACAGGTTTCAGAAGAGGTCGCCATACCCCGTGGACATTACAAAAACCCGATGACAAACCAAGAGGTTGAGGCAAAGTTCAACAGGCTTGCTTCCGGCCTTCTCAGCGAAGAGCAAAGAAAAGAGGTTGTTAACATCGTGTGGGATCTTGAGAAGCTTGGCAGTGTTTCGGAGCTTGTGGAGGTGTTTGTGAAATGAGCCAGTACCCGTATGTTCCCGGGCTTGAAGGAGTGCCTGCAGTCGAATCAACTATATGCACCATCGACGTCGAGAATAGGCGTATCATCATAAGGGGAAAGAGTCTTGAAAAGCTTGCACGCGAGCACAGCTTCGAAGAGATAGCCTACCTGCTTTTTTACGGGAAGATGCCCGACTCCGACGAGCTGAAAGAATTTTCAAAGAATTTAGCTCTAAACAGGAATGTTCCCAGCGAGGTTGTCTCAATACTGAAAAGCCTGCCGTCGAACGTTCATCCCATGGATGCTTTGCGCACAGGCGTGTCAGCTCTTTCGCCCTACGACCCTGATTTGGACGATAGCTCGGTAGAGGCTAACAGAAGGAAGGCCGTGAGGCTTCTTGCAAAGGTTGGGCTTCTGACGGGAAACATCGAGAACATTCTTTCGGGGAAGGGTTGGGTTCAGCCGCCTGAGGGCCTAGGCCAGTCAGACACAATCCTAACCCTCATCAAAGGCGGGAGAGTTGAAGACTGGATGTATAGAGCTTTTGAAACACTTTTCATACTTTACGTGGAGCATGAGCTTGCCGCGTCAACTTTTACAGCCCGTGTGATAGCTTCGACGTTGACCGACATGTACGGCGCGGTTGTTGGCGCTATATCTGCGTTGAAAGGGCCTTTACACGGAGGCGCAAACGAGAAAGCGACGGAGGTCTTTGAATACGACGTCGAGGGAGCCGTGAGATACGTCAGGGAGAAGCTTGCAAGAAAGGAGAGGATCATGGGTTTTGGACACAGGGTTTATAAACGTGGTATAGACCCGCGTGCAGAGCTTGTTAAAGAGCTTCTCGAGGAGGCCTGCAAACGCGTCGGTGACGACAGGCTTTACCGTGTTGGAGACCATGTGGAGAGGCTGATGGCACATGAGAAAAACCTCTACCCAAACCTCGACTTCTACGCCGCTGCTTTATACAAGCTGATGGGAATACCTCCGCGCCTCTACACACCGATCTTCGTGGCTTCGAGAACGGCTGGATGGGCAGCCCACATAATAGAGCAGCAGGCTGACAACAGGCTGTTTAGGCCGAGAGCCATATACAAGGGTCCTGTGGAAGACTAGCCGTCGGAGTCCGGCCAGCTCTCCCACATCCTAGCCGCCAGCTTACCCTCACGTGTGTAGAGAGAGATTTTGTCTACGGTTTTCTCCCTGGCCTCACTAAACCTCTCCAGAAATGTCTGGACCTTCTCGATCAAAATTTCTTTCAGCTCGCCTGTCAAGAGCTTGCCAGACACGTAGTCGTTTTTTATCTGCTCTATCCTCCTGTCGTCTTCCTCGAAGAAATAGTAGAGCCACTGGAACGCGACATCTACGTCCGGGTTTCCGCCCAGTTTTCTATGCAGCTCAACCGTCGGCTGCCCGCCCGAGTATGCTTGCCATATCTTTTTTCTCACGGCTTTAGGGTCGTCGGTGAGGAAGACTGCTGACTCGGGCTGTGAAGCGCTCATCTTCCCCGTCGGCCCCGTCAAAGGCATGAGGAAACGGCTGTGTATCGCCGCCGACTTGTAGAAGCCCAGCCCCTCAGCTATGTCCCGTTGAATCCTCCAGTAAGGGTCTTGGTCGATGGCTGCGGGAATCAAGCATCTCTTCCTCTCAAACATTGTGGGAACGATTTGGATTGCTGGGAAGAAAGCCATGCCTATGTTGGTTTGGTCGTTGAACCCGAAAACCGCACGAACCCAGCTGAAGTTGATTTTACGCGCCACCTTTAGGACAAGGGGATACATCCTCCCCATGAACTGCGTGTTTCTGAAGATGAAGGTTCTGTCAGGGTCGAAACCCACTGCAGCGATGTTCAGCATGTTGTCGTAAGACCAGTATGCCGTGTCCTCCAGCGAAAGCCCCCTCGACTCCTCGAGAAACTTTTCATCATCCGTCAGCTGTATGTACAGGTTTGCTTGAAAACTGTCCTGAAGCCATTTCGTGAAGTAAAACGGTATGATGTGTCCTATGTGCATGGGGCCGCTGGGCCCTCTGCCTGTGTAGAGGAAGAAGCCTCTTCCAGACTCGTAGTCGTCGAGCACAAGGTTGAGGTCTCTATGGGAGAAGAAGACACGTCTTCTGAGCATGTGGTTGCTTCCGCCCGCATCCCTGACAAGCCTCTCCATCAAGCTGTCGGATATCAGCTCTGTCCCAAACTCCTGGACAAGCCTGTCGTAGTTGACAGCGCCCTCAACCTCCCAAGGAGTGACCCTAAAGCTGTTCGACCCGTTCAAGAAGCAGTCACCTCGCTGGAAAGAGCTGTTGCGGGGTCAATGTTCAGAGCCAGGCCAAAAACAGCCACCCGATTCCCCGACCATCTCAAAAGCAAGGCTGAAAGGGGGGATAAAAAACTTTCAACAATCTCTGTCGACTAATCATAATATTAGATTGTTGGTTTGTTTTTCTTTCTTCTTGGTTTTTTTCTTAATATTCTGTTGCAGTTAGGGCATTTATCCCTGTTTATAAACGTTTTACAGCACTTACTACAATACGATTCTCCCTTATCGTAGTTTGGCTGACGGCCTGAAGGAATAAACGGCGATTCCTCATCTTCCTTATAGCTGAAACATGGTATTCCGTTTTCAAGCCAAACGGCTATTCTGACCTCTCTCCCGTCATGAGTCTCAAAGTGAAACAACGGCTTATACATGTTCGGAATCCTCAATCTCATCCAGCCGTAACGTCATACCTACCCCTGAACTCCATACCTTTGACACAGCCTACGTAGTCTCCTTTATCGGGTATGTTTAACGACTGCCATACTGTTTTAGGCAGTTTAAGCCTCATAGAACCCGTCTCCTCACAAACAATCTTAGCCGTATGATACGTGGCTTTTGGAAGGAAAACGTCTAACGCAGGCTGGTGAGCCAAACAACCCACCAGCGTAAACCCTACCACTCCAAATGATATAAGCTTTAGAAAACACAGTTTCGACTCTCGACAGCCTGAAAACGGGAAATTTTGCATTTTCACGGGTTTTGGCCAGAAAAACCCGAAACTCAGCCTCTACAAGCCGTAAAGGGACTGTCAACTTAAGGTCTATGGCCTGGGCCTTCCCATTAGTTGTGGGTGATGCAGAGTTGGGGTAGGCCTAGGCCGTCTTATAGGTTTCTTTGGTGGTAGAAGTGTCTTTTTCCGTCTCAGGATGCCTCCGTGGGTGAGGGCTCTCGGCGTCAGGCTGTATGTGGAGGGGCTTAGCCTCAGGAGGGTAGCGGGGATATTATGCGAGCTAGGATTCCAGGTAAGCCATGAGTCTGTTAGGGATTGGTTCCATAGGGCTGGTGAGGCCTTCTCACTTGTAGATAGGCGTAGGCGTTGGACAGTAATCCGTAATCTCGTCAGGAGAGCCTATGTATGGGCTGGAATAGCCGAGTGTATAAGGTTCCTTGAGGTGGTTAGGGATAGGTGGGCTAATAACCCTACAGTCTACACGGATAGGGCTCCATGGTATGGATGGCCTATGAAGGTTCTGGGCTTTAGGAGGAGGGTGGAGACGTTCGGCAGGAGAAACACGATAGAGTCTTGGTTCAGCAAGCTCAAGAGAAGAATAAAACAGTTCAACACATGCTTCCCAACACATAGGCCGAAGGTCTCAGAAAAGTGGATAAAGTCATGGATAGCCTTAAGTTGACAGTCCCCTCAAGGCAGTGTCAACCAAGTTATACGCTTCCTGTCCTAGTTTTGAGTAGTATGTTGTGTATGAAGACTGTCACTGTAGCTATCTCTTCTATGTTCCTGACCGTCTTTGAGTTTATGTTGTAGAATCTGCCGGTCCTGTCCTTGAGCTCCCTGAACCTCCTCCCAACACCATTGTCTCTTGGAAGTATTCTATTCCCAGCCTCCTCAAAGCCCATGGGTACCATAAGCCTTCTCAAAAGGACTGTAGTTCCTGAAGAGTGGGCCAAACTCATGCCAGCAAAGTTGCTGAATAACTTTTTATAGAGATGAGCTTGATGGCGTTTTAGCACCGGCGTTCAACGGTGGAGAAAATGGGTAAGTGGCGGACACTGGTGCACAACGGCGTAGCACTACCTCCTCCATACCAGCCGAAGGGTTTGTCGATAACCATCAGGGGTGAAAAGATTCAGCTCGAGCCTATCCAAGAGGAGATGGCTTATGCATGGGCTTTGAAAAAAGACACGCCATACGTCAAAGACCCCGTCTTCTGCAAAAACTTTCTGTCAGATTTCCTGAAGACCTTCAACGGAAGGTTCCAGGACGCCTCCATCGACGAAATCGACTTCACAGAGGTTTATGACTACGTGGAAAGAGAGAGAAGGCTCAAGGCTGACCCGGAGTATCGGAAGAAGCTTTCGGCTGAGAGGAAGAAGCTGCGGGAAGAGCTAAAGGCTAGGTATGGATGGGCTGAGATGGATGGGAAAAGATACGAGGTCGCCAACTGGATGGTTGAGCCACCAGGCATATTCATGGGCCGTGGAGCGCATCCTTTGAGAGGAAGGTGGAAACCTCGGGTGTATGAGTCGGACATCACTCTCAACCTTGGCGAAGACGCGCCGATACCGCCGGGAAACTGGGGTCAAATAGTTCATGACCATGACTCGATGTGGCTGGCGCGTTGGAACGACAAGCTAACTGGAAAAGAGAAATATGTATGGCTGAGCGACACAGCCGACATCAAGCAGAAGCGGGACAGGATGAAGTATGACAAAGCCCTGCTGCTTGAAAAACACGTAGACGTCGTACGGAGTAAAATCATGGAGGGGTTGAGCTCGCAGGACCCAAAGATGAGGGAGATAGCCCTAGCATGCTATTTGATTGACAGGCTTGCGATGAGGGTTGGTGACGAGAAGGACCCCGACGAGGCCGACACAGTCGGAGCTACAACCCTGAGGGTTGAGCATGTAACGCTTTCCAGGAAGAAGGTGGAGTTCGATTTTCTCGGGAAAGACAGCGTGCGGTGGCAGAAGCAGATAGACTTGACGCGTGAGCCGCCTCAGGTCTATGTTGTTTTCAAAGAGCTGATAGAGGGTAAGAAGGAAGGAGATCAAGTCTTCCAGAACATCAACAGCCGGCACGTCAACCGCTTCCTCGGGAAAATTGTGAAAGGGCTGACGGCGAAAGTCTTCAGAACATACATAGCCACGAAGGTTGTGAAAGACTTTCTCGCAAAAATTCCGCGGGAGGAGGTGACGTCTCTGGAGAAGGCATTATACTACGCCAAGCTGGCAAACCTCAAAGCCGCGGAAGCCTTAAACCATAAACGCGCACCGCCTAAAAACTGGGAGGCTTCGCTGCAGAAAAAGGAGGAGAGGGTCAGGAAGCTGATGGAGCAGGTTAGGAACGCAGCCTCTGAGAAGAAACGGGCTAAAGCAGAGGCCAGCCTTGAGAAAGCCATGCTAAACCTAGACTTAGCGTTGAAGGTTAGGGACTACAACCTCTCCACCTCTCTCCGCAACTACATCGACCCCCGCGTCTTCAAGGCTTGGGGAAAGGTTGTTGGGTTCGACTGGCGGAAGATTTACACGGCGAGCCTTCTGAGGAAGTTTAAGTGGGTTGAGAAGGCGGAGGTTAAAAAGTTCTCAGCCGGCTTTGCCATGCTTAAGCCCGTGGTTGCTGTAGGCAAAAGCTGACAGATGTATACTGAATATTGCTGCGGTTTAGTTTAAATGAAGTAAGTACAGAAAATATATTAGACTATCCGAATATACTAATAGACGAGCAAACATGACCCAGGCACAAACCCTTCAACAGGCAGGAACAACAGGGCAAACAAGCAAACTCTGCATAATCCTCTCTAAAGGCACGTTGGACATGGCCTATCCGGCTTTGATGCTCTCCAACGCGGCGGCGGTCATGGGCTATGAGGTGCACTTGTTCTTCACCTTCTGGGGAATGGATGTGATAAACAAACGTAAGATAGACAGGCTGAAGGTGGCGTCCGTCGGCAACCCCGGCCTCCCCTTGCCGAACATCCTAGGCATGCTGCCAGGCATGACAGGCCTCGTCACCAAGATGCTGAAAAGCAAGATGACGAAGCAGAAGGTTCCCAGCATAAGGGAGCTGATCAAAACAGCGAAAGAAAACGGTGTCAAGCTTCACGCCTGCTCAACAACGATGGATGTGATGGGCCTGAGGAAGGAGGACTTCATACCTGAGGTCGACGACGTGGTGGGTGCTGCAACATTCATACAGCTGAGTGAAGGCGGCCAAGTAATCTTCATATGAGGTGGTTTAGATGGCGCAGGCTGGCAGACGGATTATCGATTCTCGGGGAAGCTTCTGCCCCGGGCCGTTGACAGACCTGTTCAAAGCGTACCGTGAGGCGAAGAACGGGGACATCCTCGAGCTGTGGGCCACCGACCCGGCTGCTAAATCCGACGTACAGGCTTGGGCGAGGAAGACGGGCAACGTCGTCGAGGAGATTGTTGAGGAACAGGGATACACACGCATAGTGGTGAGGGTGACGGCCAAGAGTGGTTGAGATGAAGAATGTTTTAGTGTTGGGAGGTGGGACGGGCGGCACACTTGCGGCAAACCTTCTGGCACGCAGGCTGGCGAGGGAGATAAGAGAAGAAAGAGCGTCGGTGATGTTGCTTAGCGACAGCACGGAACACGTCTTCCAGCCGGCTAACCTTGAAGTGGCTTTCCACGGAGCAGACCCGAGCAAATACGTCAGAAAACAGCAGAGCCTGCTAAGGGGTAACGTGAAGTTCCTCGCCGAAAAAGCTGAGAGAATAAGCCTGCAGGACAGAAAGGTTGTCACCGAAATGGGCAGAGAGATAGCTTACGAATACGTCGTGATAGCGACTGGAAGTGTTGCAGACCCTTCGCTGACGCCTGGGCTTGCGGAAGGCAGCTATAACTTTCACACAGGGCCTTGGAACGCTTCAAAGATATGGAATGCTCTGAACAGGTTTGAGAGAGGGAAGGTTGTGCTGGTTATTGCGGGAGTTCCGCACAAATGCCCTCCGGCACCCACTGAGGCGATATTCCTGCTCGACGATTACTTTAGAAAACGCGGCATAAGAGAAAAAGTTGAGCTGACGTTCCTAACACCGTATCCACACGCGTATCCTGCGAAGCCCATCGCAGAGGTTGTCGAACCCCTTCTCGAAAAGAGAAACGTCAACGTGATGACTTTCTTCAACATAGACGGCGTTGACCCGGCTAAGAGAAGAGTTTACTCGATGGAGGGTGAGGAAGTTGGCTACGACCTTTTGATAGCTGTGCCTCCTCATAGGGGTTCCTCCGTAGCCATTGCTTCGGAGATAGGCGACAGAGAAGGGTGGATACCAGCCGACAAGTATACGATGCAGGTGAAGGATTACGACGACGCCTTCGCCGTAGGTGACGCAACAAACATCCCGATATCGAAGTCAGGCGTGGTAGCCCACCTGCAGGCGGGAATAGTTGCACACAACGTAGCCAGCATGGTTTTGGGCGTGGATGGCTTGAAGCGTTACAACGGCAGGATTAACTGTCCCCTAGAGGTTGGCGGCGGCAAAGCCTTGTTCGTCTCCGGAACCTACACAAGGCCGCCTTCACCCATGCAGCCGACAAGAATAAGATACTGGATGAAGAAAAGCTTCGCAAGTCTTTATTGGCAGATGCTTAAAGGCCGTTTGGAGCCGCTGTTCGCCCTTTACTTCAGGGAGGAGAACGGTGACGGCTCTTGAACATCGCCGAAACCCAGCTGAAAGAAGAGTTTTACGAGAGGCTGGCGGAATTCTGCAAGGGTCAGGCACATCCCAAACGCCTGCGCATCCTACATCTTCTGATGGCGGGTGAGAAATCCGTTGGAGACATAGTGGCGGCGACAAAGCTGAGCCAGTCAACGGTTTCGCAGCACCTCTCCTTCATGAGAAGGTCGGGAGTCGTCAAGGCGAGGCGGGAGGGAAACGTCGTTTACTACAGCTTGGCAGACCAGAGGATTGCCCAGGCCTGCAGCATCCTATCCCAAGTAGTCTTGGAAAAAATGGCTGCTAAACCTTAGTCTGATGAAGCTTCTGCCGAATAAAGTTCCTCCAGAACATCCCTCGCTGAGACAACCCCTACAAGCTTGTTGTCCTTGTCAACTACCACTATGTGTCTGATTCTATGTTTTCCCATGGCTTGAGCGGCTTCTTCAACGGTCTGGTCGGCGTTCAGCTTTATGATGTCTCTTTTACAGAAGCTCCCCACCCTTTTTTCGAGGTTTTTCTCCTCGGCAAGGGATTTGATAACATCCCTTTCTGAGAGAACTCCAGCTATTTCGCTTCCCTCGGTAACGACGAGGAAGCCGATGTTCTCCTCGGCCATTATACGTATGACATCGTGTATGGTGGCGTCGCTTCTGATGGTTATAGGGCTTCTTTTAATGAGCTGAGAAAGCTTCACCATGCATTATTACTTGGGTTTAAGGTATTTAACCATTCATGTCTGCGACGTTAACGCCTTATAGCAAGCCGTTGCAGATGAAGCTGGGTTGAACAGCGTAGGACTGATAGGGCTGGGTGTGATGGGTGAGAACTTGGCGAGGAACATCGCTTCAAAAGGCTTTCCTGTCGTGGTTTACAACAGGACGGCTGAAAAGACCGACAGGCTTGTTTCATCGGTTAAGGGGATGCTTGACATCAGGCCGTCGTACAGCCTCAGCGAGCTTGCAGCCATGCTTGAACGACCGCGTCAAGTCATAATCATGGTTGAGGCTGGAAAACCAGTCGACATGGTTTTAGAACAGCTAACCCCGTATCTGAGCCGTGGCGACATACTGTTTGACTGCGGCAACTCACATTACAGGGACACGGAACGGAGGCAGTCCATGATGGATGCTTACGGAGTAGTCTTTATGGGGGTTGGGGTCAGCGGCGGGGGGGAGGGTGCTTTGAAAGGCCCTTCCGTCATGGCCGGAGGACTCAAACAAGGTTTTGAAAACTCAAGACATCTTTGGGAGAGCATAGCGGCGAAAGCCGACGGCGAGCCCTGCGCAGGATACATGGGAGGCGGCGGTGCCGGCCACTTCGTCAAAATGGTTCACAACGGGATCGAGTACGCCATACTCCAGCTCATCGCCGAAACATATGACATCATGAAAACAGGTCTTGGGATGACGGCTGATGAAATAAGCGTTGTTTTCAGGGAGTGGGGGAGGGCTGAGCTTTCATCTTTTCTCATCGAGATAGCCGCCGACGTCCTGGCTTTCAAAGACCCTGAGACTGGCGTGCCTTTGGTCGAGCTTGTCTTAGACAAGGCGGGGCAGAAGGGAACCGGCAGATGGTGTGTCCAGACCGCTGCTGAGCTCGGGGTTCCGACACCGTCGATAGACGCCGCCGTCTCAGCCCGCAACATCTCCGCGTTAAAAAATCTGCGGATGCAGCTCTATGACGTTTACGGCGAGCCGTCGAAACGCAGGATCAGCAACGATGTAGTGGAGAAGCTGCGTAAAGCCTACTGGTGCAGCATGGTTATGAGCTTCGTCCAAGGCTTAACCATCATCCAATCAGCTTCTAAGGCCTACGGCTACGGGACAGGCCTCGACGAGGTCCTCAGGGTTTGGAGAAACGGATGCATAATACGTGCGGCGGTTCTAAAGGATTTGCGTGAGGCGCTGAAGGCTGTCGGCGACGCCCAGCATCTGCTCAAGTCGGACCAGCTGGTTAGGGAGGTTGTGTCGAGGGTCGATGGCTGGCGAGACGTTATCATTTATGCGAAGCAGGCGGGCATACCGACGCCCGTCCTCGACTCCTCCTACAACTATTTCATCTCCATGACGAGGAAGAGTCTTCCAGCGAACATCATACAAGCTCTCCGCGACAGGTTTGGAAGCCATACATACGAAAGAGTGGACAAGCCTGGAATATATCACTCCAGCTGGAGGCCTTGAACAAACAACCCTATATCTAGGTCTGAACATTCATCGTCAGTGGTAACGGTTGGAGACAACGTTCAAAGCCATCTCCCCCAGCGAGTTCTTCTACAAAAACAGAGACATAGCTGGCTTCAGCAGCCCGGCCAGAAGCCTTTACATGAGCATCCGAGAGCTTGTTGAAAACTCGCTGGACGCCGCGGAGATGGGGCGAATACTGCCCGAGGTTTACGTCGAGCTTTCGGAGGAAGATGTCGAGAGAGATGTTTACAGGCTTAAAGTGGTCGACAACGGCATAGGCGTTCCCGGCGACAAAATCCCCTCAGCCTTCGCGACAGTACTCTATGGCAGCAAGTACGGGTTCAAACAGTCGAGGGGGACGTTTGGGCTCGGCGGCACGATGGCACTCCTCTACGGGCAGATAACAACCAACAAGCCTGCCAAAGTTGCTTCGAGCACAGACGGCAAAAACCTCTACGTCTACGAGCTGATGATCGACGTCGTGGAGAACAAGCCGCGTGTAATATCTTCCGAGAGGAGGCAAAGCCCGGACGGCTGGAGGGGGACGATGGTTGAGTTCAGCCTCGAGGCCGATTACTCGGGGAGCAGGGCCAAGATACTCGACTACTTCAAGCACACGGCTGTAGTCAACCCTCATGCAACGCTGACGTTCGTCGACAGTAAAGGAAGGCTCTACCACTATCCACGGTCTGTTGAGAAGGTTCCGGAGCCTCCTACAGAAACCCTGCCTCATCCAGTAGGTGTAGATGTCGAGATGATGACGCGTCTCCTCTCAGAAACCTCGGCGAGATCTCTGCTGTCGTTTTTAACCAGCTCTTTCCAGAAGATAGGAAGTAAAACAGCGCGTGAAGTTCTCGAGCTCGCCGGCCTCAAACCCGATGATTCTCCTAGAAAGCTCAGCCACGACCAGCTGACGGCGTTGGTCGACGCCTTCAAGAGATATGGAAAGTTTAGGCCGCCGGACCCGACGCCGTTAAGCCCTGTGGGGAAAGAGTTTCTCGAAGCAGGGATAAGGAAGATCTTCAACCCTGACTTTCTCCACGTCGTCCAGCGTGAGCCTTCTTCATACAGCGGCCATCCGTTCATCGTTGAGGCCGCAGTCGCCTACGGGGGAAACGTGCCCATAGCCGAAAAATTCTCTCTGTACCGTTTCGCCAACAAAATACCGCTCCTCTACGACGAGAGAGCCGACGTAGCTTGGAAGGTTGCCGAAGAGAAGATTGACTGGGCTAACTACAAAGTTCCAAAACCAGCGCCCCTAGCTGTTATCACAAGCATCTGCTCGACGAAAATCCCTTACAAAACAGTAGGCAAAGAAGCAATCGCCGACAGGCCTGAGATCGAGAGGGAGCTGACGATGGCTCTCCGCGAATGCGGCAGAAACCTCAGGCTTTATCTCTCGAGGATCGAGAAGAGGGAGGCGGCTGCAAAGAGGCTTACGCTTTACGCCAAGTACCTGCCGATGATATCTGAGTTCTCCGCCTCCGCGGCGGGTGTGAAAAAGCCTGACGTGAAACCCCTTCTCAGAAAGCTGGGGATAAATGAGCGGGAGCTGAAGGCCTTGGAGCAAGAAGATAAAACATAATAATCCGCGCAGATTTCGAGAGACATGGCTGGCTCCAGAAGAAACATCCTCAGAACTATCTTCGGCGCTTCTCTGCTGGCGGCTGTAGCCCCATTTCTTTCGTGGGGCGGGTTTTTCTACAGGCCCGAGGCTAAGGGAGGAGGCATAAGACAACGCATAATCAACCTTAAGGACCTGCCGGTGAACTCTAGATACACGTTTCCGTTTCCCGCGACAGGCGACGCCATGGTTGACTCGGACCCTTTCAGACAGTACATCCTCGTCCATCTGCCGTCGGGCGACCTTAGGGCTTTCAGCAAAGTCTGCGTCCATCTCTGGTGTCTTTACGACTACATCCCTGAGAAGAGGGAGTTCCAATGTCCGTGCCACGGCAGCGTCTACAACGCTGACACAGGTGTTGCGATAAGAGGGCCAGCCGCTTTCCAGCCTTACCCAACCAACGCTCTACCAGAGCTGATTTTAGAGGTTGACGGGGATGGGACGGTTTACGCGACGGGTTTGAAGGGCAGGGTTGGATACGGGAGAGAGTACAAGGCTGAGATGGCGTGGCTGCAGCAGAGGCAGAGCAGCGCTCCCAACACCCCTGTAATAGCTTACGTTCCTTTCAAGAATCCGCTCACGCCGGACGAGACGCAGGCCATCCTGCAAAGCATCGACCTAAGGCTTGTCAAATGGTATGGATATCTCGACAAATCAGCGCGGGAGAGGGATTGGCTGACCGGTGAAGGCACGGCTGACATGCTCAACGCTTCAAGGATATACGCCGTGGACGTGTCGGCAACGCCTGAAAAACTGCTAAAGCTTTCGACGCTTCCTGAAATAATAATTATCATGCCACGTTCCTGAACACATCCCGTACTGCAGGCTGGCCTGCGGTTTAGCTTCTTCGTAGACCCCGGTCGGCCACCATTACCCCTACCGTCGTCAAGACGGCGGCGAACAAGGATACTGCAGCCATGTCCAGCAGAAGAGTGGACACGTCTGCAGCCTGTCCGTAGACCATAGATTGTCTGAGGGCGTCGACGGCGTAGGTTATCGGGTTCAGAGAGGCAACGGCTTGAAGCCATGAGGGCATCATTTTAACGGGATACAGTGCGTTGCTTGCAAACATCAGCGGAAGGTTTAGAAGGTTCATCACAGCCATCTGCGACTCCCAGCTCTTCAGCCTAATCCCCAGCGATATGAAGAGAGAGGACAAGCCGAGCGAGAGAAGCATGAGGGTGGTTATGGCTGCGAGGGGTGCGAGGAGGTTTGGGATAGAGTAGTGAGCGCCGAGAGCTACTGCAAGAAACATAACCAAAACCGCTTGAACCACAGACCTTATCACACCCGAGAGAACTTTTGCAAGTATTATGGAGCCTCTTTTTATTGGAGCCGCCAGCAGTTTGTTGAGGAAGCCAAGCCTTCTGTCCCACGCAACGGACATACCGCTCGACATCGAGGTGAACAAAACCACTATCGACAGCATGCCGACAGACATGTAGGAGAAGTAGTCCATGTCGGCTACGCCGAAAAGGCTCGCCATAATCCTGTTGAAGACTTCGCCAACACGAGACGTAACGTCCGGCGGAAGCTGTGTAAGAACATCTTCCGAGATTTTGAAGACTCCTGTCAGGTTGAAAGCTTTGCCGAAAAGCCCCATCCAGATAACCGGCTGGACCATCGTCATAAACATCAGGAAAGGCGACCTAACCCATTTCCTAAGCTCTCGGCCGACCAGCGTCTGAATTTCTGTCAAAACCTCCAGCGTCATGCTCTCATCCTCCTTATCGTCCTCATCTGCTTGAAAGTCTCCTCCCAGCTGCCTGTCTCCGCCCTCAGCGCCCTGCCCGTGTACTCGAGAAAAACCTCGTCCAATGTCGGCTTCTTCATAACTATCCTGCCTACCCTGACTCCTGTTTTCAACAGCGTCTCAAGCAGCGTCGGCAGTTTTTCCTCACCGTTGTCCACGGTCAGCCTGTAGACTCCGTCGGCGAAGACCGTTTTCTCCACACCCTCCACCTTGTTCAACAGTGTTATAATGTCGTGGCCCGCTCCGTCAGTTATCTCCAGCTCGATTATGCTGCCGCCCAGGCTTGCTTTGAGGTTTGCAGGCGTGTCGAGGGCTTTTATCTTCCCATGGTCTATTATCGCTATCCTGTCGCAGAGAAAGTCGGCCTCATCCATGTAATGGGTTGTCAGGAAAACAGTCATCCCCAGCTCCTTCCTAAGCCGTTTGATGTAATCCCATATGGCGGCCCTTGTCTGGACGTCCAGCCCAAGCGTCGGCTCGTCGAGGAAAAGTATCTCAGGGTTGTGGATGAGGCCTGCTGCGAGCTCAAGCCTTTTTCTCATGCCGCCCGAGTATGTTTCAACCTTTCTCTTCGCCGCGTCCATGAGTCCGACCAGCTCCAACACCTCAGCAGCCTTTTTTCTCGCCTCGTGCTTGGGGATGTGGTAGAGGCCTGCCTGAAGCATGAGGTTCTCCCAGCCTGTGAGCTCGTCGTCAACGGTTAGGTCTTGAGGCACGAGTCCGACAACTCTTCTTACTTTCTCAGCCTGAGTAACCACGTCGTAGCCGCCGACGACAGCCCTGCCCGACGTAGGTCTGAGCAGCGTTGTGAGTATGTTTATCGTTGTTGTTTTGCCGGCACCGTTGGGACCGAGGAAGCCGAACAGCTCGCCCTCGCGGACGCTCAGCGAAACCCTGTCGACGGCCACAAGCTTTCCGAAAACTTTGACCAAATCCTCGGCTACTATGGCTTCAGTCATCTCAAAGTCAGCTCCGCCAGCTTTTTCCTCGCCTCCTCCAGGATGGCCGTAGCCTCCCGCAGCTTCTCCTCGTTTCCCTCAGTCCACAGGATCATCAGCGTTTGAGCCAGCTTCCTGCCAGCCATGAAGAGCTGGGTTTTCTCAGAGTCCATCAGCTGGTGGCATGATTTCATAAGCTTGTCGACGCTCTCACGCCTATCCTGCAGGAACTTCAACCCCTGCTCGGTGATGCTGTAAACACGTTTACCGTTGTCCTGCACGACTTTAACGTATCCTTCATCCTCGAGCCACTGGAGGGTTGGATAAACCGCTCCAGGGCTGGGCTCGTAAAGACCGCCGAAAGCCCTGCTGATCTCCTTGGCGACCTCGTAGCCGTGCATCGGCCTTTTTTTGAGGGCTTCGAGGATTAGCAGGCGTATGTCTCCCCTCCCCAGCCGCGTCCACAGGCCTCTCCAGGGTCCTGGCTTTCCGCCGCATATCATGATATATCGTGAGATATCCCGATATTTAAACATACGACAAACAAGACACAAAAACCCAGCCCAACAAAATAAAATAAACCTAAAACACATTACAAATAAGGCGGAAAAAGCGGGGGTCGCCAAGCCTGGTCAAACATGCTCAGCACAAGCTGGGTAAGGCTAGCGGCGCAGGACTGAGGCTCCTGTCCCGAAGGGGTTCGTGGGTTCAAATCCCACCCCCCGCACACAACATTCTCTGAAGCGGCTTATAGCTGGACAAGGCGTCGCCCTGTCAGTCGCTGTATTCGGCGAAAAGCTTTTCCACATACATGTACGTCTGCTCCGCCATTTCAAACGCCTCCTCAGCCTCCGACCTCTCGAACACGAGGTCTGCAGGGGTCATCGAAAGCTCGTCACCATACATTGCCGGCTCCCTCTTTTCCGCTAATTTTATCGAGGCCTCCGCCAGCCTGTCGGCTGGAAACCATGCAGGAAACCTTTCTCTGAATTTTATTAAAACCGAGCTTACGTCATGTTTTTTCGGATACTCTATTCCGAGAAGTCTTAGGGCGGCCTTCAACGCTAACTCGACGGCCTCCTGCGAGCTTCTGATAGAGTAGGCTAAGCTTCCCTCTTTCAATTCTCTTCGAGCCGTCTCCAGCCTCCTTGCTGATTGGTTTAGGAGAGATCTTGCAACATCCACGTTTCTCACAGCTCTATCACCTCTCCGACTTTTGCGTCAGGCTTCAAAACCCAGACCCATTCGTTCTCAGCCAACCATATCCTCGCGGCTCCAAGCGTCTTCATCTTCGCCTTAATTATTCCTGCTTCTTTCATGTATGTTCCATCGTCAACCACAACTATGCCTTCATCAACTACGTCGAGGATTATGGGAGGATGTTTCCGTAAAGTGGCGCTGCTCATGGGATGGAATGACAAGTGGGTGTATACGCCGTTGTTCTCCAACCATTCCAGCTCTTGGATAACCCTTGGCGAGTATTCAACTTCCACAAGCCTGTCGACCGCTTCCCCAAGGGATTTAAACATGTCTGAAACCACAAGCACGTCGACGTCGCTGTCTTTTTTTGCGTTGCCCCTAGCCACTGAGCCGAAAAGGATGAGGCTTCTGACGCCGACGTTGGCTTTCAGAAGCTCAACGCTGAAGATTCCAACCAGCCTACAGTATCTTTGCTGCGGTATTTTCTCGATGTTCCTCAACGCTCCGGCTAGGCTCAGTATGTAAACGTCTGGGTCGGCGAGCCTGTAAAACCATCCTCCAGCCCTTTTTTCGTGAACATAGACCGCGCCTGCTTTCCTCAGCCTTAACAACGCTATTCTTGCAGCACCCGTTTTCCCCACGAGTTCGGCTAAATCCCTAGATGTGAAGGCTTCAGCCCGGAACTTATGGTATATCTTTGAATAAAGAATTCCAAGCCTTCTAGAAAGCCATACAGCCATCCGTTACGTAATCTGTAACGGTCATATATAAGGCGATGCCAGCCCGCAGCCAACGCAAACCACAGGAAGCATGTAAAGGATGTTGGCAGAGCTTTATTGGCCAGGCTACGCCGTGAAGTTTCAGCGGCTTGTCAAGCAAGACGGCCACATGACTCTTGGATGGGCTTCCACTTCTTCAGTGGATGACGATGCTTCATTCTACGCAGCAGCTCATCCTTGTTAAGGGTCTGAGGAAGGCTTGGGCGCAGAGTTTGACGGCTTCGGCGTACGTAGGGAAGACGTGGATGGTGTCGATGATATCTGCGATGGTTTTGCCATGTCTGACGTAGAGCGCTGCCTCTGTTACGTATTCGGCTGCGTACGGTGAAAGAACGTGCACGCCCAACACCTCGCCCGTCCCAGGCTTAACCACAATCTTAGCCAGGCCTTTTGCATCCGTCATCCTCGCTCTAGCGACATGCTCCAAGCCCACGACCCTGCAGGAGCATGCGCCAAACTTTTCCACAACCTCTCTCTCAGTCATCCCAACCGTTCCAACCTGAGGCTCGGTAAACACCACGGCGGGAACAGCGGTGTAATCCATCCTGGCCGAGCCCTCGGAGACTATGTTTGCGGCTGCGACCGCGCCTTCACGGGCTGAAAGGGTTTCAAGCATCCATTTCTTTGATACGCAGTCGCCTGCGGCGTAGATGTATGGATTTGTCGTGCACATCGTTTCATCTACTTTTACGTAGCCGCGTCCATCAGTCGCCACGCCAGCGTCTTCAAGGTTTAAACTGTCGGTGTTGGGAGTTCTGCCCGTCGCCAACAGCATGGCATCGAACTCGACGGTTTTGAGGCCCTCGCCGGTCACGACCGTTGCACAGCCTTGTTCTCCACGCCGTGAAAGCTCCACCACCCTGCCTTTGGTTACGATTTTCATTCCCTCCTCCTCAAGCAGTGCCGCCAGCATCCTAGATATCTCAGGCTCGATGTTCGGCAGAATTCTGTCCAAGACCTCTACTAACGTGACCTGGCTGCCGAGCCTCTGCAGGGCTTGGCCGATCTCAAGCCCCACCGCTCCCCCGCCTATCAAAAGCGTCCTGTCGGGCAGACTGTCCAAACCCCATACGCTGTCGGTGGTGTAGTATCCGACTTCGTCAACCCCTTTGATAGAGGGTTTCGACGGCCTTGAGCCTACCGCTATCAAAGCTTTCCTGAACCTTATCTCCCGAGCCGTGTCTTCCGAGGCTATTTTGATGCCTTGCCCCGAGGTGAACGTAGCCCATCCCTCCACAAGCTCGACGTTGCCGTAGCTCCCTAGAACATTCTCATACTTTTCACGTCTCATGCTTTCCACGAAGCTGCGGAGCGCGTTCATCAGTTTTCTGAAGTCGAGGTCCGCTTTCCTAGGGCTGACACCGTCGAACAAAGCCGTCCGCGACAGATGATACTGTTTAGCGGCTTCGATGAGGTATTTTGAGGGAATGCATCCAACGTTTACGCATGTCCCGCCCAGCTTTCCAGCAGAGACCATCAAAATGCTCAAACGCCCGTCTGTGAGCTCGCTGGCTTTTATGGCTGCGGCGAAGCCCGCAGCCCCAGCACCCATGATGACAAGGTCGTAAACCTTCACATGGGTGTGTAAAGACAATCTTATTTAAAACTTATATCAGTGAAATAGCCGCAACACAGCCAGGTGATGCATCTGTCAGCAACAGAGCTCAACGGCTTGAGCTTGGAGAAGCTGAGGGAGGTTGTGAACCTAGTGGCGTCGCAGAAGGAGAAGGCTGAGGAGCTGAACGTGTGGAGGGCTAGAGTTAGATGGCTGGGCGGCTTCAAAGGCAGGGCTTACGTGAGAAACCACAGCTTCATCATAGACGAGCCGGCTGACCTCGCCGGAGTCGACACAGCCCCCAACGCCGTCGAGTATGTCCTAGCAGCGTTAGGAGGCTGTTTGACGGTTGGCTTCGTCCTCAACGCAACCAAGAACAACATCAAGATAGACGCCCTGGAGGTAAGCTTGGAGGGAAGGATAGACAACATACTGACATTCCTGGGCCTTAGTGATGAAGGTCATCCTGGATACCGTGAGATAACGGCCAAGCTCTACGTGCGGGCGTCGGCAGACCAGAAGACGCTTGAAGAGGTTTGGAGGAAAACGGTTGAAACCTCGCCCGTGGGCAACACCCTCTCCAGAACCGTCAGGATAATTCCTCAGCTGTCTGTGGTGAGCTAGTTTTGGAGCAAGCTTTCACTACAAGCGTTGTGGGAAGCTGGCCGAGGCCTTCATGGCTGCTTTCCGAGCTGAAGAGAAAGAATAAGGGCGAGATATCCTACGAAGAGTTTAGCGCCACAGCTGATGAAGCGGTTTTGCTTGCTGTAAAATATCAAGAGGACGCAGGGATAGATGTTTTGACCGACGGCGAGCAGCGCAGGGATAACTTCTACTCCTTCGTAGCAGACAAGCTTGATGGGATAAAGCTGATGACCGTTGCAGAGGTAATGGACTATGTCGAAGACAGGTCGAGATATGAGCAGATGCTCAGAGCCTTGGACGTGCCTGCATTCGCTATCAAAAGCCCTGTAGCCGTCGGCCCAATCAAGAAAAAACGGCCTATCGCATTGGATGAGCTCCAGTTCCTACGCAGCCACACAAAACATGAGGTGAAAATACCTCTTCCAGGGCCTTACATGCTGACGAGAGCCAGCTGGATAGACCCTGTCTCCAGATATGCTTACTGGGATAGGGATGAGCTGGCGAAAGAATACGTTAGGCTGCTGCGTGAGGAGATAATCCAGCTGAGGGATGCGGGTGCTTCGTTCATCCAGCTAGACGAGCCGACCCTGACCGAGGTTGTTTACGGGCAGGCGTCGAAACAAACCTTCATGTGCGCCGCCATCTTCTCGAAGATAGACCCTAAGGAAGAGCTGTCCTTCGCCACCGAGCTGATAAACAAAACAGTAAAAGGGGTTGACGGCGTAAGGCTGGGTGTTCACGTATGCAGAGGGAACTGGAGCACCCGCGAGGAATCGCTTCTGAAAGGAGACTACTCACCTTTAATCAGTTACTTCCAAGAGATGAAGGTTAAGCAGTTTGTCCTCGAGTTCGCCACACAGCGTGCGGGCGAGCTTTCCGTCTTCAAGGATGTTTCAGGAATTGAGGAGCTTGGGCTCGGCGTAGTCAACCCTAGGACGCAGGAGGTTGAAAGCGTTGAGACGATTGTCAGGAAAGCGGAGGAAGCGGTCAAATACTTCGACCCAGATAAAATCTTCCTCAACCCCGACTGCGGCTTCGGCACGTTCGCAGAATCACCGGTTAACACTCCGAAAACTGCCTTTAGAAAGCTAAAAGCCATGGCTGAAGCCGCCCAAACCTTGAGGATGAATTACGGCTGACAGAAATCTAAATAAGGCCCAGCCTGCGCTCAAGCTCTTTGTAAAGCTTCTTCCTTTCATGAAGCTCTCTTATGTCCGATGTTTTGACCACTCTGATCTCCTGCCTTATTTCATGGAAGGTGCCGCTGAGTAGTTGATCAGCCTTAGTTATGTCCTCCTCTCCAACAACCAAGAATATCTTGCTGTTCCAGATATCTCGAGCGTGTTTAAGCTTTGACAAAGCATGATAGAGGTCGCCTCCCACCTGCACTTCAAACACGTAGGTTGGGACGGCTCTCTCCAGCCTCCTCCAGACCACGTCAAGTCTAGCCCCATCCATGGTGTATTCAGCGTCTGAGACATATCCCTGCAACCTACCTATCTCCACCAGCATCGCCTTTATCTGTTCATGAAGGTCTTGGGACGGATGTAGTGTGGAGGGCTGCTGTTTTGGTTTAAGTTGTTCAACAACTTTTTCCACCTCATCACGCTGTTTCAAAAGCTGAAAACCAGTACGAGCACTGTTCCTGACGTATTTTGTCACAATCTTAGATTCTCTCCATTTATCCTGTGGCAGTAGATAGTCGACGTCAAACTCAAACCTGTAGGGCCAGATAACCCTGTTCTCCTTAACCTCCAGAGGCCAGAGCGTTTATCCTGCTTAAACTTTGCACGTATGGTGCCGTATCCAACTACCCCTACTACAGGCTTGTTAACATACATGAGGGTTTTATCTCCTTCTTGAATTTTTCCCATCTGCTGGCTAGGATCTGTCTAAGACCCCAAATCCCCCCAAAAGCTAGGGCGGTCTGCCAGTTATCTGGGTCGCCTGCGACAATCCAATACCTTTGCACAAACATGTTCCGCTTAAGAGGGCTATAAAGGTTGTATCTGCGCTGGGATCCCTCGAAACCTGAGGACGATGAGCATCCTCCGAAAACGTTTTTTAACCATCTGGCAAGGCTACATCCATGCATGTCGTAAACACCGCCGACGTTTTGTTTGAACAGTTCAGCGAGAGAGGCGCTAAGAACACGTTGAGGAAGACTCTTGTTAGCGGCAAGGATGGCTCGAAACTGTTCAGGCTTAGATACTATTGCATAGAGCCGCAGGGCCAGACGCCTTTCGACATCCACGACTACGAACACGTCGTCATAGTTGTGAGGGGCAGGGGCACCGTGCTCTCAAAAGATGGGGAAACACCACGGCTCTACCAAGTGAAGCAGGGAGACGTCATATACATACGTTCAAGAGAGCCGCACCAGTTCATAAACACAGGTGGGGAAAAACTGGAGTTCTACTGCTTCAGCACCACTCTCTGAACGTTCTCAGAGACAAAAAACCTTCCAATCCAGCAACCGTTCACGACATTCTGGTGTAACCTATAAAAAGAAACACAGCCCATCTTCCACGAAGCATGGCAAAGCCTTATACCACCAAAAACCTTGACGACAGGGCTTTGGCTATACAGTCTCTTTTCAAAAACCTCAGCTACATCGAGGCTTTCGAGGTTTCAGCACGTTCAACGGCTTTACTCTCAGACGAAGCTTTCAACATAGGGCTTCTTCCAGCAAGGTACGTTGCTGAAGATAGCGGGCATCTCAAAACCTTCGCTGAATCGTTTCCCGAGAACCAGGGATGGGTTAGCGAAGACCTTCTCTACTCCCTGCGAACGGTTATGGGAAGCGGGAGACCGGCCATGGCCGAGCTGGCCCACCTGCTGGTCGTCGAGCCGGCTGTGCAAGCCATAGCTGAAACACTCTCCTCAAAACCGGTGTCGCATCAGAGTTTGCTGAAAAAACTGGCTGAGGATGAGGCAGGTCACCTGAAGCTGGCGGAAGCCCTCGCCCCCTCAGCAAGGAAGTACGACAGAGAGTTTGCGGAGTTTGTGGAGGAAAACGGGCTGCTGCTTTATTCGACGGTGTTTCCATCGGAGGAGGGGAAGACGATGCTACTCACAGCCATGGGAGAGGACGAAAACAACCGCCAACAGCTTATGAAAATCTACACTCAGGCCGACAGGCTGCGGGCTGAAAACACCGAGAAGGTGTTCGGCAGCTTCTCCGAGGCTTTGAAGGCCGTTAAAAACTACGGGCTGGCTAAAACAGGTCTGTGCTGAAAGCCGGCTGTAAAACCCATCCGCCAACATGACGTGTGAAAACGCTACAACCCCTCTTTGCTAGAAAAAGCTGGCGGTTATCGTTATAAGCCGGCCTGAAGGAGTTGTAGTAGTTGAAGGAGCTAGGCAATGGTTTCTAAAGTTGTTGTTGACGAGTCGGCTCTTAGGCTGGGCGTGGCGGCAGAGCACGCTGTCGGAAAGGGTTTGAAGGTTCTCGTCCACAGGGCTTTGCTTAAACACGTACAGGCTAGGGCTTTCGCTGGAGACCCAGCGGCCCTTGAAGGCCTTAAACACCTCACAGAGCTGGGCGGCAGCCTTGTAGAGTACGTCGGGGCTGCTGGTGAGGAAAACTGGCGGGACGCAGTACTCGAGTACTGCAGGGCGAACAACGAACAGCTTCTTACCTCAGACCCGTTGGTTGCCAGAGTAGCAGAATCGATGGGCGTAAAATGCAGCTACGTCGTACCCGAGCCGCCTCTACGGCTTGAATCGGTTTTCTCAGGCGATGTAATGAGCCTACACGTTAAAGAAGGTCTTGAGCCGCGGATCAAGAGAGGACATCCAGGCCGCTGGGTTTTTGAAAGCATAAGAGACAAGCCTGTGACGCGGACAGAGCTGGAAGCCCTTGTAGCCTCCATAATGAAAACAGCCTACGGCGTCTTCGGCACTGAGGCCTTCGTCGAAATAGACAAGCCTGAGCTAACTATACTCCAGCTGGGACAGTTCAGGATTGTGCTCACAAGGCCGCCGTTGTCCGACGGCATGGAGATGACGGTCGTCAAACCAGTCATAAGGGTTAGGCTTGAGGATTACAACCTGCCGCCGAAAGTCCTCGAAAGGCTTGACAGAAGGGCTGAAGGAATACTCATAGCAGGCCCTCCAGGCATGGGTAAGTCGACCTTCGCCCAAGCCTTAGCCGAACACTACAGAAACATGCGGAAGGTTGTCAAAACAGTAGAGAGCCCTCGCGACCTCAACCTGCCGCCGGACATAACACAGTACTCGAAGAGCGCCGCAGCCGACGGCGAGATCCACAACGTGCTGCTCCTCAGCCGCCCTGACTACACCGTTTTCGATGAAATGCGTGAATCACGTGACTTCGAGATGTACATAGACCTGAGGTATGCGGGGATAGGGATGATAGGTGTGATTCACGCCAGCACGCCTATAGACGCCCTCCACAGGATAGCTAACAAGGTGGACATAGGAATTCTCCCGTCAATAGTAGACACACTGATCTTCATGGATAAGGGCAGGGTGGCGAGCATCCACACGCTGGAGGTTGTGGTAAAAGTTCCTTCAGGGCTTAAACGAGCAGACCTCGCCAGGCCAACAGTAGTCGTAAAAGACTTCCTGAACGACACGCCGGTCTACGAGCTCTACGTCTTCGGAGAGAGAGTCTTCTTCGTTCCTGTCAAGCAGCAGGGCGAACGCGCTGACGAGGCGGCGTTGTTCAAACGAGTGCTAGGAAAACAGCTTTCAGACTTCTCTGTCGAGATAATGGGCGACAGGCTGGTGATAGGGATTAGACCCAGCGAAATGCGAACTTATTTCAAGAAATGCCAGAACAGAGTCTTAAAGATGGCCAAGCACGCAGGTCTGACGGTCGAGGTCGTGCCGAAACACCAAACAGGCAGCTGAGCATGCCGCTCACGGAGTACTTTTCAGCCTCAGAACGGAAAATTGAAAAAACCATTTGCAGCGTCTGCCGAGGTTTCGCACGTTTCTGTAAGCTTACCACATGCCCCTACTACAGAAACATTTTGACAGAGTCTGAGATGGCTAAAATAACGTCTGGCGTCGTCTACGGCCCCTCCCCTCCAACCGTCATAGTAGGAGAAAAAGGCTATCCCAGGGTCAGGATAGGGCCTGCGGTTTCGCTTGCAGACCATCCCGAGCCGTGGGTTTTCGAAGAACCTAGTAAATGGATTGAGACGTCGCTTGACAAACTTCTCTCCCTCAGGCTGTCGCTGTTCTACGGCAGGACAGTCAAGCCCGTCATGTCTGCGGCCAAACAGGAAAAAATGCTCGAGGATTTACAGGATTCAGCTGCCTCCACCAAACCTGTCGACGTCGAAATCCGTTTTGAAGGCAAGCCCATAACCATGCCGGGGTTCAGCGTGAGAAACGCACCGCACGGCCCGTCAGCAAGGATAGAAATGTTGAAGCTTGTTGGAAATGTCTCAGTTCCTCGCAAAGTCGACAGCATGATAAACGATTTAGACCTGCCGGCCGCCGAAGCCGTTCAAACCCTCTATCTAGATGGCTTCAACGAATATTATCTTACGCGTGTTTTTTCAACAGGGCTTCTGGGAAGAAAAGCCGAGAGGAGGCTTGTACCCACGGAATGGAGTATAACAGCCGTCGACGACATAATCTCCAAAAAACTGTTTGAAGAAGTGAGGAGGAACATGGTCATTCATGAGTTTAGGCTGCACACCCACCAAGCTGTTGAGAACGCAGCCCATATAATTCTAACACCAACGCCTTGGATGTACGAGCTTCTCGAAGGATGGGTTAAACACCCAGACTCACAACCCTACTCAGACCATGAAATCCTCACATTACGCAAAACCTATGCAGAGAACACGGGAGGAGCGTTTTACGCAGTCCGCCTCTCGCTCCTCAGACACCTCAAAACAAGAAGGGAACAGGCTGGCGCAATCGTCTTCTTCGAAATTCTACCCCGATGGATACCTCTCGGCGTCTGGCGGTTTAGAGAAATCGTCCGAAAAGCCTTAGAGAAACCTTTTGAAAAACATCAGTCTCTGGACGATGCTCTGGAAAGCGTTTCAAAAATGCTGCGGATACCGTTGTACAAGTATGTTTCACAGAGCAGGCTCATCAGCTTCCTCAGAAAACAGCAAACACTTGCCAAAACCAAGCCGTGGCAAGACAGGACATAAGCTGACGGATTAGCCGGCCCAAATCCTAGGAAACTTTGCTGGCAACCTCCCTCAACATCTTCATAGTCTCAACCAGCATCTCTCTAGTCTCCTTGGAGTCTCTGGCCACAATTTCTAGAAGCTCCCTGTTTCTTTTCGACTCTTCCGCCAACATCTCTAAAACCCTAGTCACCCTCTCAGCGAACCCGTCCATTCTCTTGACAAACTCGTTGAAATCCTGTCTAAAATCCCTAAACTCGCCCCTAAACTCGTTAAAATCGTTCCTGAAATCTCTGAACTCCTCACGGTATTCCTTAAACTCACCCCTGAAATCTCGAAGCTCGTCCCTGAGTTCTCTAAACTCCTCCCTATAGTCTCTGAACTCATTCCTGAAATCGCCAAACTCGCTCCTAAAATCCCTGAATTCGCTTCTAAAATCTCTAAACTCGCTTCTAAAATCCCTAAACTCCATCCGATAGTCGGTGAAGATTGACTGCATTGCTCCAAAGCCTTCCTGTAACTCGTCGGCCAGTTTTCCGTAACGTATTTCGAAATGTTTTATTCTTGGGTTAGGTTTTGCCTCTTTTGCTTCGACGTTCCGCACCGACGCTGGTGGCGGCGGTGTTTTAATTGATTCGATGAATCTGGCGACGGCTTCCTCCTCTCCCTGTAGAAAAACTGTGACAGAGCCGTCTCTCTCGTTTTTAACGTATCCCGCCACACCTAGCTCCTGCCCAAGCTCTTGAACAAACCTTCTAAAACCAACCCTCTGAACCCTGCCGTAAACCCTGACGTTGTAAGCCTTCACAACAGTACATCAACCGCAAGACCTCCCTAAAAACTTATACGACAAAAACTATATCCCTGCGTAAGAAATGAAGGAAACAGCTTCAAAGCCAGCAGTATATGGTAGACATGCCTAGGCAGCTCTACGTGATTCTTTGACGTCCTTATTTACTGGACGCTACCGCCATCCTAACATGTTGCTTTTTATCTAGAATATTCAAACCTGTCAAACCGGGATATTGTCCGGATAAGCATCTTAACACTTCCTCCTTCAAGTGCTTGGTAGTAGGCTGTTAAGAGGTTTAGTTTTTTGCGCTTAGCTTGTCATAGAATACCGTGACCCTGTCCACGATCACTCTCCGCATACTTAATGTTCGAGGAGCTTCTATCATAGGATGCCTTAAAGAGTAATCTGCCTGAATCTTCATTCACCGCAGACCATGCTCGTCAGCTACTACTTCAAGCCGCTGGGCAGGTCTGCCACGGCTTCTCTTCTTCACAGCCAATGACATTAGGATAATGAACGCAACGGTTATGGAGAGTAGTATGAGTTGGTTGTAGTCTGTTCTCCAGATGGCTGTAACCTTGACCGGGTTGTCTATCTCTCGTATGTAGATTACTGGCTGGCTTGAGATAGGTAATCCTTTTTCATCTTCCCAATGGTCAAAGACCTTTCTGATAAGAAACCCTGTCTCTGTTGGTAGTATTGAGATCCTGACGTCTGAGCCTGTTTCATACCAGCCTCCACCTTCTACGGTTCCGTACTCAGAAAAAATATCTACTCTCACCATTCGGGTGTATGTGATGGTTACTGTCATCGGTTTATTGAGCGTGAACTCAATCTCATTCGACGGAATGCACAACTCTAAACACATATTCATGAATACATACTTTGTCGAGTTTCCTACCGCTAGAGTGGGTGGCAAAGTTATCTTAATAGTTTTGTTTGAGGGAAAGAAGCCACCTCGTATAGATTCTCTCAAGCTCGCTTCAATCTCATTGATGATGTTCTCAGGCACTATTTTATATCCTACATAATATTCAGTCATGTACCTAAACTCTATTTCAATGGGTCGGTACATGGTGATGGTGAGTGTAAACTCTTCTTTTGGCTCATGAACCATAAACTCCTTACCGTTAACAATGTATGATGTAAGCTTTTTTCTTTCAAAATCGTTAGGATACCAGATAGCTTTTGTAGATATGCTTACGTCGGTATATTCTCTGAACCAAAGCGAAACATACCCATCCTTGAGCGAGTGGGTAGAAGCTTGTAAAACTATGGATGAGTTTTCCAGAGATTTTATGGTCAGCCTGTTGAATCGTTCTTGAACTGTTTTTAGGACGAACTTCCTACCATCAGTGGAGTAATATGTTATGTGTGCGCTGGGGATCGTTATGGTTTCGGAAAGCAGGCCGGTGAGCTTGAGCTTAAGTTCTAGGGTTTCACCGGGTTTTAACAATGGGAATATTTTGCCCATGATGTCGAAACCATCTCCTTTAGTGGTGAAGGTTAGGTAATTCTCCACGTGTATGGGATGTAGGCTTGATTGAAGAGGGATTTCTGGTGTGACTATAAGAGCTGTGCTGTTGGTTGTCATTTTAAGGATTAGGGTTCTTCCGTCGCTGCTTAATAGGTATTCGGCTTGGAGGGTCGGTGCTTCGATTGGTACGGCTGTTATCCCCTTAAACGTGATGGCGTACTCTGCTGTAAGCTGGATATAAGAAAATCCATACTCCCTGCTCGGCTCGACCTCTGTCCCTTCATGCCATTCGTTCCAACTTGTGACCAATATTATGTCAGGATTGGCTTCTAAGGCGGAATTCCAGTAGGACTTGTAGGTATCTCCCCCCTCTCTATCTAGGTAGGACCCTGGTTTTCTGACTTTTCTATCGTCGTAGCCGGGGGTGACGGTGAAGCCTAGGATTTTTTCTTGAATCGTGGGGTTTCCTCTTAGAATGACAAGGCTGGTTGCTTGGTTCAGGTCTATCCCAGCGAGCCCCAGCCTCATCTGTTGTTTGTAAAAGTTGAAAGTGTCTTTCATAACAGTTAGGTTAAGCTCGTTGTATGTGTGGAAACCGTCGAAAACGCTCAAGTAGAACTTGTCCCTCAAATCTCCTATTATGTATACACGCCCAACTAATCTTTCTAAGTTTTGTCTGACCTTGAGCCAGAATTCCACTCCTCTTCCATGCCCGTCAACGTTATAGATGAAGAGAACGGGTTTGCTGCCAGCCTTCAAGAAAGAAGAAGAACCTGCATATTTCTTAACTAAGTAGGAGAGTTCATAGACCACGTCCTCATGGCGCGTAAGAGGCTGCCGCTCTCTAAATGATTCATAATATATTGTTATATTGAATCCAACACGCTCGCTGACATTGATGATGTGTCTAAGCGCTGAGTCCTCAAAACTTCCCGGACCCCACCAAGAAACAATAAAGCAGTCTATGCCAGCTGCCTTGGCCATCAATATATGGGTCTCTATAACCCTCCCATCATAGCTGTCATATGGTCCAAGCAATGGATAGTGGGCGGAGGAAGCTATGGAATCAGCCGCGATGTTTGACCAGTGAGACAACATGCGGCTGGGTCCAAATGGGTTCCCGTACCACGGATAATAGAATGCACATACTTTTTTCCTAAGTGATGGGGGAGCGGATTCAAAGAATGCAGTGGCTGATGGTTTGGCATATAGGTCAGAGTAGTTTACCGTGAAGAAGCGTGGGTTTGCGTTTGGTTCTGTCCAGTTAACACCCTCGTGCTTTAATGTGACAAATTGGGAGAACTGTTCACCGTCCCATACACTTATCGTCACTTGAGTAGAGCCTAAGTGCCCTTTATTGATTATGATGCTTCCCAGCTCCGAGTTTTTGACAGCTATACTCAGCAATTTCAAGGTGACGGTTGTGGTATCGAATTGCTTCTTGGATATCCATATATGCGACTCACTAAAGCTATATTTCAAATCGTGCGCCTCGTATCCTACCGATATTGAACCGTTGTAATCGATTACTCTAGGTCCGGAGAGGATTTTTACGGATGTCCAGTCTGAATCTGTGGTTACCTCTAGCTGCATCAGATATAGCTTGGATTCAGGCCTGAAAATTGAAGGCAGTTCGCTAAGCGATAAAGTGGCGATGCTTGTGGTCTCCGTGTTCGCGTCGCCGTACGGCTCTATAATCCCTTCCCTCACAACGTAATGCGTGACAACCCCTCCGTCAGACCTTTGCATCCTTGCCAGTATTGACGTCCACATATCAAGCAGTTCGCGTGTCGCACCACACTCTTGGTTGAGTTCAGTTAAAACTCTACAGAGAAGTAGTGCAAGAGCCACTTTGTATGTCTCATACCTCTTTAAAACATCTACATCACGTGTTTTATCATTGAATCCATAACCATCCCATAGGGTGAGGAGTAGGCCGCTAAGTTCTTTCGCCTCTTTAACTCTTCCCGCTATGATTTGATCCAGTGCTCTGTATACCAGTAAATCTGCATAATTGTGCCAATCGGCCAACACTCTTGACGTGTCAGGTTTTTCATACCAGAGCTCGAATGTTGTGCCAAACTCTTTAGAATAAACCTCACCAATCTTTTCATCTTCTAAAACATAAAACTCATCAGGTATGTCGAAGCCTAGTATAACCTCATGTCTTTTGTTAAAGCCGTATCCATAGTTAACTGCCAGTTTTTCCAAGATGCTTTTTCCCAGCGGGCTTCTCAGTAGCATGAGGGCCCTGGCGGCGAGCAGGTTGTCTGAAGCAACATACACCCTTTCCATGTCAGGTTTTGCTGTTACAGCGGCCCTAAGGAGGCCTGCCTCTTGAACGTACTGGGATTCAAGGAACTGCCGAGCTTTTTCCCTTGAGAAAGAATGAATGCTGAGAGATGTATGAGCTGCTGGAGGGTGTTCAACTTTTATAATCTGAGATCCATATCCCGGCAACATGTTCATAAACACGTTAGGTAGTTGCGGAAAAAAGAGGGCGACAAGCAGTAATAAAGTGATTGAGCCGTATGAGTATTGAGGCTCCACAATTTCTAAAATCAGAAAACTCAGGCGCTTTTTAATCTTTTGACGAACATGGCGGTGATGTCAAGTTAATGCCGGCTCTCTCCCTTTATCTAGGTTTGGCGTGAGAGTAGGCCTGCGTCATCTGATTCTGATTTATTGGCTGGCAGAAGCGTTTTTCAAAGGGCGGGTATCATGCATGGGTTAAGGATGTAGAGCTGATATGTTGTGATGGAGGCGTCTTGTGAGATTTATGGGTTTGGTTTAAGGTGTGGCGTTGCGTGTTTCGTTAAACCTTATCTACAGATTGTTGTAGTTTGTGTCGATGGTTTTCTATACTTTTGAGGATGTTTTGAGGGTTTTGCAGAGTTTTCAGGAGTTGCCTTGTGAGGTGAGTGAGGAGCTTAGGGGCTGGAGGTGGAAGGAGCCTCCGTTGCTTTCTGCCTACCGTTCTAAGGTTAACGCTTCAGACCTGTCTTTTAAATGCGATACAGGCAGATTTGCTTACCTGCGTCACGTCATGCGCGTTAGGGAGAGGGTTGGAGACGAGCTGGTTTTTGGCTTGGCTGTTCATAGGACGGTTGTTTCCGCATCCACGGCTGCGAAGGCCATCCTCTATCACAGCAGGCCTGTCAACGGTAAGAGTTTTTACGAGGAGATGATGGCTGCGGGTGAGAAGGTTAGATCTGAACGGCTTTTCAACCGTTTTCCAGAGGTGTTTGAAAGCCTTTGGAGGATGGCTGCTCTCAGCTATTCTTCGGCTTTGGACAGGGTTTTGACGGTGTCACGTTACCTGAGCTGGGACGGGGTTGTTTACAGGGTTGTGCCGTGGGTTTGCGAGTTTCCTGTTGACGGAAGGCCTTTGGGTTTGAACAGGGCTGTCAGAATAGATGCGTTGATCCCGCCTAACGTCATCGTCGAGTTTAAGACGAGGAAGCCTTCTAGGCTGTATGAGGTTGCTTTAGCGGGTTATGCGCTTTGCTTCGAGTGCCAGTTCAGAACCCCAGTCAACCATGCTTTAATTCTCTACTTGAGTTATGAGGGTGGTGGACAGTTTAGGGTTTATGAATGCTTTGTCCCGGTCGACGATGCTTTGAGGATGGAGTTTGTGGAGAAACGGGATCTGCTGTGCAGGGTTGTGTCGGAGAAGGTTGACCCTGGCCTGCCCGAGGAGTGCGACAAATACTGCCCCTACCTCAATGTATGCAGAAAACCAGATGTTTAAACCCTCTTTCAACCCCCTCTTGCGGGATCTACTTGAAAGCTTGGTGTCTGTGGCGGGCTATGTCATACCTTTCAATTCCCTCTTGCGGGATCACTTATAGGTCGCGGCGAAATCAACCGCTTACTCGGTAAATCCTTTCAATTCCCTCTTGCGGGATCACCGCAGAATTTCAAGAATCTCGAGGTCTCTAAAAGGTTTGCCGCTTTCAATTCCCTCTTGCGGGATCACTGCTCCGGGAGGGTGCTGTAAACAGGCTCCAAATCACCCAGCCTTTCAATTCCCTCTTGCGGGATCACGGGCTTTCGCGTGGTTGAACGCCGCCCAGAGGGCTGTTGTGATGACTTTCAATTCCCTCTTGCGGGATCACTACTATGTAGCCTGCGCCCTGCTCGACAAACCAATCGAGAAAACTTTCAATTCCCTCTTGCGGGATCACAGCAAGTCGTCGAGCAGGCCGAGAACGAGGTTGACCTTGCGGCCTTTCAATTCCCTCTTGCGGGATCACGACTGCCTTGGCTGAGGGCCCTGCCGTCCGGTCGGATAAAACTTTCAATTCCCTCTTGCGGGATCACTGAAACAAGCATTGTATATAAATGTTTCTGGTTCCGGCCAAAATCTTTCAATTCCCTCTTGCGGGATCACTTTCCACTTCTTCGATGGAGGGCGCGAGTTGGAGAAGCTGCTTTCAATTCCCTCTTGCGGGATCACTTTTTGGCGCGTCGGGAAGCGGAAAAGGCAGATGAGGATACTTTCAATTCCCTCTTGCGGGATCACTTGGAAAGAAACAAAACATCGACTCGCGGCTTTTTTGGCGACTTTCAATTCCCTCTTGCGGGATCACTTGGGTGGCTCCGGCTTAGATACCGCGAAATCTTAAGACGCTACTTTCAATTCCCTCTTGCGGGATCACGATTCCACTGACTGACAGCTATGAAGTTGTAATTTGGAATTCTTTCAATTCCCTCTTGCGGGATCACTTTTCGAGGTTACGTGGAAAGATGGCGTCAAGGCAGGTATTCCTTTCAATTCCCTCTTGCGGGATCACTGGAAGATGAGCAGGATGTCGTGACCGCCGCTCTCGTGTCTGCGCTTTCAATTCCCTCTTGCGGGATCACGCATAGAGAATCCTCGCAAGAGCCA
>JAWBRA010000017.1:0-32860 GCA_038844785.1 Candidatus Caldarchaeum sp.
CGTACGCCGACTTCAGTAAGGGAATCACGAAGCTAAAAAACTATTTTGGACCCTTCAAAGTAGATGGAAGGAAAAAGGGTAAGAGGAAGATATTCAGCGGGGAAGCTCGTAAAGCCTTAGAGATGCTTACGATGGCTTTAAAAGGAACTGCGATGATAACAGCCAAAAACCAACTACAAACAATCGAGAAAATCAGAGAGACGTTGTCAGGAGAGAGGCTGGAGGTCATACCGGCTTAGACAGCAAAGAAAAACCCCAAGCCGGTATGACAAATTTTTTAACATGTATGGGTGTAAAACCCGTACATGACACCTAGTTTAACATACCGGCCTCTCTCTTACAGGGGTTCTCAGGTGCTGTCTTGTTGGGATGGCCTCCAGCCAAACCCTCCCCTTATTTTTTCCTTCTTTTGGTTTCTGTGTTAACCGTGTTTTATTTAGGCATATTCTTTACGATGTTTTTTGGATAGCGTCAGCAGCTTTTTAACTAGGTTATCTATTGGTTGTACGGGATGATGACGAACGTCCATCTTGAGCTGTGATAGGCGATGGGCAGTCTGACCAACCTACGCTAAAGATGTGTCCAACAAAGTGACGTCTGTCGACCCGTCCTCAGAATATGTTGCGAAGACACGGTCGGGGTAGAGAAGCGAGAGGTATGAGAATGCGCGTGCGGCTGAGGAGGGAGATGACCTAAAACCATCTTCGACAAGCTTGTAAGCCGCGGCGAGGCAGAGGACGTCAAGCCTAACCCTACCCAGAACCCTGTTGAGGACCCTGTACACCTCAGTCAACGTCTGGGCTTCAACATTCTGCGTAGGGTGTTTGAGAGAAAGCACGGATGGCGCGAGATAGTTGAACAACGCTTGCTCAAGCTTGTCACGCGGCTTCTCCAGCACAACCTCCAAATCACGAGAAAGCTTCAAAACCTCAAGCGCTGCGGCGTATCTCCCCCTTTGCGCTCTCTCCAAAAAACCTAGGTCGATAAGCCATTCCAGCCTAGGTGGGACAGCATGACGGTACTTGGCATACTGCCGGCTACGTATCCAGTCAGCTTTCGAACGGTATGTCAAACGTGTTTCCCTAAACTTCAAGGCTTCCTGAAGCTCTGCGTTGATGGACTGCCGCATCTTATCCGATGGGTTTTTCAAGGCACGTTTCAGAGCCTCTGGGTAGATCTCCTCCATGACTGTTTCCATGGCTTGTTGGCGGGAGAACACACGGGTTTTTAAAACCCAGCGGACAATCTGGCCTGTCATGAGGAAATCTTTGATCAACAATGTTTGGGTGAACAGAAGCTTCTCCACGCTGTTGAGAAGGAGGGCGGAGGACAGTTTTGCAGTGCTTTCCCCAGCTACGTGACGTTTCAGAGTGTATGACGAGCTTAAGCATGTGTAGACCGCGCCAAACTCGCCCACCTTCCCCGTTCTTCTGTCGTAGAAGCCGAGCTGGGAAGCCAGTTTCACATAGTTGCGGGCGTTAACCTCATTCCTCAGCAGCCCGGGCATCCTGTCTCCTACATCGTCTTCCATAGACCGGCATGTCTCCAGCAGAACTGATGCGAGATAGTCGGGAGACCTTGCTGCACCGTCTTCAAGTATGCAGGCTACAAGCTTGAGGTAGCCAAGCCTGCAGGCGTCGCCGTGCAGTTCAAAGATCATCCTACACCAGCCTCCCCCAAGCTAAGAACCTATCCCTAACGTCGGGCTCGCCCTTGCTAAGCACCAGAATTCTTTCCTTTCCCACGCCCTGCCCCCTCTTAAGATACATCAGATACTTGCGACCCTTTCTAATCCCGTCGCTGATGACGGTTTTGGCTGTGAACCCTGCTTTCTCAGCGGGGTTGACTAAAAGCTCAGCCATGTCTACAACACGTCCGCCAAGCCGTACCTCGCCGACAACCAAAACACAGAACCTATCATCTTTGAGCAGGCGATACATTTCGCTCAAGGCCTTTTCCATGAACCTGACGTATTTCTCCACAGATTGTGTTCCGAAAAGCTTTCTCCCAACTTCACGGTAGTCGTGTCCGAGAAACCATAGCCTAAGCCAGTTATCCCAAGCGTATGTCTGGATGTTAAAGTATGGTGGGGAGGTGACGATGAGGTCGACGGATTCGTCCGCTAACGGAAGCTTTAGCGCGTCTGTGTTGAAGCAAGCACCTTTCACAGGCGGAAGACCATCCGCCAAAACCATCTCAGCCTTCCGAAGCAGGCATGCGAGAACGTTTCTGACCGGTTTCTTCAACCTGTGATGTTGAGCATATCGTCTAATGTAGCCCGGAGCCATGGAGAAAGAATGGCTGCATGGGAGGCTCAGGCTTATCTCAGAAGACCCATGTAAAATTCCCAGCATCAACGCTTTGACAAAGTTTGAGACATCGTCTTCAGCCTGCAGAAGCAGCTCCCGTACAGCTAGGATTTGCTTGAGGGTTTGGGGGTGGAAGAAGACTCGAACGTCTTCGTCAACGTCGTAGGTTGAAACGGTGTCAGGCCTCATCAGCTTAGAGGCTTCCTCAACCCAGCGTCTAACTTCTCTGAGCGTGGCAGGGTTCACCTTAGCGCGCGTCACAACATAGGCTTCCGGAGCCAGGTCGTTTCCAACCCCAACACGTCCAGCCAAACATGCCTCGAGGGGTGCTGTCCCCTTCCCTGAAAACGGGTCCAGCACGATCTGACCCCTGTCGGAAAACTTTTCAACAACCCATCTCGCCAGAGCGGGTGGGAAAGATCCTGTCCTCGACATTATGCGGTGGAGCGATGAGCCCCAGTTCTTTCCAGCAAGCTTCCATGAATCGGCAATCTCGCTGCTTAGGACGTATGTGACCTCCCTCATCGGAAAACTGCGGCATGCCCATGCCTCGCTTTATCCGTTGTCTCTCACAGGCTGCATGCTATTCCCTCATTATCCTCAAAGGCAGCACCGACGTAATTCATCGGTATTATCTGTATGGTTGAGGGGTTTTTGCGAGGATTTGGATGCGGCTGTCCGAGAAAACAGTTAACTAAAATATGTCCTCTTACATTGTTTTAGAACGCCGGTGTGGCTGGCGTGGAGGCCACTGTCCTAAAGTATGACGGCCGGCCCTACTACGACTTGGTGATTAGAAATTTTCATAGACGGCTTCCGCTCATCCAAGTCTCGCCCGACACATGGATAGCATACTTCGACAGCTTAGGCGACCGAGAGTTCATAGAGCATTGTGCGAGAATTCTCGCAGAGAACCTGGCAGACTGCGAGGTTCTCGTCACGTCTGAGAGCAAGGGCATACCACTCGTCCATGAAATAGCATCAATCCTCAAACATCCACGCTACATCGTCTGCAGGAAGGAGAGGAAAGCTTTCATGAAAGACCCCATAGCCGTCAAGTATAAGCCGATAACTTCGTCGAAAGAGCTTGAGCTCGTCATAGACGGAAGATACGTCACCTACATCAAAGGCAAGCGAGTAGGTATCGTCGACGACATAGTCAGCACAAAAAACACCATGGAAGCCATGGAAAAAATCGTCCAAATGGCTGGAGGTATAGTAACTAAAAAAGCAACCGTTCTAGTCGAAGGCGAACACCACAAAGACGTTATATATTTAGGTGTTCTACCCATATTCAAATCAACATTATAAACAACCGTTTACAAAAATAGATTGCAGCCCGGTCGTCTAGTGGCCAAACCCTCCACCCCAGCAGCGGGGTCAGGGATCTCGGGCTCTGGATCACGCCGGGGTGAGGGGATCCCCGAGGACGCCGGTTCGAATCCGGCCCGGGCTATTTTTCCGTTTGTCGGCTAGCCTGTGGCTTGGTTTTGGCGACAACACGCTGACATAAATTTGAAGGGGTAAGGCTTTAAATCGTCATGCAAGCATTAAGTAGGTGTTATGAGTTGGGGTCGTCTTCCCACGGAGCCGAAAATAGAGGGCGAGGTTGTGCCGGAGAGACGTGCTGTCAAGCTTGGCAGAAGGTTTGAAGGCCTTAACTGCATGGTTACCGGTGCAGGCAGGGGTTTTGGAAGGCTGATTGCCTTGGCTTTCGCCCGCGAGGGCGGCAACGTAGTAGTCCACTACAACACTTCTGCTGAGAGCGCGCTCCAGACCGCTAAAGAGATTGAGGCGATGGGTGTGAGGGCTTTCACGGTAAAGGCTGACGTAACGAAATGGGATGAGGTCAAGCAGGCTGTGGACAAGGTTTGGCGCGAGTTCGGGCCTATAGACGTGTTAGTCAACAACGTCGGCGACACCGCTCCAGGCCAGATGTCTTGGCGTGAGATAACGGAGGAGAGGATAGACAGGGTTCTGGCCGTGGATATCAAGGGGACTCTCTTCATGACGCATGAGGTTGGGTTGAGGATGCTTGAGAGGAAGAAAGGCTCCATCGTTAACATCTGCTCCAACGTAATCACAACAGGAAGCCCAAGAGCCCCGCAGTACGCAGCCTCAAAATACGGCGTCCTAGGGCTGACCAAATCATACGCCCAAGCCTTCGCTCCATGGGTCAGGGTAAACGCGGCAGCCCCCGGATACATGGAGACAGAATCCCTCCTCAGAAGACCTGACTGGACGCCGGAGAGAAGGAAATGGATAGTAGAGCACACTCCTCTCCGAAGGATTGGAAAGCCTGAGGACATCGTGCCGGTTGTCCTATTCCTAGCCTCCGACGACGCTATCCACATGACAGGCAACGTCGTTATCTGTGACGGCGGTTTCAGCATGCCGGGTGCTTGAATGACCGCGACGATAAAAGACGTACTGGCTAGGGTGGACGTAGAAAAAACCATCAAGAGGACGCTAGACCTCGCAAACGTCGAAAGCCCTACAGGGTTTGAAGGCGAGTGCGCCGAGCTTTACGCTAGGATGATGGAGGAGGTTGGGATGCGTGTCAAGCTGCAGGAAGTCGAGCAGGGAAGGTACAACGCCGTCGGCATACTGCCGGGGAAGGGCGGCGGCCCGTCGCTGATGTTCAACGGACATCTCGACACGTCTTTCTCGCCGCGGGAGCCTCCTGAGATACTCAGAGCCATATCTCCCGTCTACAGGCTTGAGCCTCCTTGGGCTTACCGTGAAGGCGAATGGCTTTACGGCATGGGTGTCTTCAACATGAAAGGAGCCTTGGCAGCATACATTTCAGCCGTCGAGGCTTTGCAAAACGCCGGCGTAGAGCTCAAAGGCGACATAATGATAGCAGGCGTTGTAGGCGAGATTGAAAAGACTCAGGTCGACCAGTACAAAGGCGTCCAGTACAGGGGCTATGGGACAGGAACCGCGTATCTTGTAACACATGGAGGAGTGACGGATTTTGCTGTGCTCGGAGAGCCGACTGGGTTGAGGCTGATGCTGACCCATTTCGGCTCTGTCTGGGCAAAAATATATCTGAAAGGCCAGATGGTCCACACAGCTCACTCGGCAGGCTTGACCAACCTAATCCTCCAGATGAACCGCGTCCTCAACGTTTTAGAGGAATGGATACCAGCATATCAGGAGAGGTTTAGCTTCAACGGAGTAAAACCCACGGTCAACATAGGCTCGATAGAGGGGGGCTGGCCGTGGAGATGCTCTAGGACGCCGTGGTTCTGCAACCTTTACGTAGACCTGAGGTATCCGCCTCCCTACTCTGCTGTGGACGTTAAAGAGGCTTTGGAGGAGATGCTTGACATCGTCCAACAGCGTTACGGCTTCAGACCCAACCTCGACATCTACGTCAGCGATGCATGGGCCCATGTCCCCGAGGACGCGGCTGTCGTCAAATCGATAGACAACGCTCATCGAACGGTTTTCGGAGCTCCAGCTGAGAGGGTTGTGTTCTCATGGTCTTCTGACGCAAACGTGCTGACCCGAAACGGTGTTGTAGCCGTCAACTACGGTCCATCGGGAGGTCCGGGAAAGGAGATGCGTGGAACGCTCTACATCCCAAACCTGATAGCCTGCACGAAGGTCTACAGCATAGCAGCCATGGACTTGTGCAGCCAAGACAGAAAGAAAGTTAAACGAGAGTTCACGATCAAATACGGTGGTCTGTGATGGGCAGGTATATCGGACAGCCTGTGAAGAGAAGGGAGGACCCCATCCTGCTCACAGGCCGTGGTAGGTTTGTCGACGACATAAAGCTCCCCGGAATGGTTTACGCAGGCTTCGTCAGGTCGAGATACGCCCATGGCAGAATAGTCTCGATAAACCTCTCAGAAGCCGTTAAACACCCCGACTTCGTAGCCGCGCTGCTACCAGACGAGGCTGCGCCACTTCCTAGCTGGATGAAGTATAAAGGCTTGAGGAATGTTCCGAGGTTTTCTTTGGCTAAGGGTAAGGTAAGGTTTGTGGGAGAGCCTGTGGTGGCGGTGGTGTCGAAAGACCGTTACAGCGTAGAGGATATAGCCTCGCTGGTTGAGGTGGAGATAGACCCCCTGCCAGCCGTGGTGGATGCTGAGAAAGCTCTCCAGCCCGGCTCACCTCTCCTCTACGAGGAATGGGGCGACAACATCATCATGAACTATGGCTTCAAGGCTGGAAACGTTGAGGAAGCCTTCGCCTCCGCAGACCTCGTCATCAAACGCCGTTACGCCAACCAACGCTATGCGCCAACGCCTATAGAGGGGAGGGGGCTTGTCGCAGACTTTGACAAAGCACGCGGAGAGCTGACCGTCTGGGATTCGACACAGTTCCCCCACGTGCTGCAGACATATCTGTCGCAGGCCCTCAACTATCCCGAGCATAAGATACGGGTTATAGCCCCCGACGTAGGCGGAGGCTTCGGACCAAAGTCGAGCGTCTGGCCAGAGGAGTTGGCAACCATACAGCTTGCGATGAAGCTCGGCAGGCCTGTCAAATGGGTTGAGACGAGGAGAGAGCATATGCTTGTCTGCGGCCATGAAAGGCAGCAGGTCCACTATATCGAGGCGGCTTTCAGAAGGGATGGGAAGCTTTTGGCGATAAGAGATAAGGTGATAGCGGACATAGGCGTTTACGGAGCTTTCTGGACGGAGACACAGCCGGTTATGGTGACTATGGCGGCAATCCCAGGCCCATACACGTTGGAAGCTTACGAGTATGAGGTCTTCTGCATGGCAACGAACAAAGCCCCCTACGCGCCTAACAGAGGTTTCGGCAGACCTGTAGCGGCCTTCGTCATGGAGCGGTTGATGAACGACGCCGCCCAGCAGCTCGGGCTCGACCCGGCTGAGATAAGGCGGAGAAACCTCATACCGGCCGAGGCCATGCCCTACAAAAACATACATGGAATAGTTTACGACAGCGGAAACTATCCCAAAGCTTTGGAGGAGGCGCTCAAGCTGTCAAAATACACGGAGTGGCGTGTGAGGCAGAAGGAAGCCTTGAAGGAAGGTAGGCTGATAGGCATAGGCTTAGCCATGTACGTGGAATACACTACGCCGAGCAGCGAACGGTTGGACAAAGGGCTTGGATGGGAGGTGGGGGGCTACGACTCGGTAACCGTTAGGGTTGAGCCGGAGGGCAAGGTGGTTGTCTTGACCGGCACAGCCAGCCAAGGCCAAGGCCATTACACGGTTTATGCGCAGATAGCCGCAGACTATCTCGGCGCAAACATGGATGATGTGACGGTTTTGGAAGGCGACAGCAAAACATGCCCATACGGCTTCGGCGCGTGGGCTAGCAGAAGCACGGTCGCAGTAGGAGGCGCAATAATACGGGCCTGCGAAGCTGTGTTGGACAAGATGAGGAAGATAGCTGCACATCTTCTTGAAGCAAACCCTGACGACATCGAGGCTTCGGACAGCAGGCTTTTTGTCAGAGACACGCCCGAAAGGTCGGTGTCTTTCGCCGACGTGGCGAAGGTTGCATGGCGTCAGCCAACCCGTCTTCCACAAGGCATGGAGCCGGGGCTGGAGGCTACAGCCCACTACGAGCCTAAAGCCTTCACAACATGCAGCTACGCCGTCCACATCCCCGTGGTTGAAATCGACCCAGAAACAGGAAGAATACATGTTCTCGAATACAACATCTTCGACGACAGCGGAAGGGTTGTGAACCCGCTAACTGTGTACGGCCAGATCCATGGCGCTGTAGCCCACGGCGTCGGCGGAGCGGTTTACGAAGAACTGGTGTATGATGAAAACGGCCAGCTTCTGACCAGCACTTTCATGGACTACCTCATCCCCTCGGCCGTCGAAATGTTCAACATCAACATAGAACACATGGAGACACCTTCGCCGCAGCCCGGAGGGTTCAAAGGCATGGGTGAAGGCGGGGCTATAGCGGCGCCGGCGGCTCTGGCAAACGCCGTCCAAGACGCGCTGGCTCAACAGCGTGCGGTCGTTGAGGAAACGCCGTTAAAACCTGAATACGTAAGGAGGCTGGTCATCGAGGCTGGATACGGGTTTAAATAGGGGGTAGGCTCAGCCGCATGCGAGAAATGATGCGAAAAACATTCCTAAGCATCTCCACGCTGGCTTTGCTCGGCGTTGTAATGTTGATAGGCCCGGTTCACGCAGCGGAAGCGCAGAACACGCTTTTCGGAGAGCTGGGTGCTAGAACTTTCGCTGCCGCCATCGCCTTCGCAGTAGCGGTTGCTTCATCAGGCTTTGGAATAGCTAGAGCTGGCTCGGCAGGTCTGGCAGCCTCTGCTGAACGACCGGAGATAAGAACCACCGCCATCATCATCGCAGCTTTCGCAGAGGCTCTGGGAATCTACGGGATAGTCATCGCCTTCTTCATCCTGGCAGCGGCTTGAAGTAGTTTATAAGATGAGACAGGTAGAAGAAGGTCAACGCCACACCCATAGAGTTCTGCCACTTCATTTTTTTCACATAAGCCACAGCCGCGCTTATGAGAAATATTGTTATGGTTTGTGAGAGGATTAGGAGGGAGTCTCTCACGAAAACGTTTCCCAGAAGGCTTGACTGGTTTACTCTGTCGATTACGGCAATTCCTGGAACGAGGCCGAGGGGTAGGAAGGCTACAGCAATCGCAGCCGCCAGCTTGCCTGTCTCAGCCAAGAAACCTTTAACCTCCCCAGAGCTTTGAAACTCTTTCAAAGCAGACCAGAAAGGTCTGAACCTGCCTGAAAACAAGAAACTGAACACGCCCAATATAGCTAGACCTGTGGCGTATGTGATTGCTAGTTTGACTGCGAAGATTATATGGTTTACAGGGGTCATAGGTGATGCATTAAGGAGAAACAGCTCATATCTGCCGGCAAGAAGCACGAACACCAGCACAAACACAGAAAGAGGGCCGAGAACAGCTGCAACCACCTTACTCTCGTAAATCGGTGAAAAAAGCCACAGTGGGAAGAAAACGGATGAAAAAAGCTCGGCTGCTTTTGACGTTTTGACTACATTCTGCCCAGAGCCCGACTGCGTAGTCAAAGCTTTAAAGATCCGCACCCCATCCTCTGTAAGCCTGTAGCTCTTCCTCTCATCCTGGGTTATGAGCTGGCTCATCTGCCTCAGGTTGTAGTAGAGCGAGCCTGTGCTTATGCCCAGCTTCTGCTTCAAGGCTGTGGCTCCAATCCTCCCCTCCTCACCGACAGCCAGAAGTATAGCCCTCCTGACCTTGTGCCTTACAAGCCAGAGAAGCTCTTCGTCAGACATCTTTGGAGGCCGCTCCGAAAACTCGTTCACGTCAATCAAGACCCACAGCCCCTTTGAAGGCTGACGTAAATCCTCTAAAACAGTATATTAACTTAGACTGGGTTTGTCGACAGGACTCGGTGTCTACATTTTACGAATGTTATAAAAAGTATTATAGGTATGCTGGTTGTTTGCATAGATGGGTTTGCTTTGTCGTGGGTTGAAGATACGGTTAGCTTTAGGGGTGTTATAAGGAGGAGTGGTAAACAGCCTTATAGCCACAATACCGCCCGAGCTCTCTCAACGTTTCCTAATCCGTGAGGGGCAGGAATACATCATCATGGGGATGAGTAGGATGAACCCCGATTTCAGGGAGCTCTTCAAATTTACCTCGGGTTCTTCGTCGTCCTTGAAAAGGCTCCCAAGCTGGACGTGACTGTTGAGGGGGTGGACTTTGCTGTGGTGGAGAGGGTGTTGAAAAACTTTGGAGCCGCGGACGTTGTGCAAACATCCTCCGAAAACGGGCTGGTAAAATGCTATGCGTTGTTTACGGCCGTCGAGAAAAACAGGGTTAGGGTGCAGAAGACTGTTGAGGAGGTTGCGAAAATCTTGCCCGCGGTGAAGAAAGAGATAGAGGCTCGAGGCGGAGTGGTCAAGTCGATGGATGTCTCCGAGGTAACGCATGAGAACAGGCAGGTTGAGCCAGCGGTGTTGGCCAAAAGCCAGTCAAGGCTCGTGAAAAACATAGCGTGGAAGTGGGAGGTTTAGCCATCTCCGTTAGCCCTCAGCTTCTCAAAAGCCGCCACAACATCCAGCAGGTCTTCTTCATCAGCCAGCAGGACGTATTGAGGTATCCATACGGCTTCCTCATGGCTAGCTCTCTCGGCCGCCGTCGTAGGATAAGGTGTGCGAGATTTTTCTGAGATAAACTGGTATGATTGGAGAGGTTTGTAGCCGGCGTTGCAGGGTATGCCCTCCGCGTTCAACGCTTTGACAAACTCATCCTTCGAGCTGAAGCCAAACCTTCTGTAGTCTACGCGGACTATGTAGAGATGGTAGCTGTGAGCCGTGACTTTTTCAGGCTTCCCGAGAGGTTTTACGCCATCTATCTTGGAGAGCTTTTCGCTGAGGAACCTTGCTGAAGCCGTCCTCTTCCTATTCATTCCCGGTAGTTTTCTGAGCTGGGCTCTGAGTATGGCTGCTTGGAAAGCCGTCATCCTAAAGTTCCAGCCATACCTCACATGCTCGTACCATCCCTTTCTAACGTCTCTGCCGACGTTGACGAGTGAGCGGGCTAGCTGGGCAATCTCCTCATCGTTAGTCGTTATGATACCGCCTTCGCCCGCCGTCATGTTTTTGCTCTGGTAGAAACTGAAGATGCCGCAGTCTCCAATTGAGCCAACCCTTCTCCCATCCCACTCGGCCCCATGCGCCTGCGCCGCATCCTCCAAAACCTTCAGCCCATGCTTCGCAGCCGTATTCATGATTTCATCCATGTTGGCTGGGCAGCCGGCTAAATGGACGGGGATGATGCATTTTGTCCTTTCTGTCAAGGCAGCTTTAACAGCTTCGGGCGATATAGTGTATGTATCCGGGTCTACGTCAACTATGACAGGAGTGGCTCCGGCATCTATAACCGAGCTGGCTGTGGCTAGAAACGTGTAGGCTGGGACGATCACCTCGTCTCCAACACCTATCCCGAGGGCTTTCAAAGATATGAAGAGGGCTGTTGAGCCGCTGCTGCACGCAACACCGTAAAGAGCCTGGTGAAAAGATGAAAACTCTTCCTCAAACAGCTTTATCTTAGCCGAGCCGGCAGACCAGGGGCCTTCGCGCAAAGCCTCCAAAACCTCTTTAACTTCATCCTCGTCGAAGTAAGGCCAGCGGGGGAAGGGTTTCTTCCTTACAGGCTCCCCACCCCTAACCGCCAGACGCTGCATGTCAAACGCTAGCTAATCACGTGCTATATATTGTTAGCCAAAATCTTATCCGAAGACTTCGCAGGATATGGTTTAGCACGGGTTTAAAAGCAGGCTTTCTCGCTTTCTGAGTGGTTTGAGCAAGCCTGTAGACCTTGGCTCCCTGAAGGAGGGCCACAACATCATAATCGACGGAGAGCCTTGCAGAATTGTCGAGGTTGAGAAGAGTAAGCCGGGAAAGCATGGGTCTGCTAAGGTGAGGCTGGTTGCCATAGGCATCTTCGACGACGTGAAAAGAAGCCTTGTCGGACCTGCGGACAACAAGGTTGAGGTACCCATAGTGGACAAGAGGAGTGGGCAGGTTGTCGCCGTCTCCTCCGACTCTGTTTCTGTGATGGATAACGAAAGCCTTCAGATAGTTGAAGTACCCATGCCCAAGGACGAGGCTTTAAGGGCTAAGATAGAGCCGGGGGTGTCCGTCGAGTACTGGAGCATCATGAACCGTTACCTGCTTGTAAACGTGAAGTAAGCCTGCCTTCGTCAATTACTAGAAGCTTGTACGAGTAGCCGTCTATGATGGCTTTGAGGCTGGCTTCCACTATGTTTCTTGAGACGCCTGTAGTAGCCCATCTGTTACCGTCGTCGGCGAACTCTATGAAGACCCTGACAGCAGCGGCTGTCGCATCTCTCGTGTCTACAACCGAGACCTTGTAGTTGACCAGCTGCGTTGTCTCGAGGTTGGGGTATTTCTTGAGTATGGCTGCTCTGATGGCTGCGTCAAGGGCGTGCACGGGTCCAACACCTTCAGCAGTCGTGGTAACCGCCTCGTCGTCTATGTCCATGGAGACAACAGCGCGGGACGTCAGCTTGCCTGCTTCAAGAACCTCAACCCACCACGTCCTAACCCGAAGCCTTTCAACGTCAACCCCGACCGACTTGAGAACCAGAAGGGAGAGAGTTGCGTCAGCAGGCTCGAAATGGTAGCCAACCGCCTCAAGCCTTTTCACCTCTTCCAAAATGCTTGATGCCTGTTCCTTGGTCAGGGTTATCCCGAGCTTAGCCGCATGGTTTACTAGAGCAGATCTTCCAGCCAGCTCCGAGACCGACAAAGCCCTGTCCATACCGAGCAGGGAAGGGTCCACATGCTCGTATGTCCTTGGGTTCTTGAGTATAGCGTCTATGTGAACCCCGCCTTTGTGGGCGAAGGCGTTTACGCCGAAGAAGGGATATCCAGGGCTTAAAGGCATGCCTGCAACCTCGGCGACATAATAGGCTGTGTCCTTGAGCTTCTTCAGGCCGTCAGGCGTTTTGAGAACCCTGTACCCCATTTTGAGAACAAGGTTGGGGATTATCTGTGTTAGGTCGGCGTTGCCACACCGCTCACCCAAGCCTATCATAGTACCCTGAACGTGTCTAACCCCCTCCACCACGGCGACCAGGCTGTTGGCAACTGCTACGCCGCAGTCGTTGTGGGCGTGTATTCCAAGAGGCCCTTCCACCTCTCTTCTAACATTTCTGACGGCTTCGGCAAGCCTGTGGGGCAGAGTCCCACCGTTTGTATCGCATAAAACTATCGTGCTCGCCCCAGCCTCCTTTGCACGTCTCAAAACCTCAACCGCATAGTCAGGAGATTCGGCGTATCCGTCGAAGAAATGCTCTGCGTCGAAGATAACGTCCAGCCCATGCTCCCGCAGATACTCCAGCGTGTCCGTCACCATTTCAAGGTTTTCTTCAAGGCTGCAGCGGAGAACCTCTCTAACATGCAGCGTCCATGACTTGCCGAATATTATCGCCGTATCCACGTCAGCGTCTAGGATTGCGTTGACTGACTGGTCTTGGCTGGGCCTTAACCCAACTCTGCGAGTGCTTCCAAAAGCACCGACCCTGCTGTTGCTTAGGGAAAGCTTTTTCACCGCCTTGAAAAACTCAACGTCTTTAGGGTTTGAGCCTGGCCAGCCGCCTTCAATGATGTCTACTCCCACCTCGTCGAGCTTTTCAGCAACCCGGAGTTTGTCGTGGAGGGTGAAAGTTACACCTCTCGTCTGTGCGCCGTCGCGGAGAGTGGTGTCCAAAACCTCAACGTAATCGATTCAACCACCCCCACGTGGTGTCTTTCATAAACGACCTCTGCTAATAAATGTTTTCCAGCCTTTATCGGCTAACCCTTCTCAACCAAAACAGCTTCGTGAACGATTAAATATCCGTAGTTGTTTCTCCAAACCCTCTCCACCCTTCTCGGCTCAAGCTTTTTGGAGAAGAGCGGGCAGTCGAGGACAAGCGTCTCCATCTCACCGCCTTCGCCAGCAGGATGCACGCCATACTTTTCTCTCAGAACCGACAGCTCAGCTACGGCTTGGTAATCGACTATCCTGCCGAGCCATTCCTCCCCAAGACCCGCAGCGGCAACAGCCACCACCATTATCTTGAAACCATCCTCCAGCACCTGTCTAAGCAGCTGGCTAGGCTCAACGCCCCAGAGAGGTGTTAACAGCTTTAGCCCGTGTTTCTCAGCGGCCCTGGCCATACGGTCTCTCTGATACCTGCTGGCTATAGCGCCTGAGACTAGGCCGTCAACCATCCCGGCGACATCCGCCAAAGCCAAGTCCAATACCTTCTCTTCATCCCTTCCTTCAACCGGGATCAACAGCTGCTTTTTCCCCATAGCCTCCGCTTGGAGCGGGGTTATGTGGAGGTTGGGGTAGTGGAATAAATAGCTGTCCATGGATTTGGGCAGGAAGGTGAGCAAAACGACGACCTCGTGCCCCATCCTCTCGGCGAGCAGGACAGAGTAGGTCGAGTCCTTCCCCCCTGAAAACAAGGCGGCAAGCTTCATGGGTCAACAGCTCCACGCTTTGAAAACGCTTGGTATCATGGAGCCACATCATCTGTTGTAGCCGGCGTTTATAAACCGATTTGCTAACTTGACAGGAACGTGTAGAATCTGTCTTAAATTCTGGCAGTGAAAACTTTTGCCGTGAAGCTGTACGAGTTTGAGGGTAGACAGCTTTTTGAACGGTACGGCATACCCGTCGGCTATTACACGGTTGTCAGAGACGCTGATGCGGCACGCATGGCTGCAGAAAAGATAGGTGGTAAGGTTGTCGTCAAAGCTCAGGTGCTTGTAGCCGGCAGGGGTAAGGCCGGCGGCATAAAAGTTGCTGAAACACCTGAGAAAGCAGCTGAAATCGCCTCACAGATGTTAGGCTCCACGCTCAAAGGAGAGAAGGTCGAGCAGCTCATAATAGCGCCTTACACGGAGATATCTAAGGAGCTTTATCTCGGAATCATAGTGGACAGGTTCAAGAGGTCTCCTCTGGTGATAGCGTCGGCGGAGGGAGGCGTTGAGATTGAGGAGCTGGCTAGAAAAAGCCCTGAACATGTTTTGAAGATTGAAGTAAACCCGTTGCTCGGCCTCAGCAGCCATCAGGTGAGAAAGGTGGTCAAGTTTTTGAAGCTCGATGGAGGCCTTGGCGAGGAAGCTGGCAAGATATTGCGAGGTCTTTACAGATTGTTTGCGGAGATGGACTGTGAGCTGGCGGAGATAAACCCGCTGGCCATAACCTCCGACGGGAAGCTTCTGGCAATAGACTCTAAGGTTATACTGGATGAAAACGCTCTCTACAGACATCGTGAGTTCACCAGACCGTCGGCGGGCTCAGGGCTTGAGGAGGAGGCGCGTAAGCTTGGCTTCACCGCTGTCGAGCTAGACGGCGACATCGGGATAATAGGCAACGGCGCAGGACTAACAATGGCCACGATGGACATGGTTATGCTGAAAGGCGGTAAGCCAGCCAACTTCCTCGACATAGGCGGCGGAGCAGCTGAAGAAGTTGTCGAAAAAGCTTCCCGGCTTCTTCTAACACATCCAAGGGTAAAGGTTCTGTTCGTCAACATACTAGGCGGGATAACAAGATGCGATGAAGTAGCGCGAGGGCTCGTCTCAGCATACAAAGCTGTCGGCACGGGCAAGAAAATAGTCGTCAGAATGATGGGAACCAACGAGGAGGAAGGGAAGAAGATACTGAGCGAAAACGGCATATTCCCTTACGACAGCATGGAGGAGGCCGCTGAAAAAGCTGCAAGCTTGGTGAGGTGATGTAGGATGGCGATACTGGTGGACGACAACACACGCGTCCTCGTACAAGGCATTACAGGCAGGCAGGGGATGTTTCACACAAGAGCTATGCTGCGTTACGGGACAAAAGTGGTTGCTGGCGTGACGCCTGGAAAAGGTGGGCAGACTGTGGAGGGCGTGCCTGTTTACGACTCGGTGGAGGAAGCGGTCGCTGAACACAGCGGGGTAAACACGTCGCTTGTTATGGTTCCAGCGCCCTACGCCGCAGACGCGGTCTTTGAAGCGCTCGACTCAGGGATAAAGCTTGTGGTCGTAATAACCGAGCACGTGCCAGTCCACGACGCCATGAAGTTTATCAAATACGCCTCCTACAAAAACGCGTACATTGTTGGCCCCAACTGTCCCGGAGTTATTACACCTGGGTCGTCCAAGGTTGGGATAATGCCAGGGCACATATTCAAGCGTGGAAGGGTCGGCATAGTTTCGAGAAGCGGCACGTTAACCTATGAAATAGCCTACGCCATAACGGTCAACGGCCTAGGCCAGTCCACGTGTGTGGGGATTGGGGGAGACCCTGTGGTTGGGCTTAACTTCATAGATGTGCTGGAGATGTTCCGCAAAGACCCTGAGACCGAGGCTGTTGTGCTGATAGGAGAGATAGGTGGAGACCTTGAGGAGAGAGCTGCAGAGTATATCAGAGCAACTAACTATCCGAAGCCCGTGGTTGGATACATAGCTGGTCGGACGGCGCCGCCTGAGAAAAGGATGGGCCACGCAGGGGCCATAATAATGCTTGGAGCCGGAGACCCAGTTAGCAAGATCAAGGCTTTGAGCGAGGCAGGGGTCTACGTTGCATCCACTCCCAGCGGTGTGGCAGAGAAGCTGGTTGAGCTGGTGGGGTAATCGTTTGGAGAGGCTGGTTTCCTTAGCCGAAGAGGTTGAACAAATCTTTAGACAAGAACCATCGTTAATCAGAGCCAGCTTCACCTCGTTTCTAGTTGTAGGCGACACGCATGGCGATGTAACGTCTTCAAAGAAAGCCTTGCAGATCGCCGACGAATATAGCTGCCCCGTAGTTTTTCTCGGAGACTACGTTGACAGAGGTCCTTACCAGCTGGAGAACCTGGAGACGCTTTTTGAAAGAAAAATCTCAAGCCCAGAGACATGTCTCCTGCTGAGAGGCAACCATGAAACGTTAACGATGAACACATACTACGGTTTCCTCGACACGGCGGCGAAAAGATACGGCGTCAAAGCCTACAGGTCTTTCCTGAGGGCTTTCACGATGATGCCTTACGCCCTCGTCAACCGGGATGGTGTTTTATGCGTTCACGGCGGCCTGCCGGACGGGTTGAAGGACCTCAGCCAGCTGGAGAAGATTCAACGCGGCCAAGAAGACTTGGACGATCCGTTGGCTATGCAGCTTCTTTGGAACGACCCGCGCGAGAACTTAAAAGGGTTTGCTGAAAGCGACAGGGGTGGTGGAGCGCTCTACTTCGGCGAAGATGTTTTCAGAGAGTTCATGGACAGAAACGGGTTAAGGCTTATGGTCCGCTCCCACGAGCCTCAGCCAGAAGGCTACCGCTTCATGTTCGGGAGAAAACTGTTAACTGTCTTTTCATGCCGATACTACAACATCCCTCCCAAAGCAGCCATAATAACGCGTGAGGGTGTTGAGTTGATTGGGCTGGGGTGATGGTATGAAGATTTCAGACAAGGTTTTCATAATAGACACGAAGGCGTTGGGTTTCGAGCAGACGGTTGCATGCTATCTTGTGAAAGGAAGGAAGACCGCGATAGTAGACACGGGTTATTCCTCAAGCAGCGAGACAGTAATCAAAACCCTTAAACAGCTCGGCGTCGACGAGCTGGACTATATCATACCCACCCATGTCCACCTCGACCATGCGGGAGGCGCTTGGAGGCTAGCTCGACAGTTCCCCAACGCACAGGTGTTGGCGCAGGAAAAAGCTGTCAAACATCTTGTAAACCCTTCAAAGCTTGTGGCAAGCGCAATAGAGTTTTTCGGCGAGGAGGCTGTGAAGATGTTCGGAGAAGTTAGGCCTATTGATGAACCGAGAGTTTTCAAGGCAGGCGACGGCGAAACACTGTCGCTGGGAGACGTGGAGCTTGTCTTCATCTACACGCCTGGCCACGCCCCGCATCAAATGTCTGTTCTCGTAAGCGACCGCTCCCTAATAACGGCGGACGCGGTACCAATAAGATATCCGGGAATGCCCTTCATCATCCCAACAACTCCTCCGCCAAGCTTCGACTACAGCCTTTATTTAAGAAGCCTCAGAAAGCTTGGCGAAACTGACGCTAAGAAATTCCTCACACCCCATTTCGGGCCTACTGAGGCTGGCCAGGATTATGTGGAGAGACTTGTCAGCAAGGTGGATGAATGGGTCAAAACTGTTGAGAAGATCTTGAAAGAGGGGGGCGGTGTAGCGCAGGTTGTGGAAACTTTCGAAAAGAAGCTTGAGCAGGAAGCTGGTCAGCGCCTGCCTCCCTACGCGTGGAGCGTTCTGAAGCTTTCGTCGCTCGGCATAGTTGACTATTTAAGGAGAACAACGTTTTGACAGCTTATCTATTTATCGAGCTGGCGCATATATAGTCCGTGACCTTAATCACCGTAGTTGGTTCTGGAAGGGTTGGAACATCTGCGGCTCTCCATATAGCTATGAGAGAATTGGGGGACATCCTCTTGATCGACATAGTCCCAGGCCTTCCGCAGGGTGAGGCCCTAGACCTCAACCATGCATGCTCTATTCTTGACCTCGACGTCGACGTGAAAGGCTCCAACGACTACAGAGATATGGCTGGCTCAGACGTTGTCGTAGTAACAGCCGGTCTTATACGCAAGGCCGATATGACCCGTCTAGACCTGTTGTACAAAAACGCCGAGATAATCAAGGAAGTTTCACGGCAGATCAAAGAACATGCACCCAAGTCGAAGGTTATCGTTGTGACAAACCCGCTTGATGTTATGACCTATCTAGCCTACAAGATGACAGGGTTTGAGAGCAGCAGGGTTATGGGGTTCAGCGGCCTCCTTGACACAGGCAGGTTCCGCTACATTATTCACGATAAGCTGAAGGTGAGCTACAAATCTTTACGCAGCATGGTTCTCGGCGAACATGGGGACAGCATGGTGCTCCTGCCCAGCCACACCTACGTAGGTGTGGAAAAGCTCAGCATGTTCATGGACGAGAAGACGATAACGGAGTGTATCGAAAACACTAGGAAGGCGGGGGCTGAAATAATCAAGCTCAAGGGATGGTCTGCGCATCACGCGCCTGGAGCAGGCGTGTCGCTCATGGTCTCAGCCATTGTAAAGGATGAGAAAGCCGTGATACCTACCTCAGCGTATCTAGACGGCCACTACGGCGAAAGAGATGTCTACGCCGTCGTACCATGCATCCTCGGTGCAGGAGGCGTGGAGAAGATAATCGAGCTATCGCTCTCAGACGAGGAGATGAAAAAGTTCAAGGACAGCATCAAGGTCCTCAGAGATGCCATCGCTCAGCTGAAGCTATAGCTTGCGGTTCATCGGGAAGGCTTAAAAACGCCTGCAACCGACATCGTGTCGATGGAGGAGAAAAAGTTTAGATGCCCATACTGTGATTCAGTCTTCAAAACCGAGGCTGAGCTATCCAAACACATAGACCGCATACACATAGGGAGCGGGCTGCTGGAAGGCGATAGAACCAAATGGTGATGGTATGGAACGCTACTCGGAGCTCTTCAGTCGAATAGAAAAAAACAAAGAAAAATACCTCGAATGGGTGTCACGTCTTATCAGCATTCCTAGTGTTTCAGCCCATAAAAGCGGGCTTGACGAGTGTGCAGAGGCTGTAGCCGACCTTTTCGAGAGAGTAGGTCTACGGTCCAGCGTTTACGACAACGAGGCCGGCGGCCCCATCGTCTTAGGCGAGCTCAACACTGAGGCTCATGCCACGCTGATGTTCTACAACCATTACGACGTCCAGCCAGCAGACCCTTTGGAGAGATGGAGCTCTCCACCCTTCACCCCGGCGGTCAGAGATGGACGTCTGTACGGACGTGGCGCAGCCGACAACAAGGGAAACGTCGCCGCAAGGCTTGCAGCTGTAGACGCTTTGCTCGAAACGTTGGGCGAGGTTCCTGTAAACGTGAAAATGCTTGTGGAAGGGGGTGAGGAGGTTGGAAGCCCAGGGCTTGAAAAGTTTGTAGAGAGGCAAAGGAATAGTCTTTTCGCAGACGGCTGTATCTGGGAGTATGGTTACAGGAACAGGAAAGAGTCTCCCGTCGTCTATCTCGGTGTAAAGGGAATGCTTTACATAGAGGTTGAAGCCTCTGGGCTGGGGAAAGAAATCCATTCTTCATGGGGTGCTGTTGCTGAAAACCCTGCGTGGAGGCTTGTCCAAGCACTTTCGACAATAAGGTCTTCTGACGGACGAGTGCAGATCGAAGGCTTTTACGACGACGTGGACTATACGGGGGAGGAGCTGTTGGAATCCGTGAAACTGGAGGATTTCGACCCACCGTCAAAGCTTATCCCCTCCGTTGTAGAAAACCCGTTGAAGGCCCTTCTTCTCGAGCCGGCTTGCAACATAAACGGGATAATCGCAGGCTACACAGGGCCTGGCAGCAAAACAATCATCCCATCCAACGCTTCGGCAAAACTCGATTTCAGGCTGGTTCCACGGCAAAGCCCAGACGACATTTACAGAAAGCTCGTCGAACATCTGAGGCGGAACGGTTTCGGCGATTTAACTGTAAGATTGCTGCAGGCTTATCCAGCGGCGAGGACAGACCCTGACAGCTTTATCACAAAGCTTGTAATGGACACGGCTGAAGAGGCTTACGGCGTCAAGCCCGTCGTAATCCCTTCCGGAGCCGCTTCAGGACCAATGTATGTCGTGACAGACATGCTCGGCATACCTTGCGTGGCTACTGGTGTTGGATACTATGGCTCATCCGTCCATGGCCCCGACGAACACATAAGGATAGCCGACTTCGTGGCGGGCATTAAACACATCGCGCTCATCATGCTTAACTTCCACCGTTACCTGCATGGCGTCGGCTAGACATCACCTTAGAAGGTTTTCAGCTATTCTTCGGTAAACCTCCGCCGCTTTAACAAGCTCTGAAACAGCAACCTTTTCACGGAAGCTGTGAGCTAGGGAGAGGCTGCCGGGCCCCAGTATCACGCCTTCAACCTGCCTCTGTCTCACAACTCTGTTCAAGTCTGTGGCAGCCCTAAACCCGGTTAAGACGGGTTTCAAGCCAGCCTCCGCAAGCGCCTTCTTAGACGCCTTGACCAAGCTGCTGGCGACATCCGTCTTGAAGCAGGGTATGACCGAGGTCACAGCGGCTTTGAAAAAGGCTTTAGGTGTTAAAACCTTCTTAACGTGCGTGCTCACGGTTTTGAGAACCTGTTCAGGGCTTTCCCCGACTGTTCTGAAGTCCACTCTCAGACGGGCCCTGTCAGGTATGACGTTGGGTTTCAACCCACCCTCAAACATTGTGACAGCCGCTGAAGACCTGCCTAGAAAAACATCTCTTCTGCCGAAGCCCTTCTCCATCCTCGCCAGCCTTACCGCTGCCTTGGCCGCTGCAACTACGGCGTTGACCCCTTCCTCGGGGGTGGAGGCGTGGGCGGGCTTTCCTAGAAACTCGACAGAGACCTCAACCCTCCCCCTGCTGGCCACGCAAAGCCTCAGCGACGTCGGCTCACCCACGACCATGTAATCCATCCTGTCCATCTCTTTGGCCAGCGACAAAGTTCCCAATCCGCCGACTTCTTCGTCGGCAACAGCCATCAAAACAACCTTTCCCGAGAGTTTTTCCAGCCTGCCCAAAGCAGCCACTGCAGCAAGCATAGACGCCAAACAACCTTTAGCGTCGACTGAACCCCTACCACATAGATAGCCATCCTTCACACCTGTCTGGAAAGGGTGGAAAGGCCATCTATCCGCAGGGCCGGCTGGAACGGTGTCTAGGTGTGAGTTGAAGACAACTGTGGGGCCCTCTCCCCAGACAAGCTCAACAAGCGCAGAGCCTCTGTCGCCTCCGTGGTTGATGATTCTGGCCCTAAGCCCATGTTCAGCGGCTTTCTCCGCCAGGAAGCTGGCTGCCTCCCTCTCCCTGCCCGGCGGGTTCTCGGTGTTTATGGCTACAAGCTTAGCTGCAGCATCCTCGATAAAAGTCCTGAACCATGCCTCGGCCACAGAACACTAGCTCAAACGCTGCGCTTAAAGCTCTATCCTCACGTACTTGCTGGTTGCTGAGGGCTTCTTCTTCCTAGGGCTGTTCCTCAGCAGGATTCCGCAGTAGGGGCAGCGGACGCCGTCCGTCAAATGGTAAACCCTGCAGCGTGAGCAGTACTTGTAGCCGTTGGCATAGCTCCTTCGGGCTGACGTCTTCTGCACGAGGAGTGTTTTCTGCACCATTCTCACCACCATCACCTAATCAGTTCTACATATATGGATTCCGTAATTTATGTATATAGTTTAATTTTGCGCAGCCGAATCATATATAAATTTTAGATAATAATAGATAATCCATGCCATACGCGAGAAGAGTCCAGCGAGTGGGCTCGGGTACGCTGACAGTTTCGCTTCCGCGGAAATGGGTGGAGAAAACAGGCCTCAAGCCCGGGGACGTCGTGTCGATAGTGGAGCTCTCTGACTCTGTTTTGAAGCTTGAGGTAAGGCCTACGAAGCAGCCTCAGCATACTGTCTTCACGCTTGATGTAGCCAGGGTAAAGGACAGCAAACTGCTCAGCAGGCTTTTGATAGGAGCATATCTCCAAGGCTTCGAAGAGATAAACATAATCGGCGGCGAAGGCATTCCTGAAGAAATGCAGGAAGCCATAACAACTACCGTCGACCTTCTCCCCGGCGTCGAGATCGTTGAACACTCGTTCAGAAAGATAGTTGTCCAGTCATTCCTCGACCCCAGCAGGTTTCCAGTACCCAGCATAATCAAACGTATACAGGTCATGCTGACAATGGGGATCAACAACCTTGCAGAAGCTTTGAGGGAGGGGAAGACGGAGCAGTTGCAGGAGATTAGCAGGATTGAGACAAAAATCGACGAACTATACTTCCTGTGTATAAGGCAGATATTCTTCAGCGTGAAGAGAGAGGTTTGGGGGGAGGAGGAGGCACACCCGTACATAGGAGCCATAGGAGATAGGCTTGTCGTCCGAGCCTTAGAAGAGATCGCAGACTCCATCAAGCTCGCTTCCGACGAGGCGTTCAAACTTATTGAAAAAGAGCTTCCAAAACCTGTGGTGAACAAGCTTGTCAAACTTCTTGAATCAATTCAAGTGGTCTTCGGCAAAACCATGAAAGCTTTCCTATCCTTAGACATCCAGCTCGCCAACGAGATAATAGACATAACAACCCAAGAATACGGTGAGGAGATGGCTTTTAACGACGTCTTCCCACAAAGCCTTCACGACGTCACCCTCACAATCAGCCTCAGAAATTTTGTCTACAACGTCGTGAACATCGCGAGAAACTGCAAGATGATCGCGGAAGTTACGATCAACAGGTTTGTAAGGATGCCGTCAAAGATAATAACAGTTGAGAAAGTCTAGGACCTTATCTTTAGGTTAACCAGCCCAGCTGCGATGGAGGCGGCGGCGAAAGCCTGTAACAAAGCCGGCATCCCGTAAACATCCGTCAAAAAACCGGCTACAGGAGGGCCTGCGAGGAAAGCGAGGCCTATGAGGGTTTCAAACAATCCTATGTAGAAAACGTCCTGCGTGTTTGTTTTTGAAGAGACAAGATAAAGCGTGGTGACGTAAGCCATCGAGACCACACCACCTATGAGCACTAGCAACATCAGGTACGCTGGAAAACTTGATGTATAAAAGGAGGAGATGATGAAAGAAAATCCAAGCATGAAGCTTAACGCTGGAAGAAGCAGCTCAACCAACTCTAACTTTATCTTTGACAGGAGATAGGAGACGGTTACACGCGACAGCATCAAACTGAAGAACAAGATGCCGACATCCAGCTCTGTCATACCGTTTAAGACCAAAAACCCTGGAAGAACCGAGAATGAGGAGGCCAGCATCAAGAAGTATGGCGTGGAGAAAAGCAGTGGTCGCGCTATTGTTCTAAGGTTTGAGCCCCCCAGCCGTGTTTCCATGTTATTCACAACCTTAACTTTAGAAAGAAGAACGGCTCCAACTAAGGCGATGAATGCTGCGGAAGCAAACAGTATCTTTAAGCCAGCTAAGTATGCTATAACGCCTGCCAGAAGGCTTCCTAGAAGAAAACCACCGCTGACCGCTGACAGGAAGATGCTGAACGCTCTAAACCTATCTGCTCCAGTATAAGAGTTTGAGATTATTGACTCACCGCATGGGAAGAAGTAAAACATTGAAACCCCCATGACCAGTTGCGCGGCTAAAACAGCAAGCAGGTCGCCGGCGCTCCACATGACTAAAAGGGAGACTGACATTAAAACGGCTGACAAAGGAAGTGGGATGTTCCAGTTTATCCTTGAAAGAATTACAGCGGTCAATGGCGAAAGAATCACGTAAAGCAGGTTTCTGGCAAAACCCATCAGCAGCCCAACGTCGGTGTAAGATGCTTTTAGCAAAACCGCCTGCAGAGGGGCCATCTGCATCATAACAGCCATCGACGCCCCGACCAGCAGTGCTCCAGGCCAGAGCGGGTTGATGTCTAGTCTCAATCACTCCACCAGCCGCAGATGCTGCGTCGTTTTCGATCCAAAGCCTGTCACAAGCACCATCACTTTCTCATCCATCGACACTATCTTGTCTAGGTCGCGTCTGACAGCGGCGTAGGCGACGGCTGAGGAGGGCTCGGCGTAAACCCCCGCAAGCCCCATCTGCTTCAGAGCTCTCAGTATCTCATCGTCTGAGACGATTTCGACATCGCCTCCAACAAGCCTAAGAGCTTCAACCATCTGCCGAAGCCTGGGAGGGTTTGTGAGGGTAAGCGCATCGGCTATTGAGGGCTTCGTCTCCCTCGCCAGCTTGACGTTTTTGAAGGCTTCATAAAGAGGTGGGCAATGGATTGTTTGAACGGCGATAATTTTTGGTATTTTCTCGATGTACCCGGCTTCAAGCAGTTCTTTGAAGCCTTGGATGATGCCGATGAGGAGAGTGCCCGCTGAAACGGGTGTATATATTCTTTCGGGCGGGTTCCACGACGTTTGCTCAGCTATCTCGTATGCCACCGTCTTCATCCCCTCTATGAAGTAGGGGTTCCACGCATGGCCGACGTAGACAAACCCTTGTTCTAAGGCCTGCCGCTGGGCTTCTGCGGCCACGTCATCCCTAGATCCTTTGACAACCCTAAGGTCTGCGCCGTAAGCCCTTATCTGCAAGGCTTTTTCAGCAAGCATGCTCTCCCCTCCGAAGACACGGCATTCAAGCCCTATGGCTGCGGCGTAAGCAGCTATGGAGGCCCCAGCGTTGCCTGAAGAGTCTTCGCACACGCCCTTAACGTCTTTAACTATGTTCCTCAGGCTTGTGAAAAGGGCTGCGGAGCCTCTGTCTTTGAACGAGCCTGTTGGAGCTACGTATTCGAGCTTCATTGTGATGTTAGGCGTCACAGCTGGACAGACCGGTGTCATGCCTTCGCCAAGCGTTACAGGGTTGGACTGCATGCTCGGGGGAAGCATTAGCCTGTACCGCCACATGCTGTTGACGCTTTTCTTTATGTAGGATGTGTTGAATTCATGCGGGTATGTTAAAACTCCAGGGCCGCCGCAGCTTGGGCACCGCCACTGTATGAAGGGTTGCATGGGGTTTTCGCAAAAGTAGCATACCACCTCCTCTCTCAACCGTGTTTCAAATCTACGGGCGATGGCTACTATTTTCCCTTTCCTCGAGCGGTTGGAGAGACGGCGTAACAACAACCATTATTCCATTGAAGTCGTTGATTATAGATGATGGAGATACGGCTGTAGTGTTGGTGTTTGGTGTTAAAAACGTTTGTGTGTTCGGTTTAATAGCTTGTGGACAGGCTCCATTTCTGTGAAAAAGTCCTACATGCTTAGGCTGGTGGCGGTTGCTGCTGTTTTGTCATGGTTTTTAAGCTTTTACATCCACCACCCCAGCGTCGAAGGCAACGTATACAGCGATGTCGCATCTTTTTGGTGGAGGGAGGAACATCTCCAAAATGGGAAGATTCCTTGCTTACAGTATTTCTTCGAGTACCCGCCCGGCGCTTGCTTTATCGTCTACGCAGCAAGGCTGATGGGCGGTCAATCCCTCGAGGGATACTATGTTGCTTTTTCAATGCTGAGCCTGCCTGCATACCTAGCTCTCGCATGGGCTCTGAACCGTTTAGCAGGTTTTCCAACCAGCCTTTTCTTCATCATGATGCCAAGCCTCATCGTTTACGGGATATACAACTTCGACCACTTCTTCACAGCGCTGGCTGCGTCCTCGCTGGTCTTTTTCATGGAAGGACGGAGACGGGTCTCTTATCTTCTGCTGGGGGCAGCGTTCTCTGTAAAGCTTTTCACACTTCTCCTACTTCCTGTATATATACTGGACAACGCTCGGAGACGGCGGGATGTTTACGGGGCGGTTGTGTTTTTTTCAGCAGGGGCCTTGCCAGCCGTGGCTCCTGTTCTGCTGTCGGACCCGTCATGGGTTTCTAAGTTCGTAGAATACCACCTGGGCTGGGGGCTTGAAAACTCCTGGACTGTCTGGCTGTCCTCAGACCCATTCTCCCAGTCAGCCAAAATAGTTGGATACCTGACGGCGTTCATACTTCTGGTAAGGTCTTACTTCTCCCAAGCTTCGTTGGCTGTGAAGGGGTTCATGGTGTTTTCGGGATGGCTTCTCGGCAGCCCAACCTTCACGCCTCAGATGGCTGTCTGGCTGATACCCTTCACTGCTGCTGTGTCTAAGCTCTGGTTTTGGATACCGTTGTTCGAGGCTTCAAACACTGCAATAATCTTCACATGGTTCATGACCAGCATGCCTACATATCCTTGGACTCCTCCGCAAACCATGGCGCTGATTAGGGCGGCTGCGTTAGCAGCCATGTGGGTGACTGCGTATAAATCCGTGCAGCAGACACGGCTTGAAACATTGTTAAAAGTCGATGAAAAATGAGCCTAAAAGAGAGAGCCTTCGTCTATGTATCCATTCTGTCGGCCCTTTTATCAGCTCACATGGTTGTTCCCCTTATAGGTCTTTACACGTCTGTTGTTTTGGGAGCCGGGCCGTTGACGGTGGGTCTCGTCTACGGCGTTGGGACGTTGACGTCCTTTGTTCTCAGGCTTCCCACCGCATGGGTCAGCCGTAGGCTTGGCCTCCGAAACACGATGGCTGCAGGCCTTATCGCCAGCACCGCAGGAAGCACGGTATACGGGTTTGCAACCACGCCGGAGCACATGGTTGCAGGCAGCCTGCTTAGAGGGCTCGGCTCTGCTTTCTTCTTCCCATCGGCTCTTTCAACGGTTTATGAGGAGGCGGGCGGCGGGAAAGGGGATGCAAAAAGCCTCGGCTACATGCTTACCGCACCAGCTTTGGGGATGACGCTTGGCCCGATTGTGGGGGCGGGAGTTCTATCTCTCATGGGCTACCAGCCCACTTTTTTCTCAGCGGCAGCAATCTCCTCGATAGGGTTGTTAAGCATACTTTCGGCAAGAAACCACGTCAAAAACAACGTAGAAAATTCAGCTGCTCCGCTCAAGGATAAAAGGTTTCTAAGCCTTTTGATTTCAAGGTTTTTCATAAACTACATCACCGGCACAGTCTCAGCCTTTCTCCCGCTGATGGCTAAGATCGTCCTGAAATATGATGAGCCTGTCATACTGCTCCTGTTTTCCGCAGGCGCTTTGGCGAACCTTTCATCGCGTGCGGTTATGGGGGCTGCTGCTGGAAAGCTGGGGGCTCACAACTACATACTCGCAGGCTCCGTGTTGTTGTCTGCTTCGGCGACGTTGTTTAGCTTAGGCAGCGAGACGTTGACATGGGCTAGCATGCTGCTCTACGGTTTTGGGATGGGTGTCTTCGTCCTCGGAAGCGTCTACTTTACAGGGCTTATACTGCCTCCAGAGTCTAGGACAATGGGCTTCGCCTTGCTAACGCTTGTGATCGACGTGGGAAGCTCGGCGGGAAACTTCTTCTCTGGCGTTGTTCTCACATTTGCTGGTTTTGCGGAGGTTTTCATGGTGGCGGCTTTAGCCGGGTCTGTGGGGGCTGCCGTCGACGTCTTCAGCCGACGATGGCCCTTGCCTTCAGAAAGACAGCGTCGAGCATCCGCTGGGTAAGCCTTCCAGTGTTTGTGTTCTGCCGGGATGGATGGTAGGATGCTATCAGCGTTGGAATCGGTCTTCCATAAAGCTGTCCATCAAGCCTGTAAACCGCGCCATGGCGGAAGACAAGCCTCCTGCTCTGGAGAAAGCCTTCGCGCCTCAGCAGCCTTATATAGGTGGAGAAGGCCAGCCTGCCCAGCGTCACACAAACCTTCACCTTATCAAGAAGCCTAAGCTCTTCAGCAAGGTATTGAACGCAGTTGTTTACCTCGCTGCTGTTTGGCTTGTTGTCAGGCGGGGCGCATCTTACGACCGCCGTCAGGTACGCGTCTTTAAGGATGAGGCCGTCATCACGGTTTTCGCTTCTGTCGATGTTCGCGAACCCAGCCCTATACAGTGACTTCATTAAAGTGTTGCCGCTTGAGTCGCCGGTAAACATCCTGCCAGTCCGGTTGCCGCCGTGAGCCGCTGGAGCAAGCCCTATCACGAGCAGCCTTGCGTTAACGTCGCCAAACCCTGGCAACGGCTTCGCCCAATACTTCTCAAGCCGGTAGCGTGGAGGAGGGTTTTCAGCAACCTTCTCACGATGTCTGACAAGCCTCGGACAAAGCCTGCACGAGATTATCCTCGCGTTGAAGCCGTCAAGGCTCATAGCCTTCTACGCAGCATCCCACCCTCTCCGACGAAAGGGTTGTTTTTCTTCTCCCATCCCAGCGTAGTTAAAGGCCCGTGGCCCGGAAGGACCTCAACTTCGTCGGGAAGCTTGAAGAGCTTGTTGACGATCGAGTCGACGATCTGCTCGGTGCTGCCGCCGGGGGCGTCGGTCCTACCTATCGAGCCTTGGAAAAGTGTGTCGCCGCTGAAGAGGAGGCTGCCGGCGTGGTAGCATACGCTGCCAGGCGAGTGGCCTGGTGTGTGGATAACTGTTAGCTTCTCCTCCCCAACCTGTATGACCTGACCTTCGTCGACGTAGCCGTCGGGAGCAGGTGGGTCGGCTATCTCTATTCCAAGAAAGTTTCGCGTCATCTCCTTGCTCATCAGAAGTATCTCCCTGTCCTGCTGGTGGATGTAGAAGGGTATGTTGAGCGCGTTTTTCAGGTCGTCGACGGCCATGACATGGTCGAAGTGGCAGTGGGTTGCGTATATTGCAAGGGGTTTGAGCTTGTTTCTCTGTATTGTTTCGAGGATTTTCCACGCATCGTCTCCAGCATCTATAATAATAGCTTCACGTGAGACGCTGTCATAGGCTATGTATGAGTTGCTCTGAAGCAGTCCAACCGTGTTAACCAAATACGTTAGCGTCAACCAAACAACCCGGCTTCAAGCCACTATATAACAACATCTTTGACGGCGTCGGGTTTGACGGCCCCTTTCTCCGTCAGATACATGTAAACGTGTTCTTTGCCTACCTTTTCGAAAACAGGGTTAAGCACCGATAAACCATTTTCTGCTGAGACTTCTTCAGCAGGCCCGTGTTCGTTCTCAAACCTCTCTGCATATTTCCAAGTGTCGCAGGCTACGTAGAAAGGTTTACCGGCTTCTTTTGCGAGCAGAGCTAGGGGTCTTACGCCGACCTTGCCTGCGAAAGAGCCGTCTGGAAAGAAAGCGTCACCACCTACTACAACTGCCTCCGAGGCGTCGACAGCATAGCCTGCTGCAGCGTCAACGCAGACGGTAACTCTCTTCAAACGCTTCAGCTCCGACGCCATGATTAAACCCTCGCGCAAAGGCCTTGATTCAAGGATGAAAACATCGCTTACCGTGTCGATCTTTTTCAGGATGTTCAGAACTGTTCCGCTGTGGCTGATTGTGGCCACGGCTTTGCATCCTTTTAGTTGTTTCTCAGCGTTTTCCACGAGCTTTTCCACCATCATGCGGTAGGCTGTCTCAACCTGTCTGCATGCTTCCACAATCTCGTCCGGGTAGAAGCGTTTAACCCTCTTCAAAACCTCGTCGCTGAAACGTTTCACCAAAGGCATCGCAGGCCTGGCCTTCCCTATCATCTCCGAAAGCAGCGCAACATCACGTTCGAGGTTCTTGCTCTCCTCAGCTATTTTTCGGTAGGCTTCCAAAACCATCCCGGCAAGAGCCGTTGACCCGCGTCTCCTCTCCCTTACAATTTCCTCAACTATATCAAACGCCATCAAGGTATTAGCACGAGTTTGCCGAAGAAGGCGTCCGATTCCATCAGCTTATGGGCTTCCGCAGCGTTCTTGAGTGGGAATGTTCTGTCAACAACTGGCTTGAGAAGCTTTTTCTCGAAGAGCTGGAGAACAGCTGGTATCTCCTGCTTGTTCCAGCTGTAGCTTCCCAGCAAGCTTAACTGTCGTCTGTATGTGTACCGGATGTTGATTGACGCGTTCTCGCCTGACGTGGCTCCGAAGTAGACAAGTTTTCCTCCGGGGCTGAGGCTTTTCACCGCTTCATCCCACATCGCCTGCCCAGCGTGCTCTAACACCAAGTCAACTCCCTTCCCCTTCGTTATCTCGTTGACAGCCTCGCTCACCTTTCTCTTCTTCCTGTTGACGACGTAGTCGGCTCCGAGAGCGTAGGCCTTTTCAGCCTTCCAATCCTCGCCCACCGTGGTGATGACCGTCGCTCCGAAAAGCTTGCACAGCTGTATGGCAGCAACACCGACGCCGCTGCCTGCGCCTACAACGAGCACTGTGGACCCTGGCGTTATGTTGGCTCGCGTTACAGCAGCATGCCATACAGTCATATATGTCACCATTATCGAGGCGGCTTCATGCATCTGCAAGCCGTCGGGTATGGGATAGAGATTGATAGCTGGGACCGTTATCTTCTCTGCGTATGTTCCGTCTGCTCCATGTCCTAGCAGCTTATGGTTTTCGCATAGTGAGTCGAAACCTTTTAAGCAGAACCTACATCCCCCACATGTGACGGCGGGGTTGACGACAACCCTGTCACCTTTTGAAACGTTGGCCACATCCTCACCCACCTCCTCCACGACACCAGCAGCCTCAGCTCCTATGATCCGAGGCAGAGAAACCTTGTAAACACCGCTCCGAATCCAGATGTCTATCCTGTTCATCCCAGCCGCGTGAACCCTGACTACAGCTTCACCCTTGCCAGGGCGTTTTTCGGCAACGTCGACGAGTTTTAGGACCTCAGGCGGCCCGGGCTGCTCTAAAACCACCGCTTTCATACAAAACTTCTCCGAACGCATGGTTATATTGATGTTGCTTTTGACTGTCCGCTGGACATGTCTGTTGACTCCCCCGCCTCCCGTCCGCTGGTGTCGCTGGAGGATGTTCAGGCTGTTTACCGTGTGAGGAAGGGTTTTCTCGGCTCACGGGTTGTTAAAGCTGTTGACGGGGTCAGCCTCTCAATCCATGAAGGCGGGGCCCTGGCCTTGGTGGGGGAGTCGGGATGTGGGAAAACAACGGTTGGAAAGCTGAGCATAAGGCTTCTCAAACCATCTTCAGGTAGGATAGTGTACGACGGGGTTGACATCACAAACCTTCCGGAGAAAAACCTTCAGAAGCTGAGAAGGGAGACGAGGATGATTTTCCAAGACCCCTATTCCAGCATTAACCCCTACATGACTGTAGGCGAGACAGTCGAAGAGCCTCTGACAGTCCATGGAGTGGACAGCAGAGAGGAAAGGGCTGAGATGGTTTACAAAGCTCTTGAAGAAGTCAGGCTCACTCCACCCCAGGATATCGCGGTAAAGTATCCTCATCTTCTTTCAGGCGGTCAGAGACAGAGGGTAGCAATAGCCAGAGCTATTGTCCTCAAACCTCGCTACATAGTGGCTGACGAGCCTGTCTCGATGATAGATGCTTCAAGCAGGGCCGAGGTTCTCGAGGTCTTGAAGAATCTTCAAACATCGCACGGCATAGCCTTTCTCTACATCTCACACGACCTTGCTACAACACGTTACTTCGCCGACAGAATCGCCGTGATGTATCTGGGCAGGGTTGTTGAGATGGGCGGTGTTGAGGAGGTGTTGTCGGAGCCGCTGCATCCTTACACGCAGGGGCTGATAGCATCCATACCTGAGCCAGACCCATCTAACAGGTTTGTGGAGCGGCCTGCGATAAAAGGGGAGCCGCCTTCGCCGTTCAACATACCGAGAGGATGTCGTTTCCACCCACGCTGTCCAAAGGCTTTCGACAGATGCTTTGTTGAAGACCCAGTTCTACGGAGGGTGGGTAAAGACAGGTATGTGGCATGTCATTTATACTGACCGCTGCTCCTGCTGAGGCTGCTGCGGTACAGGCTTTTCCTCGGGTTTGCTGGGCTCCTGACCACGTTTAGCTAAGTTCTTTAAAGCATCCGAGGCCGCGTACCCAGTGTAGAGAAGAGCGCCCGCCAACACTGCTAGGCCAAGCGCCGTCCAAGGAATCCTCTCAACCTCGACAGCCCTGCTTTCAACAACTGTTGCAACCCTCTCCGAAACAACAGTGTTCGTAACGAAAGACAGTACGGTTGCTGTTTCAGTTATCCTCTGCGTTACCGTGGCGGTCACGGTCTGCGTTACGGTTTTCGGTTTCTGGACGGATACCGTCAGCGAATAAGTGCCTGTGGAGCCTCCGAAGCCTGCCACAGCTATGTAGTGTGGTCCACGCTCGGCTGCTATGTATTCGACGGCGTCCGTAAGCCCCGCCGCACGGACGCTCTGGCCTACAAGCTCCCTCATCGGGTTAAGCAGATAAAGGTCGAAGTCTTGGTTAGAGGCCATTCTCACCATCGCAACCAGTATATCTCCAGGCTCGAGCACAACCTTGAAGAAATGAACTTCGCCAGCGGCTAGGTAGAAGGAGTAGGTGCCTGGGCTTAGCTCAGGCGCTGAGCTGAAGCCGACTCCGGGGGCAAGCTGCTGAGCCGAGGAAACGATTATTGAAGCTGAAGCCAAGACTAATAACAGCAGCTGAACTGTTTTCATCCACCGCACATGCTTAGAACAGCTTATAAACGTTTAACCGGCGAACAACGGTACTGTCAACCAAGTAATACGCCTCCTTCTGTCTTGGTTTTTATGAGTGTGTTGTGTGTTAGGGCTATTGCTGCTGCTATCTCCTCAACACTCTTTACTGTCTTTGAGTTTATGTTGTTGTAGAA
>JAWBRA010000018.1:0-32413 GCA_038844785.1 Candidatus Caldarchaeum sp.
TCAGCTATAAGGAAGATGAGGAATCTCCGTTTATTCCTTCAGGACATCAGCCAAACTATGATAAGGGGGAATCGTATTGTAGTAAGTGCTGTCAAACGTTTATAAATAAGGATAAGTGTCCTAACTGCAACAGAATATTGAGGAAAAAACCAAGGAGAAAGAGAAATAAGAGCGTTTCAGGGCTTTTAACAAGCGATGGTTGACTATGATGTTCTGCTCATAGCCCCGCACTCTGGCCAGACTGAGTTACCCCGGCCCTACATTGTAGGTATTGTGGCATGATTTAAAATGTTTTATTCCGGCTGTTTTTTCAGCATGCGGAAGATGCTGTTTGACCGATTGCGTGGGGTTTGTTGAGAAGCTGTTTAGGTATCCGGTAAAGTCTTTGGGGGGCGAGGAGCTGGAGATGGTTTTCATACGCGTTGACGGTGTTGAGGGCGATAGGAGGTTTGCTTTGGTGGATGAGGAGACAGGGCTGGCTGTTTCTGCGAAAAACCCTAAGCTCTACTCAAAGCTGCTTGACGTCAAAGCTTTCCTCCGCGACGGGGGGCTGTTCATCCAAACGCCCGACGGAAACGTTTACAAAGACGACGAATGCGGCCCTGCTCTGTCGGCGTTGACGGGCAGGAGGCTGAAGCTCATCAACAACGACGGCATTAGCCTCGGCTACGTGGGGTTGGAGGTTGAGTTCAGCGACGTTGTCAAATATTTCGAGAAACAGGGTTTTACACGGCAGCAGACTTTCCATGACTCCCAGCCAATTCACATCGTCTTCGGGGAGGCGTTGAGTAGGCTTGGCCTCGACCAGTCTGAGGCTGCGAGGTTCAGGCCCAACATACTCGTTGACTCGTCGGCGACCGAGCGCGATGTGTTAAATAAAGTTCTGGAGGTGGGTGATGCTTTGCTCAAGATAGTCAAGCCGACGAAGAGATGCGTCATGGTAACCCTGCCGCAGAAAGACCTTAAGCACGACATAACCATCCTCAAAACAATCCGGGAAAGGTTTAACGGCGTTCTAGGGCTGTATGCTCAAGTTGTACGCGAAGGAGTTGTGAGAAAGGGTGACCCAATAAAGTTTTATCCTGCTGAAACCCTTCAGCCGTAGACGCGGCGGTAGTCTAGCCTGGTCAGGACGTCGGCCTTCCACGCCGAAGGTCGCGGGATCGAAGCCCGCCCGCCGCACAGCTGATAAAAATTACGGCATCGACATATGAAGCCGCCGGAATAGCTTGACGCTTCTATGTCCTGTTCTGCCGAGGTAGACCTCGAGTCCATTTGTTGAGGAGAGGTGAAACGCTGCTTCCTACACCATCGGCCGCGGACGTCTCATCTTCCCCAGCCCAACAGGCTCCAAGTTGAAGACAATCGTCTTCAAAACCATCATCTCCTCTATCGAATATCCTATTCCCTCCCTTCCAACTCCGGATTCTTTGACGCCTCCGAACGGGAAAAATCCCACACCATGCCGTGGATAATCGTTTATCGTCACCTCGCCAACCCGCAAAGCTTTAGCCACCTTCCACATGTTGTAAAAATTGTTTGTGAAAACAGCGGCGTCCAAACCGTATCTGGAGTGCAGCGATACAGAGAGGGCGTGGTTGACGTCCTCCACCTCCATGACCGGGATTACAGGCCCGAAGGTTTCCTCCCAGACGATCACAGCATTTTCAGGAACCGCGTTCAACAAGGTGGGCTGATGGTATGCTGCCTCAACCGAGCCGCCGTGAAGCATCTGCGCCCCCTTCTCAACCGCGTCCAAAACCATCGAGTGAACTCTTTTCGCAGCTGACTCGCTCACCAACGGCCCCAGCCTAGTGAGCTTGTCCCTAGGGTCGCCAACCTTCCATTCCTGAACATATTTCAACACAAAGTCTACAAACTGAGATGCTACAGATTTCTCGACCAACACCATGCTGACCGCGTCGCATCTCTGTCCAGCGTTCTTCAACGCCCCCTCAACACACTTCCTCGCCGCAAGCTGCAGGTCAGCGTCATCCAAGACGATTGCGAAGCCTTTGCCTCCAAGCTCGAGGTGTAGCCTTTTGTTGACTGCGTGCATGGCAATATTTCTCCCCGCCTCCGTGCTTCCTGTGAACGATATCATTCCAACGTCAGGATGCGACGCCAAAGCCCTTCCAACCTCAGCAGGTCCTGTCACGACGTTGAGCGTTCCATCCGGCAGGCCTGCAAGCTGCATAACCCTTGCCAGCAGTAGAGTTGAGATTGGAGTTTGGCTGGCTGGCTTAACGACTACAGAGTTGGCTCCCAGCAAGGCTGGTATGATTTTAGCGGCCGGGATGAAGAGAGGGTAGTTGAAAGGCCCTATCGCGCCTATGACGCCTACCGGCTCCCTTAAAACCACCGCGATTTTACCCACGGTGTCTGGGGACCAGTCGCCGGGTATGTATTCTCCGCTGATGTTGCGGGCGTCCTCCATGCAGAGCCGCAGCCTCTCCATTAAAGCTTCCACTTCACCAGGCGAGTCGCTTATAGGTCTCCCCATCTCATACGTGATGGTCCTGGCGAAATCCTCTAAATGGTTCTTCACTATTCGGGCTGATTCCTCCATTATCTCGATTCTGTCAATTGCCGCGAGCGACCTTATCTTGTGTTGATTGTCTTTTGCGGCTTTAACAGCTTTCTCGACGTCTGCGGCGTTGCATTTCCTCACCCGCGCTATGACAGAACCGTCTATAGGTGAAACCACGTCGAAGGTGGGGCCGGTTAACGTGACCCGCCAGCCTCCGTCAACAAAGCTCCCGAAAACAGGCACTCCATTCTCATCCTCTTCATAAAGGTCTGAAAAAATCCTGTTGAACGGAATCAGGCCCATCACCACGTTTCTCACTCTTTGTCTATTTAAAATATTTCGATAACAGACGGGAAAGCTAACGCATTTCAAACCATGCCACTTACCAGCCGATCATTTTTCGAGCCGCCAAATCCTAGAAATCTAGCACACAATACAACGTTAGCAAAGAAATTCATACGCAGACCAGCTTCACAACATATACAGCGGCGACCACGCCTCCGACATCCCGAGTGAGCCGATTGCTCGCCTATGCTGCCATGATAGCCGTAACCATCCTCTTCCTATTGGCCAGAAGTCAAATTGGGATGAGACGGCGACCGACAGCCGGTTGAAAACGCCGCCGAATTTTTGAAAAGCTGAGAGCTGTCGTGTCTGCCGACTGCTCTCGTTTAAGCGCTATGGTTTAAAACCAGATGTGGACGTTTAATGCTGGGGTTGACGGCCTTAGACTGTCTGCTTAAGGCGGGTGAGGTGGCGAGACAGGTTAGGGCTGAGGTTCCCAGCATCGTCAAGCCGGGTATGACTTTGCTGGAAATCGTTGAAAGGGTTGAGGGATTGATTAGGGAGCGTGGATGTAGCCCCGCGTTCCCATGCAACATATCCATCGACAGCATTGCAGCCCATTATTCTCCGCCGCCCAACGACCCGACGATACTTCCGAAAAACGCGGTCGTTAAAGTTGATTTCGGTGTTGTGGTTGACGGGTACGTGGCCGACACAGCCATTACTGTGACTGACACGGCTTTGGGTGAGCTTTTGAAGAAAGCTGTTGAAGAAGCTTTGAAAGCGGCTGTCAAAACTGTGGCTGCTGGCGTGAAGGTTTCAGCTGTTGGCGCGGTAGTACAGAACACCCTAGCCCGCTACGGTGTCAAACCCATAAGAAACCTGACAGGCCATGAGATACAGCGCTACAACCTTCACGCGGGTGTTTCTATACCGAATGTTTCTTCTGGCGACGGGACAAGACTCCAGCAGGGACATGTCTACGCAATAGAGCCTTTCGCAACCACGATGGATGCGGCTGGAGAGGTTAAAGACTCAGAGCCCGCGACGATTTACAGGCTTGAAGCAGCTAGAGCCGGCTTCAGAATGTCCGTTGAAGAGTCAAGGCTTTTGGCTGTTGTGGCGGAACGTTTTCACGGCCTACCATACAGCTTGAGATGGTTGAAGGACCTGGACTTCGACGTTTCAACAGTTCATCAAAGGCTGGTGAGGCTTGGGCGTGTCAAGGCTTACCCCATGCTTGTGGAGAGGACAGGAAAGCCGGTCGCTCAAGCAGAGCACACTGTCTTAGTGGAGAAAGACGGCTGCACCGTCATCACTTAGCCGTCTTCTTCTCAGGCACGTAAATGTTGGTTATCTTGCTCTGCATCCCACCGCATTTTGGGCATTTCTCTGAGTCAACTATCTTCAGTATGTAGTCTTCTTCCTTGAAAGGTCTTGAGTTTTCGGTTCCGCATGTGAGACATTTTAGAAACGTCAGCGGATGCGGGTACTTTTCCTTTAGACGGGGGCCGAAAACCAACGACGGCTCAGATGTCATCATACACCCACGCCTATCGTGTTTCCTATTCCAGCAACCACAGCCGTTTCACCGCCGTCCACCTTCTCCAGAATGAGCTTCTTAACCCTCGCCAAGACGACGTCAGCAGCCTTAGCTATCGACTCACGCATGGGCGTTATCGCTTCTGTTATCGATTCAAACACGACGAAGGCGTAGAGAGGGATTCCACGGCTTCTCGCAAGCTCCTCTATCTTGTATTTGTCAACGCCAGGGCCTCCGATGGCCACTCCCACCCCCTCCACTACCTTTCCGCTCTCCTCACCCTCGAGCTTTAGAGCGGCGTCGATAGTTACTATCAGCTTTGGGTTTTGCGGCAATCTTTCTACAAGCTGTTTGACGGCTTCGCCAGGCCTTCCCACAGTTCCACCCGGGCCGGCGGCTCGCACGACGTAGACTCTCCTGTTCTCCAGCTCAATCTCCTGAACTATGGTGTCTTTAGCTATCTCATACCTTGCTTTCTCCAGGCCGTCCGCTAGCTTCGCGGCTACGAGAACCCCTATCCCATCTCCTATGGGCTGGCCTTTGCTGAAAGCCACAGCCGCCTGCCTGTAGGACTCAGCTATCTCAATCAAGATGGGGAGAATCATCTGAATCTGCAGCACCATGTAAATGTTGGACGTCTTTTTACCGAGGAGGTAGTAGTGTCTGACAACGCGGTAAAGGGTGTTGATCCCCCTCAACACCTCAACAAGGTTTGTGAGCGATTTCAGTTGATGCTCGGTCGCATGGGGAGCTATCTTAGCCACCTCATTCTCGTAAGCGTGTTCGCCAGTCTCCAAAATGTGCTCCAGCTTGTAGACCAATCCGTACGGGTCCATCGACTCGGGCTGGATGAGGAAAAACTCGCTGAGCCTTTCAATTTCAGGAGCTGGGTCCGACTCAGGCTTGCCAATACGCTTGATTGTATCTACCGTCACCTGGTTTATCTCGTCCTTTATCATCTTAAGCTTGTTGAGCTTACGCTCCAAGTCCCTCAGCATGTATGAAAGCTGCATCCGCTGTCCGAACGACGGGTAGAGGAAAAAAACCATCAGAAAAAACAGCCAAATAAGCGATAGCAGGAGTGACAGTACGTTCTCGCCACCCGTGGAAGGGTTCAACAACGCTTGGAAGACGTCGGCCATTTTCTACCACTGTTGAAAATCCTTCATTTATAAGTTTGCCGCACCAGCAAAACGATGTTTTCTACCGCCCCCTCGGTCTAAAACCTTTTGTTTCGGATTTTTTACCGACTCGGCTAGCAGACTGCTTATTTCCTCAATCCTTTCTGTACAAGCTTTCAGGAGTGTTTCGTAGACTTGCAGGCTTCTGTCAAGACTTTCACTAAGCTCCACCTCACCGTGCTCTATCTTTTCCATGTATTCCTCAACCATCCGCCTCGTCTCAGGGGTGACGAGTCTTTTATCGGTTGCTGCTAGAGCTTCTATAAGGTTCATGCCCAAGGGTGTGGGGATGAAATACCTTCCTGTTTTTCTGGCGTAACGCCTTTCTACTATTAGCTGCGGATACAAGGCTCTTGTGGCGTCTGTTCCTATCCCATGTTTTTCCATGGCTCTTAGAAGGTCGGCTTCGGTCAAGCGGGGAGGAGGTTTCGTCTCATCTTCTTCAAGCTTTACAGCTGTAACTTTGAGCATCTGACCCTTGGAAAGGCTTGGCAGCGGGCTGTCAGACGGTCTAAAGTAGTTGAAATATCTGTAAAAACCTTCTGAGACGATGTATGACCCATCCGCCTTGAGGCTTGTTTCACCAAGTTTTACCGAGGCGTGCTGCAATAGCTGCACAGCATCCTCCGAGAATGCGTTTGCGTAAAACCTTCGGGCTACATATTCCCAAACCCTTCTTTTGACATCGTCTCCCTTGTAGACAGCCGTCGGATATATTGGTGGATGTGCTCCATCGTCTTTCCCGCCGTTGCGAGGGTTGGCGGTCTTGCGGCCCTCAAGCAAGCCTGGAAGGATTCCCGATCTCTCGATGATTTCACGCGGTGTGTCGAAGTCGAATCCAGGCCTGTACCTGTTTGTGTCGGTTCGTGGATAGCTTAAACAACCCTCTGCGTAAAGGTCTTCCATAATCGAGAGCAGCTTGTTGGCGCTGAGGCCTGTGATTCGCGTCAGGTCTCTCAACACGTCGTCGGTTCTCATCGGCAGCGGACGTGGGAGGGTTTTCTGTTCGGCTTGATACTCGGCTACAACTGCTTTCTCTACGCTTTTAACCGTTTCAAAAACCTTTTCGGCGATGTCCTTTTGCCAGAACCTTTCGCTGACTGCTGTGAAGCCGTGGCCGTCTTCTGTCTCAAGCCTTGCCTTTATCAACCAGTATTTCTGCGGTTTGAAGGACAGTATTTCCTTCTCCCTCTCGACGACGAAGTTTAGGGTGGGGGTTTGGCATGAGCCCCAGCTTATCAGCCTAACCCTAACCTTTTTACGCGTGGACTCCGTGAGGAGGCGTGTGAAAGCCGCTCCAGTGATGAGGTCGAAGACCTGTCTAAACCTGGCTTTCTCAACCCAACGCCAGTTAAGGTTTTGCTCAAGGTTTCTCCAGCTTGCGAAAAGCTCCCTTCTGTCGAGGGAGTTAAACCTCATCCTGAGACATGCGGCTTTTTCGCCGTGAAGCCTCCGGTATACCTTCAGTATCTCGTAGCCTATCAGCTCGCCCTCCGAGTCGTTGTCCGTGGCAACCACCAGCACACCACCGTCGTTGAAGAGCCTAAGTAGGTTTTCGAAGGTTTTTGTGTCGGAGATTTTGTCAACCACGTTTCTAAGCTTGATTATTTCAAGAGGATGCTTCAACCCCCATTCATATCCTTCAGGTAGGTCGGCCTCCATCAAATGACCTCGGACAGAAGACACCACGGCGTTGGCCTTGGCTGCGGCGATTACGCTTTTGATAGCGCGTGCTACACTGGCTTTCTCAGCGATAACTATGAATCTTTCACCGTTCATCTTCTCCAACCATTCCCAAGAATCTTTTCATGGCTGTGTCTCTCCTGAATTCCGTGATGGATTGAACCGCTACTACCTTTCTTTCTGCGGGCAGGTCAGCGATATAGAGCACACATCTTTTGTCCTTTAGCTTCTCGCCTTTTTTGACAACGTTGGATGCTATGGCTGGAGCTGAGACGATGAAGCTTCCGGACCTGCCTGTAATGATGGCGTGTCTATGGTCGCCCAGCTTGACGTAGGTGATTTCCAGCCCGTCGACCTCGAAAAACCTCGCGGGCTGCAGGTCTTTCGCCATGCTGAAGTCCTGAAACTGATAGTAGTCGTCTATTTTGACTGCCAGGCCTTTCACCGGCGAGCCGACAAAAGCCCATTCAGGCGGCTGCCTCATCCTGACCATCAGCTCCTCGCCCCCAGTAGTCGAAACCGTGAACATGTACAGAACACCATCTCTACAAGCCTTTGTGGAGACGTTCGATATGTATCCGACGACCTGCCTGCCAGCCGCCACAGCCATCCAACGCCACATAGCTTTTCGCCATCTATTTATGAATAGCCGGCGAAGCTAGCATGCCGTCGTCAAGCCCAGACCAGCAAAAGTCCTAAATAATGGAAAGGTCTACACGTTTCGGGAGCTCTCACAGCCCCGGTAGCGCAGGCTGGGAGCGCGCCCGGCTGAAGACCGGGGTGTCGCCGGTTCAAGTCCGGCCCGGGGCATGTGGCAGACCATGCTTTTAAGATTATTGTTTATAAGATGCTTGTTGGAAGTTGTGACATGTCTCCTGTGACCGCTGTTTTTACATAGGTATAGCTATACTCCAGTTGATAATCGGTGTCGCCTTGCTCTGTTCAGCATCACGGTGGCCATCAACATTCTCAACCGTGCTACGAAAGACATCAACGAATTTGAGGAGTTGCGAAAACGCAATCTCGCTGCCGGTGTATACCTTGCAGGCATTCTTATCGCAGTAGGGAACGTAATTGGTCAGGCAGTGTCAGGAATCAGCAAGGCCGTTGTATTTGGAGCATTCAACCTGCCAGCCCTCATTGGAGGCGTTGTTCAACTTTTCATCGGTCTGCCGCTCGCCATCACAATCGTCACATGGGCGCAAAACCGGGTGGCCGCGTCAAAACTACGAGAGTAGAAATCGAGAAGTTCAACATCCAAGATGAATTGAAGAACGGTAACCTCGCCGTCGCAATCGTGTTGTTCGGGACGTTTGTAGCCATTTCACTCGTCATCAGCCAGGATGTCGCGTTTCTAAGCGAGCCGATAGTATCAGCCATAAAAGCCTTCACAAGCTGAAACACGTCCTTTTTATCAAAACATTAAAAACATAAAGCCCTCCAAGAACTTCAGTAGGTGAATGTCTAGAAAGGCCTCCATTGCAGGCGAGGCGGGGTTTGTTGATTTCCTCATGGGGAACGAGGCCATTGCACGCGGAGCTTATGAGGCTGGTGTTTCAGTCGCCACAGGCTATCCCGGAACGCCGTCGTCGGAGATCATCGATAGCTTGCTGGAGGTTGCGGATGAGGCTGGGATTTATGTGGAGTGGTCGGTCAACGAGAAGGTTGCGATGGAGATTGCGATGGCGGCGAGCTACTGCTGGGCCAGAGCTCTTTGCACAATGAAACACGTAGGCTTGAACGTTGCCCACGACGCTTTGATGAACGCATGCTATATGGGAGCTAGAGGCGGGTTTGTTGTCGTCTCGGCCGATGACCCCGGTGCGTGGAGCTCTCAAAACGAGCAGGACAACCGCTACACAGCCATGCAGGCTTACATGCCTGTCTTCGAGCCGTCCGACCCTCAGGAAGCAAAGGAAATGACGGTCTACGCCTACCAGTTTTCAGAAACCTACGGCACGCCCGTAATGCTCAGAACGGTCACAAGGGTCAACCATGCTACAGGTGTTGTAAAGTTTGGAGAAATACATCGTAGCGCTAGAAGGATAGTGTTTGAGAAGAGGCCCGACCTCCTCATCTACGACTCCGCTGGAGCCAGGAGGAACAGGCAAGCACTGCTGAAGAGGTTTGAAAAGGTGCAGGAGGCGGTTGAAAAGGTTCCGTTCAACAGGATTGAGCTCGCCTACGGGACGGGACAAGGTGTAGTTGCCTCTAGCGCCGCATACAACTATGTGTTGGAGGCGCTCAACATCCTAGGAGAACGCGGCCATGTCTCGGTTATGAAGCTGGGGACAACATACCCTCTGCCCAAAAACCTTCTAACACGGTTCCTGACATCCGTCGAGAGAGTGCTAGTAGTCGAGGAGGTTGAGCCGGTTACCGAGATGATGCTCAAGAGCTTAGCCTATGACGCGGGGGTTGATGTCGTAATTCACGGCAAAGACCTTCTTCCCAGAGCAGGCGAGCTGACGCCTAGAGTGGTGTTGGAGGTTTTAGCGAAGTTTTTAGACGTCAGCCCGCCGGTCAGCTTCCAGGCAGCTGACAGGGCTCACAGCTTCTCCGAGACCATGCCACCCCCAAGACCGCCAACCCTTTGCCCAGGATGCCCCCACAGAGCCACTTACTACTCGGTCGCGACTGTTTCAAAACGCCTCAACAAAAACCCAAAACTCTATGGACTGGAGAAACTCTACGGCGAAAATACTGAAACAATCTTTCCAGGCGACATAGGCTGCTACGGCCTAGCCTACCTACAGCCCTTCCAGACAATAGACACAATCATCTGCATGGGAGCTGGGCTTGGCTTCGCCAACGGGCTTGCTAAACTCGTCCGACAGCCCATCGTCGTAAGCGTGGGCGACTCAACCTTCTTCCACGCCGCCATACCCGCACTCGTAAACGCAGTCCGCAACAGGTCTAGGCTTGTCGTCCTCGTGCTCGACAACGACGTTACAGCGATGACAGGAGAGCAGCCTCATCCGGGCAGCAGCTGGGACAAAAAGAGTAGCTTCAAACAAGTTTTGATCGAGGATGTTGCGCGTGGCTGTGGCGTAGAGTTTGTAAGGGTCGTAGACCCGGGTGATTTTCAGCAGGCTCAAAAGACTCTTGTGGAAGCCCTCAAACATGACGGGCCTGCGGTTGTTGTTTTCCGCAGGCCTTGCGAACTTCTGCGTGTTAGGGAGATTGTTCGCGGCGGCGAGGTCATAACCCCCTACACGGTCGTTCCTGAAAAATGCACCGGATGCATGGTTTGCATCAACCAGTTTGCATGCCCTGCCATCTACAGGGTTGGGAAGAAAGCGGCGATAGACCCTGCTGTTTGCACGGGCTGTGGAGACTGCGCCAAGATATGTATACCTAACGCGATAGTGAGGGTCGGCTAACCATGAACAAGGTGGAGATAATCATAGCTGGGGTCGGTGGTCAGGGGACTATGTTGGCTGCTAGGGTTCTGGGCAGGGCGGCCTGCAGCGCCGGGTTGAAGGCGGTCGGAGCTGAGCTGCTCGGCCTGTCTCAGAGAGGAGGGGCTGTAGTCAGCCATGTTAGGATAGGTGATGATGTTTACTCGCCGGTTGTGATGGAGGGGTCGGCGGACATACTTCTGGGGTTTGAGCCTTCCGAAGCTGTGAGAAGACTTCCCTACGTCTCAACCAAGGGTCTTATAATAGTCAACACAGCGCCGTTTGTTCCGCCTTCGGTGTCGATGGGCTTAGCCAGCTATCCCAGCCTCGAACAATTACTGGAAACCCTCAGCAGCCATGCAGCTACTGTTCCGTTAAACGCCAAGGAACTAGCCATGAGGTCAGGAAACCCTATCACGTTAAACGCCGTCATGCTGGGCGCTCTCGCGGCAACAGGCAAGCTACCTTTCAGCAGAGATGTTCTGTCGAAAACCCTTGCGGCCAGCGTGCCGGAGAAGCTTTCTGACGTAAACTTGAAAGCGTTTAACCTAGGGTACGAGGCTTATCTATCCGCTGCGGCTAGGACCATTGCCGGAAGCCACGCCAGACAGCCTTGACTTCGGTCGCAAGCTTTCCGGAGGACGGAGGTTTTGCCACGGCTTAGGCTGGCTGCTTACCTGGCCTCCAGCCTCCCCTCTATCAGGCTGACTATTTCGTCGACGTTTGGAAAACGGCGCTCTTGATGTCTTGAAAAAACCTTTGCCCCATCGATGTAAACCTCGAAGGTCCCCCCGTCGGAGGTGTCCAGCGTCACCGAGAAGTTTTTGTTAAGCCTCTGTCCATAACGGCTTAACAGTTCTTTAGCAAGCTCCATGGCTTTGGGTAGGTGGCCGCATGGAACACAATAAGTAATTTTTACGTTCATGTATCAACGCGGAAAACAGCGGAATTTAGCGTTTCTTTAAATACGCAGAATGGGAACGTTACGTCTCAGAACAACGTCATCGAGCCTGTCGGAAGTTTTTCCCCGACATACCTACCTCTAACAGGTATGTTGTATCCGCATCTGGGGCATTTGCCGTCGTCAAGCCTGTAGTAAACGACTCTGCACCACCTTCTCGATATCAGGAGTTTATTGCAGCGTGGGCAGCGTGTGTCTTCAAAGCCTTCACACCCCACGTTTCCTACATAAACATATTCGATGCCCATCTTAATCGCCTTCTGCCTAACTTCAAGCAGCTTTTTGACAGGCGTCTCAGGCTCGCGCCAAACATGGGCGGGAAAGTATCGGTTTATGTGGAGTGGTGTGCTCGCTCCCAGCGTGTCCAAGTGTTTGCCCAGTATCCAGTCAACACACTCCTCGTCGTCGTTGAAGCCTGTTACAATCAGGTAAACCATCTCAACGTGTCCGCCAAGGTCTATGATGGTTCTACAATTTCTGAAAACTTTTGAATGGTCTATTGAGGCTATGGCGCGACGAGATTTGGGGCAGCCTTTTATGTCTACGCTGAACCCATCCGCCCCAGCCTCGACCAGCTTCCTCACAGCATCGTCAGTGAAGTAGCCGTTCGTCACAACCGTGCCATACAATCCCATGCGTCGTCCAAGCTCAAACACATCCAGAAGGTAGTCGAAGAGGACTGCGGGCTCGTTGAAGCTTGCACAGAGACCCTCGTCATTCTGTTTGATGGCTTCTTCGACAAGCATTTCAGGCGGTGTTTTCGGATGGGTTGAAGATGGTTTTGAAAAGCTTAGGTGATGGTTCTGACACCAAGGGCAGTAGAAGTTGCATCCGAAGCCTGAAAACGTGAGTGCTGTGCTGTTGGGCCAGTATTGGAACAAGGGCTTAATCTCTATCGGCCTACTCTCGACAGCGCTGACAACCCCATAACCTGTGTGAAAAAGCTCACCGTCTAGGTTGAGATAGCCACCGCAGGGCCCAGCCTTTCCAGGCCCCAACATGCATCTCCTCTCGCAGACTAAACACTCAACTTCCCCGTCCAGCTTTCGCCACAGCCTCGCAACCCTCATCCAAAAATAAATCATCAAAACTGTTTTAAAGGTTAACCATTATTTTCGTCGGAGTAATTGTGGTGGTGCTGGCCGTCGCCGGGTTTTTCGCGTACACCAACTTTACAAGGCCGCCTGAAAAAGTCGCCATAAGCATAGCAACGGGCGGTGTGGGAGGAGTCTACAACCCCTTGGGCGGTGCTTTTGCATCGTTGTGGACCAAGCATCTCGGGCCGAGGGTTACAGTTACCGCCGAGACAACTACAGCCTCCGTGGATAATCTTGTTGATGAAGACAAGCCTGTGAGCCTCCTCGGCAGATATGCAGTCGCCGGTGAACAGCAGAAATCTGGCCCAGTATAAAACAGAGAGGGGACAGGAGTGGGACTGTCAACTTAAGGTCTATGGCCTGCGTCTTCCCTTTCGTTGGTGGTGGATAGAGTTGGGGTCGGCCTAGGCCGTCTTGTAGGTTTCTTCTGTGATACGAATGTCTTAGGACTCCTCCTTAGGTTAGGGCTTTTAGTGTTGGGCTATATGTTGAGGGGTTCAGGAGGGTGGCGGGGATGTCATGCGTGCTAGTATTAAGCCATGTGTCTGTCTGGGGTTGGTTCCATATATTATCAGGAGGGCTTATGTATGGGTTGTATTCCGTGATCCCGCAAGAGGGAATTGAAAGGACAGCTATGCCATCGTCATTTATCTCTAGTGTGAAACTATCTGTGTGATCCCGCGAGAGGGAATTGAAAGTTAAACTTCCTTAAACCCCGTAATGCCAGTCTTGTCGCTGGTTCTGGGCGATCCCGCGAGAGGGGATTGAAAGTTATTGTTGGTGTCGCTGTGGGCTCTTTCGCAAGCTTGGACGGGAGGAGGATAGAGGTTGGGATTAGGGTTGGGAGTGACTCTATCCAGATCTAGAGGAGGGTTGTAGATGGGTTACAGGGGATGGGGTTGGATAAGAGTTACGGCTACAGACGGATGGCCATCTCATCATGTCTAGGTTATGAGATAACATGGTCAAGGCATACCCACACAACAGATCCACAGAAACACCACCACAAAACCATGAAGAATAAAGAGGCTCCCAGGATTCAGGAGGGTGTAGTGTATTCCTATCCCTTGTGGGTGAGTCTGCTGTCATGTTAAAGGCCTTTTGGCATTGTCTTGAGCATCGTAGGTACAGGTTTGGAGAATGGATATGGAGGGGCTGTACAGATATAGGACGGAAGGCTTCGACGACCATCTCCCATGCGGGAAGAAATCATGTCTGGAGACGGCTAAACACCATCCACATACCCAGCCAGAAACACCACACCCGACGAATAGCACAAAAAGGTGATGAAGGTGGCTTAAGTTAAGAGAGCCGGCTGTATCTGTCGAAACAGTAATCTACTGCCTTTTACCCCGGTTTTTCATGGATTATAGATGGTTCCTGGTTGTGCTGCTTGCGCTGGCTGTATGGGGTGTCTGGGGTGTTGTGACAAGGTTGGCGGCAGCCTCCATGGGTTGGCGTGACACCACAGCGGTGGCCGCCTTAGGTCATATGGCTATCGCCGTCACATACATAGTCCTCTCCCGCGCAACCATAACACCTCAAGGGTCTGCGTGGTTTCTTGCCCTGCTGGCCGGAGGCCTAGGTTTTCTAGGCGCTCTGTTCTTCTACATAGCGCTCGAGCTGAATCCATCCTCCATAGTTGTTGTAGCAACATCCCTATACCCGCTTGTGACCCTGACGTTATCCATGCTGTTTCTCGGAGAAATTCTTAGCATACGCCAGGCTGCTGGCGTGGCTTGCGCCATAATAGCCCTCATCCTAATCTCCAGCCGCTGAAAAAACCAGTTTCTCCACTGTTCAGCAAACCAGTACAGCCCTGAAGCTCTTTGTTCTACTTTCTAGACTTAATTTGTAGAGCAACTAATTCTGCCACATGGTGAGGATGATGGAGAAACAATCCCTCGTTTTTCTGGCTGTTTCGACAGCTCTAGCGGTGCTCGCCGTCTCATTAGCTGCAGTTGTTCTATCCGAGAACAGGCTTATGCAAAACGAGAACATAACAACAACCGGCGAGGACGTGCTAACCGTTACAGGCTATGCGCAGGTTACAGTTACACCCGACCAGCTGACTATCTTGTTCACGGTTGAGGAGAGAGCATCTACTCCGGCAGAAGCTTTGGCACGTCTCACAACAGCTTCGCAGAACGTTGTGTCAACCCTTCTGAAGCAAGGGTTGAAGCCTGAAGAGGTGAAGACGGTGGGGCTGAACATATTTCCTGAGTATGTTTACAGGGAGGGGCAGCCGCCGCAGATAGTTGGGTACATAGCCTCCTACACGATTGAAGCTAAGACGGGGAAGATTGGTGAAGCGGGGTCTTTGATTGAAGCAGCAGTCAACGCTGGAGCAGACTATGTGAGCGGTTTGTATTTCAGCCTTTCGACGGAGAAACAACAGGAGGTTTACAGACAGCTGCTGTCTGCCGCGGTCTCCGACGCTGGGATGAAGGCCAACGCTATCCTCACACCCCTCGGCCTTAAAACAGTGAGGGTGAAGTCTGTCTCCGTCTCAGAGTCGACGGCGACGCCTGTAGCTAGAGCTGCTCCCGCCCAGAGCGGGGCTGGCGGACCGCCCATATTGCCCGGTACAGCGACCGTCAGCGTCTCGGTAAACATAGTGTACGCTATAGGCCCCCGCTAGACACAACATTCAACTACGTTTTTTTCTTGGTTTTTCACCGGGTTGTCGATGGGTAGGTTTTTCTACGTCGTCCAAGGGGCTGGAGCTGGCTTTCTCTTCGGAACAGCTTCAATTTTCGTCCGCTTCCTCTACTCGATGGACGCCTTCTCGATAGCTTTCTTCAGAGTTTTGATCGCAGGGCTACTGATTAGCTCGGCTGGGTTAATCATCCGTCGCCGCAACCTACTCCAGCAGATGCTGAGGTTTTTCGCCGTTCTCCCTGCCCTAGGCATACTTCTCGGTCTTCACTTCATCTTCTTCATCTCAGCCATCAAAACCACCGCTGTTGTAAACGCGACAACCTTGGTGAACACCACCCCCGCAATCGCGTTGATCGTCGGCTGGGCACTGGGGTGGATAAAGCCCTCAAGCCTAAACCTTTTCGGCCTCCTCCTCACGATTGCCGGGGCTGTTTCTATGACGGCCGGAGAGTTCTCGCTCAACCCACAGAACGTTTTGGGAGATTTCTACGCGGTCCTAGGCGCTTTAGCGTGGGCCCTCTACTTGGTTGTAGGGAAAAGGGTTCGGGAGGAGGCTGAAATAGTCGTGGTCATGGGCCCGATATATCTCTGGACGGCTCTTGCAACAGGTGTTACGGGTTTGTTGTCGGGAGGCTTGACGCAGCCCCGACCTGAGGAGCTGTATCCCCTCACAGCCTTAGCGATACTACCCACAGTGCTTGGACACTCGCTTCAGTTTTCCTCCCTGAAAGGTCTCCACCCCTACGAGGCCTCCGCCCTGGCTTTGCTCGAACCCGTAGTCGCAACCATTCTCGCAGCCGTCGTCTTGTCAGAGGTTGTAGAGCCTGGGTTTTACTTGAGCGCTGCCGTAGTGATAGCTGGAATTTATCTTGTCATGAGGTAGTCGAGAACCGCTTTGGCGGCTGCTGCATCCTGCACCGCTAAGCCGACGCTCTTGAACATTGTTATCTCACGGTTGTCCTCTCTGCCGGGCTTCAATCCTGCTACTATCTCCCCTATCTCTGCATGGATGTGTTGGAATGAGATGAGACCCATCTCTATCGGCTTGAGCACGTCGCCCGCCTCCTCTTTTACTGCTTCACGCGAGTCAACCACCAGCTTGGACTTCGCCGTGAGCTTCGGGTCTATCTCAACCATCTCCGGTGTGTAGCCTCCGATGGCGGAGATATGTGTTCCTTCCCTCACCCATTCCTCCATCACCACAGGTGTTTTAGAGGTTGTCACAGTTATCACGATGTCGGAGTCTTTAACCATCTCCATGCTAGACCCGGCTGTTTTGACCTCTATCCCCTCCCTCCCCATCTGCTCGCTGAAAGACCTCATACGGCTGGCGTCTATGTCGAAGGCGGTAAACTTCATTCCGGGAAACATGTCGTGCATAACGCGGACCTGCCATCCAGCTTGGTATCCGCATCCAACCACGCCAACTTTTGAAGCATCGCTCCTCGCCAGATATTTTACCGACACCGCTGTGGCCGCTGCAGTTCTAAGCCCTGTCAAAGCCCTTGCCTCAGCCACGAGCTTCACAACACCTGTCCCCGCGTCGAGAACAAGCACAGTGGCGTTGATCGTTGGAAGACCCTTCTCCAAGTTTCCCGGATAGACTGATACAAGCTTTAGGCTGAAAATGTCCATCGACGGAACATAGCAGGGCATCATCAATATGTCGCCGCCTTTCTCCCTCGCCTGTATCCGCGACCTCACCGGCATAACAACCTTGCCTAAGCTGTAAAGCCTGTAAGCCTCCTCAACCGCTTCAACAACCTTACGAGGCTCGGCGATCCGAATTAAATCCTCGTCAGCCAAGTATCTCATGACAAATGTTTCACGGAGGATAGCCGTTTAAGTCTTTCTATGTTCAAACCGTGAAAAATGCTTTATTAACCGTCGCCGAGGCCTGTATGCCGGAATGATCACGCCGCTTATCGTTGCTTCGCTGTTGCTGGCGGCTTTCTCAACCACATCCGAATTTGGCTTAGGAAACGAGCTGCGTGGAGTCATCATTTACTCCGCCGGGAAGCAAAATCTGGTCAAGTCGCTTGTAGGGGAAGACTCGTTAGACGCGTTGGTCGAAGACGTTGCAACAGCCAGACTCACATCACATCAAATTCAGCTTGTTGAGCGGGCGGGGGCGAAGGTTTACAGGCCACGCATCCTAAAACCCCTCCTAGACTTGAGCGTTTTGGATATCGGGGTCAAGGCTTTAGAGAACCTCAAAGGCGTCAACGCCGAAGCTGTTGACGGAACAGGCGTCTTAATCGCTTTAGTCGACACAGGCGTGGACTACACTCACCCAGCATTCAGGTCGAAAGACGGCCGCAACCGAATACTTTACATATGGGACCAGACGGTTGACGGAAGACATCCTGAAGGGTTTGGATATGGTCATGAATGCCTTCCCTCAGAGGTGGCTGACGGCTCATGCCCTGAGAAAGACACTGTCGGCCACGGTACAGTCATCGCCTCAATAGCGGCGGGCAGCTCCTACGGTGAATGGGGTCTCCGTGGAGTAGCGCCTGGAGCTGAGCTGATTGTAGTGAAGAGCGGTGGGCCGGCTTGCGGAGGGAGTAGATGGTTCTTCAACGAAAAAGGCTTGATAGACGGCATCGCCTACGCCGTGGAAAAAGCACGTCTTCTAGGCCGTCGACTTGTGGTGGTTTTAAGCCTTGGCACAGACGTCGGAGGCCACGACGGCAGCACGCCTCTAGAGAAGACGCTTGACGCATGGGCTGGTGAAGGCGTTGTCTTCATCGTAGCAGCCGGCAACTCCGCGGCCGACGGAAGACATGTCACAGGTGTTTTGACAACGGGACGTAACACGACGCTCACATGGACAATCCCCGCTGAAACATCGCAGGCAAGCCTTTCGCTGGTCATCGGCAGGGAAGACAGCGCCAGGCTCTACATCACAACCCCCGACGAAAAAACATCACTCCTAACATTAAACAAGACAAACAACGTCGGAGGATTTATTGTGGAGGCTTTTCTATGGCAGCATGAATCTCTGAAGGAAGTTTTGCTTGAGATAACTTCATCACGCAGGCTGGAAGGGGTTTGGCGGCTTACGATCTCGGCGGACAGTGTACGCTCGGGAAGGTGGCATGCATGGGTTGAAACAGATACCTGTAGCAACGAGTCGGAGGCATTCGCAGCAGGGCTGGACTACACGATAAGCCAGGAGTCAACTGTAACAATCCCGGGCACGGCTAGGAAAGTCTTAACTGTAGGCGCCTACACCACACGAACCGAGTGGACGGCCAGCGATAGAAGATGGAACGTGGCGGGAGACGTTGGGGGGCTTGAATACTACAGCGGAAGAGGTCCCACAACTGACGGCCGGACAAAACCAGACATCGTGGCGCCGGGCGGGGTTATCATCGCAGCCGGTTCACGCGACGCTGTCCGTAAACCTTACACGCCGGGAGGTTTGACAGCGGTAAGTAGGGGGACAAGCATGTCAGCTCCTCATGCGGCAGGCGTTGCAGCGCTGGCTCTCCAGCTAGCTCCAAACCTAGCTGTGGAAGAATTGTTCAACGTTTTGAGGAGGAACGCTAGAGTGGATGAGAAAACAGGACCCATACCGTTGACAGGCTCCAATTTATGGGGCTGGGGCAAGCTTAACGCAGACATAGCATACGTAGCCAACATAACCATCCAGGGCAGGGTTGTTGAGTCCAGGCCAACTCTTTACCTAAATGGAGCAAGCTTAACGAAAGTCTTGCAAAACACCGCAGTCAGAGTCCTACTGGTTCGAAACACGTTTTACAACATTGCTCTCAGCTTTCCGCCAGCCGATGTCGACGTGAGATATAGGGCTGAGCCGTCGTTTTTCACAATCCAGCAGGAGCGGGCTGACATGACGTTCAGGGTGCACGCTGAATACAGGCTTGTAATCCATCATCCTAACGGCTCTCTGTTAAAGGAGTGGTGGGGTTTAGAGAACAGCGTAGTTCGGCTAGACGAGATATTGAAGGAAACTTCCTTGGACGGGGTTGTATCTGGCTACAGTCTAGAAGATGGAAGGGTGATAATGGGAAAAACCCTCAACCTATCAACACCTATGCGGATAACGCTAGTTCTTTCCAAGAATTCGTCAAACCAGCTGATTCCCGTCACAGGCGCTTTAATTGCTTCCGTCCTCTCTGTAGCGTTGGTTGTTCTGCTGAGGAACATCAGACGCCGAATGCTAGGCCGAAGCCCTCTGCTCTAACTCCCAGGGCACAAGGCCGTCAACAATCTTGCATCTCCCCTCATCGTCGACGTCGCCTATGACAAACAAAGGATGGTAGTTCTCTGCAGGTATTTTTGAGGGGGGTGGATGTCCGGCGAAAGCGAGGTCAAGAATCACGTAGCAAGCCACAACCTCCACGTTACATTTGTTCAACAGCTCCACGGCTGCGTTCAACGTTCTGGAAGATCTCCTGATATCATCTACCAGCAAGACTTTTTTGAATTTAGACGCAACAGCCCGGTCTAAGTAAAGTGTAACCATCCTATCCTCGGTTACGGATTTCTCGTCAACGGTTAAAGGCTCTTCGAAAACGATCTTGCCTGCTTTATGTATCGAAAAATATGGCTTGCCCAACTCGTACGACAGCGCTATGCCGTATTTCGCTCCAGAGGTTTCTATCGATGCTATTGCGTCGAACACGTAGTTTCTTCGAGCGACGTCGTGGGCGATGGCTTTGGCCAGCGCTTGAAAGACCTTAGGGTCGTGCAGTATGTTTAGCCATGCAACGCGTAGGATTTTCTGTCCGCCGATTTTCTTCACTTGTATCGAGGAACCTGTCTTGATGCCGTTTAAAAGAGAGGCCAATAGCTGTTGATGGATGTTTACATCCATACGGAATTAACTTGAGACCGGTTAATTAACCATTCGCTCAGTCTTCGAAAACGCTGGCTTCTCCATGTTAATCCGAGAGGCCAGTAAAGCCGCTGCAAACGGCAGTACCGAGAGAAATGTGAAAACAGTGTTGTATCCGAGAAAGTCTATCAAAACCCCTACGGGTGGGACGGTCAGGTTGGCCAGCCCCAGAGTGACGCCGTACATCAACGCGGACGCCATGCCGACGTTGTTGGGCAGAAGGTCGTGGGAAGCTGCCACAAGCAAGGGTTGGACAGCAAGTATCACAAACCCCAGCAGAGACAACGAGATGATTATGTATGTTGTCGGTGTAAATACCAATGCGAGAAGTAGGATGCCTGAGAAGAGAAGGTAGATGGCGGCCACACGCGTCTTCCCAAACTTGACCGACAGCAGGCCGGAGGACAGCATGCCTCCCGCTCCAGCGATAAGCATGACTGTCAAGAGACTGCCCGCATGTACAACGGCATAACCCCGCGAAGCAAGGTAGAGAGGTAGGTAGGTTATCAGGCTTGTGATGGCGACGCCGCGGAGGATTGCGGCAGCGAGAAGCATGAAGAGATGTTTTAAACCTGCGGACAAGGCGTCACCCATTTTCTGCACCGTGTTGTTGACTTTTTCGTTCTTTATTCGGGATGAAGCGATGGCCATGGCTAAAGGTGGGAAAAGCAGCAGCAATGTGCCGTTCAACCCCATGGCCGAAACAGCTAAGCTGCAAACCAAAGAGCCGAGGGCCAATCCGATGTCACCCCCAATCATAAAGACGGAAACCGTCATAGACCTTTTATGAGACGCTGAGCTGAGCGAGGTTGCTATCGGATGGAAAAAAGCCGAGCCCACCCCACCCAGAACAGCCGCTGAAAAAATTGCCCAGTAGGTTGGAAGAAATCCGATTGACGCTATCGCGAACCCGCCGGCCGCCAGTCCCAGAGGCATCATGACCACGGCTTGCTTCCTGTCGTAAAAAGCTCCTACGGCGATTTGTAGGAACGAAGCGGAGATCATGTAGGCTGCCGGTATCAGTCCAAGCGCCGCGGTTGACAGGTTATGCTGCTGCGCGAGCAGCGGCAGCAGCGGTGGCAGAGCGGTGTAAAGCATGTCGTTGGACATGTGGCTTAAAGACAACGTCAGCAGCCTACCCTTCATTGAACGCAGCCTTCAAAAAGCAGGTATATAACTGCTAACACACCTAACGTGCTGTCAGATACAAGCTTCGTTGAGGTAAGATTTGGCGGTATGCTGTTCTGTCAGTTCTCTCTTCGAAGGTAGGGGTTTACGGCCACGTTTATCGCTGGCGCCCGTCTGCCTCCTCCTCGTGAATACGATGCATCATCCTTAAACGGTCTAGAAACTCGTTAAAGCCATGGGAGAAGCGGCTCTTGTCGAGGACCTTCCTCGAATGTTTCCGCAGGATTACTGGCTGGAGAAAAGCGAGAAGGGTGTTTTCCCTGAGGAGTTTTGGCAAGAATGTGGAAGTCGAAGGCTTCCGGGCTTTCTGATACCCGAGGAGTATGGAGGGCTTGGAAGAAAACTTGAAGAGCTGGTTAACGTCGTGGTCTTCCTCGCATCACATGGTTTCGGGACAGCGTTATACCCTGTGCTGAGCAACAACATGTCGGCTCTCGTGCTGCTAAACGCTGGACCACAGCGTTTGAGGGAGAAGATTCTTCCAAAGCTAGCTTCAGGCGAGTACATGATGGGGTTAGCCATAACGGAACGCGAGTCAGGCTCCGACGTTCTCTCCATAACAACTTCAGCCACGAAGACCGGTAACGCATACAGAATCAACGGTGAAAAGATGTTCGTGAACAACGTCGGCCGAGCGACGCACGTGCTGTTAGCCGCTAGGACGACGCCAGCCGAGAAGGTTGTCAAGAAAAGCGACGGGATAACACTTTTCATTATGGATTTACGGTCGGAAGGACTCGGCTTCAACATCTTAGAGAAGATGGGGACGAATTACTATAAGACAGGCGTCATGAAGATTGTTGACGTCTTCATAGATGAGGAAATGGTTGTGGGAGAAATTGACAAGGGCTGGAGGGCTCTAACCTATGCTTTAAACCCTGACAGAATAGTCTACGCAGCTCTTGGCGCTGGCTCCGCACTTTACGCCGTCAAAACAGCCGCATCTTACGCTGCTGAGAGAAAGGTCTTTGGAAAACCAATAGGAGGCTACCAAGGCATCCAACTTCCTCTGGCCGCAAACTACGCCGAGGCTGAAGCTGCTCGTCTCCTGTGCCTCGAGGCAGCCCGGGCGTTCGACAGGGGTGAGAGGTCAGATGTCCTAGCATGCATGGCCAAATACCTTGCATCCGAGACAGCTTTCAAGGCTTTATCTCATGCGTTGCAGGTGTTGGGCGGCTATGGGTATTTGAAGGAGAAGCATGTGGAGAGAGTTTTCCGAGATGTTCTGCTCCTCAAGTCGGGGCCCATAACTCAGGAGCTTGCTCTCGCGTATGTTGCGGAGAAAGCGTTGTCGCTGCCAAGGTCTTACTGAACGTCAATCCAACGGCCCACCCCTTCTTTCTCAGCCCTCCTAAAAACCTCCGCTGAAAAGAACAGGTCTATGGCTGCGAATCCTACAGACTTGAGCAAAGTTATTATCTCTTCACCACCTCTTACGAGCCTGCCTGTTTTCACAATTTCATGGAGCTCGATTATCCGGCTTGGCTCTACGACTCCTTCTTTGACGGCGGCCATCAGGTCTCCAGCCTCTCTCAAAACAGCGTCCTTTAAATCGGCTGCAACCACATTTGCTCTCTGAAAGGTTCTTAGGTCAAGTTCTCTTCTCGTGGGAAGTACTCCCATGCTTGTTACGTGAGTGTCTCCGTCAAGCCAGTCACCTGAAAGAACAGGCTCGGCAGCGCTTGTAGCTGTTATGACCACGTCGGCTTTCCGGACGGCTTCATAAGACGAGTCTACTGCTATGGCTTCTACCCCCAGCTCTTCTTCAGCCCTTTTAGCTGTCTTTGCCCTGTTTTGTGGGGTGGGGCTGTAGATTTTCACGGCTTGTATGCTTCTAACCGAGGCTATGGCTTCCAGCTGGGCCCACGCTATTCTACCGCTTCCAACAAGCCCTACAACCCTGACGTCTTTCCGAGACATGTATTTGGCTCCTACACCTCCTATGGCACCGGTCCGCAGAGCTGTCAGCTGAACCGCGTCAACCAAACCCTTCAAAACCCCAGTCTCCACGTCGAAAAAAAGGATAACACCGTTAGCTGATTCGATGCCGTATCTAGCAGGGTTTTGCTTGTATTCGTTGATAACCTTGATTATGTAGCCTTTCTGGTGTAGGCTGAGGGCCGGCATGTTAAGCCATACGGCTTCTTTTTCATGCAGAGGGATGACCGTCCTCGGTGGAGCCTGATATTTTTCTGGGCTGTAGTCTTTGAAGAAGGCCTCGGCTATGTCAACAGAGGTCTTCATGTCAATCCATGATTTCAGGTCGCGGCCGGTTACAAGCAGCACGGTCACATGCCTCTCTGGTCAAGCACTCTTTTAGCTTTGCCAACCTCCTGCCGCGGAAGGCTCATGGGTTCTACAAGCTCAACCTCAACGCTTGTCAGCAACGTTTCTCGAAGGTCTTCCTCAAGCCTTTTCTTCAAGCCTTTTACGTCCACATTTCCAGACTCCTTGCTTAGCTCAGCTACGACCTTCATCCTGTCAAGGCCGCCGACGCGTGTGACGACAATCTGATACTCCATACCCAACTCCGGATGTTTGAGTAAAACAGCTTCTACCGCGCTGGGCCAGACAGCTACGCCGGACACCTTTATCATGTCGTCAACCCTGCCGCTTATGAAGCCAAGCCGCCTATGCGTGCGGCCGCAGTCACATGAAACAGAGTCATAAACGTATGAAATGTCTCTGCATCTATATCTTATTACGGGCGAAGCCTCCTTCGTCAACGTTGTGAAAACAAGCTCTCCCTTTTCCTCAGGCTCAATCGGCTCGCATGTTTTCGGGTCGATAACCTCGACGTAGAAATGGTCCTCCCACAGATGTAAGCCGTCGTGCATGTAGCAGTCGTTGGCCACGCCTGGGCCGCATAGCTCCGTGAACCCGTAGATATCGTAAACATCCATGTCCCATGCGTCGGCAATCCTCTTCTTCATCTCGGCTGTCCACATCTCTGAGCCGAAAACACCCTTCCTTACCTTTGTGTCTCGTGCCGGGTCAACACCCATCTCATAAGCCGTCTCCGTCAGCCTGAGTATGTAGGAGACGACGGCGCAAACCATCGTGGTTCCAAAATCGAGCATGTACTGTATCTGGCGTTTGCTGAACCCAGCGCCCGTGGGAATAATCATCGCACCAACTTTTCTCGCACCATAGAAGAACCCGAAACCACCCGTGAACATGCCGAAGCTTGGAGTTATCTGCAAGATGTCCGACTTCGTCAAACCAGACATGACTAAGGACCTTGCAGACACCTCACCCCACACCTCTATGTCATTCTTCGTGTAAAACCCGAGTGTTGGCACCCCCGTCGTCCCAGAGGTTGCGTGAACTTCGAGAAGCTCTGTCCGTGGAACGGCTAGCAAGCCGTATGGATAAAGCGACCTCAGCTCCTCTTTTGTGGTGAAGGGGATTTTCTGCAGGTCGGCCGCTGTTTTGACGTCTTCAGGCTTGACGCCGGCTTCGTCGAACTTTTTCCTGTAGAAAGCATTGTTTTCGTAAACGTGTTTAACAGTCCACCTCAACCTTTCATCGCGCATGCTTTCCAGCTCCTTACGTGGAAGTGTTTCAGCAGCCTTGTTGAAGAAAAGCCCGTTTCTCATGTCTTCAAAAACAGAGCCGGCCACGTTAAATAATAAAGTATTTGGCGAGCTATTTTCAAAGGTCTTCTGAGGCTGGACATATTATGAAACGGTTTGGCCGCGTTCGAGAAGAGACATGCCTACAGGTAAGGACGGCATCTAAAACGGGTTTTAGCCGGACGGCACAAGCGCTCTGCTCTTAGATTCGATGTTGAGAAAAAAGAATAATTGGCTTTAGGCTTAAACTGTATTCTCTAGATAGGTGTAGGCTGTTCGAGCGATAGAAACCCTTTCCCCACCGCTGTAGAGAAGGCTAGGAAGTTTGCGGCACGGCTTGCGGAATGCCGTAATGACGTTGTTTTGACTGATGACGCGCTTACGCTTGTTGAGTTAAGCAGTCTGCAGTCTCCGACAACGTTACGAAGGATGCTGAGTCGGCAAAGCCGGAAAAGCGTTGATAATCTCCTAATACCGAGAATTCGTCGAAAACAACGTGCGAGTTGCTCCGGCTTACAGCCTGGTGAAAACTCCTATGTGTAAGCGGGTTGATGGATGATCTTAATGCTGAAGACAGTGTGGTGTGTCCGGCAGCGTTTGTAACAATTATAAAAAAATTATGGAAGTTTTGCAGTGGTTATGGTCTTTTTGCTCACCACGTAGGTGGCCACCAGAGCTGTGACGAAGAGGGAGATGAGGTTGAAGCCTTTGAGCGGATGGCCTGCAAACCATAACGCCCCGATGCCGTTTGGTATTCCCAGCCAAGCCAAGAACCTGCCGAGCATGTTGAACGTCGGCGCCATGGGCATTGTTATGGCAAAGAGGTAGAGCAACCCCACTCTGTTAGCGCCGAATAGCGAGGTACCGAATATGGAGAGTATGAGGAGCCATGCTATCGCCACGTGATACTAGCTGCCCGGGCTTAAGTGGGCGTTTTCAAGCCCTCTCGGCGTCGCCTTAGCAGGCGCGGTGCCGAGATATTTCGCTGGATAAGGTCCTGGATACGGCACGCCTTCAGGTTGCTTGTAGGTCACTGTAATGTTGGGTTTCACGTCCCACACCAATGAAACATATGCTCCAACAGCTATCAAAATGGCTAGACCTACTAGGCAAACCGTTAGCGCGATGTTGATGGCTGTGGGACGACCACTAGCATGTTCTTTAATCTCTCCTCTAACAGTTGAGTAAATTCCCAACGCCGAGGGGATGGACAGGAGTATGAGCAGATAGTAGATGGCTGCTGGAGCTACCCATACAACGCTCGGAAGCTCTCCAAAGTTAAAGGCCAGCAGTCCGACAAAGGTTAGCGGAAGTCCGATCTGCATCAGCCTGTATCCGAGATTTTGGATTCTAGGCCTCACCTGTAGAATGCTCATCATCATTAGCAGCAGCATGGAGCTTGTGGACAGAAGGGCGGTGTGGTCGTGTAGCTGGACAAGCGCCGCAGGTGAAACGGGCAGGTGGGCTATCTTGAAGGTTGCGTTGATTGTGTATCCGATTACGACGGAGAGACCTATCAGAAGTGTTGGAATTAGGAATATCTTCCTCGGCACCTCCACCTCGGAGAGGAACTCATACCTGGACTTTGGCTGCGGCTTATCAGCCGTTATTGCCGGTATGTTTATCCCTGCGGCTGCAAGGCCAACGGTTCCCAGCGCGATAAACCCGAACAGCTCTAGCACGAAAGCCACGACCCCAATTATCGGGAGCTCGTAGTAAGTTCCGGGAAGCGTCGGAGACTCGAGCCTCCAGAGCGACGGTCCTCCTATCTCGTAGTAGGAGGCTAAAGCACCTATCCAAAGCGTCGGGCCAGCGAAAGTGCCTGCGATGATGAGCTTTTTCGCCCACGGCTTGAGCTGGAGGCTAGGAAGCACCAGAGCCGCTACCAGTATGAGAACCGACCACCATGAAGAATGGGCGTGCCCGACTTTCTCCCACTCCGGCACGGGGCGTCCCCACGCAGCCGCCGTCCATATTCCAAGCATTCCCACTAATGTTCCGGTCGCTATCGCAATTAGCGCTGCGATAAACATGGGCAGGTTAAGGCCAAGCCTTATGGTGGGCTGCCCTTGTCTCACATAATATGAGTTTGACACCGCATCTTTTAAGTTTTTTAAACCAGAGCTGTGGCTAAAATGAAATTTCGACATTTTTCGCCCGCTATTCTGGGAGATCTTTACGGGAAGATCGGGTTGTTTTTGAAACCCATGCGGTGAGCGCTTTGGACTAAGGCGTGCTATTTTCATAATAGGGGACATGAGGCTGATGTTGTTTCTACCGATGATGAGCTTACGCTAGTGGATGCTAGACTGTTTGTCGGGTTGGGCGATGTAGCTGAGATGGTGAGACTGCTCAAAGCCAGAATAGCGTTGATAATTTCAACACCGAGAATTGGTGAGAACGTTTGGGTAACCTTGCTTTATATATTCGGGTTGCTGCTTAACCTTCATGCTGCAGATAGGCGTGGGCTGTTCCAGCGACAAAAACCCGCTTTCCACAGCCGTTGAGAAGGCTAGACGGTTTGCTGTCAGGCTTGCTGACTACCGTGACACGGTTGTGTTGTTGACAGGTGGAGACGGAGGGCTGATGCGTGTTGTGTGCGAAGAGTTTTTCAAACGCGGCGGCATAACCGTCGGCGTCATTCCCTACGAGGACGAGCAGATAGACGAGTCAAACCCACGCTACAACCCATACAACACCATAGTCTACCGCAGCGGCCAAACCTTCCAAGCACGCAGCATCGGGCTTGTGAGAAGCAGCGACTGCTTCGTCGTTCTCGGCGGAGGCTCGGGAACTATAGTCGAAGCCCATCTCGCATACGTTTACCGAGTACCTTTAATCATACTGACGGGAACAGGATATACTTCGGACTTGTTGAAGCAAACACATCCCGACGGATACCTGGACCACAGAAAAATTCAAGCAGCCCTGTTCCTCGACGACCCCGTCGAAGCCGCTGACAAGGCTGTCGAACTCGCTAGAACACGCAGCGTTCATTGTCGTTGAAAGATATAATTATAAACAATCGTGTAACGTAATTTTACATGATTGTTGAGAGGGAAGTCATGAGCTTGCTGAAGTCTCCGTTAAGGGCTGTCGAGGTTGGTGAGAAGACGGTTTCGCAGCTCTTGACGGAGATGAGGGACACTGGTTTTCAAGGCCGTAACCTAGGTCTCGCAGCGGATGTTTGGGAAGCTGCTTTGAACGCTGAAGACACCGTCATCATGTTCGGTTACGCAGGTTCTCTCAGCACCACGGGGCAGTGGAAACTTGTTAAATGGCTTGTGGAGAAAAGATTTGTCGACGTGGTTGTTTCGACGGGCGCCAACATCTCAGAAGACCTCATAGCCGCCATGGGTTTCAACTACTACATAGGCACGCCGTTCGTCGACGACAGCATGCTACGTCGGGCTGGGATATACAGGTTTCACGACGTCTTCGTCAGGGAGAGGGACTACATCAAGATGGAGGAGATGCTCGCCGACTTCATGCTGACGCTTGACGGCAGAAAACCCATGTCTTCCGCCGAGTTTCTCCACCTTTTTGGAGAATGGCTTGACGCAAAAGGCGTGAAAGGAATAGTCCAATCCGCTTACAGAGCCGGCGTCCCTGTCTTCAGCCCAGCGGTAGAGGACAGCGGATACGGCGTAGCCTACTTGATCAACAGACGCCGAAGACCCGGCTTCAGCCTTGTCCTCGACCACTTCAAGGACTACGAGCAGCTCGTGAGGATAAGAGGGATGTGCAAAGACAGCGCAGCCATCTTCATAGGGGGAGGTGTTCCGAAAGACTTCATCCAGCTCTCGGCTGTCGCCGTAGACATTCTGGAGAAAGGCGACCTCTTCAAGACAAGGCCCCACCGCTACGCCATCCAAGTAACCACCGACAGCCCTCACTGGGGTGGTTTGTCGGGCGCAACGTTGGAGGAGGGGAAGAGCTGGGGGAAGGAGATGTCGGAAGGCTACGCCGTCCAGTGTTTCTGCGACGCAACCATAGCTCTCCCGCTGCTCGTCCACACACTCAACGAAAGAGTCAAGGAGAGACGTTACAAGCCAGACCTTTCATGGGTCTTTGAAGAGGTCCGGTATAACAAGTAGCAAGCTATCTGCAGGCCGGTCTATTAGCTGAGAGACACAACAGGAACCTTGCATGTACCTTTAACTATCGCTCTCAGCCTATTCCAGTTTTCAGGTATCAGGGAGAGGTAGATGTGGGCGAAGAAAACGGCTGTAAACAGGTAGAAGAAAAGCAGATGTAAGGCTCTCAAGTTCAGTCCTCCGCCCAACAGGATGAAAACCCATGGGAACAGACTTGGATAAGCCATGGCGAAACCCGTCATGCCTAGGATGACTATGGCTATGAAATAGAACCAGACCAATGGCTTCTGCAGCGAACAGTACTTTCGCCCCATGAAATAGTCGTTGAAATGGGTGTCGTAAACTGCGTGAGGCGGATATTCTTTCGTCAATCCCAGAAAGTTTTTGACGATTGCCATGGTTACGTAAATGTCGTCGCGGCTGAGTTTTAAGAGGTGTTTGTACTCGCCTTTACTAACCATGGAGTAAACGTGTAGGGGTAGGTCTGCCAACAGTATTGCGAAAGCGAACCAGATGTGAATGTCGCGGCTTAAAGCTCCGAAAACAGGCTGTTTCATAAAAATGCTGTAGCCCGTCACGATCATCACTGTTAAAGCGGTAACCCTAACCCAGTGTGCTATCCTGGCGGCTGCGATATGCCTTTCGACGACTATTGTTTCGCTGTGTTGGGCTGTTTTCCAAGCTTTTCTCCTGACGAGATGGGCTAAGACAGCGGCCACTGCAACATACCATGAATACGGTGCGTATTCTGAAACAATTCCATAAAAGTCAAAAATCTGACTCGCTTTTCCCTCAAACTGTTCAGAGACTAGGACGAGAACGTATGACGTCATGTCCGTTGCTTTATGTTCTATTCCTTTTCCAAACTCTCCCACGGCGAAACCTATGCCAACTGGCTGTCCGATTTTCAGCTCCAGCATGCCTCGAGCATCCATAGCCAAAGGCCTCGCCAGCTCAACCACATAGGCTTTGTCATGATATTCCATTTTTGCGGTTACGTTGCTCTTGAAGCCAAGGCTTTCATATAGGATGGGTTTTGCAGCGCCCGGCAAAATCACCTCCTTGCCGTGGTTGCTGCCGTACGAAGGGCTGACTATCAAAGCGTAGTCTGGAACTTCCTCGCTACCCATGTGGGCTTGGTCTCCGTCCGCGTCAAACTCCAACCCAAAATAATCCTTCGGCGATGGGTTGGTGTCTTCAAAAACCGCTAGAACGTAAAGATACTGTCCGTCATGCTTGAATGCAACAATAGCTTTCGTCACAGTTTCCTTAATCTGGAGCGCGTCGTCCCACTCCCCTTCAGAAATAACGCCGTCTATGAGGGGGGCTTTCTTAGCACGATAAGCTGTGATAACTATAGCTTGCTGAGCGTAAATGCTGCTAACTGCTGTGAATAGGAGAAGTGTGGCCAAAAAAATAATTAGGGGGGGTTTTAGGTTGTTTAGGTCCACGGCTGTTCACTTGCCGCGTTTCTTCCCGCTACTCTGCCGAAGAATATGGACTCGCCGAGGTGGGAGACCAGCCCTTCTGCGGCTACGTCACCTGCTGCGTAGAGGCGTGGGATGGGTTTGCCGGTGACGCTTATGACGCGTGACTCGGCGTCGGCTAAAACGCCTCCGTTTGTTTCCGAAACGCTGGGGACAAGCTCCACAGCGTAGAAGGGCGGAGTCTTTATCGGCGAGAATGTGAACGCAGGCGAATCAGTTCTGCCGAATTCGAGGTCTTTCTTGTCTTTCGCAGCCCACTCATTCCAAGTCGTCACTGTTTTGATGAAGTTTTGTTTGTTAACCTTTATAGCGTCGGCCAAAGCTTCGGGGGTGTCGGCTTTAATCACAATGCCTTGGGCAACCTCCTGCGAAAGGTCGTCGGAAAACGTTGTGCTTATCCCCTTTCCAGTGCTCTTCTTCACCTGCTCGCTGTCGGTGACCAGCCATGCATGGCTGCCGGGCTGGAGGAAGATCTCTTCGTTCAGTATGTCAAAGTGGTCGCCTTCGTTGCAGAACCTGTAGCCTTTTTCGTTGACGAAGATGGCTGAAATCCCGCGGTACCTATATCTTGCGTTAATCTTCGCTATGGCGGGGAAGCCGCTGATGTGGTAAGTGTTGACTATCGCCGCGCCCAATGCCAGCGCCATCAAGATACCGTCGCCGTTGCTTACTGCCGATGTTATAGGCACGGAATGATATCCTGTCGGGCTGTAGTATTTGAGAAGCTCTTTGTTTGCGGCAAACCCACCTGTTGTCAAAACAACTGCTCTCCGGGATTTTATGAAGACTCTCTGTCCAGCCCGCTCGGCGACCACCCCTAAAACCATGTTTGTGTCAGGCCGGGCGACCAGCTGCACAGCCTTCATCTCTGTCTCCACTCTTACACCCTTGTTCTTCGCTGCTTTTTGAAGTGCTGATACCAGTCCGGCACCGCCTCCTTTAGTTCTCAAAGTGGTTGCCGCCACGGATTCATATTCTACGCCAAGCCCGGCCAGCCAGTCTCCAACATCTCTGCCTGCGTTCTCGATATACTTCATGTCTCTGTCTGGGAAAGGAGGCTCCCAGTGTGTAGCCTTCATCAGAGCCTGCACGCTCTTATACCAATCAGCGGGATTCGACACTAGGTTTTTCTCTTTCTGGATGGATGAGTTTATGACGCCGATGTTTCCGCCTGACATGACGCCGTTGCCGCCTGGTGTGGAGGACTTGTCCAGCACGATGACTGACGCTCCTTTATCAGCCGCCTCAACCGCCGCAGCGGAGCCTGCCACACCAAACCCCACCACAACAACGTCGGCTTCCATGTCCCATTTCTCTGGAGGCTTCCAGTAAACAGGCTCCGGCCTCTGAAGAATGCCCAGCGGCGCTCCAACAGCAACACTGCCGACAACCACCCCTGCCGCTAAACCTTGGATGAATGATCTTCGACTAAAAGCGGGCCGCTGTGACATAGCAATACTATTTTCTACACGCCCCAATTTTAGTTAGTGTCTTAAAATGTGTTATTTTACCGAAATTTGTGTACACCACTCTTAATTTACACGTTTGCTTGTCATCCATCCTTTACTGTGGGCTATCGTCGGCTGACGCAGAGTATTGCTATGTCTCCGACGTTCGTCGACATGGGCCCTGTTTTGAGGAGGCCGCCGACCTTGCTGAAGAAGCTGTGGGAGTCGTTGTTTGCGAGGAAGGCTTCAGGCTTGAGGCCTATTGCTAAAGCTTTTCGGTAGGTTCTCCCGGCACTGTCAACTTTTACTTAAGTCTTTTGGAAAGGGGAAAGGCCTATGGCCTGAGGTGTAGCTCTCCCATTCATGCATGTCTTCGATTATATCGTTGGTTGTATGTCTAGGCTCTTCAGGT